>NZ_CP072874.1:1329123-2385842 GCF_017968825.1 Phascolarctobacterium sp. Marseille-Q4147 | reverse complement strand
AAGAACTATAATTTGGTAGTAACTGCCAATGGCAAGTCTACGGTTGAAAAGGCAACGCTGAATGTTGGCCTGAGTGACGTATACCGCACTTACGGTAATGCAGCGATTACCAGCGGTAGCTACAGTGCAAGTAATATCACTGGTCTGGTAAACGGCGACAGCTATAATGCCGGCGATGTTAAGGTAACAGTTACTGGCGATGGCGCAATTGCTGGCGTAAGCGGCAGCAAGGTAACGAACGATGCAGGTAACTATGAGTGGACAGGTAGCGCAAGCACTGCAAATGCAGGCTTGGGTAAGAACTATAATTTGGTAGTAACTGCAAATGGCAAGTCTAAAGTAGAAAAGGCAACGCTGAATGTTGGCCTGAGTGACGTAGTACGTACCTATGGTAATGCAACGATTACTAGCGGCGGTTACAGCGCAGGCAATATCACTGGTCTGGTAAATGGTGATAGCTATAATGCCGGCGATGTTAAGGTAACAGTTACTGGCGATGGTGCAATTGCTGGCGTAAGCGGCAGCAAGGTAACGAACGATGCAGGTAACTATGAGTGGACAGGTAGCGCAAGCACTGCAAATGCAGGCTTGGGTAAGAACTATAATTTGGTAGTAACTGCCAATGGCAAGTCCGACGTAACGAAGGCTAACCTCGTAGTAAATCTGAACGACATCACCCGCGTTTATGGTAACCTTGATGCGAAGAACTACAGCAACGCATATACCTTTGGTAACAATGCAGGCTTAGTCAACGGTGATAACGGTCTGGTAATCAACGCTGACAAAGACGGTGCAATTGCCGGCGGTACTCTGACCAACGTAGAGAAGACCAATAATGTAGGCAGCTATGAGTGGAATGGTACTGCCAGCGGTGTAGATAACCTGAACACTAACTACGCTGTAACAGTTAACGCAGGCAAATCCGACGTAACGAAGGCCAACCTCGTAGTAAATCTGAACGACATCACCCGCGTTTATGGTAATCTTGATGCTAAGGACTACAGCAACGCATTCACCTTTGGTAACAATGCAGGCTTAGTCAATGGCGATAACGGTCTGGTAATCAATGCTAACAAAGATGGCGCAATTGCCGGTGGTACTCTGACCAACGTAGAGAAGACCAACAACGTAGGCAGCTACGAATGGAATGGTACTGCTAGCGGTGTAGAGAACCTGAATACAAACTATGATGTAACAGTTAACGCAGGCAAGTCCGAAGTAACGAAGGCTAACCTCGTAGTAAATCTGAACGACATTACCCGCATTTATGGTAACCTTGATGCTAAGTATTACAGCAACGCATATACCTTTGGTGCAAATGCAGGCTTAGTCAATGGCGATAACGGTCTGGTAATCAATGCTAACAAAGACGGCGCAATTGCCGGCGGTACTCTCACCAATGTTAAGAAGACTAACAACGTAGGCAGCTACGAGTGGAATGGTACTGCCAGCGGTGTAGATAACCTGAACACAAACTACAATGTGCAGATTAACGCAGGCAAGTCCGACGTAACGAAGGCTAACCTCGTAGTAAATCTGAACGACATCACCCGCGTTTATGGTAATCTTGATGCTAAGGATTACAGCAACGCATTTACCTTTGGTAACAATGCAGGCTTAGTCAATGGTGATAACGGTCTGGTAATCAATGCTAACAAAGATGGCGCAATTGCCGGCGGTACTCTCACCAACGTAGAGAAGACCAACAACGTAGGCAGCTACGAATGGAATGGTACTGCCAGCGGTGTAGATAACCTGAATACAAACTACAATGTGCAGATTAACGCAGGCAAGTCTGACGTAACAAAGGCTAACCTCGTAGTAAATCTGAACGACATCACCCGCGTTTACGGTAATCTTGATGCTAAGGACTACAGAAACGCATTTACCTTTGGTGAAAATGCAGGCTTAGTCAATGGCGATAACGGTCTGGTAATCAATGCTGACAAAGATGGTGCAATTACGGAAGGCAGCGTAAGCGACGTTAAGAAGACCAACAATGTAGGCAGCTATAAGTGGAATGGTACTGCCAGCGGTGTAGATAACCTGAACACTAACTACGATGTGCAGATTAACGCAGGCAAGTCCGAAGTAACGAAGGCCAACCTCGTAGTAAATCTGAACGACATCACCCGCGTTTATGGTAATCTTGATGCTAAGGACTACAGCAACGCATTTACCTTTGGTGAAAATGCAGGCTTAGTCAATGGCGATAACGGTCTGGTAATCAATGCTAACAAAGACGGCGCAATTGCCGGCGGTACTCTGACCAACGTTAAGAAAACCAACAACGTAGGCAGCTACGAATGGAATGGTACTGCCAGCGGTGTAGATAACCTGAACACTAACTACGATGTAACAGTTAACGCAGGCAAGTCCGAAGTAACGAAGGCCAACCTCGTAGTAAATCTGAACGACATCACCCGCGTTTACGGTAACCTTGATGCGAAGGACTACAGCAAAGCATTTACATTTGGTGCAAATGCAGGCTTAGTCAATGGCGATAAAGGTCTGGTAATCAATGCTAACAAAGACGGTGCAATTGCCGGTGGTACTCTGACCAATGTAGAGAAGACTAACAACGTAGGTAACTACGAGTGGAATGGTACTGCCAGCGGCGTAGATAACCTGAACACTAACTACGATGTAACAGTTAACGCAGGCAAGTCCGACGTAACGAAGGCTAACCTCGTAGTAAATCTGAACGACATCACCCGCGTTTACGGTAATCTTGATGCTAAGGACTACAGCAACGCATTCACCTTTAGTAACAATGCAGGCTTAGTCAATGGCGATAACGGTCTGGTAATCAATGCTAACAAAGATGGCGCGATTACGGAAGGCAGCGTAAGCGACGTTAAGAAGACCAATAATGTAGGCAGCTACGAATGGAATGGTACTGCCAGCGGCGTAGATAACCTGAACACAAACTACAATGTGCAGATTAACGCAGGCAAGTCCGAAGTAACAAAGGCTAAGCTGACCTTTGTAGTAGATGACAAAACCATTACCCAAGGCGTACCGGCAAAATACACCGGCAAAGCCAACGGCCTGACCAATGGCGACACCTTGGCTGGTATCGGCGTAGGCGGTTATGAACTGGATAGCTCGGTAAATCCGTTAATCGTTGGCGTTTACGAAGACAAAATCGGCGTCCTGATTAATGGCAGCTTGCATCTGACAGGTGGCGACGGCCTGCTCAAAAACTACAAAGTGGAAATTGACCCGGGTACCCTGACCGTTTTGGCAAGCTTTAATCCGGCAGACGATTACTGGTTCGGCACTGCTCCTTGGGATAAGGAACGTAACCTGCGTGAGCGCAAGGCTGAATTCCATTATGTAGCTGGCGGTATGAGCCTCTAAGCAAAATTAAATATTGACGGTTAAAGCACTTTTATGGATTGTACAATCCTGATAGAAGTGCAGCTAAAGTAAAGCCCCGGCATTTGCCGCATCGTAAACGATGCGTCTGTGCCGGGGCTTTTGTCAGGATGCTTTGCTGCAGCATTACCTGAAGTAAAGTAAAGCTTAATGTAAGCACTCTTTTTTGCAAGTTAACCAGAAAAACACAGCTTTTTCGCTCAAAATGTGCTACAATATATTTACGAAAAACGAAAGGAGTGTTTCGTATGTCTGAAGTATCTCAAGAAACTATGATGTTCAAACGTGAGCCGGAAAAGCTGAACGTTGCCGAAACTATAAAAGAAGTATACGCTGCCCTGGAAAAGAAGGGCTATAACCCTGTGGACCAATTAGCAGGCTACCTGCTGAGCGGTGACCCCACTTATATCACCAGCTTTGAGGACGCACGTACCAAGCTGCGCCGTCACGAGCGCTATGAGCTGATTGAAGAGCTGGTAAAAAATTATCTGCAGCAGATTAACAAGTAAAAGGAGAACGTAACTTAATGCGTAAAATGTCCCTTGATGTAGGAACAAGAACTATCGGTATCGCTGTGAGCGATTTGCTGGGCATGATTGCCAACGGCGTGGAAACTATTCATCGTACTACTGAGGAACGCGACTATGCCCGCATTGCCGAGCTGATAGCCGAGCATGAGGTAGATACATTGGTTGTAGGCTATCCCAAAAACATGAACGGCACTATCGGCGAACGCGCGCAGGCCTGTGAAGCAATGGCCGAAAAGCTACGCACCATGTTCCCGAAGGTGCAGGTTGTGCTGTGGGATGAACGCCTGAGCACCGTAGCTGCCGAAAAGGTGCTGGTTGATGCGGACTTGCGCCGTAAAAAGCGTAAGAAGGTTATTGATATGATGGCGGCAGTTGTTATTCTGCAAAATTATCTGGACAGCAAGAGCTTTAAAATTTGACAGATAGCGTTACCTATTATACAATATGTTTAGATTAAAATTGAGCTTTTTATTTATTGAGCTATAACGAAAGAGGTGCCTTTATGGAAAAAGACATTAGAGATGAAGAATTAGCAGCTATGCAAGCTGAAGGCGAAGAAGAAGTTATCTGCGTTGTTCTGACTGACGAGCAAGGCAACGAGCATGAGTTCTATCAGGATATGGTTATCACTGTTGATGACAAACAATTTGCAGTACTGGTTCCGATGGAAGACTGCTGCTGCGAGGATGACGACTGCGATTGCCACGAGCATGATGAAGAAGAAGATACCTGCGTTATCGCACGCATGGACTTTGACGAAAACGGCGAAGCTGTTTACACCGCTCCGACTGACGAAGAATACGAAGCAGTTGCTGCTAAGTATGACGAAATGTTTGAGGACGAGGAGTAATTCACAGTCAATAATTTTACCGGACTTCGGTCCGGTATTTTTATGCGATGTGATGATGTTTTCTGATGGATATAGAAAAGCTGAAAAAGCTGGTGCGCGACAATCCGGTGCAGGCTGCGGCAGGTGCTTTGGCGGTGCTGCTGGTTGCCGGCGTGGTAGCATTTACGATTTATCTTAACGGACAGGGCAACAATAAGGGTTTTGCCGTAGAGGGCTCGCGCCTGATTGTTGTCAAGGACGGCATGACTACGGCGGATATCGCCGAGCTGCTGCATGAAAAGAAGCTGGTAAAAAATCCCGCTGCCTTTAAAATGGAGGCGCGCTGGAAGGGTCTGGCTACCAAGCTGCAGGCAGGTGCCTACCAAATTGACGGCGGCATGAGCAATCAGCAGATTGTTGATGTTATGGTCAAGGGACGCATCAAGCAGGTGCGCTTTACCGTACCGGAAGGCTACAGCGTGGCGAAAACCGCGAAGAAGCTGGAGTCCGAAGGGCTTGGCAGTGCAGACAAGTTTATGGCAGCGGCGAAGGATTATGCACCCTATCCCTATATGCAGACTGATGACAGCAATGTGCTGTTTAAGGCCGAGGGCTTTATCTACCCGGCAACCTATGATTTCCCGGTGGGAATCAGCGAGCAGGAGATGCTCCAAATGATGGTTGCGCAGTTTGATAAGGAAATGCAGAGCAGCGGTATTGCCAAGACTGTGGCCGAACGCAATCTGCCTTTGCGTGATGTTGTCAATATGGCTTCAATGGTGGAGCTGGAGGCAGTCTTTGCCGAGGAGCAGCCGAAAATCGCCGGCGTTTTCCTCAAGCGTGTGGCAATCGGCATGCCTATTCAGTCTGACACGACGATTCAGTATCTTTTGGGAACGCAGAAGGAAGTAGTTACCTTTGCGGATACCAAGATACAGAGCCCGTATAACACCTACCAGAATCCCGGCTTGCCTCCGGGACCGATTGGCAGTCCGGGACTGACCGCAATTAAGGCGGTGCTGCAGCCGGAGCAGACAGATTATCTGTACTTTGTTGCGGAAAAGGACGGACACCATCGTTTTACCAAAACCTACGCCGAGCATTTGAAGGCGATTGAGGAAATAGGCTAACAACAGTTTATTACATATTTCTGCTGTTGCCGTTATGGCGGCGCGGAGAAGTGTTTTAAGGAGAATTAATGAGCAGAAACTTAGTTAAACCCGAATTACTGGCACCTGCCGGTAATATGGAAAAAGGAAAAATGGCACTGCTGTATGGTGCTGATGCTATTTATCTGGGCGGCAAGCTGTTTGGTCTGCGTGCCTTTGCCAACAATTTCTCTTTAGAGGAAATTGCTGAGATGGCAGAGTATGCTCACAGCCTCGGCAAAAAGGTTTATGTAACGGTAAATATTTTTGCGCACAACGAGGATATCGACAGACTGCCGGATTATCTGCGCGGTCTGCAGCAGGCCAAGGTTGACGCACTGCTGATCAGTGATTTGGGCGTATGGAGCACTGCCCGTCAGGTTGTGCCTGATATGCCGCTGCACGTGAGCACGCAGGCTAATACCACCAACTACGCCGCTGTACAGGCGTGGGAGCAGCTTGGTGCTGAACGCGTGGTGCTGGCACGTGAGCTGTCCTTGGTAGAAATCAGCGAAATCAGTGAAAAAACCTCGGTAGAGCTGGAAACCTTCGTGCATGGCGCGATGTGCATTTCCTACAGCGGACGCTGCCTGCTGAGTGCCTATTTGACAGGGCGCGACGGCAACCGCGGTGCCTGCACTCAGGCTTGCCGTTGGGAATATAATATGTATAAGCTGGGCGAGCAAAAGCGCCCGGGCGAATACTTCGACCTCGAGGAGGACGAGCACGGTACCTACGTGATGAACTCCAAGGACCTGTGCCTGATTGAATATCTGCCGGAGCTGATGCGCGCCGGTGTGTGCAGCCTGAAGATTGAAGGCCGCATGAAGAGCGTGCATTATGTAGCTACGGTAGTCAGCGTTTACCGCAAGGCTATCGACCAATGCTGGGCAGATATGGAGCATTACAGCGTGCCGGAGGCGTGGATTACCGAGCTGAACAAGGTTTCCCACCGTCAGTACACCACAGGCTTTGCTGTGGCTAAGCCTGACAGAGATGCGCAGGTCTACACCAGCTCGAAGTATGAGCAGACACATGATTTTGTCGGTATCGTTACAGGCTATGATGCCGAGAAAAAGCGCGCTTATTTTGAGCAGCGCAACAATGTAAAGGCAGGCGAGCCGCTGGAGCTTTTGATGCCCGACGGCAGCACAATGCCCTTTGTTTTGACAGAAATGCTGGATGAAGCAGGTACGCCGATTGACTGCGCACCGCATGCCCAGCAGAAATTTTCCGCAGCCAGCGACAAGCCGCTGCTGCAATTCAGCTTATTACGCAGAAAGGTTGTAAAAGAATGAGTGACAATGACCCCGGACCCCACAGTATGATCTACGCGCAGGTTGAGCCTGAGCGTATTGCAGATGTTAACTGGATTATGGAAGGCTATGAGCATCTGGCCATGGTGAGCACCGTAGACGGCACCAGCGGACTGATTAAGTTTTATGCTACGCCGGATACGTATTTTGATACGCTGGATATTATTGAAAATATGCCGTTTAAGGTAGATGTAATCGATAATATGGAAAACGGAGTGTATCACAGACTTTGGCAGATTTAAACTGCAGGGAAAGGATTGCCGCAGGCAGCTTTCGTTTTTTCTACAATCGCATATAGTATAAGGCTGAGAGCGTTGCTCTCAGCCTTTTTTGCATGCTTAGCAGTTAAATGCAGCTTCTTTTACTCCTGTTAAAATTTTTACCTAAATTTTACAGGCATTTTTTCTGATTTGCGTATATAATTATAGCGAAAGAGTATTGATTGGTGGTGTTTTGCATGATTTTCTGCGTGGAAGATGAACAAAATATTTGCGAGCTGGAGGTTTACACCCTGCAGTCCGTTGGCATGGAGGCACAGGGCTGCGGCAGCGGCCGCGAGCTTTTCGCTTTGCTGGAAAAGCAGGTGCCGGAGCTTATTGTTTTAGATATTATGCTGCCGGATGAGGATGGTGTAAGCATTCTCAGACGTTTGCGTGCCGATAAACGTTATGCGAATATCCCTGTGATTATGGCTACGGCCAAGGGCTCGGAGTTTGATAAGGTTAAGGGCCTGGACAGCGGTGCCGACGATTATATTGCCAAACCCTTCGGTATGCTGGAAATGGTGGCGCGCATCAAGGCTGTGCTGCGCCGCTGCACAGCACCACGCCCCGATGAGGACGATGGGGAAATCATCCGCATCGGTCGCCTGGAGGTCAACCAGCTGGAGCATAAGGTGAGCGTAGGCGGCAGTGAGGTTGTGCTGACGCTGAAAGAATATGAGCTGCTGCGCAAGTTTTTGCAGCATCCGGGCATCGTCTTTTCGCGTGATAAGCTGCTTAACGATATTTGGGGCTATGAATTCAGCGGCGAAACACGTACCGTTGATGTGCATATCCGTACCCTGCGCCAGAAGCTGGGCGATGCAGGCGAACTGATTGAAACTATCCGTGGCGTTGGCTACAGAATGGCGGCCGCAAAATGAAGCAGAGGCTTTTCCGCAGCATACTGCTGCTGACAGGGGCAGCGGTAGGCCTTGTTTTGCTGCTCTTCTTCTGGGTTTCCTGCCAATATATTACGCAGGACAGCTTCGCCAGCCTTAAGCGTGAGGCGAATCTGCTGATTGTGGCTGACGGTGAGGGTAATGTGCCGGTGAGTGAGCTGCAGCGTTTGCAGCTTGCCGACCGCGTAACGCTGATTGCACCGGACGGTCACGCCTTGTACGACAATTATGCTGATGCTGTATCAATGGAGAACCATTTTGAGCGCGAGGAGGTGCATGAGGCACTGACAAACGGCGAAGGCCGCAGCCAGCGTGCATCCGAAACCATCGGCAAGAATATTTTGTACTATGCTGTGCGTCTGCCTGATGGTAATGTACTGCGTCTGTCACGCACGAATGACGCTGTTTTTCAGCAGTATAAAATAATTTTGGGCTATTTTGTGCTGTTGGCACTGGCAGTTTTGTGCGGTGCGTTTTGGGCAGCAAAAACAATTACCGCAAGGGTATTGCGGCCGTTGGAAAATCTCAATCTGGAGCAGCCTGATTCTGAGGCGGCAGTATATCCTGAGCTGAAGCCGATTGTGGAGTATTTTGAGCTGCAGCAGGAAAAGCTGCAGAAGGAAATGCGCCGCTACAAAAATAAAAAACAGGAGCTGAAGGCCGTAACCAATAATATGGATGAGGGCTTGATGTTCCTTAATCCCGTGTGGGAAATCGAATCGGTCAATAAAAGCGTTACGAAATTCTTCGGCAAGGAAAAGCAGGAGCTTTTGGGCAAGAGCTTTTACATGATTGATGACAGCGACGAAATCCGGGAGTTTTTTGCCAAGATTGAGCAGGAGGGCAAGGGACGCATTGTAATCAACCGCGGCAGCAGTTACTACCAGCTCAATGGCAGCAGAATCACCGATAAAGGCTTTGTACTGCTTATTATGGATGTAACGGAGCGCACTTCCTCGGAAAAAATACGCCGTGAGTTTTCGGCCAACGTTTCACATGAGCTGAAAACACCGCTGCAATCGGTATTGGGCTATTCGGAAATCATGCTCAGCGGCTTGGTAAAGCCGGAGGATACCAAGCGCTTTCTGCAGAAAATCAACGACGAGGCACACAATCTGCTGCGTCTTATTGATGATATCATGCAGCTGTCGAAGCTTGATGAGCTGACGCATGATATGATGGAGGAATTTACTCTGCAGAATGTGGCACAGAGTGCGCTGGCGCGTCTGAAGGATAAGGCAGGCAGATTGCAGGTCAATCTGCAGATTATCGATAACACCAATGGCAGCAGTAAGCTGTTGGGTATTTCTTCGCTGATGGAGGAGATTTTCTTTAATCTGCTGGATAACGGTCTGAAATATAATCATCCCGGCGGTGAGGTGACGCTGCGCCTGAGTGAAGGTGAAAATAAATATACCGTCAGTGTTGCCGATACCGGTATGGGCATTGCCGGTGATGAGCTGCCGCATATCTTCGAGCGCTTTTACCGCGTCGACCGCAGTCGTCATAAGGCGATTGAGGGCACTGGTCTTGGTCTTTCCATCGTCAAGCATGGCGTTAATTTTCATGGCGGCAGTATCCGTGTGTTGAGCACAGTGGGACAGGGGACGGAGTTCATCATGAAGTTCCCCAAGCCGAAATATGAGGCTGAAAAATAAGCGCCTTCTTCATGTATACAACACAGAACTTCAAAGATGTGATACAATAAGAGCAGTACTATGAGTGCTGCTCTTAATTTATTTTGAAGGAGGACGCAGATATGCGAGTTGTTTTAACTATCGTAGGTAAGGATAAGGTAGGTATTACCGCTAAAGTAAGTAATGCTTTGGCAGAAATGAATATTAACATTATCAACATCAATCAAAATATTATGCAAGGCTTTTTCAATATGGTGCTGATTGCTGATATGGCAGAGGCTAACGTGCCCATTGCCGAAGCACGTGACAAAATGGCTGCGCTGGGCGAAGAAATCGGCGTAGAAATCCGTCTGCAGAGCGAAGAAATTTTCAGCGCAATGCATCGTATATAGGAGGCTGTCATGTTATTCAATACTGACGATATTTTAGAAACTACGCGCATGATTACCCAAAATAAGCTGGACGTGCGTACTATCACTATGGGCATCAGCCTGCGTGATTGCGGTCATCCGGATATCAAGGTAACAGCGCAGAAGATTTATGATAAGATTTGCCGTAAGGCAGAGCATCTGGTAAAAACCGGTGAGGATATCGAAGTTGAGCTGGGCGTGCCCATCATCAACAAGCGTATTTCCGTAACGCCGATTTCCATGGTTGGTGAAAGCTGTGACAGCAACGATTATGTACCGCTGGCACAAGCTTTGGACAACGCAGGCAAGCAGGTTGGCGTTAACTTCATCGGCGGTTTTTCCGCTCTCGTGGACAAGGGCTACACCAAGGGCGACCGCAATCTGATTGCTTCCATTCCGGAAGCACTGGCAGTTACTGATATTGTCTGCTCCTCTGTCAGCGTCGGTTCTACCAAATGCGGTATCAACATGGACGCTGTAAAACAGATGGGCGAGGTTGTGAAGGCTGCTGCCGAGCGTACCGCTGACCGTGATGCAATCGGCTGTGCTAAGCTGGTAGTATTCTGCAACGCTGTGCCGGATAACCCGTTCATGGCAGGCGCCTTCCACGGCGTAACCGAACCGGAAAGCGTTATCAACGTTGGCGTCAGCGGTCCGGGCGTTGTTAAATATGCACTGGAGCAGGTACGTGACGGTGATATCGGTATGGTTGCCGAAACTATTAAGAAAACTGCCTTCAAGATTACCCGTGTCGGCCAGCTGGTAGCACAGGAGGCTGCACGCCGCCTGAATACCCAGTTCGGCATTATCGATCTGTCCTTGGCTCCGACTCCGGCAATAGGCGATAGTGTTGCGCATATTCTGGAGGAAATCGGTCTGGAAAGCTGCGGCGGCCCCGGCACTACCGCTACCCTGGCTATGCTGAACGATGCAGTTAAAAAGGGTGGCCTGATGGCTTCCAGCTATGTTGGCGGTCTGAGTGGTGCGTTCATCCCTGTAAGTGAGGACGCAGGCATGATTGCTGCGGTAGAACGCGGTGCCCTGTCTTTGGAAAAACTGGAGGCTATGACCTGCGTATGCTCCGTAGGTCTTGATATGATTGCTATTCCCGGCGATACCACGGCAGCAACTATTTCCGCAATTATTGCCGATGAAGCTGCTATCGGTATGATTAACAATAAAACTACTGCAGTACGTCTGATTCCTGTTCCGGGCAAGGACGTAGGCGATCGCGTTGAATTCGGCGGCTTGCTTGGTTATGCACCTGTATTGGGTGTGAAGAAGTTCAGCGCTGAAAAATTCATCAACCGCGGCGGACGTATTCCTGCACCGGTAAGGAGCCTGACCAACTGATGCGCAAGGCTCAAAGAGAAGCTATTCTGGCCAAGCTGGAGGAAACCTACAAGGGCAGCAAGACGGCGCTGAATTATAATTCGCCGTTCGAGCTTTTGGTAGCGGTAATTCTTTCGGCCCAATGTACGGATGAACGCGTAAATGTGATTACGGCGCGTATGTTTCCGCGTCTGAATACGCCGGAAAAAATGGGTGCTCTGACGCAGGAAGAAATGGAAGCGGAAATCCGCGACTGCGGTCTGTACCATGCCAAGGCCAAAAACCTGCTGGGCATGTGCCACATGCTGACGGAGCGCTTTAACAGCGTGATTCCGAATGATATCAAAACGCTGATGGAATTGCCTGGCGTGGGGCAGAAAACGGCGAACGTTATCGCCAGCATTATCTATAACATTCCGGCGTTGGCGGTAGATACACATGTTTTCCGTGTGTCGCACCGTCTGGGGCTGGCAAAGGGCAAGGACCCGCTGGCGACGGAAAAGGAGCTGGAAAAAATCATTCCGCGTGAAAAGTGGAGCGATGCACATCACTGGTTTATCTGGCATGGGCGCAAAATCTGCAAGGCACGCAAGCCGCTGTGCCGTGGCTGCGTTGTTGTAGAGGAATGTCCGTTCAAAGAGAAAAACTTTGAGTAAGTCTGCCTGGTACTAAACGCGTAAGCGTTTACAGGCGGTGCTTGCGGTAGAAGTGCTGACATAAGTTATAAGTAAAAAGCGAAGCAAAAAATTGGCCTGCAACCCGTGAGGGTTGCAGGCCTTTTGGCATGCGTTGATTTACTTTCCTTGTGTCCGCTGAAGATGGACTTTTTCGAGCATTTTTGCGCTGTCTTTTTATGACGCACACGGTTAGCAATGGCTTCGCTGTGCTACAGGCTGAGTTCACATCTATGTCAAAAAAATGTCTTTTGTGACAAAAATCTTTCACATTCTCTTCTTTGCAATAATTATTAAAGTATAAAATATATAAAAGAGAAAATTCTAACAACTCTGATTAATGCGTAAAAGTGACGAATGAAAAATTGTGTATGAATATTTTATTATTCGATGTCTTTATGAAAAATACGAAAGTTTGACGTACAGAGACAAAAAGAGTACAATTAAAGCAGGTAAAGGAAGCGGACTGCTAAATTTTCAAGGCCTTGAATTTTAGTACCACCTTATCTGAGTTATATTTGATTAGTGAAATGCTTTGTAACGAGGATTAAGCTTGCGCCACTGTGGCGCAGCGTGGAAAAGGGGGATTGAAAATGAAAAAGAATAGAAAGCAAACTGCTTTGGCAAAGTGCGTACTGGCGACAATCATGGCAATGGGCATGATGGGTTACACTACCGTGTGGGCTGATACTCCTACCCCATCTCCTGTGGACAAGGATGTTTCCAAAGACGCTGCAGGACAAATTTATGATGCTTCTCATAATTATGACAAGGGTTACTTTTGGACGGATTTAGGACATGCGCAGGTACAGATTGGCTCCGGTGAGCAGATTGAATTGTTCACACCCTTTATTTATCATACCAATACCCGTGTATGGGATCCGACAAGTAATAGCTATAATCCTGTGCATACGGGCGACAATTCCGAAATGAAGTGCAAAGAGTCTATGAGCAGAATTACTGTAGGCGAATTTGACAGAATTATCAAATCTCTCTATACAAATGATATCACCATGGCGAAAACTATCTATGGTGAAGGAGACCAGGCAGGCCTAAAGGATAAGGTTATTAAAGAGGTAAAGGCAACTCCAGGGCAGGGCGCAACAGTTAATACCTATAAATTGGTACGCGAAAATGGTACAGATGTTGCAGTCGGTATTGTTGATACTGATACCAAAGTTGTTGATAATAAATTGACCTTTACAGATGGCAAGCTTACTTCTAAAATTACTGATAATGCAAGTGGAATTTTTGAAAGCACTGTAGAAGGCATTGCTTCCCAGGAGTGGGTAAACAATCAGCTGAATGGCATTGGCGGTACTGATACGGTTACTACAGCAGAATCCGGTCATGCGATCATTACCGTTGTCGATGCTTATGCTGATGATCCAACAACCAATAACAAACATCACCGGATCGGCATCAACGAGGATGCTTTGAGGGGATTTATTCAGGATGCAGCGGCAGCGCAGGATACCAACACAACTAACACCAGCATGGAAGGAAACCTGGATGAATATGGCAAGCTGACGGTAAGGGTTAATGATTCTGCAGGCAATAACGTTCAAGCGGTTGTAGAAGATGTAGCATCCCGCAGCTGGGTAACTAATCAGTTGGAAAATGTTGCTGACACCAACACCGTTACTACAGTAGCTGTTAATACCAATATCCTGACGATTGAAGATAAAGGTGCAGACGGCAATCATGCATATGAGCTTGGCATTAATAGCGAGCAGTTGGGCGATTTTGTTAAGCAGTATGACACCAACACCATTACTACCGTTCAAGATGACGGCAATGGTTACGTAACTGTTGGTGATATGACTGATGACAAGGGCAATCATGCTTACACTGTATCTTTTAATGAGCAAAAGCTGAACGCAGCAATTGAAGCTCAGGACAGATACGTTACCAGCGGCAGCATTGGCGAAGACGGCAGGATTACTCTCAATGTTCACAACGGCAGAGACGTTACTCTGGAAGGCCAGATGAAGGATGCACGGCTGACTGATATTGAAAGAGATAAGGAAGCCGGAACTGCTACATTAGTAGTAAAGGATCGCTATAATCCTGAAGAAGTAAACAGACTGACGATTGACGATATCGCCAGCAAGGCACAAAATGATAGAGAGCATGCCGAATTCAGAGAACATTTTAATGAACTCGATCATCGTGTTGACAATCTTGGCAGCCGCGTTGACAAGGTTGGCGCCGGTGCCGCCGCTCTCGCAGCGCTGCACCCGATGGATTTCGATCCCGATGACAAGCTGACCTTTGCAGCAGGCTACGGCAACTACAAGGGCAAAAACGCTGCTGCGGTAGGCGCATTCTATCGTCCGGATGAAAAGGTTATGCTGAGCGTAGGCGGAACCTTCGGCAACGGCGAGAACATGGTGAATGCAGGTATCTCCTTCTCCCTGGACCGTACCGCACGCGTAAGCAATTCCCGTACGGCAATGGCCAAGGAAATCGTGGACCTGAGAGCGAATGTAGCTAACCTCACCGCACTGGTAGGCCAGCTGACCGCAGGCATGGGCGGCACGATTGAGATGGACAGAATGAAGCTCTTCCCGGATGTTCCCGAAAACCACTGGGCTTACGAATACATCGGCCGTCTGGCGGCAGCAGGCATCGTTGAGGGTTATCCTGACGGTATGTTCAACGGCAACCGTATGATGAGCCGTTACGAATTCGCAGCAATGCTGTACAGAGCGCTTGAAAAAGGCGTGAAGCTGGATCACAAGCTGGTTCGTGAATTTGAACCTGAAATGGGCCGTATCCATGTTGCCCGTATCTCCGGTGCGGATGGCGACAGAGGCAAGATTGAGCGTGTACGCGTATACGGCGGCGACAATCGTGACCACTACGGCAGCAAGCTGAAATGAAAATGCAGGTAGCTGCATAATCTAAACCTTAAATAAACACTCCCTTTTCTATAATTAAAAGAGGAGAACACCAAGTCCTTTACAGGATAAAAGGTGTTCTCCTCTTACTTTTGTTTTACACAGTGTTTTGCTTAATCCCAGCGCTTGAGCATGTCCTCAATAATTTCCTTATTGGTTTTGCGGCGCTTCTTCTCGTAGTTACGGAAGTTGTTATCTCTATGGTCGGTGGAGTAGTCGGCGTAGTCAAAATCGTCATCGCTGCGTTCGTAGCTGCGGTTGTAGTCGCCGTGGCCATCGTCCAGGGAGAGGGGGATTTGTTTTGTGTAGGTGTAGGGTTGTGTGTACATGATTGACCTCATAGACATTGGAAGAAAGGGCATTGCAATTAATATATCCTTACGCTTGGTTTTAGAGAGAGCCTCTCCTTGGGGAGAGGTGGCATCGCGAAGCGATGACGGAGAGGGGAAATATATCTAATGTTATTTTGCAATTATAAAGAATGCAGACCCCTCTCAGTCGCCCTGCGGTCGACAGCTCTCCCCGAGGAGAGCCTTTTCTTACCCTACTGGTAATATATCTTGCCTCTCTAATGAAACCCTTGCAGTTTGCGAGTCGTTTTCTTCTTTCCGTTTCCTATTACATATAATTATGCTCTTTTACATGGTCGGAGTGCAGCAGCTGCTCTGCTTTTTCACTCAGCGGTTTTTCCAGGAAGTCCTTATAGAGCTCCTGTACATCCGGATTGTTGTGGGACTGGTGCAGAGGACGGTTGCTGTCGATAGTATAAAGCTTATTGCCAAGTACGTCGGCACGTTCTTCGCCGTCGTGAATCGGCTGACCGCCGCCGCCAACGCAGCCGCCGGGGCAGGCCATAACTTCCACGAAGTCATAATGAACCTTGCCTGCTTTCAGCTCGTCGAGCAGCTTGCCTGCATTACCAAGACCGCTTACCGTGCAGGTGCGCAGAGTTGCACCGCCGAGGGTGAATTCACGTACCTTGCGGCCTTCCGTGCCGCGAACGTCGGTGAAGGCATCCTCAGGAGCTTCCTTGCCTTCGATTACATGGTAGGCGGTACGCAATGCTGCTTCCATAACGCCGCCGCTGGCACCGAAGATAACTGCAGCGCCGGTGCTCTGGCCCAGCGGATTATCAAAGGGCAGTTCGCCCAGCATTGCCGGGTTGATGTGCTCGGCACGCAGCAGGCGGATAAACTCGCGGGTGGTGAGTACGATATCTACATCATGGGTACCGCTGCTGCGCATAGAGAAGAGAGCGGCCTCGCGTTTTTTGGAAACGCAGGGCATGATGGAAATAGAGCAGATTTCCTTCGGCTTCAGGCCTTTCTTTTGTGCAAAATAGGATTTTGCCAGCGCACCGAAAATCTGTTGCGGAGATTTGGTGGTGGAAAGGTTAGGCACGAAGTACGGATGAGTTTTGTTTACATAGCTTACCCAGCCGGGGCAGCAGGAGGTGAACATAGGCCAACTGTGGTCCTGCGGATTTTGCAGATGCTCTAAAAGCTCGCTTGCTTCCTCCATGATGGTAACGTCGGCAGCATAGCAGGTGTCGAAGACATAATCGAAGCCAATCTTCTTCAGTGCTGCAACCATGCGGCCTTCGGTTGCAAGCTCGGGCGGCAGGTTGAAGGCTTCGGCCCAGGCGGTGCGTACTGCAGGCGCAACCTGCACTACAGTTACCTTGCTGGTGTCAGCCAATACGTCATAAATTTTGGGAACGTCGTTACGCTCCTTCAGCGCGCCAACGGGGCAGTGGGTGATACACTGACCGCAGAGGCTGCAGTCACTGTCCTCAATGGAAACATTGCCGGCAACGTCTACAGTAGTACGGGCACCGGTGTTCTGCACATCCCAGATATGCAGCTTCTGCACCTTGTCACAAATCTGGACGCAGCGCATGCATTTGATGCATTTTTTGGAATCGCGGATGAGCGGGAATTCCTGGTTCCAGGGAGTGTCGACAACATCGCGCTCATAGGGAATATCGTAAATGCCAAGGTCATTGGCCAAAGTCTGCAAGCTGCAGTTGCCGCTGCGTACGCAGGTTGCACACATGCAGTCATGCTGGGATAAAATCAGCTCCACGTTGGTGCGGCGGATGCTGCGGGCCTTGGGAGAGTTGGTATAAACTACCAGACCTTCCTGTACCGGAGTGGTGCAGGCGGTAACTACACGGTTCTGTCCCTGAATTTCAACTACGCAGACCTTGCAGGCACTGATTTCGTTGATGCCTTTAAGATAACACAGGCGCGGGATTTCGATGCCGACGGTGGCAGCAGCCTGCATGATTGTTGTTCCTTGAGGAACGGAAACTTTTTGTCCGTCGATTGTGAGGTTTACCATTTTAAGGTTCTGCCTCCTTTCAGTGTGCTGAAGCCGAATTTGTCGCAGCGCAGGCAGCGTCCTGCTTCCTGGCAGGCCTCCTGCTTGGTCATTCCGCATTCAATCGGTTCAAAGTTATTTTTACGTTCGCCTGCTTCGGTTTCGTGCATCTGGATACGGCCGCAGGGACGTTTATCGTCAATAGACGGGTCGGGAATAACTACATCACAGGAAATGGTGTGGTTATAGCCAAGATATTCATCAATATTAGCGGCAGCAACCTTACCGGCAGCAATAGCACGGATTACGGTTGCAGGACCGGTTACGCAGTCGCCGCCAGCGAAGACGCCTTCGTTATTGGCAAGCTCACTGCTGGAGAGTGCGGAAATAGTACCGCGTTTGATTTTGATGCCGGCCTCCTCAAACGGACGCAGCTCAATGCCCTGGCCGATAGCAACAACGATAACGTCGCAGGGAATGCGCTCCAGCTCTACGTCAGCGTGAATCGGACGCGCACGTCCCCAGGCATCGATAGGACCGATGATTTGCGGCTCGGCCCAGAGAGCGGCCACATTACCTTCGGCATTCGCCTCAATGTGGTGCGGAGCTTTTAAGCCGTACAGCTCAGCGCCCTCGGCAATAGCGCCTTCGATTTCCTCGGGCAGCGCTGTCATATCGTCCTGACGACGGCGGTAGGCAATGATAACTTTTTTGGCACCGAGACGGATAGAGCTGCGGGTGCAGTCCATAGCAACGTTGCCGCCGCCGATAACGACAACGGTTTTATCCTTAAAGTCAGGCATTTTTTCCTCACCGATGTTACGCAGCATTTCTACCGCACTGATAACACCGTGGGAATTCTCGCCTTCAATACCGATTTTCTTGTCGGTGTGGGCACCGATGGCAATATAAACTGCGTCAAATTCCTCACGCAGCTTTTCGAAGGGGATATCCCCCTCCTCGTTGCCGATTCTGGTGTTGCGATGCACTTCTACGCCGGTGGACAAAATAGCGTCCAGATCCTCCTGCAGACGCTCGCGTGGGAAGCGGTAGGCAGGAATGCCGTAGCGCAGCATGCCGCCGAGCTTGCTCTTTTCTTCAAACACAACAGCATGATGGCCCATCAGCTCCAGATAGTAGGCTGCGGACATACCGCTGGGGCCGCCGCCGATGATGGCGATACGTTTGTTGGTAGCAGGCTGCTTTTCGGGCAGCGGAACGGTGTTGCTGGGTGCATTGTCGACAGCCATGCGTTTCAGACCGCGGATGTTGATGGGAGCATCAATCATACTGCGGCGGCAGCGTGCTTCACAGGGATGCTCGCAGATCAGACCGCAGGCAGTCGGGAAGGGGTTATCCTTGCGTATGAGCTTGACAGCGTCGGCATAACGGCCTGCGCCGACCAGTGCAATGTAGCCGGGGATATCAACCTGTGCCGGGCACAGAGCAACGCAGGGGATAGAATGATGGACGTTGACAGAGCATTTGCCCTTCTTTATGTGGTTAATGTAATCTTCACGGAAGCCTTCAAGACCGGCCAAAACCATTTTGGCTGCTTCGAAGCCGATGGCGCAGTCAGCGCTGTTGGCAACGTTTTGCGCGGTGCTTTCGATTAAATCCAGAGTGTGCATGTCAGCCTTGCCGGCGAGCACGTCTTCCATGAGATTCTGCAGCTGCGCGAGACCTACGCGGCAGGGTACGCATTTGCCACAGGTTTGTGCGTGGCAGACTTTGAGAAACGACAGCTGCAGGTCAACAGGGCACAGTCCCGGGGGGCTGGCGATGATGTGTCGTTCCAGGTCTTTGTACAAGCGCTCGACCGTAAGCTGGGCCTGGTCGGGTGTTTCGATTCTTAAACGGCTCATAATTTTCCTCCAAAAAGCATACACTAAATATATAAAGGTATAAACTATATTATACAGAAAAAAGCTGAATTTCGCAATAATAAAGAAGATAGTTTTTGTGTAACAATCTGAGCAAAACAAGCTTGCAAGCGCTTTTTTCGTCTGCTGCCGCAGCAAAGCATTCTTGCGGGGGCTATGCTTTTTTTGCCGTATTTTTTGTGTTATACTAATACTGAGCTTTTTAGCATTAATGCTGTCGGCAGAACGTTTGCATCCGGCAGCTTAAAATATTGGAGGGTTGGATATGCAGCTTACTGCTACACATTATATAAGCCTGGCTGTAACGCTTCTGGTGACGCTGCTCCCGGGGATTTTGGCAGCCAGAAGGGTGAAGTCTGCCGATGATTATAACGTAGGCGGCCGCAGCTCGGGTGCAGGCCTTGTCGCAGGTACGATTATCGGCACTATTGTCGGCGGTGCTGCTACCGTCGGTACGGCACAGCTTGGCTTCAAGCTGGGACTGACGGCTTGGTGGTTCACCTTGGGCAGCGGTATCGCACTTTTTCTGATGGCGGCGTTTTACGCTGTGCCATTGCGCCGCAGCTCACTGACCACAGTAGCGGAGTATCTCGTTACGGATTACGGCAAGCCTGCGGGGTGGCTGGCAACCTTCAGCGCCTGCGCCGGCATTTTTTTCAGTATTGTAGCGAGCACGCTTACAGCGCTGCATCTGATTGCCGGCTTGTTCGGTGTACCGCTTTTGGCTGCAGCGGCAATTGTTATCGCTGTTACTTTGCTGCTGGTGTTTTTCGGCGGCCTCAGCAGCAGCGGTATGGCCGGCATTTTTAAGATTGTGCTGATTTTCGCCAGCATTTTCGTCGGCGGCTTTCTGGCTTACGTCGATATGGGACATTGGCAGGGCCTGACGCAGAGCTTCGCTGCGTATCCCTGGTTCAGCCTTTTCGGACGCGGCGTGGAGGATGGTCTTGTCAGCCTCGGTTCGATGATTGTGGGTGTTATTTCTACGCAGACCTATGTGCAGGCGCTGTTTTCGGCGCGCGATACCAAAACTGCAGCTGTTGGCTGCTGTGCTGCCGCGCTGATAGTAATTCCCGTGGGATTGCCGTCAGTAATGATCGGTATGTTCATGCATCTGCATCATCCGGAGATAAATTCTATTGACGCACTGCCGCTGTATCTCGTTACCTATCTGCCGCAATGGCTTGGCGGTATCGGCCTGGGTGCTGTGCTGCTTTCGGCCCTGGGCTCAATCGCCGGTCTGGCGCTGGGCGTAGGTACGATGATTTCACGTGATATCGTCAGCAAAATCTGGCTGAAGGCTACGTCTGCAGGCCAGCTGTGGGCAAGCCGCCTGAGCGTGCTGGCCGTTTCTGTCGCTGCGATGGTGTTTGTCTTTATGCACCTTGATTCGTCGGTGCTGGAGTGGAATTATCTCTCCATGGCGCTGCGGGGCAGCGGTATCTTTCTGCCGCTGACGTTCTGCATTTTCTTCCCGGGGAGGGTACGCGCTTCAATGGGCGTGGCTGCTATGGGCGCAGGTATTTTTGCGGTGCTTTTCTGGAAGCATATCAGTCCTTGGGAAATCAACAGCCTGTTGCCGGCGCTCGTGTATAATCTGTTCTTTCTGCTCATTGGTCTGGCGTGGGGAAAAAAAGGGGAGTAGAAAAGAAAAAGCTGCTTTTGCAGCAAGCGGGTTGCTTGCAAAAAGCAGCGTAATATGCTATATTATAGACAAAGGACAACCGCCCACGTCGGTGGGTTGCCACAAGTTCTAAAGCGGAAAGACCGCCCTGTCACCTGGCAAAGTTTAAGGGCGGTTTTCCTATGTCTGGGTTATTTACTGAATTGAAAAATAAATGTCAGCAACGCCAGAATGAATACGCCAAAGGCCATCAGGTCCTTAAAGTCGTAGTTCTTCATAGGCATCACCTCCATTCTGTTGGAGAATGATGGCAATGCCCACCCGTAAGCACGATTGTCCAAAGTCTGAATATATTGTAACATAGATAAAGAGAACATACAACGAACGAATTGTGAATTCACGGTTGTATGTTTTTTCAGTTTTAGGCAGGAAATTTATCTATAATGCTAGAATAGTTTTACATACATTTGCCGCAGATTTACGCGGCAGCGGTCTTTTAATTTAAGGAGCAAGAGATGACAAAACGCTTTACTCATTTACATGTACATACGGAATACAGCCTGCTAGACGGCGCTTCGAAAATCCCTGAGCTGGTGGCCTACGCCAAGGAGCTGGGCATGGACAGTCTGGCGATTACCGACCACGGCGCAATGTACGGCGCAGTGGAATTTTATCAGGAGTGCACCAAGGCAGGCATCAAGCCGATTATCGGCTGCGAGGTGTATCTTGCAAAGGGCTCGCATCTGGAAAAAAATAACCGCGGCATGTACCATTTAATCCTGCTGGCGGAGAACGATACAGGCTACCATAACCTGATGAAAATCGTCAGCATCGGTCAGCTGGAGGGCTTTTACTATAAACCACGCGTAGACAAGGACGTACTGCGCACCTATCACGAGGGCATAATCTGCCTCAGTGCCTGCGTTGCCGGTGAAGTGCCGCAGATGATTCTGCAGGACAACCTGGAGGGAGCACGCCGCTGTATTCAGGAATATATAGATATTTTCGGCAAGGAAAATTACTTTTTGGAAATCCAGGACCATGACCTTGATGAGGAGCACAAGGTCAGCGCGGAGCTGAAGCAGTTGGCGCAGGAATTCGGTCTTGGCTTAGTGGCGACAAACGATTTGCATTATGTGCAGCAAAAGGATGCCGCGGCGCAGGATATTCTGCTGTGCATCCAGACGACGAGCACGGTTGATGAGCCTGATCGTATGCGCTTCAACAACGACAGCTATTATCTGAAAAGCTATGATGAGATGGAGGCACTGTTCGGAGATTGTCCGGAGGCTTTGAGCAATACCAATAAAATTGCCGACCGCTGCAACGTGAAGATGGAATTTGGCCATCTGCTGCTGCCGGAGTTTCCGGTGCCGGAGGGCTTTGACGCTGTGAGCTATCTGCGTCACCTGTGCGAGGAGGCTTTGCCTAAGCGCTATGAGGTTGTGGATGAGAAGGTGCGCAAGCGTCTGGATTTTGAGCTGGACATTATCAACACGATGGGCTATGCCTGCTACTTCCTCATTGTATGGGACTTCATCAACTACTGCCGCAGCCATGATATTCCGGTCGGGCCGGGTCGTGGCAGTGCCGCAGGCAGTATCGTGGCCTATCTGTTGCGTATAACGAATATCGAACCTTTGCGCTATCATCTGCTGTTCGAACGCTTCCTGAATCCTGAACGCGTCAGCATGCCTGATATTGATACCGACTTCTGCTATGTAAAGCGCAATCAGGTGCTGGATTATGTAGTGCGCCGTTACGGACAGGAGCGTGTAGCGCAGATTATTACTTTCGGCACACTGCAGGCGCGCGCGGCGGTGCGCGACGTAGGTAAGGCACTGGGCATGAGCTACGGCGAGGTGGACGAAATTGCCAAGCTGATTCCGCGTGAGCTGGGCATTACGTTGGAGAAGGCGCTGAACGGCAGCAAGGATTTCCGTCAGGCATACGACTCGCGCCCGGAGGTCAAAAAGCTGATTGACCTTGCGCAAAGTGTGGAGGGCCTGCCGCGTAACGCAGGCACGCATGCCGCCGGTGTAATTATCGCACCGCATAATATGAAAAATTACGTACCGCTGCAGCAGGGCAGTGAGGGTGGCGTCATCACCCAGTACGATAAAAATAAGGTAGAAGAGCTTGGCCTATTGAAGATGGACTTTTTGGGCCTGCGTACGCTGACTGTTATCGGTGACTGCATTCGCTTTATTCGCGAAACTACGGGTGAAGAGGTTGATATTGATAACATTCCGCTGGCAGATGAGGCGACCTGCGCAATGCTGCGCCGAGGTGAAACGGCCTGCGTCTTCCAGCTGGAGTCGGCTGGCATCACCAAGCTGGTTATGGATTTGGCGCCCGAAAGCTTTGAGGACCTGATTCCGTTGGTGGCTCTGTACCGTCCGGGTCCTTTGGGCACCGGTATGGCGGAGGACTTTATCGCCGGCCGTCACGGACAGCGCACGGCGAAGGTATTGCATCCGCTAATGGAGCCTATTTTGAAGGACACCTACGGCGTTATTCTGTATCAGGAGCAGGTTATGCAGATAACCTCTGCGCTGGCAGGCTTTACGCTCGGTCAGGCAGATATTCTGCGCCGTGCAATGGGCAAGAAGAAGGCCAAGGAGCTGGATTCTATGCGCCAGTCGTTTATCGACGGTGCCAAAAAGCTGCATGATATCCCCGAAGAGCTCAGCGACCAGATTTTCTCGCTCTTGCAGCACTTCGCCGGTTACGGCTTCAACAAATCCCACTCCGTAGCCTATGCGCTGGTAGCTTATGAAACCGCTTATCTGAAGGCACACTGGCGTCCGCAGTTCTATGCGGCCTTCCTCAACAGCATTATCGGTGATGCGGATAAGGTGAGCTGGTATATCAACGTCTGCCGTAATGATAATGTCAAAATCCTGCCGCCGGATGTCAACGAAAGCGGTCACAACTTTACGGTACATCAGAATGCATCTATCCGCTTCGGCCTGGCAGGCATCAAAAATACCGGTGATGCAGCAGTCGATGCAATTATAAGCGCCCGCAACGAGGGCGGTCCGTTCAAGAGCCTGACGGATTTCTGCTGCCGTGTGAATATGCGCGTGGTCAACAAGCGCGTTATCGAAAATATGATTAAATGCGGTGCAATGGATTCCTTCGGCGCCAGACGCTCACAGATGCTGTCTATTATGGAGCAGGCGGTTGATTTGGGTGCCGCCTGCCAGAGGGACAAGGCCAACGGCCAGCTGGGACTGTTCGGTGACGATAGCTTCGGCGTGACGGAAATCAAGCTGCCGCCGCTGCCGGAAATCCCCAAGCAGCTTATTCTGCAGAACGAAAAGGAAATTATCGGCTTTTACGTTACCGACCATCCGCTGAGCGATTACAAGCAGATGCTGCAGCGCTTCATGCCGTTGCACCAGTTCGGCGGTGAAACGCAGGTACAGGACGGACAGTTCGTGCGCGTGGCCGGTATTATTACGGACTGTGTGATAAAAAATACCAAGCGCGGTGATACGATGGCCATTTTGACGCTGGAGGATTTCAGCGGACGCTTTCCGGTTATCGTTTTCCCGCAGGCTTATCATACAAATGTCAAGGATATCTATGAGGACAGCATTGTGGCGATTGAAGGACGCTTCAGCGTGGATGAGCGTGAAAGCAAGATTATTGCCAACAGCGTGCGCGCTCTGCCGTCCAAGCCGCCTACGGAAATCCGCCTGCGCATCGAAGCGCATCTGGAAAATCCGCTGGTGCAGCGTGAGCTGATGCAGCTGTTTCAAAAATACAAGGGCGATGACTGCGTATACCTGCAGCTGATGGGCTCGCGTAAGCTTATCAAGACAACGCCTAACTTCTGGGTGAACAGCGAAGCACCGGGCTTTGCCGAGGATGTGGTCAAAATACTTGGTGAAAACTGTGTGGTAAAGAAAAATTGATGTAATTATTTGAGCTGTTTTTCATAAACTTTCATGATATACTTGCAAGTTTAAGTACAAAAATGCTAAAATAAAGAGAAGAATGTAAAAAAGCCGGAGCAGCAGCTCCTGTAATAAGCTTAAGGAGGCAGCAAATGAATATTCTCGTTTGTTTAAAACAAGTGCCGGATACGGCAAAAGTAAAATTTAACCGCGAAACCAATACCTTAGACCGTACGGGTGTAGAAAATATTATGAACCCCTATGACCGTCAGGCATTGGAGGTAGCACTGTGCCTGAAGGACAAAGAAGGCGCTAAGGTAACTGTACTGACCATGGGCCTGCCCCAGGCAACCGATATTCTGAAGGAAGCAATCGCTATGGGCGCTGATGACGGCGTTCTGCTGAGCGACCGCGTTCTGGGCGGCAGTGATACTCTGGCAACCAGCCTGGCTCTGGCTGCTGCTGTAAAACATCTGGGCGAATTCGACCTCGTGCTCTGCGGCAAGCAGGCAGTAGACGGCGACACCGCACAGGTTGGCCCGGAAATGGCAGAGCATCTGGGAATTCCTCAGATTACCGGCGCTCTGAGCCTGAGCTATGAAGACGGTAAATTTGTTGTTGTCCGTGAAAACGAAAACTACCAGCTGACTCTGGCTTGTGCTGCACCGCTGCTGGTTACCGTAACCAAATCCGAAAAAGAGCCGCGTTTTGCCAGCATCAAAGGCAAAATGAAAGCACGTAAGGCACAGATTCCTACTCTTACCGTTGCTGACCTGGATCTTGATCCTGCAACCGTAGGCCTGAAGGGCTCTCCGACTAAGGTTAAAAAAGCCTTCACCCCGACCCCGCCTGAAATCAACGGCGAAATCATTACCGAAGAAGATGCTGATGCAGCAGTAGATATGCTGTTTGAAAAGCTGGTTAAGGCAGAGGTTATTACCCGCTAAGGTGAACCATGCTGATAAAAGTAAACAGGCAGCTTTGCTGTGGCTGTGAGGAATGTGTGGCAGTCTGCCCGATGGGCGCTGCGACGCTGCGTGAGGGCAAGGCGCAGATTGATATGCAGCAGTGTGTCTGCTGCGGTGCCTGCATCCGCGAATGTCCCATGGAGGCTATAGCTATTGCCGAAACTGACGATACTGAAGATAACGAATAGGAGTGTGTAAATATGTGGGTTATTGCTGAACAGGAAAATGGTCAGCTGATGAATGTTACCTTTGAGCTGTTGGGCGCTGCCAAAGAGCTGTGTGCCAAGCTGGAGGAAAAATGCTGTGCGGTACTGGTGACCGCTGCTGCAGGCGAGCTGCCGCAGCAGCTGATTGCTGCCGGCGCTGATGTTGTTTATGTCGTTGAGGATGCTAAATACGCAGATTACGATACCGAGTTGTATACCGATGCTATCTGCCAGCTGTCCAAGAAATATGATCCGGCTTCCATTATGTTCGGTGCTACCGATGACGGCCGTGACCTGGCTCCGCGTGTTGCAGCACGTCTGCATACCGGCCTGTGCGCTGACTGCACCGCTCTGGATGTAACCGATGACAAGCTCGTTGCCTGGACTCGTCCCGCACTGGGCGGCAACATCTGCGCTACCATCATCTGCGACGTTAACCGTCCGCAAATGGGTACCGTTCGTCCTAAAGTATTCAAACCGGCTGAAATGGACAACACCCGCACCGGTGAGGTTATTGCCTTCACTCCGGAAGCAGGCGCTGTAAGCCGTGTTGAACTGGTTAAAAAAGAAGCTCTGAGCAGTGAAAACGCTGTTAAGATTGATGAAGCTGATATGATCGCAGCAGGTGGCCGTGGCTTCGGCAGCAAGGAAAACTTTGACGTGCTCGAACAGCTGGCTGCTCTCTTTGAAAATTCCGCAGTAGCAGGCACCCGTGCCGCTATCGACGAGGGCTGGCTGACTCACTCCCAACAGGTTGGCCAATCCGGTAAATCCGTTACTCCGCATATCTACTTTGCCTGCGGCATCAGCGGTGCTATCCAACATCTGTCCGGCATGAAGGACAGCGATATCATCATCGCTATCAACAAGGATGCAGAGGCACCGATTTTCACCGTTGCTCATTATGGCATCGTAGGTGATGTAAACGTAATCCTGCCGAAGCTGATTGAAAAAATCAAAGCTTACAAGGCTTAATCCAATTACCTGATTTACAGGAGGCATTCTAGTATGTGGAAAACAATTTATATTGCCCACACTGAGGAACAAGCCAAAAAAATAAAGCAAATGCTGACGGAAAACGGCTTTTTGGTACAGCTGAAAAGTGCCGGAGGCAAGCATAATAAGGCTTATGAAATCTGTCTGCCGGTTTCGGAGGCAGAGGATGCCTATGAGGTTTTGTGTGAGAATAAGTTTCAGTACTGAGGAGGCGCAGTCCTGATGAAGAAAACAAAGATTATCTGTACAGTAGGTCCCAGCACGGACAACGTAGAGCTGCTGCGTAAGATGATGCTTGCAGGCATGGACTTGGCACGCTTCAACTTTTCGCACGGCAACCATGAGGACCATGGCAAAAGGCTGCAGCTGGTGCGTCAGGCAGCAGAAGAGGCCGGAAAGGTAATCGCTACGATTGCCGATACCAAAGGCCCGGAAATGCGCCTTGGCATGTTTGCCGAAAGTAAAATCGAGCTGCACGAGGGTGATGATTTCTGCCTGACTACCGAGGATTATCTGGGCGACCGCCATATGGCACATGTCAATTATGCCGGTCTGCCGCAGGAGGTAGAAATCGGCAGCAATATTCTGCTGGCCGACGGACTGCTTTCCTTAAAGGTTGTACGCATTGACGGCTGCAAAATTTATACCAAGGTAGTCAACGGCGGTGAGCTGAGCTCGCGTAAGCGTGTGGCTTGCCCCGGTATCGAGCTGAAGCTGCCGTTTTTGTCGGAGCAGGACAAGGCAGATATTCTTTTTGCTGTCGAGCATGATATGGATTATATTGCGGCATCTTTTGTGCAGAAGGCCGATGATGTTATCGCTATCCGTAAAGTGCTTGAGGAAGCAGGCTCTTCTATCGGGATTATTTCCAAAATCGAGAATGAGGCCGGTGTGCAGCATATCGATGAAATTATCGGCGTATCCGACGGCATTATGGTTGCCAGAGGCGATCTGGGTGTAGAGATTCCGACCGAGGATGTACCGCTGGTACAGAAGGATATCATTGCGCGCTGCAATAAGGCGGGCAAGCCTGTTATTACGGCTACGCAGATGCTGGAAAGCATGATTAACAGCTATCGTGCAACCCGTGCCGAAGCCAGCGACGTTGCCAACTCTATTTTCGACGGCAGCGACGTTATTATGCTGAGCGGCGAAACTGCCAGCGGCAAATATCCGCTGGAGGCGGTGCAGACGATGGCCAAGATTGCCGTTCGCACGGAAAATGCGCTTGATTATGTGCATATCTTCCAGAAGAAGGGCATCAGCGAGCGCATCCATTCTACCGATGCCATCAGCCATGCTACCGTGCAGATTTCTCAGGAAATAAAGGCAGATACTATTCTTACGATTACCGAATCAGGCTTTACGGCACGTATGATTGCCAAATATAAGCCTCAATGTACTGTTGTTGCTGTATCACGCTTGCCTGAGCGCGTGCGTGCGATGCAGCTTTATTGGGGTGTGCTGCCGCTTTTGGGGCCATACTCCACAAATACTGATGAAATGATAGAGCTGTCTTTGCAATGTGCTTTGCATCACTCCGTAATCAAGGACGGCGCATCTGTTGTTATAACTGCCGGCGTGCCTATCGGTACTCCGGGCAGTACAAATCTGATTAAGGTGGTTACAGTGGGTACCAAACTTCTCAGCGGTACCGGTATCGGCAGCAAGACTGTCACCGGCCGTATCTGCGTAGGCAGAACTGCGGCAGATTTCAAGGACAAGCTCCAAAAGGGTGATATCCTTGTAGTTGATGTGCTGAATGATGAGTTTGTACCGCAGGCTGCTGCCAAGGCAGCAGCAATTATCGCCGAAGAGGGCGGCCTGACATCCTCCACCGCCATTGTTGCCGTAACCTGCGGCCTGCCTGTTATCGTAGGCGCGGAGAAAGCAACCTCCAAGCTGGCCGACGGCCTGCTGGTAACGGTGGATCCTGTTTCCGGTGACGTCTACGAAGGCGATATTAACCTGTAGGAATATGGTAACAGAACTTATTTTAGAAACATGTATTGCTCTGCGTGACGGCAGAGAACAAAACGCCTGCACAGCTTTTTCGGGTATTATTGCTGAAGCAGCAGATAATGAAGCATTACAAGCAATCAGCTGCTGTCTGCTGGTGGCCTTACGCCACCGGCAACGGCAGCTTTTTGCGGCTTGGATGCAGGAAAGCAGGCCGCGTCTGGAGCAGCTGCTGGTCAATCCGCAGCTGGCACATCAGGGCGGCAGCGTTCTGCTGCGGCTGACGTTTGCCGTGTGCGACAGGCGTTTGGCTGAGGTGAGTCCCATGCTCGCACTGCTGGTGCGGCGCTGGCTGCGGACGCAAGCCGACAATACTGCGATGCTGCAGGAATTTATGGGCGAATGGCTCAGTCTGGCGGCGCGTATGGCACGCAGGCGGTGGCGCGAGGAAACCGCGTTTCTGCTGCGTGAGGCCGGACGTTGGCTTTTAAAGCAGCAGGACCTGCAACAGTGGGCGTGGAGCCTGCAGCAGCTGCAGCTGCATTTCGTCGTGTATGCACGCTGGGACGGCTTTGACAAGGCCTGCAGAATTTACAGAGAGCTGACGCTTTTGTATCGCCTGCTGCTGCGGCGTGTGCCGAAGGCACCGCCTGAGCGGCAGACAGCGCTTCTGCAGCTGCTTTTGCGTCACCTGCGTGACGTTACAGCCAACGTATCGCGTTCGGCGATGCTGGATGATGCTGATATCTTCCGCCAATGGTACAGCTTTTTCTGGCAGCTGACTGCCGATGACAAGAGTGCCAGGGAGGAGCTGCTGCGTCTGCTGCAGCTTGCTATCACCTATTGGCAGCAGACCATGCCCAAAACCAGCCGCAAGCAGGCAGTACTCCTTAAGGATTTGCTGCAGCCGAATCTGATTGACGGGCAATACGCATTGTTATTACAAAAAATTATATAAATCCTGAAGACAGGAGGTAGAAAATATGTCAAAGATTGTCGTAGTAGGTAGCTGTAATATTGATATTACCGTTGAATGTGACCGCTGGGTGCATCCCGGAGAAACTATTTTCGGCAACCGCCTGACCGTTTCTCCCGGCGGCAAGGGTGCCAACCAGGCTGTTGCTGCAGCCCGCCTGGGAGCAGATGTTATGATGGTCGGCTGCATCGGTGATGATGTATACGGCCAGCTTGTATTGAAGGCTTTAAAGGAAAACAACGTTGATTCCACCTATGTGAAGGTGCTGCCGGGTGAAAACAGCGGTACCGCGCACATTACCGTAGCGGAGGACGATAACACGATTATAGTTATCAAGGCCGCCAATGACTTGGTATCCACGGCGTTGATTGATGAAGCGTGGGAGGACATCAGCAAGGCAGATATGGTGCTTTTGCAGCACGAAATTCCTGCCGCTACTAACGCTTATGTTATCGAAAAATGCGCAGCGCACGGTGTACCTGTGCTGCTGAACCCCGCACCTGTTGCTCCGGTGCCGCAGGCTCTGCTGGATAAGATTACTTATCTGACTCCCAACGAGCATGAGGCAGCAACATTGTTTGCCGGTAAGGGCAAGGCGGATATCCTTGATCAGAACCAGGGCAAGGTGATTATGACGCTGGGCAGCAAGGGTGTTGCCTATGCGGAAAAGGGGCAGGTTATTACTGTTCCCGGCTTTAAGGTAAAGCCGGTTGACACTACGGGTGCAGGCGACACCTTTAACGGTGCCTTTGCCGTTGCCCGTGCAAATGGCAAATCCATGCAGGAAAGCATCAGCTTTGCCAATGCTGCCGCAGCTCTTTCGGTGCAAAAGCTGGGAGCACAGGGCGGTATGCCTTATTTACATGAAGTAGAGGAGATGCTTAAGTAATGCAAAAGGGTGGAATGTTAAACAGCTCTATTGCGAAGGTGCTGGCTGATTTGGGCCACACTGACACTATCGTTATCGGTGACTGCGGTCTGCCTGTGCCTGCAGGCGTGCAGAAAATCGACCTGGCTCTGAAGCCGGGAACTCCCTCCTTCCTGGAGGTTGTTGAGGAAGTAGCCAAGAATATGGTTATCGAAAAGGTAGAAATTGCAGCGGAAATGGAAGGCAGAAATCCTGCTGTCTACGGCGCTATGAAGCAGCTCTTCACTGAAGAGCAGTGGATTATCGATGCAGACCACGAAGCCTTCAAGGAGGCAACCAAGCATGCAAAATGCATTATCCGCACCGGCGAAATTACTCCTTTTGCCAATGTGATTCTGCACAGCAATGTTTTCTTTTAAAAATTAGCGTAAGGTAGGAATAAGGAAAAGTATGGAGATTGAATTAAGAAATATCCATAAGGCCTTTGGTTCTAATGAGGTGCTCAAGGGTGTTGACCTGAAGCTTAAAAGCGGTGAGGTACACGCTCTGATGGGTGAAAACGGTGCCGGCAAATCAACACTGATGAATATCCTGACGGGTATTCACAAGCAGGATAAGGGACAGATTTTTGTCGACGGCAAGGAAATCAGCTTCAAAAATCCTCTGGAGGCAGAAGCTTACGGCATCGCCTTCATCCATCAGGAGCTGAATATCTGGCCGAACCTGAGCATTCTGGAAAACCTGTTTTTGATGCACAGCGTAACCAACGGCATGGGTATCCTGGATTTTAAGGCTATGCGTGCTATGGCAGAGCAGAAATGCCGTGAAATTGAAATTGAGCTGCCGCTGGATATGGAAGCTGGCGAATGCTCGGTAGGACAGCAGCAGATGACGGAAATCGTCCGTAACCTTCTGCTGGATGCCAAGGTTGTTATTATGGACGAGCCTACGGCGGCGCTGACCGAAAGAGAAACAGAAAAGCTCTTTGAGGTTATGCGCTCCCTGAAAAAACGCGGTGTAGCAATGGTTTATATTTCGCACCGTATGGAAGAGGTTACGCAGAACTGCGACACGATTACCGTTATGCGTGACGGCGTATCCGTTGCAACCAAGCCTGTTAAGGAATACAGCATGGAGCAGATTGTCCGCGATATGGTAGGACGCTCCATTACGGAATTTTATCCCGACCGCCGCAATAAGCCTGGCGAGGTGCTGCTGGAGGTTAAGCACTTTGAACAGCCGGGAGTTTTCCATGATATTAACTTTAACCTGCGCAAGGGCGAGATTTTGGGTTTTGCCGGCCTTATGGGCAGCGGCCGTACCGAAATCATGCGCGCCGTTTTCGGCGTTGATCCTCATGCAGGCGGCGAGCTGGTTTTCAAGGGCGAGCCTTTGAAGATTACCAAGCCTGAGGATGCTATTAAGGCAGGATTGGGCTTCGTAACCGAAAACCGCAAAACAGAAGGTCTGATTCTGGACTTCTCCATTTTGCGCAACATCGCTCTGCCGAGTGTTGACAGCTTTGCCAAAAGCGGTGTCATCAATTTTAATATTCTTAACGATTTTGCCGATAAAATGGCAAAAAAGTTGGGCGTAAAGACCAGCAGCCTGGACCTTGAGGCCGGTGCGTTGTCCGGCGGTAACCAGCAGAAGGTGGTTATTGCCAAATGGGTTGGCAGGCACCCGGAGGTCATTATTATGGATGAGCCTACCCGTGGTATCGACGTAGGTGCAAAACGCGATATATATGAGCTGATGAACGAGCTTACTGCAAGTGGCGTTTCGATTATTATGGTTTCTTCGGAGCTGCCGGAGGTATTGGGCATGAGCGACCGCATCGTCGTTGTTCACGAAGGCCGCATTGCCGGCGAGCTGCTGCACGATGAAGCAGACCAGGAAAAAATCATGACACTTGCAACGGGAGGGCAATAAAAATAATGGATGTAAAAGCAATCTTAAAAAAATCCGGTTCCATAATCGGACTCATTGTGTTGTTTGTGGTCATTTCCTGCCTTAACAGCAGCTTTATCGACCCCAGCAACCTGAAAAACCTGCTGCGTCAGGTTTCTATCAATGCCTTAATTTCCTTTGGCATGACCTTTGTTATCTTAACCGGCGGTATTGATTTGTCCGTCGGCAGTATTCTGGCGCTTTCCAGTGCACTCATGGGCAGCTTTATCAAGGGCGGTATGGATCCTGTATTCGGTATCGTGCTGGCCTGCCTCATCGGTGCTGTACTGGGCAGTGTCAACGGCTTGGTAATTACCTACGGCAAGGTGGCACCCTTTATCGCAACCCTGGCGACCATGACCATTTTCCGTGGTCTGACTTTGGTATATACCAACGGCAACCCTATCAGCAGCCTGTCTGAGGATGACCGCTTCCTTGAATTCGGTCAGGGATATGTTGCCGGTCTGCCGGTTCCTGCCATTATGATGCTGATTATGTTTTTCATTTTGTGGTTCATCCTGCACAAAACTCCGCTGGGACGCAAAACCTATGCTGTCGGCGGTAATGAGAAGGTTTCCTTCATTGCAGGTATCAAAATCAACCGCATTAAAATATTTGCTTATACCGTAACAGGTTTCCTTTGCGGTATGGCAGGCGCTATTCTTACCAGCCGTCTGAACAGTGCTCAGCCTACTGCCGGTACCGGCTATGAGCTGGATGCTATCGCAGCTGTAGTATTGGGCGGCACCAGTCTTTCCGGCGGTAAGGGCCGCATCTTCGGTACCATTATCGGTGCGCTGATTATTGGCACGCTGAACAATGGTCTGAATATCTTAAACGTATCCAGCTTTTACCAACAAGTTGTCAAAGGTATTGTAATTTTGCTGGCTGTGCTGATGGACAGAAAGAAAAACTAAGCATGATGCGGACGTAAAGCACCATTCAGTGCTTTTCAGCCGCAGCCTGCTTAATTCAAGTTTTTGTCCGCATAGTAATTTCTAATTCCGGGAGGTATTTTCTCACATGAAAAAAATTTTATTGGTATTAACCTGCATTGTAGCAATGGCTATGATGATTGTCGGCTGCGGCGGCAGCGACAAGAAGGATGCTGCAAAAGGCAACGACAAGAAAATCACCGTTGGCTTCTCCGTATCCACTCAAAACAATCCGTTCTTCGTTTCCCTGGCTAAAGGCGTAGAAGCTAAGGCTAAGGAGCTGGGCGTAACCGTAAAGGTTGTTGACGCTCAGAACGACCCTGCAAAGCAGGCTAATGATATTGCTGACCTGCTGCAGCAAAACATCAGCGTTCTGCTGGTTAACCCTGTTGACTCTGATGCAATTTCTACATCCGTAAAAGCTGCCAACAAGGCTAACATCCCTGTTATCTGCCTCGACCGCAGTGCTAACCAGGGTGATGTAGCATGCCTGGTTGCTTCCGATAACGTAAAGGGCGGCGAAATGGCTGCTGATTACATTATCAAAAAGCTGGGCGAAAAGGTTAAGGTTGCTGAGCTGGAGGGTATCCCCGGTGCCAGCGCTTCCCGTGAACGCGGTGAAGGCTTCCACAAGCTGGCTGACAGCAAGCTGACCGTTGTTGCTAAACAGACTGCTGAATTTGACCGCAGCAAGGGCCTGACTGTAGCAGAAAACATGCTGCAGGCTAACCCGGATATCAAAGCTATTTTCGCTCAGAACGACGAAATGGCTTTGGGTGCAATCGAAGCTGCTAAGAGTGCCGGCAAGCAAATCTTCATCGTTGGCTTTGACGGCACTGCTGACGGCGTAAAGGCTGTAGAAAGCGGCGCTATGAGCGCTACTATCGCTCAACAGCCGGAAATCATGGGCCAGCAAGGTCTGGAAGTAGCTGTTAAGGCTGCTAAAGGCGAAAAAGTAGAAGCTAAGATTTCTGCTCCGCTGAAGCTCATCGAAAAGAAATAATAGCCGCTTAATTTATATTAACCTGACAACTTGAAGCAATAATGCCTCTGCGCGTTCGCGTGGGGGCATTTTGTTATGGTGAAAGCTAATAGTAACGATACATTTTTGTGAGTGGTATTTACAAAATTATTTGCTGCACTTGACAAACAGCGCTGCATTTTATATACTAACAGTTAAGCTAAGAAGAAGAGTAGTAATCTGCAAACTCAGCGAGCCGTGACAGTGCAAGGCGGCAAAGGCGGATGAAGGCGCTTTGGAGCTGTAATAGTATATTGATTGAGGCGGGCTGCAGTTATTGCAGTCAAGCAGGGTGGAACCGCGGAGTTTGAGCTGTATGCACTCCGTCCCTGTAACATTTAAGTTACGGGGACGCGGGTGCTTTTTTGTTTTTTCGGACAAAGCTGCTGCCATTGCCGTCTTTGTAACAAATATAGGAGGTAAAACATGGATTTTCAGACAATTATTTTGAAGCTGCAAAAATTCTGGGCAGGCCAAAACTGCATTATGGCACAGCCCTATGACATCGAAAAAGGCGCAGGCACTATGAACCCGTCTACCTTTTTACGCGTACTCGGACCTGAGCCCTGGCGTGTGGCTTACGTAGAGCCTTCCCGCCGCCCGGCAGACGGCCGTTACGGTGATAACCCGAACCGTCTGTTCCAGCATCATCAGTTCCAGGTTATCGTAAAGCCCTCTCCGGAAAACATTCAGGAGCTGTACCTGCAGAGCCTGGCTGAGCTCGGCATTCATCAGGAGGAGCATGATATCCGCTTTGTAGAGGATAACTGGGAATCTCCGACTCTGGGCGCTTGGGGCCTTGGCTGGGAGGTTTGGCTGGATGGTATGGAAATCACTCAGTTCACCTACTTCCAACAGGTAGGCAGCATTGACGTTAAGCCTGTAACCGTTGAAATCACGTACGGCCTGGAGCGTCTGGCTATGTACATCCAGGGTGTAGAAAACGTATTCGATATCCAATGGGTTGGTGACATCACCTATGGTGACGTTTTCCACACCAACGAGGTAGAGCAATCCTTCTACAACTTCCAGGTAGCAGACACCGCGTTGCTGTTTGACCTGTTCGACAAATATGAAGCAGAAGCTAAGCGCGTTATCGAGCTTGGTTATATCCGTCCTGCTTATGATTACGTTCTGAAATGCTCCCATGCATTCAACCTGCTGGATTCCCGCGGAGCAATCAGCGTAAGTGAACGTACTGCCTACATCGGCCGTGTACGTGCGATGGCCCGCCTGTGTGCAAAGGCTTATGTAGCACAACGTGAAGAAATGGGCTTCCCGCTGCTCAAGAAAGGGGAGAATAAATAATGGAAAAATTACTTTTTGAAATCGGTACAGAAGAGATTCCTGCGAAATTTATGCCTGCCATTCTGGAACAATTAAAGGATTTGGCAGAAAAGAAAATGACTGAGCTGCGCATTCCCTTCGAAGCAGTTAAAACCTATGGCACTCCCCGTCGCATGACCTTCATTGCCAGCGGTGTTGCCGAGGCTCAGGAGGACAGCACTGTTGAGGCTAAAGGTCCTTCCGCAAAAATCGCTTTCGTAAGCGGTGCTCCTTCCAAAGCAGCTATCGGCTTTGCTCGCGGCCAAGGCGTTGACGTAAAAGAGCTCGTTGTCCGCGATGATTATGTATATGCTGTTAAGCATCTGGCAGGCCAACCGGTTAAAGATTTGCTGCCGGGCCTGCTGACTGATATCCTCACCAGCCTGAACTTCCCGAAAAACATGCGTTGGGCAGATCATGAATTCAAATTCGTCCGTCCTATCCGCTGGCTGGTTGCACTGTTCGGCGATGAAGTTATCCCTGTTGAAATTACCGGTGTAAAATCCGGCAAATTCAGCCGCGGTCACCGCTTCCTGCGTCCTTCCGCACTGGATAACGCTAAAGCTCATGAGTCCATCGGCGATGCTGCCAAGGCTTTGTTCGACACTGTAAAGAGTAAGGCTAAGAACGCAGTAGCTTCCGTTGCTATCGGCACCATCGGCGCTGTAGAAATCCCTGATGCTGATTCCTATGAAAAGGTTATGTATGACAACTATGTAATGGTTGACCAGGACGCTCGCCGTGAGCTGATTCGTCAACAGGTTACCGACTTGGCAATTGCCGAAGGTGGTCATGCAGAAATCAACGAGGACCTGCTGGAGGAAGTAAACTATCTGGTAGAATGGCCGACTGCTCTGTGCGGCAAATTCGAAGAAAAATTCCTTGCTCTGCCGAAGGAATGCATCATCACCCCGATGCGCGAGCATCAGCGTTACTTCCCGGTACTGGCAGAGGACGGCTCTCTGCTGAACAAGTTCATCACCGTACGCAACGGCGGCAAGGAGCATTTGGAAATTGTTGCTCACGGTAACGAGCGCGTACTGCGTGCACGTCTGAGCGACGCTGAATTCTTCTTCAACGAAGACAGAAAACAAACTCTGGCTGACCGTCTGGAAAAACTCAAAACCGTTTCCTTCCAGGAAGGCCTGGGCAATATGAACGATAAGAGCAAACGTCTGGTACAGGCTGTTGATATGCTGGCTATGGCTATTAATGCCAAGGTTGATAAAGAAAAGCTGGAGCGTACTGCGCTGCTGTGCAAATGCGACCTTGTAACCGGCATGGTTATCGAATTCACCGAGCTGCAGGGCGTTATGGGCCGCGAATATGCTAAGCTCGACGGCGAAGCTCCCGAGGTTGCACTTGGCATTTACGAGCATTATCTGCCGCGCTTTGCCGGTGACGAGCTGCCGACTACCGATATCGGCCGTCTGACCGGTATTGCCGACAAGCTGGACAACATCTGCGCTACATTCAGCCGCGGTCTGGCTCCGACCGGCTCTCAGGATCCGTATGCACTGCGCCGTCAGGCTCTGGGCATTATCAACATTCTGCTGGACGGCAACTACCATGTATCTCTGTACAAGGTTATCGCCGGCGCTCTGTACCTGTTGAACATTCCGGCAGAGGACACCAAAAAGCTCGTACCGCAGATTGCTGAGTTCATGAAACAGCGCCTGCGCAACATGCTGATGGATCAGGGCATCCGTTATGACGTAGTTGACGCAGTTCTGGCTGACCAGATGAACGACGACTTCACCGATCTCGTTGCCCGTGCTAAGGCTCTGAACAGCTTCGTTGCTTCCGCAGAGGCTCCGGCACTGATTCAGGCTGCAACCCGTGTTGCTAACCTGTGCAAGAAGATTGAAGAAGAATCCGCTATCAACCCGCAGCTCTTTGCAGTTGAAGCTGAAGGCGCTCTGCACAATGCTGCTATGGCAGCCAGCAAGGAAGTGCTGGTTGCAGCAACCAAGTATGACTATGCTGCAGTTCTGGCTGAAGCAGTTAAGCTGGTTGACCCGATCAACAAATTCTTCGAAGACGTTATGGTTATGGACGAGGACGTTCGCGTGAAGAACAACCGTCTGGCACTCTTGGCAGCAGTTAAGGATATTACCCATGCTGTAGGTGACCTGAGCGTTATCGTACAATAATAAAAGCTAAGGAGATTAGTCTAATGGAACAATTTAATGCAGAAGCAAAAGCACTTGTAGAAATGCAGAACGAATACGTTTTGCTCACCGGCAAAAACCCCAGCGAAATGTGCCACGATGATTTCATCCGCGCAGAAGAGCTGAACGTACAGATTAAGGACGCAACCAAGGTTATGGCTGCGCTGGCAATCGAATTTGCCGGCTACAAAAAAGACGAAAAGGGCCTGTGGGTAGAAAAATAATTCTTCCGCTGTGCTTTTTGAACAGCCTTTGGGGCTTAAGACCATAAGCCTCGCGTGATTGTTTTTGTAATTTAACCGGTCTCGGATATGCTATTACATGTAGCTGTCGGAGGCCGGTTTTATTTTTAGCTTTCAGGCAATAAAAAAGTATCGGAGCCCCTGACCGTTATCGGTCGGGACTCCGACACTGAGAAAAGAAGTGTTCTATGAATGTAAGGCGTCAGCTGTTACAGCTTTGCCGCCCACAATCCGTGCAGATTGCAATAAGCATAAGCGGCGAGCGGAGCTGCACCTTCAGCAAGAGCGAAAACAGCCTCCGGCTTGTCACCCGGCTTTAAGATATAGCGCTGACCGCCATGAGTTGTTTGCAGATAAATCCATTGGATATAGTGCTTTTCAATCATGGGATGCTCCACGCTGCCTACAGCTACACGCACCGTGCTGCCATCAACGGTAATTACGGGCACATGCTTTTCCTGTGCTGCGTCCTCGGTGTTGGCAACAAGCTCCTGCATGGGCTTGCCGCAGCAGACAAGCTCGCCGCCGCCGTCTTGAATCAGGCCGACGATATTACCGCAAATACTGCATTTCAAAAATTTTACTGTCATTGTGCATCGCTCCTTTCGCAAAATAAAACCTTTATAGACCCGGAAACTCAATGTCCCTAACTTAATTATAGCTTATGTTATATGCAAAGTATATAGCTTTACAGAAAATGTTGCACACTTCTCACAATTACAGTAAAGATGCAAAGTGATATTTTGGCGTTATGTAGGCTACGGAATTGATGTAAAGCATTATCTTAGCGTGCTGCTGTTTCTTTGCAGGCTGTTTTTGTGATATAATTAGATATATATACAATAAAATCGAAAAGGTCAGGTGGAAATATATGAAGCAGATAATTCCTGTAAAACAGGGGGATAATATTACGTTAACTGTCAATGGTCTTGGCAGCAGCGGCGAGGGCGTTGGCAAGTATGAAGGCTTTACAGTCTTTGTCAAAGGCGCGCTGCCTGAGGAAGAGGTGCGCGTAACAATTACGCTGGTGAAGAAAAGCTATGCAGTTGGTGCGCTGGAGGAGATTGTTAAAGCATCTGCCGAGCGTGTGGAGCCTGCGTGCCCGGTGTATAAGGAATGCGGCGGCTGTCAGCTGCAGCATTTGAGCTATAAGGGACAGCTGGATTGCAAGCGTCAGCAGGTGCAGGATGCGCTCACCAGAATCGGACATCTGGACTTAGAGGCATTGCCGGTGTTGGGGGCGGCGGAGCCGTGGAGCTACCGCAATAAGATGCAGTTCCCGGCGGCAGCGGACGCTGAAGGAGTGCTGCATATAGGCTGTTATGCGACGGCAACGCACAGCGTTGTAGATACGGATGCCTGCATGATTTCCAAAGAGGCGAACAATGCGATTATGAAAACGGTGCGCACCTGGATGCAGCATTATAACATCAGCGCCTATGACGAAAAGACAGGCAAGGGACTTGTGCGCCATATTATGGGACGTGTTGGCGTACACAGCGGAGAGGTGATGGCGGTTATCATTACCTCCGGCTATGACATTCCGCACCGTGGCGTGCTGATTGAATGGCTGAAGCGTTATGTTCCGGGACTTGTGAGCGTGGTGCAGAACATCAATAAAAAGCAGACGAATGTGGTTATGGGCAGCAAAACGCGCGTGCTTTATGGCGCAGAGGCGATTAAGGATAGCTTGGGCAGCCTTAGCTTTAATATTTCCGCGCAGGCCTTCTTCCAGGTGAACAGTGAGCAGGCCGAAAAGCTGTATAACAAGGCGTTGGAGTTTGCGGCGCTGAGCGGTAAGGAAACCGTAGTGGACGTTTACTGTGGTACCGGTACGATTTCCCTGTATCTTGCGCGCCACGCCAAACAGGTTTATGGTATCGAGATTGTGGCGCCTGCGATTGAAAACGCCAAGAAAAATGCCGAGGAGAATAAATGCGCTAATGCGGAATTTATCTGCGGTGATGCGGCGATAGAGCTGCCAAAGCTGTTGGCCGGCGGTGTGCGTCCGGACGTGGTTGTGGTAGATCCTCCGCGTGCGGGCTGCGAGCAGAAGGTGCTGGCGGCGATTGCCGAGGTGCAGCCTGAGCGCGTTGTCTATGTGTCCTGCAACCCTGCGTCCTTGGCGCGTGATTTGGCGTTTATGGAGCAGCATGGGTATAAGGCGATTGTAGCGCAGCCGGTGGATATGTTCCCGATGACGAGCCATGTTGAGTCAGTAGTATTGATGACTAAGGTACAGAAGTAAATATAAAAAAGGCTTAAAATAAAGCATTTTCGGGTATTCGATAACTTCATGCGAGTTGTACGGATGCCCGATTTTTACTTTATAGGAACATAACAAGTGCAGAAATCCGAGGGTTGAGTTGACAGAATGAAAATGGCGAGGGTTGAGTGGATAGGAGAGATAAAAAAACCAGTCAAGAAGTATTTTCTTGACTGGAGCAGGCTTTAGTTCTGTTCTAAATTTTTGAGTGTTATGCCTTCTGCATTGCACCATGTAGCGTTTCCGCTGAGACTGGCGCCGCCTATGAAGGATGCGGCTGAAGAAGGACTGGAAAAAAGGATATCTTCCATTAAGCAGAAGTTTTCATCAATTTTGTTTGCGTATTTCTTGCGATTGCGCAATGTAGGCTCAGGACAGCTTTTTGTAAGTTTTGAAGTAATATGACTGCCTTTAAGCACGACAAAACCCTCTGTGGTTCTTTTTCCTGTGGCTTTTACTCCGGAGTGATTAAAATACAGAATCTCATCTGCTGCGTCTGGAATCGCAATTGCAGGAGTGGCAGAAACAGAAGCAGCGGAAGGTGTTATAATGGGGATGAATACCTTATGACCGAGAGTGCCCATGATAATCTTTGCATTATCAATAAACTCTTCAAGCTCGCTTTCTTTTTCTTCCGTAATATTACCGGGCGTTGGATCATTTTCATTTTTAACAACATAGCGCTTAGCTTGCTTAGCTAACCCACAGAAGCGATTTTCAAGATAACTGATTTCCGTAGGACCAAAGGAGTTGTTAGATGTTGTAAAAACGATTGCTTCTGTCCAGTAATCTTTTCCTGGACTACGCTTGTGTTCCTGCAATCGGTTCAAAATACCCTCGCCGTTTTTTCTTGCCCCAGCTTGTCCGATATAAACAACATCGTCATCAGTATCTTCAGTTTTGCCAAAGAGGCAATATACACCACTTTGTTTAAGGTCTTTCCGTTCCTTACAAAGGTCTAACTCTGTTCTGGGAATTTTATAAGCGACACCTGTCCAGTTGGCAAGAGTACACTTTATACGCCCGTTTGCATCTCCGTCAATGAGAAAGAGATTGATACTTTTTCCATATGCCATGGCAATGTCCTCCAATCAAAAAGAATTTTCTAGCAAACATAGATATGCAGTCTTCTATTTTATAATATCTTTACTCAAACTTTCCACACAGCAGATCACAGACATGCAGCTCATAACTGGGATTAACCTGAGAATATAAAAATAGCACAAGCCTCTCTTAATTGATATAATGAATTTGCAGAACCCAAAACCGGAAAGAATGGCTTGCACTATGAACATTATACCATCTAATTACTTCAATGAACAGATGAAAACGTTGTGTGATTGAACGATACCGCACAGACAACAGAATATGCTTAAAACCGCTTGATAGAAGACTTTTTGAAATACTGGATTCTGGAAGACAACATCGACCTTCGTGTGCGTCGGACCATGTACCGTATGGTATTTGGGAATGTAAGGACTTGCTTATGACTACCGAGGGCAATGTAGTCCATTACGGATAAATTGAGAAATTCATCGAGTCCCTAGGTGAGAAATATAACATCCGTGAAATTGCCTATGACCGTTGGAATGCTGTGCAGATGGTACAAATTCCTGTGCATATTGAATTGGGGAACATTTCAATGCTATTTGTTAAGAAATTGTTCCCTAATTCATATTGAATATTGGGGAGCATTACGCTATAATAATTATACAATTTATTCCCCAAAGGAGGAAATGCTATGGCAGTTCAATATCAAGATATACAGGAATTACTAAGAAGTCGAGCAGACCTTCATGTAAGATTGAATCTGATGCCTTATGATGGGACACCTGAAATCAAAGAGCGTGGAGATGGAAAATATCTATATGTCAGAAAGCGTGTGGCAGGTAAACAGACATCGACTTATGTAGGCACATATACAGAAGAATTATATAATCTGCTTCTTCGTAACGCGAGAGAAGCCAGAGAAATCAGAAAAGAACTTCGTGGTATAGAAAAGCAGCTTGCTGCCGCCGGATATTCGGAAGATGAACTTTCTGCTGATGTGATAAACAATATTGCATTTGCACGAGCAAATATGAAAATGAATATCTATAATCAGGCTGTTTTGGAGGGTGTTGCTACATCATTCCCACAGACAGAAGAAATCATAGAAAACGGAAAAGTATCTGGTATGACAGCTACTGATGTTCAAAAGATTTTGAACTTAAAACACGCATGGGAGTTTATCCTTGACCGTGATGTGGTTGCCAGTCTTTCCGACTACTATATGCTCAGTCACATTGCAAGGCTTGTTAATGAAGGTTTCTTTGCCGAGGGTGGCCGTATTCGTGGCGTACCAGTCACGATTGGTGGTTCATCCTATGTTCCGCCGTTGCCTAATGAGTTGGAAGTAAAAGACAGGATTCGCGAGATTGCCGAAGAAAATGATGAGGCTATCAATGTTGTTATCAAACTGTGTTTATATTTTATGAAAACACAAATATTCCTGGATGGTAATAAACGAGCATCTGTAATTTTTGCAAATCATTATCTGATTGCACACGGTGGCGGTTTTCTGGTAATTCCCGAAAAGGAAGTGCCGCAGTTCAAGCAGTTGTTTGTAAAATATTATGATGGTGAAGATATTTCTGTTATCGCCACTTTCATGAAAGAACGCTGTTGGAAAACAATGTAAATCAAATACGAATCCTATCTTGGGGAGCATATTCTGTTATTTGTGATGAAATTTGTTCCCCATATTAGGGTTGACGGATTGAAAGAGGGTTTAATGCCTGTCACACTACACATTCTTATGACGCAAGGAAGATGTAGTGAAGATGCCGATAAGTATTTTATTTCACATATTTCAGATGATGCGGTAATGAAATAATTAGAACAAATGCTAATGAGTTTGTAATTCATTTTGACACGGTTCAGTCAAGTGAAAGCACGTATATATATTCCTGCAAACGGCTCAAACACGAAAAAGGCTATGGAATTGTTCCCATAAACGGCAAAACAGCCAAGAAATTCAGCCTATCGTATCGTTTCATGTGGAGTGTGTTACCCTGTGGTTTGCAAAAATTATTTTGCTTAACCTTGAACGAGGGGATTGCTAGTATGGAAAAAGTAAAAAAACACACAGGCGACAACATACAGGAAGATGTTCAAGGATTCGTGCTTGATGATTTGCCTAAAACGGTAGAAGAACAATTAGCGATTATTAGAAGATACTTTGAGCGTAGTGCGCAAGAAAGAGAGAAAGAATAGGTTATTTAAAAACTGAATGATTGATATTGAAGCAGATTTTGAACACTATGCTCAGAGTCTGCTTTTTATGTGCTTCACCAGAAGCAGACGAAACAAATTCTGTTGAGTATAATAAACACGTAACCTCGAATGACTACATGGTTTCATCAGTACACAGGGATGCCAGTGTCGGAAGGTCTGTAACGGTCAATTTGCCGCGGGTGGTGGATAGAATTCCTCTGTTTCTCAAGTCGGTCAGCTCCCGCGTTATTTGAACCCGGCTCATGCCAAGAATGTCCGCAATATCTTCCTGCGTCATCTCAATAACCAGTCCGGAATTGGATGGTTGATTCATGGTCAGCAAATACAGGAGATTGCAGAGCTTTACCTGAGAGGAATTAAACTCTTGGTGGATAGTTTCAAAGAGAAAGCGGTTGACATACATCGAATACCAGTTGACAACACTCTCAGCCAGTGATGTATTTTCTTCAAACATAGCTTTGAACTGCGGCACAGTAAACTCCAGTACTTTAATTTCAGAGAGTGCAACGGTTGTCAGAGACTGCTCAATGCGAAAGTCATTTGTGTGATATCCTGGAAAAAGCGTCCCCGGTCCATGAAAGCTGATGATTTTCCGTCTTCCGCTTTCGTGTTCAGAAAAATGAACAGATGCGCCGGATACATAGTATTGGACACGATCATACGGCTGTCCGGGATTCCAGAGGTAATCACCTTTATGAAATGTTCGCTCTGTATGGGGTTGGGAAAGAAAGTATTCATAAAAGATGCGGAAGTCATCTGCAAAATAATATCGTGGTTTCAACATGGAAATCACCTCGCACTCGGAAAAGTTTGAAGATATTATACCACGAGATGATGAACATTTCCATGCGAGGTTATTAAGAACAGGAGGATAAAAGTAGTCCGCATAGGCATGGAATATCTGCATTGCTAGCAGATTAATTTATCAGTGGGGCAACGGAAAGTGGGCACACTGGTTTTCGTTTCGAAGCTGTTTTTGAATGTGTGCATCCTTGCTTTAGGTTATGCTGCGGACAATGAGCCGAAAGCGGTAAAGCGAAAAGATAGCGCCTGCTATTTTAAATAAGTACTTTTTGGAAATGAGGAAAAGAAAATGCAGTATAAAGTAAAGGTCACGGTTTTAGACAAAAAATTATACCCGGAATTACAGCAGGAATACTGTGCTGTTCCGGACAGTGGGAAATGCCCCTGTTACTATGTGGGTGATGAGTTTCTGTTTTACCGCAACGATGAGAGGGACGACTTCTGGCACATGGGTGCGGGAACGCTTGTGAAATCCGGCAAACCGGATGAGGGCTGTTTACAGTCACCGGGAACGATGCATTGCGGAACAAAAGGGGTTCCGTTCTGTTCTGAGGCGTGGGATGCTATCAGCCGTTACATTTATACGGCTCTGCAAGGTGGAAGCATCATGCATGGTTGGACGAAAGATGATAAGGTTATGATTGCTTGTTGCAACGATGGCACAAGGCCGGTCATCTTCAAAATAGAAAGAATGGATTGTGAATGATGCCAATATAATTGGGGAAAATTCAATAATCTATAAAAATCCGCTGCAATTTTCATCTTAATGTACGATGAAAGTTACAGCGGATTTTGTTTCCCCAAGGAGTGGCTCTGGTTGCCATAATACAAACAAATCAAGCATATCCTTTTGGCAGCACCGCTGATTTATGCTATAATAAACTACAAGTATGTTTGCAGGAGGTTGCCATGTTTGCTGTTAATGTTGCGATAAATTTACCGGTAAAAAATTTATTCCGTCAGTTTACCTACAGTGTGCCGGAAGAACTGCAGTTTATAGACAGCGGCTGGCGTGTAGTAGTACCTTTCAGCGGCCAGAAGGTGGAAGGCTTTGTGGTAGAGCGTGTGCCGCTGCCTAGTGATGAAGTGCTGAGAAGTAAGCTGAAGCCGGTGGCGGCAGCTTTAGGCGATACGACCTGGTTTGATGAGGAAATGCTGGCTACTGCTAAATGGATGGCAGATTATTATATGTGTTCGCTTGCAGAGGCGATGCGTCTTTTTGTGCCGGGAAAATCGAGCATTAAGCGGCGTGCCGTGCGTGACGCGCAGGGACGTCTGCTTTATTATGTTTATAATGAGCGCCTGCAGGAAAAAACTGTGTTGGCTTACCGCATCAACGCCGCAGGAAAGCAGGCGTTGGCTGAAGGAGTACTTGCCAAACGCGCCAAAGGTCAGCATGCTGCCTTGGGGGTACTGTCGCAGGCAACCGGTGCGCTTAGCGTAAGCGAGCTGGCGCAGCAGGGAGTAAGCTCTGCCGTGGCGCGCGCTTTGTCACAGAACGGACTAGCGAATGCAGTGCAGAAGCGTGTGCTGCGCAACAGCTACAACACGGTGCAGGAGCGTGGCGAAAGCCTGCAGCTGACGGCGGAGCAGCAGGATGCTGCGGCAAAGATTAATCAGGCGATAGATGTGCAGCGTGCGCAGTCTTTTTTGCTGCAGGGTATTACCGGCAGCGGCAAGACGGAGGTTTATCTGCGCGCGGCGGCTCATGCTGTGGATGCAGGCTGGCAGGTGCTGATGCTGGTGCCGGAAATTGCGCTCACAGCACAGCTGGTGAAGCGCTTTCAGGCGTGGTTCGGCAGCGAAATTGCTGTGGCGCACAGTAAGCTTTCACAAAACGAAAGAGGCGACGTGTGGTACCGCATGCGTACAGGCAAGGCAAGGGTGCTGATTGGCGTGCGCAGTGCTGTGTTCGCTCCGTTTGAAAAGCTGGGATTGGTGATTGTAGACGAGGAGCACGAGGGCAGCTACAAGGAGGAGGACCATCGTCCACACTATAATGCACGTGATGTTGCCCGCACCCGCTGCCGCCTGACCGGCGCAGCTTTGGTGCTTGGCAGTGCTACGCCGGATTTATGCACGTATTATAAGGCACTGCAGGGCGAATGTACACATTTGCATCTTACGTCACGTCCTAATGGTGCTGCTTTGCCAAAGGTTGAGATTGTGGATATGCGCAAGGAGCTGGAGGCGCGCAATTTCAGCGTGCTGTCGCGCGCGCTGCAGCAGGCGCTGGTGATGACGGCGGCGGCGGGGGAGCAGGCGATTGTCCTCTTGAACCGCCGTGGCTATTCTACCTTTGTGATGTGCCGTGACTGCGGTCAGACGATTACCTGTCCGCATTGCGCCGTAGCAATGGTTTACCATAAGAAAAACGAGGATTTGCGCTGCCATTACTGCGGTAATACTATGCCGCTGCCGCAGGAGTGCCCGAACTGCCATAGCCGCCGTATTAAGTATTTCGGCAGCGGTACGCAGAAGGCCGAAGAACAGCTGCAGCAGCTGCCGGAGGTGCGTGTGCTGCGCATGGATCAGGATTCGACTGTGGCGAAGTTTGCGCATGCCGATATCTTGCGGCGCTTTGCCGACGGTGCGGCCAATGTTTTGATAGGCACGCAGATGGTGGCGAAGGGACACGATATTCCTAATGTAACACTGGTGGGAGTGCTGGCGGCGGACAGTACGCTGCATCTGCCGGATTACCGAGCGTCGGAACGTGCCTTTTCGCTGCTGACGCAGGCGGCGGGGCGTGCGGGACGCGGTGACAGGCCGGGACATGTAATCTTCCAGACCTATGATCCGGATAACCCGATTCTGCAGCTGGCGGTGACGCAGGATTACGACACCTTTGCCAAGCGTGAGCTGCAGGAACGTCAGAACTATTTTTATCCGCCGTTCGCCCAGATGCTTAAGCTGCAGATAGTGGATAAAGATGAGGGCGCAGGCCTGGCATTAGCGCAGCAGGTTGTCTTTTATCTGCAGAGCTTAAAGTTGCAAGGCAAACTGGAGGATTTGCTGATTGCAGGACCGTTTCCCTCGCTGGTGGCGAAGGCCTATGATCTGTATCGCTTCAATGTGCTGCTGAAGGCGCAGGACCTGCGAGAGACCAAGGAGGCGCTGTTGAACAGCGAATTTAAGGAAAAAGCAAATTTATACTTTAATGTTGACCCTGTAAGTGTAATTTAACATGGTAAATGATTGTATAAAAACAGAGTTTGTGTTACAATATAGGAAATTTAACACTGCTAATACCGGTAGAATGTTGCAAAAAATCTGCCGGTGTCAGCAAATTGATTAATGGGAGTAATTGTTTATGAGCATGCAGATGGAATTTATCAAGGTGCTGCCGTCGCCGCAGGCCTTAATGGAGGATTATCCGGTAAGTAAGGCTTCTAAGCTGCTGAAGCTGCAGCGTGACGAGGCTATAAAGAATATTTTTACAGGCAAGGATGACCGCTTTTTGCTGGTCATCGGTCCATGTTCCAGCGATAACGAGGACGCTGTGCTGGACTACGTTTATCGTCTGGCTAAGCTACAGGAAAAGGTGCAGGATAAAATTTTTATCGTACCGCGTCTGTACACCAACAAGCCGCGTACTATCGGCGTAGGCTATAAGGGTATGCTGCATCAGCCTTCTCCCGAGGGTGAAGAGGATATGCTGGGCGGTATTATCGCCATTCGTAAAATGAACGTGCGCGTGGTAGAAGAAACAGGCCTGACCGGTGCGGAGGAAATTCTCTATCCTGAGGTTTTCCGCTATCTGTCCGATTTGCTGAGCTATGCCGCAGTTGGCGCGCGCTCCAGCGAGGATCAGCTGCACCGCATGATTGCCAGTGGCGTAGGCATTCCCGTTGGCATGAAGAATCCTACCAGCGGCGATTTGTCCGTTATGCTCAACAGTGTGGCGGCAGCGCAGCATGAGCAGGAATTCCTGTTCCGTGGTTGGGAGGTACGCACCAAGGGCAACCCGCTGGCGCATTCCATTCTGCGTGGTTATGTAGACCCCATCGGCAATAGCTTCCCCAACTACCATTATGAGGTGCTGAAAATCGTTATTGATATGTACGCAGAACGTCAACTGCAGAACCCGGCAATTATTGTGGATACCAACCATGCCAACTCCGGCAAAAAATATCTGGAGCAAATCCGCATTGCCAAGGATATTGTGCATTCCCGCAAGCTGAACGCGGACATCAACAGAATCGTCAAGGGTCTGATGATTGAAAGCTATATCGAGGACGGTGCTCAGGGCGTACATGACGGCGTCTATGGCAAATCTATTACCGACCCCTGCCTGGGCTGGGAAAAAACGGAAAGATTGCTGCTTGACCTGGCGGAAGAACTGTAAACTGATAAGTATGAGCTGCTGTAGCGAAGGCTGCGGCAGCTTTTTTGCATGCAAAAAGACCGCCTGCTTCAGCGGGCGGCCTCTAAACATTCTCAGCTATTAAAATGTTTCCAGCAGCTTGTAGCCACGACCGATGAGGAAAGTGGCAGTTTCCGGTTCGTTGGTTTTGAAAACTACTACCGGCTTAACGTTATCACGGTTAAAGGAAATATACAGATAGGAAATGTCGATGTTGGCACCGTGGATAGCGGCAAGAATTCCGTCCAGATAACCCGGAGTATCGTCCATCTCTACGGCAATAACCTTGTCCTGACGGCATTGGTAGCCTTCTGCCTTCAGTACCTCGATAGCAGTATCTGCCTTGTCCACAATCAGGCGTACGATGCCGAATTCGGCGCTGTCATTGGCCAGCATGGTGTAAATATTGATATTGGCTTTAGCAAGAATGGTAGTGATTTTGAACAAACCACCCTCGTTGTTTTCGGTGAATAAAGAAACCTGGTTCAGCATATGTAAAAATCCTCCCTAAATTATCATAAAGCGGGCTGTACTGTTGTCAGTTTTTGCTTGCTTAATAAAAGATTATAGCACAAACTTTGATGAGAAGAAAGAGGCTTTTGTAAAGTTATCTTTACCTGACGCAAGCTATTGTGAAGTGAAAGAGGACAAAAATAATATTTAGCTTTGATTTGAACGCAGAAAAACAGCTTTGATTTGTGATAAATATAATGCTTGCTGAGTCTTTTGTTCTTTAATGTTTACGTGGTTATTGAGTTTAGGGTAAAACAAACAAAAATTACAAATTGCTTGATTTTTCTTGTAAAAGTGTTATAATATTGTTGATAACATATGAGCAAGTTTTGAAATGTTACTCATATAAATAAGCGGAGGTTGATAGTATGGGTATGAAGAAATTATTAGCAGTTTTATTCTCGGCTTTACTGCTTGTAGGCGTTGCCGGCTGCGGCGGCAACAATGCGCAACAGGGCGCGGTGACACAAAAGGTTATGAACGCCAAAACTAAGCAGGATTTTGAGCCTGTAACAGAAATTAAGGAAGGACGCAAAAACGTTTATGCCGTACTTAAGGTTATGAAGGGGAACTACTGGGAAGAAGTTATCCGCGGCATTAAAGACGGAGCAGCTAAGGCTGACGTTAACGTTTATGTAGGCGGCGTTATGAAGGACGGCGACTGGGAGCTGCAGCGCGATATGGTCAAAGAGCTTCCCGGTAAAAAAGCAGATGCAGTAATTCTTGCTCCGGCAGACAGCTCCAATATGACGGCAAGTGCGAAAACTCTGCGCGAGCAGAAGCTACCGGTATTTTTGGTTGATACCGCATTGAGCAGCAATGATTACGATGCAGCTTTCCTTACCAATAACCTGGAGGCAGGTGCCGAGGTTTGCCAGCAAATGGTAGAGCAGATGAAGGCTAACGGTGTGAAGGAATCCGAGGAGGCAACAGTTCTGGTACATGTCAGCACCTTGGCTAGCACTACGATTGCCGACCGCTTGAACAGCATTATGGCAAACTGGGGTAAATTTGCTCCTGCAAGCTGGAAAATCGAACATGATTATATTATTAACTACGGTGATGAAGCGGGCGCAGTTAAGCTGGTTACCGAAAAAATCAAAAACACTCATAATGTTAAAGGCATTATTGCCTGCAACAACGGCTCCACCAATGCGACCGTGGAGGCTGTAATGGCTGCAGGCCGTAAGGATATTGCCGTTACCGGTTTTGACCTTGGCAAAAAGACTTTACTGGGCTTGGAGGACAAGAACTATAATATTGCCGTTGCCGTACAGAATCAGTACAAAATGGGCTACGAGGCTGTGATGGCTGCCGCTGCTGCAGCAAAAGATGGCAGCAAGCCTGCACAGAAGCTGGTAAATACCGGTATCCGTATGGCAGACAAAAACAATTATAAAAAATAGATAACAAAAAAGCTTAAGAGCCTTCTGCTTCTGACGGGAAATCCGCCTGGTGCAGAAGGCTTTTGCAGTATTTGCTTAAATATATGAGGAAGCCTGTGCAGAGAATTTGTTTTTTTCTGTAGTAATGTGTTATAATGAACTATTGGAATAGATACAAGGAGGAACAAAAATGGCTAAGTTAAAAATAGTGATTGCCGGCGCTCCGGTGCTGCGTGAGGTGGCTCAACCGGTAGAGCGTATAGATAAAAAATTGCAGCGTCTGCTGCGTGATATGGCAGAAACAATGTATGCGGCCGACGGCGTAGGCCTGGCAGCACCGCAGGTGGGTGTAAGCAAGCGCGTAGTAGTTATTGACGTAGGCGAAGGTCTGTACGAGCTGATTAACCCTGAGATTGTTAAACGTGAGGGCAAGGTGCTGGGCAGCGAAGGCTGTCTTTCCGTGCCTGATTACGAAGGCGAGGTAGAACGCTCCGAATATGTGGAATGCGAATTCACCGACAAAACCGGTCAACGCATGCTGCTTTCCGCAAGTGGTCTGCTGGCTATCTGCATTCAGCATGAGCTGGACCATCTGGACGGCATTCTGTTCATCGACAAGGCTAAAACCATTTCGCCTAAGCAGAAGGAAAATCCCGAGGATGCTGTAAGATAAATCCTGAGCGGGATATGAAAAAAATATATACGGAGGAAAACAAATGCGTATAGTATTTATGGGAACACCGGATTTCGCAGTCGGCAGCCTGCAGGCGCTGTGCGAAAGCGGTAAGCATGAAATTCTTGCGGTAGTAACTCAACCGGACCGTCCAAAGGGACGCGGCAACAAGCTGCTGCAGACACCTGTTAAGGAATATGCGCTGGAGCAGGGCCTGACTGTTTACCAGCCGCAAAAGGTAAAAACCCCTGAATTTGTTGAGCTGCTGCACGAGCTGCAGCCGGAGCTGATTGTCGTAGCTGCCTTCGGCCAGTTCTTGAGCAAAGAAATTCTGGAGCTGCCGAAATACGGCTGCATCAACGTACACGCTTCGCTGCTGCCGAAATATCGCGGTGCGGCGCCGATTCAGTATGCCATCATCAAGGGCGAAAAGGAATCGGGCGTAACGATTATGCAGATGGATATCGGCATGGATACCGGCGCAATGCTGGATAAGGTAGTGGTGCCTATTGCTGAAAACACCACGATGGGCGAGCTGCATGACGCTCTGCGTGAGCAAGGTGCGGCACTGCTGCTCGAGGTTATCGACAAAATTGCGGCAGGTACTGCCGTGGCTGAGCCGCAGGATGATGCGCAGGCTACCTATGCGACACTTCTCGACCGCAGCATGGAGCATATCGACTGGAGCAAAACGGCGCAGGAGGTACACAACCTCATCCGTGGCTTCAACCCTGCACCCAGCACCTTTACCAAGCTGCCGAACGGCAAGAGCCTGAAAATCTGGGGCAGCAAAATGACTGACAAAAGCAGCGCTGCTGCTGCCGGTACCGTTATCGAAACCGGCAAGCACAGCTTCTTTGTAGCTTGCGGTGAGGGCGTACTGGAAATCACCGAGGTACAGCCCGAATCCAAAAAACGTATGCCGGCGCAGGTTTTCCTGAACGGCCGCGGCGTACAGGAGGGCGACCTGCTTGCCTGAAGCAGGCTGTGATTTGAAGGAGTAATCTTTTAATGAACGAAGATAGTGTATTTAAGCCCAAAAAACGTATATTTATGGCTCTGACCTCCATCAGCGCCGTATTAGGTGCGTTGATGTTTTATGTGGTCTGGAAGGTAACCTTTCCGGGACTTTATGAAATCAGCCGTTTTCTGCCGATAATCTTCGGCTTTTTCGGCGTACTTATCGTGTTGGCAATGCTCAGCGGCGTTCTGGGAATTGTTATGGCGCTGTTGGGAATACCGGTACTCAAGATTTTGTATTTTTGGGCGTGGAAGGCGATTAATATTCTTTTCCCCTTTGCGGTAGTACTGGGACGCTTGTTCAACATTCCCCGTGACCGCATCGAGCAGTCCTTTATCGAGGTCAGCAACAATCTGGTGCTGCAGCATAAGGTGAAGGTGCCTGCCAACCGAATTATGATTTTAACACCGCATTGTATCCAGCTGGATACCTGCGTACATAAGATAACCCGTAACGTAGAGAACTGCCGTCAGTGCGGACGCTGCAGCGTAGGTGCTATGCTGGGGCTGGCGCACAAATATGGCTGCCACTTTGCCGTAGCTACAGGCGGTACGCTGGCAAGGCAGATGGTTAAGCAGGCAAGGCCGAAGGCTATTGTGGCCGTAGCCTGCGAGCGTGATCTGACCAGCGGCATTCAGGACGTGTTTCCTCTGCCGGTTCTGGGCGTTTTAAACGAGCGTCCCTTTGGTCCCTGCTTTAATACACGGGTAGATATTAATAAGCTGGAAGCAGCAATTTTAGCATTTATGGAAGATGATGAGGAAGAAACAAAGCATGCGGAAGGAACAAAAAGCAAATTATCCTGAAAGTGCCCGCGGAGCAGCGGCGCTTTTGGTGCGTATGGTGCTGGAGGACGGTGCTTATACGAATATAGCGCTGAACCAGTATTTGCGCGGCAGCAGACTGAGCGACCTTGACAGAAGGCTGGCAACGGAGCTGGTATACGGCACGGTAAAGGCCAGCGGTACGCTTGACTGGTATCTGGCGCAGTGCGTCAGCCGTCCGCTGGATAAGGTGGCTGGTGATATTCTGGCGATACTGCGCATCAGCACCTACCAGCTGCTGTATATGACGCGTATTCCTGCGTCGGCGGTAGTAAACGAGGCTGTAAAGCTGGCGCGCTCGGTGAGCCATGAGGGCAGTGCCAAGTTCGTCAACGGCGTGCTGCGCGGTCTGTTGCGCAAGCAGGAGGCAGGTGCGTTTGTCCTGCCCGATGCCGAAAAGCAGGATGCCGATTATCTGTCACTGAAATACTACCATCCGCGCTGGCTGGTGAAGCGCTGGCTGGGACCGTGGGGACGCGGCGGCACCGAACGCCTGCTGGCGTTTGATAATACGGCTGCGCCGGTGTGCCTGCGTGTTAATACGCTGGTGACTACGCGCGACAAGCTGTTGGCTGATCTGACGGAAATGGGCGCGCAGGTGCGTGCTTCCGAATGGAGTCCCTACGGCATTGTGGCAGAGCATCTGCCGTCGCTGCATACACTTTTGGCGGCACTGCCGCAGCATTTTTATATTCAGGACGAAAGCTCCATGCTGGTAGCGCCGGTGTTGGCGCCGCAGCCCGGAATGCGCGTGCTGGATATGTGCAGCGCTCCCGGCGGTAAGGCAACGCACGTGGCACAGCTTATGCAGGATAAGGGTGAGGTTATCGCCTGCGATATCCACGAGCACAAGCTGGAGCTTATTGCCGAAAACGCTGCCCGTCTGGGCATGAAGAGCGTCAAAGCACTGCAGAACGATGCTCTGCAGCTGCGCAGCGAATGGCTGGGCGCGTTTGACAGAGTTTTGGTTGATGCACCCTGCTCCGGTCTGGGTGTGCTGCGCCGCCGTGCGGAAGCACGTTGGCGCAAGCAGCGTAAGGACTTGAAGCTGTTCCCGCCGCTGCAGCTGGCAATTTTAAAGAATGCCGCACAGTACGTGAAGGATGGCGGTACCATGGTTTACAGCACCTGCACGATTGAGCAGAGCGAAAACCATTATCTGGTAGAAGAGTTTTTAACGCAGCATCCCGAATGGCAACGTGTGGAATTTACGCATCCGCTGACGGGCGAACAGGTACAGGAGCTGCAGCTTCTGCCGCAGAATGACGGCATTGACGGCTTTTATATCTGTAAGCTGATGAAAAAGCAGTAATATAGAGGTAAGAGAATGCAAGATATTTTTGCTTTACCAATAGAAGAATTACAAGAATTATTTGTGGCGGCAGGCCTGAAAAAGTTTCGTGCCAAGCAGGTATTTCAATGGCTGTACCAAAAGTCGGTCTTTGATTTTGCCGCTATGCACAACCTGAGCAAGGCCGATATCGCCGTGTTGCAGGAAAAATTTACCGTGCTGCCGCGCAGTCTGAAAATTTTGCGTGAGCAGAATTCCTCTGACGGCATGACGAGCAAGCTGCTCTTGGGCTTGCCGGACGGAAATTCGGTTGAAACTGTTCTGATGCACCATGACTACGGCTACAGCGTGTGTGTTTCCAGCCAGGTAGGCTGCGATATGCACTGTGCCTTCTGCGCCAGCGGCCTGAAGGGCGCTGTACGCAATCTGACGGCGGCGGAAATCGTAGCGCAGGTTTACCTGTTCAACGAGCGCCTGCGTGAGCAGGGAGCAATGGTGAGCAGAGTGGTGGTTATGGGCAGCGGTGAACCGATGCTGAACTTTGACAGTGTTTTGCAGGCGTTGGATTTTCTGCACCGCGAGGACACCTGCAACATGAGCTACCGTAATATGACGCTTTCGACCTGCGGCATCATTCCGGGTATTAAACGTCTGGAGGAGCAGGGCAAGCCGATAAATCTGGCAATTTCACTGCATGCGGTAAAAAACGAGTTGCGTACAGCACTGATGCCTGTCAACAATGGTTATCCCTTCGTGGATGTGCTGACAGCTGCTGAAAGCTACAGCAAGGCCAGCGGCAGGCAGATAACTTATGAATATATTCTGTTGAAGGGAAAAAATGACAGTCCGCAGGACGCGGAGCTTTTGAGCAATTACCTGCGCTATAAGCAGGCATCTGTTAATCTGATACCGGCCAACCCGGTACCGGAGCAGAGCTTTGAGCGTCCGTCCAAAGCGACAGTAGAACGTTTTTTGCGCATCCTGCAGAAAAACAGGATTAACGCTACCGTTCGTAAGGAGATGGGCAAGGATATTGATGCAGCCTGCGGTCAGCTGCGGGCTAAATTTGCCAAGGAACAGGAGCAAAAATAATGCAGGTAATCAGCAGAACCCATGTGGGCCTGGTCAGAGAGAATAATGAAGATGCGCTGCTGGTACGCGAGCCTTCTCTTTTTGCCGTTGCCGACGGCATGGGAGGCTATGCGGCAGGCGAAATCGCCAGCAGGTCTACTATTAAAGCCTTTGAGGCTGCGACACACAGCCTGCGCCATGAGCAGGAGGAACAGAATATCCGTAAGGTTATGCTGGAGGCCTTTGACAAGGCCAATACGCACGTTTATAAAATGGCGGTGAGCAACGAAAGCTATTCCGGCATGGGAACGACGATGACGGCGCTTTATCTGCCGGGGGACGGGCACGGCTACTGCTGCCATGTAGGCGACAGCAGACTGTATCTGTTCCGCAACGACAAGCTGGAGCAGCTGACGCATGACCATACACTGGTAGCAGATTTAAAGGAACAGGGAAAAATCACGGACGAGGAAGCCTTTGTACATCCGCAGCGCAATATTTTGCTGCAAGCCCTGGGTGTCGAGGAAACAGTCAATGCTGATTTCTTCAGCTTCCGTCTGCAGGAGGGTGACAGGCTGCTGCTGTGCAGCGATGGTCTGTCCGACATGCTGCGTGCAGCTGAAATCAGCCGGATTATCGGCTGTGCAGATCCGGAGCAGGCTGCTGACAAACTGCTGGAGCAGAGCCTGGACAACGGCGGACGCGATAATGTGTCTCTGATTCTGATTGATTTAACTACGCAGGGGGAGGAAAGCTGTAATGGATAAAAATGGCAAGACCATCTTGAACGGACGCTATGAGATTATTCGTCCGATTGGCTATGGCGGTATGGCCGAAGTCTTTTTGGCCCACGACCAGCTTTTGGACCGTAATGTAGCCGTGAAAATGCTGCGCGACCAGTTCCTCGAGGACAACGAGCTGCTGGAGCAGTTCCGCAGGGAGGCAAAATCCGCGGCGCGTCTGGTGCATCCGTATATCATCAACATTTATGATGTTGTGTCGGAAGGCAACAACCAGTATATAGTTATGGAATATGTTGACGGTGTTACTCTGAAGGAGTATATGAAGGAGCATAAGCTGAGCCTGAATACCGTTCTGGAAATCGCTGTGCGTCTTGCAGATGCGCTGCAGCATGCTCATAGCCATAATATTATTCACTGTGACATCAAGCCGCAGAATATTTTGATAGATAAAAATATGAATCCTAAAATCGCTGATTTCGGTATTGCCAAAATGGTCACGAATCAGACGATGGTTTATTCCAAATCGGTGATGGGTTCGGTGCATTATATTTCGCCGGAGCAGGCCTGCGGCGGTAAGATTACTGCCAGCAGCGATGTCTATTCTTTGGGCATAGTGCTCTTCGAAATGCTTACGGGTGAGGTTCCCTACGTCGGCACAACGGCTGTTTCGGTTGCCATGATGCATGTAGAAAAGCCTGTGCCGCAGCTGAAGGACTACATGGATAATGTTCCCGAGGGCATGCAGGAGATTATGAACAAGGCGCTGGCGAAGCGCTGTGAGGACAGATACGCTAACGCCGGACAGATGCGACGCGATTTGCTGAACCTGAAGATGAAGCTCTTCCCGTTCAGCAGCGAGGACTATCATCAGGAGCTGGGCGCGGTGAAGTCCAACGGCAATGTTGTCGATAGCCCTGATGACGGTGCTACGGTGATTATGAAGCCGGTGCGCAGTGAGCTGCCGCCGAAGCAGGTAACTCCGGCTGTAACACAAGAGCCGGAAAAAATTCAGGAAAAGCAGGGAGCAATGCCTTCCGAAAAAGCAGGGGATGAAAAACCGGTGGTTAAGAAAAAGCTGAATTATACCAAACTGATAGTAATGATTACTGCTGCGGTAGTAGCAATTTCACTGGTAGCGCACTTTATCTTCAACCGCAATCTGGCGGAGATTGAGGTGCCTAATGTTACCAATATGACGGTAGTAGAAGCACAGAAGCTGCTGGAGGAAAAGCAGTTTAAGGTAGAGCTGGAGGAAAAATACGGCGATCCTGATAAGTTTAAGCCCGGTACTGTTATGGAACAGTCTCCGAAGGCCGGCGAAAAACGTAAGCAGGGCAGCCTTATTATCCTGACCATCTGTAAGGGCGCGGAGCTGAAGGCAGTGCCTGATGTTACAGGCATGTCGCTGTCGAAGGCGGAGCAGCAGCTGGCGGATGCAGGCTTTAAGGTCGGCAAGGTAACGCGCAAGCATGTGGACGGCGGTAAAATCGGCGCTGTACTCAGCCAGTCGCCGAAGGGCCTGGACAAGGCTCCCAAAGGAACTGCCATCGATCTGGTAATTAACGAGGGCGACAAGCCGGTTCCGAATATTATCGGCAAATCCGTTGACGAAGCCAAGGGCATGCTGGAGCAGGCAGGCCTGAAGCTTGGTGAAATAAAAAAGGTTCAGGATGCCAACGCTAAGAAGAATGTAGTTTTGGCCTGCAACCCGGGTGTAGGCAGTAACCTTAACGACGGCGCGGCTGTAGCGATTACTGTAGCTGCCGGCGGCGAAAAGAAGAGCGCCTACGTTGACTTTGTCGTACCGAGCGGCAAGCCTGCCAACGTGCGTATTGTACTGACGGATGATAACGGCACGGCAACACTGTACAGCGGTACACAAAACGGCAGCGTGCGTCTGCGTCAGAAGGTGGAATATGCAGGCAATGCCAAGGTTCAGTTCATCTGTGACGGCAAGCTCATTTCCGAAAGGAACCTGTAAACATGGCAGAGCTGCAGGGCAGAGTCCTGAAAAATTATAACGGCTATTATTACCTTAAGGTAGAAGGCGAAAGCGAGCCTTATACCTGCAAGGTAAAGGGAAAAATGAAGAAGAACCGTTTTTCGCTGGCAACAGGCGATATCGCTGGCTTTGAGGTAAGCAGCAGCGAAAAACGAGAGGGGATGATTACCGGCGTGCTGCCGCGCAGAAACTTTCTGCCGCGCCCTACGCTGGCTAATCTGGATTTGTTTGTGGTAGCCTTTGCCTGTGCTGCGCCGGATTTCAGCTTTCTGCTGGCAGATAAGCTACTGGCGTTGGCAGAGCTGGCGAAAATTCCTGCGATTTTGGTGCTTAACAAGGAGGATAACGCTCCTGCGGGTCTGATTGAGCAGGTGAAGGCTGTTTATGAGCCTATCGGCTACGAGGTTTATACTCTGTCGGCGCAGAATGGTACCGGTGTGGAGGCTCTGCGTGAGCGTCTGCGTGGTAAAATCTGCGCCTTTGGCGGACCTTCGGGCGTAGGCAAATCGTCTACCATCAACGCCATCGACAGCAGTGTGGACCTGCGCACGGGCGAGGTTAGCGAAAAAATCGGCCGCGGCAAGCATACTACACGCTATGCACAGCTGCTGCCGTTCGACGAAGGCTATATTGCGGACACGCCGGGCTTCGGCAATCTGCTGCTGGAGGGACTGACCGCCGAAATGGTGCTGGCCTCCTTCCGTGAGTTTGCCGATTATGAGGCAGGCTGCAGGTTCTGTCCCTGCACGCATACGCACGAGCCTGTCTGCGGTGTAAAGGATGCTGTGGCTGTAGGAAGAATTTCTGCCAGCCGTTATGAATCATATTTGACAATGTTAGCAGAGGTAAAACTCCTGCAAGAGAAAGAGGGAAGAAAATGATGATTAAAGTTGCTCCATCAATTTTATCTGCCGATTTTGCATATCTGGCTGATGAAATCAAAAAAATTGAAGCTGCCGGTGCCGACTGGGTACACATCGATGTTATGGACGGCCAGTTTGTACCTAACCTGACCTTCGGTGCTCCTGTAGTGAAAAAAATCCGTAAGGTAACCGACCTGTTTTTCGACTGCCATCTGATGGTAGAAAATCCGGAAAAATACATTGCCGATTTCAAGGCTGCCGGTGCCGACCAGATTGTTGTGCATGTAGAAACCACCAAGCATCTGCACCGCTGCATCCAGCAGATTAAGGCTGAGGGCATGAAGGCCGGCGTTGCACTGAACCCTGCTACCAGCCTGAGTACGGTAGAAGAAATTCTGCCTTACGTTGACATGGTACTGCTGATGACCGTTAACCCCGGCTTCGGCGGCCAAAGCTTTATTGAAGGCGTAGTGCCGAAGATTGAGCGCCTGCATGCGATGATTACCGAGCGTGGCCTGAACGTGGATATTCAGGTTGACGGCGGCGTTAATGCCGAAACCTCCAAACTGGTGAAGGCTGCCGGTGCCAACGTATTGGTAGCAGGCTCCTATGTTTACGGAGCTGAGGATACCGCTGCCGCTATTGCCAGCTTGAAATAGTATTCAGTGATTAGTGAACAGTAAATAATGTTCGGAGAATAAGAAAAACCGTCCTTTCCCGTTATCTGCAAATTGCAGACTGGGAAGGACGGTTTTGTTTTGCTTTTTGTGTTATTTTTTTTCGCTATCGTTAGCTTTTTGCCAGATATACCACACTGCGAGCGAGCGCCAGGGACGCCATGTTTCCGTAAGCGTATTGATTTTGCCGCGTTTGGGAATTTCGCTCAGATTAAGCATTTTCTGCAGCTCTTTTTTGAAGATGAAGTCAGCACTGGGTACAACGTCTGTGCGGCACAGAGCCAGCAGCAGAAACATTTCGATGGTCCATTGGCCGAGGCCGCGGATTTGCATCAGCTGCTTGGTAATCTGGCTGTCGGTCATATCATCGAACTTATCCATGGTTACGCTGCCGTTGATCACTGCTTCGGCAAAGCTGCGCAGGTAATCCACCTTTTGCTTAACAAGACCGATGCTGAGCAGGTCCTCGGCGGAAGCAGCAAGCACTGCCTGCGGTGTAATGGGATTGCCGGTGAGGCCTTCGAGCTTTTTCATCAGCTGCTGGCTGACATCAGGCGGCAGCTGTTGGGCAATAATACCGGTCAGTAATATAGTAAAATAAACCTCTTTAGATTTTGGTTTTAACGGACAGGGCGAATAACGGTCAACTAACGGGGCGAGCTCTGGAACGTTTTCACGCAGATAGCGGTCACCGACGGACCAATCTGGGGTTTGGCACATAAGCATCCTCCTTTTATTTACTTCATTACAATATTATAATACGAAAACGGCGGTTAGACAAACGAAAAAATGCGAAATAATAGCAATAAAAGCAGTTTTCTATGAACGAAGTCTTTTGGATTTGCTTTTTCTTTAAATCATGAAGAAAAATAAAAAACGGCGGCAACGCAGATTAATATTTGCACTTTTTTCTTCAAAGCTGTATAATTAGTCTGATTGACAATCTATATTTGTAATTAAAATGTAAGGAGACGATGAAATGTCTGAAGTCAGAGTAAGATTTGCTCCCAGTCCTACTGGGTATTTACATATTGGTGGTGCGCGTACTGCGCTGTTTAACTGGCTGTTTGCCCGCAAAATGGGCGGTAAGCTGATTCTGCGTATCGAGGATACCGATATTGAACGCCTGAAAGAGGATTCCGTAAGCCAAATCCTTACCAGCCTGAAATGGTTGGGCATCAACTGGGATGAAGGCCCGGAGGCCGGCGGCGAATACGGTCCTTACTATCAGTCCGAGCGCTTTGATATTTACAAAAAATATGCTCAGCAGCTGTTGGACGAAGGCAAAGCATACTACTGCTTCTGCACTACCGAGGATCTGGCTGCACAACGCGAAAAACAACGCGCTGCTAAGCAACCGTTCCGTTATGCACGTACCTGCCGCGATATTCCGGCAGAGGAGGCTAAAGCACGCATTGCTGCAGGCGAACCGTATTCCATCCGTATCAAGATTCCTGCCGAAGGCAGCATCACCGTTCATGACCTGATTCATGGCGAAGTTACCTTTAACATGGACCAGTTCGACGATTTCGTAATTGTAAAATCCAACGGTATTCCTACCTATAACTTCGCTGTTTGTGTCGATGACCATCTGATGGGCATGACTCACGTACTGCGTGCCGAGGAGCATCTTTCCAACACTCCGAAGCAGCTGCTGGTTTACGAAGCACTGGGTTGGGAGCCGCCTAAGTTCGGTCATATGCCGATGATTCTGGCTATGGACCGTTCCAAGCTGAGCAAACGTCACGGCGCAACCTCCGTTGAAGAATTCCGTAGCCAAGGCTATCTGCCGGAAGCTATCATCAATTATCTTACTCTGCTTGGCTGGGGCCCCGGCGATGAACGCGAAATCTTCACTTTGGAAGAAACTGTTAAGCTGTTTGAGCTGGAGCAGATGAGCAAAAAGGCTGCTATTTATGACACCAAAAAGCTCACCTGGATGAACGGCCAATATCTGTCCGAGCTGCCGCTGGAAAAAATTCTGCCGGATGCTAAGCCCTTCTTCGTTAAAGACGGCTTGGTAACCGAAGAATGGTTCAACGATGCTGCCAACGAAGCATACTTTGAAAAGCTCGTAGACGTTGTACGTGTACGCGTTAAAACTCTGCAGGAGGTTGCCGATGCTTCCACTTACTTCTTCAAGGATGTTGAAGAATATGATGAAAAGGGTGTAGCTAAGCACTTCAAGGCAGAAAATATTCCTGTTCTGGAGCAGTGCATTGCAGCAATTAAAGCTGATGATGTATATGACCTGGCTTCTACCGAAGCAGCATACAATAAGATTGCTGCCGATAACGGTCTGGCTCTGGGCAAGGTTATCCATCCGACTCGTCTGGCTCTGACCGGACGCACCGTAAGCCCCGGTATGTTTGACGTTATGGTTCTGCTGGGTAAGGAAAGAACTCTGGCACGTCTGGAAAAGGCTGTTGAGTTCATTAAAAGTTTATGATTGTAAAATAGCGATTGGCGGCTTGTTTTAGCGCGATTGCTTTAATTGAGCAGGAGGGCTTTTCTTCCTGCTTAATTTTTACCAAGAGGTTCAAGGCTTGGAACATTGCTTTTGGAAAGGAGCTGCAGGCTATGAAAATCCTGTTGACAACATTATTATGCTTATGTTTATCTCTGCCGGTGCTGGCAGACCAGCAGACTACGGTGCTTACCGAACAGACCTCTGTAGGCAAGGCAACGGCAACGCTGCCCTACATCGATGGCAGTAATTCCGCAGAGCTGGAAAAACAGGCCAACGCTATGGTGCGCGACGCTGCAGCTAAGCTGGTAAAAGAGGTAGGCGGTCAGGGAAGTGTAACCTATAAGGTGATGCTGAACCGTCCGAGTATGGTGAGCCTGCTGCTGGAGGCAGACAACGGCGGACGCAAGGCATATGCCGGACTGAATCTTGATTTGACCACCGGCAAGGAGTTCGAGGTTACGGATTTCTTTGTCGATAATGATAATGTAAAGGCTGCCTTAGGCAATTATGATAATGTGCTCTTCGGCGAAGAGGGCTTGTTTGTGCGCAGCAAAAAAAATACTGCCTATAGCAGCTTTGTGCCCTACAGGGATGTAGTTACCTCTCTGCGCATCGGCGAAGCGGGACGCCTGCTGCAGCTGGCAAAAATTACCGATAAGGCTGCAGGCAAAACACTGCGTCTGCCTGCAAGCGGACTGATGGCGCTGAAGCTGGACAGCAATCCTTCCACCGGCTACGGCTGGCAATTTGCCTGCAGCTCACCGGCAGTAAGCAAGGTAGGCAGCTCGTTTACCATTCCGCGTGGTGACGAGGAAAGAATGGGTGCGCCCGGCGTTGAAATTCTGGTGCTGGCAGTTACAAAGCCCGGTACCTATAATATCCGCATGGATTACAAGCGCTCTTGGGAAAAAATGAGCCTGCAGAGCTTTAACTTTACCGTTATCGCAGAATAAGCTAGAGGATGTGTTTATGGAAAAAGCATCAGTTTCTGTAAAAATATATAATAGTACCTATGCATTAACGACCTCTGCTTCCGAAGAACAGGTGCTGAAAATAGCAGCAGAGGTAGACAGAAGAATGCAAGAGCTGGCAGAAAGCAAAAAGCTGCTGCAGACAGATAAAATCGCCATCTGGACGGCGCTTGACCTGGCTGCAGACAGACTGGAACTGCAGGAAAAATGCGTTGCTCTGAAACAGGAAATGCAGCAGCAATCCGTGGCAGCGGAGCAAAAAATGCAGGAAAAATGCGCTGCGATGGAGCAGGAGCTGCAGCAAAAATGCGCAGCAGCAGAACAGAAAATGCAGGAAAAATATGCTGCGCTCGAGCTGGAAATGCAGCAAAGAAATGCTGTGCTGGCAGAAGAGCTGCAAAGCCTGCAGGCCAGATACGACAGACTGCTGGCAGCAGTGCGTGAAAGGTAGATAACATATGGAAAAGAAAACAATAGAACTGCTTGCTCCCGCAGGTAGCTGGGAAGCATTGGAGGCAGCGGTAAACGCCGGCTCCGATGCTGTATATATGGGCGGTAAAGCCTTTGGCGCACGTGCCTATGCCAGCAATTTTGATGAAGAGGAAATGGCGAAGGCGGTGTATTTTGCGCATATGCACCATGTGCGCCTGTATATTACCGTCAATACTTTGGTTGATGACAGCGAGCTGGAGGCTTTATCCGCTTACCTGCTGTTTTTGAATAACGTAGGCGTAGACGGACTCATTGTGCAGGATTTGGGCGTTATCCGCCTGGCGAAAAAAATTGTGCCGGAACTGCCGCTGCATGCCAGCACGCAGATGAGCATTACCAACAGCAGCGGTGTAGACTTCGCTATGGGCGCAGGCATGGAGCGCAGCGTATTGGCGCGCGAGCTGAGCCTGAAGGAAATCGGTGCAGCCTGCAGCCGAGGCAGTGAAATCGAAACCTTTATCCATGGCGCTTTGTGCGTATGCTACAGCGGTCAATGCCTGATGAGCAGTCTTATCGGCGGCCGCAGCGGCAACCGCGGACGCTGTGCCCAGCCTTGCCGTTTGCCGTATAAGCTGCTCAACGCGAAGGATGAGGATATGCTGCAGGGCAAGGATGCAGGCCAGTATCTGCTGAGCCCCAAGGATATGAATACCTTGAGCATTTTGCCGCAGCTGATTGACGCAGGCGTTGTGTCCTACAAAATCGAAGGACGCATGAAGCGCCCCGAATATGTTGCGGTAGTAGTAGATGCTTACCGCCGTGCGATTGACAGCTATCTTGCCGGTGACTACAACGTGCCGGAGGAGGATTTGGCGAATATCGAGCAAATCTTCAACCGTGACTTTACCACCGCTTATCTGGAGCGTCGTCCTGGACGCACGATGATGAGCGACCGCCGTCCCAACAACCGCGGCGTGCTTATCGGCCGTGTAGCGAAGCTGGATAAAAACCGTAATAAGGCAGTTATCAAGCTGGATAAGGAGCTGCATCTGGGCGATGGCTTGGAGTTCTGGGTAAGCGTGGGCGGACGTGTGGGCACCACTGTTACGGATATGCTGTGTGGCGGCAATAGTGTGCAGAGCGCTGCCACCGGACAGCAGGTAACGATTGATGTGCCTAACGGAGTACGTTTGAATGACCGCGTTTTCCGTACGCTCGACAGCAGATTGATGAGCTATGCGCAGCAGTTCTTCGGACCGGACGCCAAAAAACGCATTCCGGTAGATGCCGTTGTTACTGCACGTTTGGGCGAGCCTATGACCGTTACGCTGACGGATGTTGAAGGCAACGTAGGCTACGGAGAAACCGATTTTATCGTAGAGGCAGCACGCAAGCGTGCGCTGGATGAGGCCGGTGTGCGCAAGCAGCTGGACCGCCTCGGTACGACTGAATATTTCCTGAACAGCCTGATCTTTGAGCATGATGAAAATGTTATGGTGCCGATGAGCGAAATGAACGAAGCACGCCGTATGGCATGCGAGGCACTGGATGCAGCGCGTCTGAATGCCTTCGCACCGGCGCGCACAGCGGTGCACAGCTTCAGCGAGCAATTAGTGCCGCAGGCACATAAGGCTAAACAGCATGAATCCGTTCTGGTAGTGCATTGCGACAGCGTTGAGAAGGTCAATGCTGCGCTGCAGGCAGGTGCTGAACGCATTCTTTTCGGCGGTGACTGCTTCAATCATCAGCTGCCGTCCGAGGCGGATTATGCTAAGGCTGCCAAGCTGGTGCGCAAGGCAGGCCGTCAGCTGGCCTTTGCTACTCCGCGTATCATTAAAGAAGCACAGCTGGCATATTTCGACAAGCTCTTCACTCTGTGGGAAGAGCTGCAGCCGGATTTTGTTTACATAAACAACAACGGCTTGTGGCCATTGGCGAAGAAGCATGCTGCACTCAATTTGGTAGCAGATATGTCTTTGAACATCTTCAATAGCCAGACACTGCAGTTTTGGCAGGAGCAGGGCGCTGCAGGCGCAGTGCTCAGCCCCGAGCTGACCATGGCGCAGGTTGAGCATCTTGTGAGCGTCAGCCCGCTGCCGTTGGAGTGCATGATTCAGGGACGTTTGGAAATGATGGTTTCCGAATACTGCGTAGGCGGCAGCTTCCTGGGTGCGCTGGATAAGGGTGCCTGCAAGTTTAACTGTGCAGAGCCTTTGTTCCTTGGTGACCGCAAGGATGCACGCTTCCCGATTGTTACGGACCAGTTCTGCCGCATGCATATTCTGAACGCACATGAGCTTTCGATGACTGCCAATGTGCAGCATATGGCGGAAGCAGGCGTGGTTGCGCTGAGAATTGACGGCCGTGATTACGATGCGGCGCGTCTGGGCGAGCTTGTGGCGCTGTACCGCAAGATTCTCGGCGGTGCGGTGGAGGCACCGGAAAATCTGCCGGGTACTACAAGAGGCCACTATTTCAGAGGCGTAATGTAAAAGCAAATATCAGCTTGATAGGCTGAATAAATTGAATAAGTCAAGGCTCCTGTCAGCAATCGCCGGCAGGAGCCTTTTGTCGCATGTACAATTTGTTTGCCTAAGCATTTTTATATGCTTTATTATAAAAATCAGAGATAGTTCTCAGGCTATAGCAATCATATGCAGCAGAAAAATTTGCCTGCATCTTTCCGTTCCTGCCTGATTTATGATATAATACTAAAGTTATAGAGAAAAACGACCATAAGGTCAGAAGATAAATTTTAGAGGAAAAGAGGAATGTGAAATGACAAATGGATTTGCAGCCTTAAAGGTTTGTGCCCACACCGTAGAGCAGCTTCAGAAAATGGGCATCAAAAAGCCGATGCCGGTACAGGAGCAGGCTATCCCGGCGCTGTTTGCCGGACGTGATGTAATCGCCCGTGCGCAGACAGGTACAGGCAAGACACTGGCGTTCTTGGTGCCGCTGGCAGAAAAAATCGATACTGCCAAAAGCTATGTGCAGGCATTGGTAATTACGCCGACGCGTGAGCTGGCACAGCAGATTGCTACCGAAATGAAAAAAATCCTGGGCGAAAGCGATATCAAGGTGCTGGCTGTTACCGGCGGACGCGATTTCGAAACGCAAAAATATAAGCTGGAGGGACGCAGCCATGTGCTGATCGGTACTCCCGGCCGTCTGCTGGACCATATCCGCAAGGGCAACACCGACCTTGGCGGCGTGCGCTATCTGGTACTGGATGAGGTTGACGAAATGCTCCAGCAGGGCTTTATGGATGAAGCGCTGGAGCTGATTGCTATGACTGCGCCGGAGCATCAGACGATGCTTTGCTCCGCAACTCTGTCGGAAGAGGTGCGCAAGCTGGGACGCAAGCTGACGAAAAACTGCGCGCTGATTGATATCAATCCTGACCAGGCTACTGTTGAGAAAATCAAGCAGATTTGCCTGAAAACAACCGACGAATACAAGAATAAGGCTGTGGCAGCGCTCATTGACCGCCTGAATCCTTATCTGATGATTGTTTTCTGCATGAGCAAGGAGCGCACCAAGGAGCTGGGCGACTGGCTGGGCATGCAGGGCTACAATGTTGATGTACTGCATGGCGAAATGTCTCCCGCAAAGCGCAAAACTGTTATGAAGGCCTTCCGTGATGCTAAGATTCAAATTCTGGTTGCCAGCGATTTGGCTGCCCGCGGATTGGACGTTGAGGGCGTAACCCATGTTGTGAACTACGATATTCCGCATGATGTCGACTGGTATGTTCACCGTATCGGCCGTACCGGACGTGCAGGCAATGAGGGCGAAGCAATTACGCTTTATACTGCCGACGAGGTTAAATGGCTGCGTAATATCGAAACCAAGCTGGGAATTCTGATGGAACGCCAAAACCTGGAGGGCGGTGTTGTGGCACGTCGCGTTGCTGTGGCTGCCAAAAAGAAAAAGCCCGCAGGACCTAAGCGCGGACGTAATTCAGTTGTTGACAAGCGCAAGGCTCCCAAAACCGGCAGCAACCGCCGTCAGGGTGCTAAAAAAGGCAAATAAGCAGGCTTTTAAATCTGAATAACAAAACTTTAAGTGTGGATGCTTCTCTTGCTTTACAGAGAGGCATCCATTTTTTCTTATGTCTTAGAAGAATGTAACTTATGAGCCAATGTGCATTTTTTATCTTTTCAAGTATAGAAAAAATATGGTAAAATATAATGGAATAGGTATGCAATAAAAAAAGAACAGGAGGGCAGTATATGTTGACAATTCGTGAATATAAGCAGGCAGCAACGCTGGAGGAGGCCTGGCAGCTGAACCAGAAGCGTCCTAACCGCGTGCTTGGCGGTATGCTGTGGATGCGCCTGAGCAAGGGCAATGTGCAGACAGCGATTGATTTGTCGGCTTTAGGCCTTGATACAATAGAGGAAACTGAAACAGAATTCCGCATCGGTGCGATGGTGAGCTTGCGCCGGCTAGAGCTGCATGAAGGCTTTACCGCCTACAGTGAGGGAGCAAATAAGGAGGCGCTGCGCCATATTGTAGGTGTGCAGTTCCGTAATCTTGCTACCGTAGGCGGCAGTGTGTTCGGCCGCTTCGGCTTTTCGGATGTGCTGACACTGCTTTTGGTAATGGACAGCTATGTGGAATTATACAAGGGCGGTATCGTGCCGTTGGCAGATTTTGTGAATATGCCGTATGACAGAGATATTCTGGTGCGCATTATTGTTAAAAAGACTGCGGCGCATTACAGCTATAAATCCGTGCGTATCAGCAAAACCGACTTTCCGGTGCTGACCTGCGTGGCGGCGCTGACGCAGGAAGGCGTGCAGGTTGCAGTGGGCGCACGCCCGGCGAAGGCTGCGCTGGTGAAGGATGCAGAGCAGCTCGCAACTCTGCCTATGACTGCCGAGAAGGCACAGGCCTTTGCGGAATATGCTGCAGGCTTATTGCCGACGGAAACTAATCCGCGTGGCAGTGCTGAGTATCGTACACACCTGATTAAGGTGCTGACAGCAAGATGTTTAACAGAACTGGGAGGTAAGGACTGATGGAGATAACCTTAACCTTAAATGGCAAAAAGCTGACTCGTATGGTGGAAGCTGATACAGTTTTACTCGATTTTCTGCGCAAGGAAGGCTGCTACAGCGTAAAGCGCGGCTGTGACACTACCAACTGCGGTTTATGCACGGTGTTTATGGATGATAAGCCGGTGCTTTCCTGTGCTGTTTTGGCAGCTCGTGCTGCAGGCCACAGCATCGTAACGATGGAAGGACTGCAGCAGGAGGCAGCGCAGTTCGGTGCCTTTATTGCCGACCAGGGCGCGGAGCAGTGCGGCTTCTGCAACCCCGGCATGATTATGAACGCGATTGCGTTGCTGCGTGAAAACAGCGAGCCTACGGAAGAAGAAATCAAGGAATTTCTGGCAGGCAACCTGTGCCGTTGCTCCGGCTATGAGGGACAGCTGCGCGGAATTCAGAATTTCATCGCCTGGAAAAAAGCTCAGGCGCAGGCATAAGGAGGGGAGCTGCAGATGAAAATAGTTAACCAATCCTACCGCAAAAAGGATGCTATGCAGCTGGTGACAGGCCAGCCTGTCTATACCGATGACCTGGTGCCGAACGACTGCCTGCTTGTCAAGGTGCTGCGCTCTCCGCATGCGAATGCTATTATTGAAAGCATTAACACCGCGATTGCAGCCAAGGTGCCTGATATCGAAGCAATTTATACCTGGGAGGATGTGGACCAGGACGGCGAGCGCTGCACCTATGCAGGCCAGACCTATCCCGAACCGAGTCCCTATGACCGCCTGCTGCTGGACCGTCATGTACGCTTTGTGGGTGACATTGTAGCGATTGTTGCTGGCAAAACGGAAAAGGCTGTCGACAAGGCGCTGTCTTTGATTAAAGTAAAATATCAGCTGTTGGACGCAGTGCTTGACTTCCGCACTGCGCTGGATAACCCTGTGCTCGTGCATCCGGAGGATACCTGGAAGGCGAACTGCCCGGTTGGTGCCGACAATAAGCGCAACCTGTGTGCCCATGAGGTTATCGAGGACGGTGAGGTTGATAAGATTCTGGCGGAATGCGATGTTGTTATCGACCAGACAACTCACACCAAGGCTGTGCAGCAGGATATGATGGAGCCGTTCGTAACCTACTGTTCCATTGATACCTACGGCCGTCTGAATATCCTCAGCTCTACGCAGATAGTTTTCCATTGCCGCCGCATTATTGCGAACGCGCTGCATATCCCCAAAACCATGGTACGCGTGGTTAAACCGCGTATCGGTGGCGGCTTCGGCGCTAAGCAGAGCTGTGTCAGCGAAATGTATCCGGCCTTTGTTACCTGGAAAACAAAAAAGCAGAGTAAGATGATTTTCTCGCGTTATGAATGTCATATAGCTTCCAGCCCGCGCCACGAGATGGAGGTGCGCGTGCGTCTTGGTGCTACTAAAGAAGGCAAAATCCGCGCGATTGATTTATATACTCTTTCCAATACCGGTGCTTACGGCGAGCATGGTCCCACGACCGTCGGCCTTTCCGGTCACAAGTCTATTCCTCTGTACCGTACCGAGGCCTTCCGCTTCGGCTTTGACGTAGTTTACACCAACCTGCAGGCCGCAGGCGCATACCGCGGTTATGGCGCTCCTCAGGGAATTTTTGCTGTGGAGTCCGCTGTGAACGAGCTGGCAGCACGTCTGAAAATGGACCCGATTAAGCTGCGCGAGATGAATATTACGCGTGAGGGCGATATTATGCCTGCTTATTATGGTGCGCCCAACACAAGCTGTGCGTTGGACCGCTGCCTGGAGCAGGTACGCGAGATGAGCGGCTGGGAGCAGAAGTTCCCGCTGCAGCAGCTGCCTGACGGCAAGGTACGCACAATGGGTGTGGCTATCGCAATGCAGGGCAGCTCCATTCCTTACTGCGACGTCGGCGGTGCTACCCTCAAAATTAACGACGAGGGACATTACACACTGCTGATCGGTGCTGCTGATATGGGCACCGGCTGCGATACCGTTCTGGCGCAGATGGCAGCAGAGGTTTTGGAATGTGATTATGATAACATTACCGTATTCGGTGCGGATACCGACGCGTCTCCGTATGACTCCGGTTCCTACGCATCCAGTACAACATATATTACCGGCAAGGCCGTAGAAATCTGCGCACAGCGTTTGCGCGGGAAGATTTGCCAGCTGGGCGCACGTATGCTGGAATGCGGTACGGATCAGGTTGTTTTTGACGGACGCGAGGTGCGTGATACCGTCAGCGACAAGGCTGTAAGCCTCTTTGATATCGCCACTGCTTCCATGGTGAATAATGATATCGCTCTGGAAGAAACCGTGGAGCAAAACAGCGTGCTGTCCCCGCCGCCGTTTATGGCCGGTGTGGCTGAGGTTGAAACCGACCTGCTGACAGGTGAGGCACAGGTTGTGAACTTCTACGCATCTGTTGACTGCGGTACTCCTGTTAACCCGCATCTGGCGAAGGTGCAGACTGAGGGTGGCATTCTGCAGGGCATCGGCATGGCGCTGATGGAAAACGTAACCTACAGCCCCAAGGGACGTATTTACGAAAACTCCTTCATGCAATATAAGGTTCCCTGCCGTGAGGATATCGGTCATATCTATGTTGACTTTGCCAGCAGCTATGAGGAAAGCGGTCCCTTCGGTGCCAAATCCGTGGGCGAGCTGGTAATCAATACTCCGGCTCCGGCGATTGCCGACGCAATTTATCAGGCAACCGGTAAGCGCTTCATGACGCTGCCGATTACCCCGGAAAAAATTGCTATGGGCGTTGACGAAGAATAAGATTTTAATAAGCTGAAAACAAATGTGGTTGCAAGACCACATTTGTTTTGGCAGGCGTTATTCTCGGGTGAGAGTGACGATGGAGCGCTTTGCCACCTTTCGCCTCACTGTGTTCGGCACATTCCCTATACTAAGACCCATTTTTCATAAAATGAAAAATGCTGGTCGTGTTATACTCGACTCGAAGAGTGCAAGGGGCAGGCAAGAAGGACAGCAGAACACAAACAGGTTAGCTCAAAGCCTTAACGAGCAATTAATATATCGCAGCACAACCCTCAGTCATCGCCTACGGCGATGCCAGCTCCCTTTCAGGGAGCATATAAAAGTTAGAGTTTCAAAATACAATTATATCTCCCCTGAAAGGGGAGGTGGATGCGAGCATAGCGAGCAGACGGAAGGGTTGGGATACTCTTTGTTCACGCTTTGTAAACTAATTTCAATTCACGTAAAAAAGGACTACAATCATGTATGACCAATACAACCGCAAAATAGATTACCTGCGCATTTCCCTTACCGACCGCTGCAATCTGCATTGCCGCTATTGTCAGCCGGAGGTGAGTGAGCATGTGCCGCATAACGAAATATTGCGCTATGAGGAGCTTTTGCGCATCTGCCGCGTTGCGCTGCAGCTTGGCATCCGCAAATTCAAAATCACCGGCGGCGAGCCTTTGCTGCGCAAGGGCTGCAGTGATTTTATCGCCAGACTGAAGCAAATGGAAGGTGTGGAGCAGGTAACGCTGACGACGAACGGCACACTGCTGGTGCAGCAGCTGCCTGCGCTTATCGCAGCGGGTGTGGACAGCATTAACGTTAGTTTGGACACGCTGGAAGCGGCGTATTATACAGAGCTTACCGGCGGCAGACTGAGCAGCGTTTTGCAGGCACTGCAGGAGCTGCAGTCTGCAGGGATTCCGTTCAAGCTGAATTGCGTGCCTTTGGCGGAGAACGGTTTTGCGGATATCATGGCGCTGCTGCAGCTAGCAGACAAATATAATGCACCACTGCGCTTCATTGAGCTGATGCCGCTAGACTGCAACGCTGATCTGCGAGGAGTGAGCGGCAGTGAAATCCGTAGTCAACTGGAGCAGTCAGGCCTGCAGCTGCAGCCAGACGCACAGTGCTACGGCAACGGTCCTGCAAGCTATTGGCGCATCAGCGGTTATGCAATGCCGGTGGGCTTTATCGAACCGCTGCACAATAAATTCTGCGCTGTCTGTAACAGGGCGCGTCTTACCTCCGTGGGCATGCTGAAGCCCTGTCTTTACTGTAACGAGGGCATGAACCTCAAGCGCTTGCTGCGTGACGGTGCAAGTGATGCTGATTTGCTGCAGGCGATGCAGGAGATTATTTACGCTAAGCCTGCGGGACACAGCTTTGATGTAAAAGCAGCGCGCTTTAATATGAGCCAGATAGGCGGATAAATACAAGCTTTGGAGGAGCAGACAATGAGTGAATTTACACATTTTGACGCTGCCGGCAATGCTCTGATGGTGGATGTCAGCGACAAGGCTGACACCGCGAGGGTTGCCGTGGCGCAGGGAAAAATCTGCGTAAGCAGAGAGATATATGAAAAAATTGCTGCCGGCAGTATGGCCAAGGGTGATGTGCTGGGCGTGGCGCGCGTCGCGGGAATTATGGCGGCCAAGCGCACCAGTGAGCTGATTCCGTTGTGCCATCTGCTGCAGCTGACGAAGTGCACGGTAGATTTTGAGCTGTTGGCGGAAAACGGCAGCTATGCCGTACAGGCGCAATGCCTGGTAAAAACTACGGGCAAGACAGGCGTGGAGATGGAGGCGCTGACAGGCGTACAGATTGCCTTGCTGACGATTTACGATATGTGCAAGGCTGTGGACAAGGCAATGGTGATTACAGATGTGCATCTGCTGAGCAAAGCGGGCGGAAAGAGCGGTGATTTTGTATGGAAGCAAGCATAAAGGGTATAATTAAAGCTGTATGTATCAGTAAAAAGAAGGGTACAGAAAAGCATCCGGTTAATGAGATTGTCCTCAAAGAAAATTTCGGCATCGAGGGTGATGCTCACGCCGGGAAATGGCACCGTCAGGTGAGTTTGCTGAGTGCGGAAAAGGTGGATGAATTCAATGCGCGCGGCGGTGATGCCGCTATCGGTGCCTTCGGTGAAAATATTCTCGTAAGCGGTATCGACTTCAAAAAGCTGCCGGTAGGCAGCATCATGCGCAGTGGTGACGTAGTGATGAAGCTGACGCAGATTGGCAAGGAATGCCACAGCCACTGCACGATTTTTGCGCGTGTGGGCGACTGCATTATGCCGCGTGAGGGCGTTTTTGCTACGGTAGAGCATGGCGGCGTTCTGCGCAGCGGCATGGAGCTGGAGGTGACGCTGCCTGCAGCCGACGCACCTTTGCGTGCGGCGGTAATGACGCTTTCGGATAAGGGTGCAGCAGGTGAGCGTGTCGATACCAGCGGCCCGCGGGCAGCACAGTTGTTGGCGGAGGCAGGCTACGAAATTGTGGAGCAGGTTTTGCTTCCCGACGCGCAGAAGAGAATCGAACGTGAGCTGATACGTCTGGCGGACAGCAGACAGGTTGATCTGATTATCACCACAGGCGGCACGGGCCTGTCGCTGCGTGATGTTACACCGGAGGCAACTATGGCGGTGGCTACACGCAATGTGCCCGGTATTGCGGAGGCCATCCGTGCGGAATCGCTGAAGATTACGCGGAGGGCAATGCTGAGCCGCGGCGTTAGTGTTGTGCGCGGACAGACGCTGATTGTGAATCTGCCGGGCAGCACCAAAGCGGTGGAGGAAGCGTTGGCAATCGTTTTGCCGCAGCTGAAGCATGGACTGCGTATCCTGAAGGGCAGCGCCCATGACTGTGCAAGAAAATGAGCGCAATTGACTGGTCACCGCTGTGGATTTCGCTGCATACTGCGGCAGCAACAATCATAATAGTTTTCTTTATCGGCGTAATTATTGCCTGGTGGGTGGAACGGCTGCAGAGCCAAAGCTTGAAGATTTTTGCCGACGCTGTAATAACACTGCCGATGGTGCTGCCTCCTACGGTAGCAGGCTTCTTTCTCTTATATTTTTTCGGTAACAACCGTTTTTTAGGCCAGCTTATTTATCAGCTGACAGGTATAAAAATAGCCTTCAGTTGGCTGGCGACGGTGCTGGCAGCAGCGGTAATTTCGCTGCCGCTTATGTACCGCAGTGCACGCGGAGCCTTATCGCAGGTTGATAAGGGCATGCTAGAGGCGGCACGTTCACTGGGCATGACGGAATGGCGCATTTTCTGGCGCATTCATCTGCCGAATGCACTGCCGGGCATTATTGCCGGCGGTCTGCTGGCCTTCGCCCGCGGTCTGGGTGAATTCGGCGCCACGGCGATGATTGCCGGCAATATCGCAGGACGCACACGCACACTGCCGCTCGCGGTTTATTTTGCCGTCGCGGCAGGCGATTGGGAGGCCGCAGGCTGGTATGTGGCCGTAATTGTGGGCATCTGCCTTTTGGTAGTTATCGGTCTTAATGTTTACTTATATAAAACAAAACAACAACAGGGGGAGTAAAATGAAAAAACTCTTATGCTTAGCATTTTCTTTGATGTTAGCTGTTATGGCTGCAGGCTGCGGCGGCAGTGCTAAGCAGGCTGCTGCACCGCAGGCCGGCAAAACACTGCGTCTGGCTGCTGCTGCCAGCATGGAAAAGGTATTTACGCAAAAGCTCATTCCGATGTATCAGCAAAAGCATCCGGAAATCAAAATTGAGGGCGTATATGATGCCAGCGGCAAGCTGCAGGCACAGATTGAAAGCGGTCTGGCAGCGGATGTGTTTATTTCTGCGGCCAACAAGCAGATGAACGCGCTGAGCGAGAAGGGCTATATGGATAAAAGCACGGTGAAGTCGCTGCTGGAAAACAAGCTAGTGCTGATTGTGCCTAAAAGTGGCAGCGAAATCAAAGGCTTTGAGGATTTCAGCAAGGCTAAGCATCCTGCTATCGGCGATCCGGCAAGTGTTCCTGCAGGCCAATATGCCAAGGAAGCGCTGACCAAGCTGGGCCAATGGGACGGTATTCAGTCCAAGGTAAGCCTTGGTACTAACGTAACACAAGTGCTGAACTGGGTTGCCGAAGGCAGTGCCGATGCAGGCCTTGTTTACGCTACCGATGCAGCGCTTTTGAAGGACAAGGTAACTGTTGTTGCCGAAGCTCCGGCAGGCTCCTTAAAGAAGCCGGTAATTTATCCTATCGGCGTGCTGGCGAAGGCTCCGCAGGCTGAGGCTGCCAAGGATTTTGCTGCCTTCCTGCAGACCGAAGAAGCTATGAAGATTTTTGCCGCCTACGGCTTTGCGCAGGCTAAATAAGAGGTAGATAAACATGAAATTAATTCGTACTGAGGATGCGGTCGGCAGTGTTCTCTGCCATGACCTGACACAGATTATCAAGGGTGTTACCAAGGATGCCGTGTTCCGCAAAGGACATGTGGTGCAGCCGGAGGATATTCCGGTGCTGCTTTCCATCGGCAAGGAGCATTTATACGTGTGGGAGGCAGACGAAAGCATGCTGCACGAAAATGATGCTGCACGCATTTTGTGTGACATCTGCAAAAATACCATGATGGATGAATCGCCTGTGAAAGAGGGCAAGATTGAGCTGGCTGCCGCTGCCGACGGTCTGTTTAAGGTGGACAGCGCGCGTCTGCGTCTGGTGAACAGCTTCGGACAGATGATGATTGCGACGCGTCACGGAAATACGCCGGTGAAAAAGGGCGATAAGCTCTGTGGTACGCGCATTATTCCGCTGGTTATCGAAAAGGAAAAGATGCAGCGTGTGCGTGAGCTCTGCGGTGATGAACCGCTGCTGCAGCTTTTGCCGTATAAAATCAAAAAGGCTGCCGTACTGGCAACCGGCAGCGAGGTATTCCACGGACGCATTAAGGATACTTTTACGCCCGTGCTGGAGGAAAAGCTGGCCGAGTTCAACGTAGAGGTAGTTTATAAGCAGGTGTTGGATGACAAACCGGAGCAGATTACCGCTGCGATTAAAACGGCGATTGAGGAAAAGGGCGCGGAAATGGTGCTTTGCACCGGCGGCATGAGCGTTGACCCGGATGACCGCACACCGCTGGCAATAAAAAACACCGGTGCACGCATTGTTTCCTATGGTGCACCGGTGCTTCCTGGGGCCATGTTTTTGCTGTCGTATTACGGCGAAGACCAGGTGCCTGTTCTGGGCCTGCCGGGCTGTGTGATGTATGCTAAGCGCACTGTTTTTGATTTGGTGCTGCCGCGTGTGCTGGCCTGTGACATCGTCACTGCCGACGAGCTGGCGGCCTTGGGCGAGGGCGGACTGTGCCTGAACTGTGCAGTGTGTACCTATCCTGCCTGCGGCTTCGGCAAGGGGTGGTAAAATGACCTACGCAGACCCGCAGCATTATCATGTGAAGGTGCGCGTGTATAACGAAAGCATTGATTTCGGCAAGGGCGTAGCGGAGCTTCTGCAGCGCATTGAGGCCACCGGTTCGCTGAGTGCTGCCTACAAGGCTATGGGGATGTCGGCCAGCAAGGCGTGGAAGATTCTGCGACGTGCGGAGGCAGACCTGGGCTTTGCGCTGGTCAGCAGCACGGCAGGCGGCAAAAGCGGCGGCAGCAGCGTGCTGACGCCGGAGGGACGCCTGCTGCTCGAGCGGTATACAGCCTTCAATGCAGAGGTGCAGTCGGCGGCGGCGCAGGCCTTCGCCAAGTATTTCAAATAACATAAAGCTTGTGGCAGTACGGGGAATTTTTCCTGTACTGCCTTTGTTTATATAGTTTGTGTTTTCTTGACGCAGATTAGTAAAGAGGCTATAATATAAACATCTAGTAAATAGCAACAAGTATCAGATATGGGAGCTGTGCCGACTTCCTTCCGCTGTGTATAGGCGGATGATGAGCTTGCGATTTGCCGCAAAAAAATTGCAGCGTTATTTTTTGAAAGAAGGTTTAAGTATGAGTATTTTTGCCGGAGCTGTTGATTATTTTGTTAAGGGTGGTCCCTGCATGTGGCCACTGCTGATGTGTTCCTTTGCCGCTATTGCTATTGGTGTGGAACGATATCTTTTCTATAAGAAGGCTATTTCCGGAGAAAAGTTCGCGAGCAGCTTCTGCCGCATGATGAATGACTTTAATCTGGTTGGCGCCAGTGAGCTGGCAGAGCAGAGCAAGGGTGAGGCTGCTGCTATGGCTAAGGAAATTCTGGATATTAAGGGTGACCTCGGCCAGCGTCTGGAAACTATTGTCTATACTAAAGCAGACCGTATTATCGACAGTCTGGAAAAAAATATTAACTATCTGAGCGTTGTTATCGGTCTTTCGCCGATGCTCGGTCTGCTCGGTACGATTACCGGTATGATTTCTTCTTTTAACGCTTTGAACGAAAGAACACAGAATCCGATGGCTGTTACCGCAGGTATCGGCGAAGCATTGATTACTACTGTTTTCGGCTTGTGCATTGCCATTATGGGTATGTGTATCCATGCTTATCTTACAAGTAAAATCAAAACCGAAACTCTGAATATCAACGAGGTCGCAGATACGTTGGTTGATATTTTCAAAGCTAACGAGCAGAGTAAATGAGGGGCGGTGTTGAAAAATGCGCAGACGTCGTAAAAGAGTGATGAAGTCACCGGAAATCATGCTCAGTCCAATGATTGATATGATTTTCCTGCTGCTGGTATTTTTCATTGTCAGCACTATGTATATGAGCGAGGTCAAGACGATTCCTATTCGCCTGCCGGTTGCCAAGCATTCGGAGAATGTCAGCAAGAGCAACTTTAATGTAACGATTAAAAAGGATGGCAGCCTTTATCTTGATGAAAATAAAATCGAGATGGATATGCTGGTTCAGAATGCTGCGATTGAAAGCAAGCATGATTCCTCCTTCTCTGTTATTATCAGAGCAGAGGACGAAGCGCCCTATAAAACTATTATCCAGCTGATGGATAAAATGAAGGGAGCAGGTGTCACACGCTTCGGTTTGGCTACGGATACAGGTGAGAGCAAATGAAGGACGAACAAAAGCGATTTGGCAAGGGCTTTGCCGTAGCTCTGGCTGTGCATCTTGTTCTTGCCGCCGGCCTTGGCATTTTCGGCTACCGCTTTGTGCATACGCCTCCGGAAATTTTAGAGGTTTCTTTGGAGGGCGGCGGTGGCGGCGCTGAAGCTCAGGAGGAAGAAATCGAACAGGCGGAACAGCAGGAAGAGCCTATCATTCAAAGCTTGGAGGATATTATTGACCAAAAGCTGAAGCCTAAACCGCAAAAGAAAGTTGTCAGGAAAAAGGCGACTGCAGCCCCCGGGCCGAAGGCTCCTGCCGGCAGCGGCACAGGTACAGGCACTGGTACCGGAACAGGCAGCGGCAGTGGCAGCGGAAGCGGCAACGGCAGCGGTAATGGCAGCGGCGAAGGCCGCGGCGTGCCGGTCAAGCCGCCACGCCTGCTGCGTGAGGTCGCACCTGTATATCCTGCGTCCGCACGCAATAGCGGCGCAACCGGTGTAGTAACTGTACGCATTCTGGTGGGTGCTGACGGCAGTGTAGAGGATGTAACGGTGGTTGGTTCCTCCGGCAACGGTGCTATGGATAACAGCGTTGTGACGGCAGTCAACAAATGGCGCTTCAGTCCTGCCAAGGACAAGTACGGGCAGAATGCACGCTGTCGCGTTACGCGTGCAGTAAGCTTTAACTTAAGATAGAATTATACGCAGATGCTTTTATGCAAAAAGCTGCCGTCTCCGGCTTGGACCGAAGGCTGGCAGCTTTAGCTTTTTATGCTATGGATTTTTCAGCTGAAAAAGAGAAAAACACGGTCATGAACATGCCGTGCTTTTCTCTTTGCCTTGTGTCTCACGGAAGGAGTGAGACGAAGTGGAAGGGATTAGATAAATACAAAAATCGTCGGCTGATATTTTATCAGCTGTGTATATTATACTATATGATAAAAGAACTTGTCTAATATTGAATCAGCATAACAGTTATTTCGCCTTGTTCAGATTTCTGTATTTCGTTACGAAGAGGGCGATGCGCTCCAACGCCTTATGCAGGATTTCTTCACTGTAAGCATAGGAGCAACGGATATAGCCTTCGCCACCGGCACCGAAGATATTGCCTGGGATTACGAGAACCTCCTGCTCCTCCAGCAGCTTTTCAACAAATTCCATGCTGGAAAGGCCGGTTTCCTTGATGCAGGGGAAAACATAGAAGGCGCCTTCGGGCTCATACAGCGGCAGTCCCATCTTGTGGAAGCCGTCAATCATAATCTGACGGCGGCGGCTGTATTCGGCAACCATATTGTCAACGTCCTGACGGCAGTATTTCAGTGCCGCAATCGCGCCGTACTGTGCCGTAACGTTGGGGCAGAGCACAACATACTGATGCAGGATGTTCATAGCGTTGATGATTGCTGCCGGTGCCATGATATAGCCAAGACGCAGGCCGGTCATAGCGTAGGCCTTGGAGAAGCCGTTGAAAATAATGGTGCGGTCGCGGAATTCCGGGAAGGAGGTGAACATGGTGTGTGTTTTGCCGCCGTAGGTAAGATGAGCATAAAGCTCGTCACTGATGACAATCAGGTCATGCTTTACAGCCCAGTCGCCGATAGCCTTAATCTGCTCCTTGCTCATAATAGCGCCGGTCGGATTATTGGGATAGCCAAGCATAATAGCCTTGGTCTTGGGCGTAACAGCCTTTTCCAAATCTTCGATGGTAGGCACAAAGCCGTTTTCCTGATAGGTTTCTACGGAAACAGGCTTGCCGCCTGCCAGAATAACGCAGGCCTTGTTGGCAACGTAGCAGGGCTCGGGAAGAATAATTTCGTCATCGGGATGCATAATGGTAGTAATAGTGGTGTACAGTGCTTCGCTGACACCGACGGTTACCATGATTTCGGTTTTCGGGTCGTATTTAACGCCGTAGTTTTTATGGATATCATCCGCAATTGCTTCGCGCAGCTCCAAAAGGCCGAGCGTAGGAGTATAGCAGCTTTTGCCTTCGCAGATGCTGTTGATTTCGGCATCCTTGACAGCCTGCGGAATATCAAAATCGGGTTCGCCGACGCTGAGAGGCACAATGTTGGGGTTAGCGGCCATAATATCAAGAAACTTTGCCAGACCGGAGGGAGGCAGTGCTTTAATAAAGGGAGAAACAGCAGCATCAAAATTATAGGACATAAAAATACCACCTTTCATAAAAAGCTTGTCGATAAAGCGCCCTTGTCCAAACTGACACTTTTTCCACAATCTCTATCTGTTTACTGTATTACTGTAGCAGATATTTTTGCCACTGACAAGGGAAAGCGCAGTGTATACATTTTACGTGGCAGATTTAGCATTTTTCTGTATAAAATTTAACATATAATAACTAGATATAGCGTAAGCTACTTGCAAGACTTGTCAACAGATGCTATAATAAGGATAGCCAAAATAAGTATGACTTGTGAAAGAGTGGGTTTAAAGCCCGCTCTTTCCGCTTATTATGATGTTTCTGACGCATTTGCGGCAGAGGCAGGTGTTGGCCGCAAGGTTAATACAGAAAGAAAAACTTAATATGGAGGTGAAAATGATGCAGGCAAAAGAAGTTGAAGCACTGATTACCGCAATGGTAGAACCCCTTCTGCAGGATACCGGGCTTACTCTGGTTGATGTAGAATATGTGCGTGAAAAGGACTGGTACCTACGGATTTTTCTCGATAAGCCTGGTGGAGTTGAAATTGATGACTGCCAGATGGTGAGCGAAAAGCTGACGGAGATTCTGGATGCAGAGGATCCTATTCCCGACAAATACTTTTTGGAGGTTTCTTCTCCGGGCATTGACCGTCCGCTGAAGAAGGACAAGGACTTTGAAGCTGCCTACGGCACCAAGGTTGACATTATGTTCTATACTCCGTGGGAGGGAATGAAAAATCTGACCGGCATTCTGGTAGCACATGATGACGAAGCTGTACAGGTTAAAAAGATTATTAAAGGTAAGGAATTCAAAAATCCTGACCGCATTGAACGTAGGCTGATTGCGAATATCAGACCGCATATAGACTTTTAATTTAAGAAATAGGAGGCTTATTAAGTGAACGCAGATTTTATCTCAGCAATCCAGGAATTAGGAAAGGAAAAGGGTATTGACCCCGAGCTTTTGTTCCAGGCTGTTGATGACGCTTTGGTTGCTGCTTACAAGAAGAACACAGGCACAAACCAGAATGTCCGTGTTGAAATGAATAAAGAAACCGGTGAAATCCATGTATATGCTCAGCGCACTGTTGTTGAAGGCGAGGCTGACGGCATTAACGAAATGACTCTGGAGGATGCTCAGGCAATCAACCCGCAGTATCTTGCAGGCGATATCGTAGAGGTTGAGGTTACACCGAAAAACTTCGGCCGTATTGCTGCCCAAAACGCTAAACAGTTTGTTGTACAGCGTATCCGTGAGGCAGAGCGCGGACAGGTGTATGAACGCTTCCAAAGCCGTGCCAATGATATCGTTACCGGTATTATCGAGCGCATGGAAAACCAAAACGTTTATATCGATTTGGGCAAGGTTGAAGCTGTGCTGACTCCGAACGAGCAGATTCCCGGTGAAATCTACCAATACCATGAGCGTATGAAAACCTATATTGTTGAGGTTAAGCGCACCAACAAGGGACCGCAGATTATGGTTTCCCGCACTCATCCCGGCCTGCTGAAGCGCCTGTTTGAGCTGGAGGTTCCGGAAATCCATGACGGTGTTGTTGAAATCAAATCCGTTGCCCGCGAGCCAGGTATGCGCTCCAAAATTTCCGTATATACCGCTGACAGCAATGTTGATCCGGTAGGTGCCTGCGTAGGCCACAAGGGCATGCGTGTGCAGACTATTGTCAACGAGTTGCGCGGTGAAAAGATTGATATTGTAAAATACAGTGAAGATCCGGCACAATATGTTGCCAATGCTCTGAGCCCGGCAAAGGTTGTTAAGACAACCGTTAACGAAGCAGATAAAATCTGCCGCGTTGTCGTACCGGATTACCAGCTGTCCCTGGCTATCGGCAAGGAAGGCCAAAATGCCCGCTTGGCTGCTAAGCTGACCGGCTGGAAAATTGATATTAAGAGCGAAACTCAGGCTGCTGAAGAGGCTGCTGCTGAGCCTGCTCCCGTGGAAGAAGCATGATGAAGGTAAAAAAAATTCCGCAGCGTAAATGCTTAGGCTGCAATGAAATGAAGGATAAAAAGGCTCTGCTGCGCGTTGTACGTTCACCTGAGGGTGAGGTCAGCCTTGACCTCACCGGCAAGAAGAACGGACGCGGCGCATATGTCTGCCCCGATAAGGAATGCATTACCAAGGCCGTAAAGGAGAAACGTCTGGAGCGCGCTTTGGAAAAGCCTATCGGTGAGGATGTACTCAAGCAGCTGCTGGAGGATTTCGAACATGGCAGGCAATAATGTTGCTTTTGCTTTAGGGTTGGCGCAAAAGGCAGGCAAAACCGCTTCCGGCGATGTAGCTGTGCGTGCTGCCTTAAAAAGCGGCAAGGTCAAGGTACTTGTTTTGGCACAAGATGCTGCCCCTAATTCAAAAAAGGAAATTTATTTCCTGGCAGAGATGGCAGGCGTGCAGGTAATTGAGCTGTTGACGCGCAATGAGCTGGGCTATGCAATCGGCAAAGGACCGAGAATAGCTGTGGCTATTACCGATGCGAATTTTGCCAACATGCTGTTGAAAAAATAATGATTTAAATCACAGTTGTCTGCGCAGCTTGTGCAAGCTCCGCAGATGAGTCTGCTTCTTATTATCTGGTCTGGAGGTGGATGAATGGGTAATAAAAGAATATATGAGGTTGCCAAGGATTATGGCAAACCGGTAAATGAGGTCATTGACCTGTTGAAGAAAAATAATATCGAAAAAACTAATTTTAGTGCAGCTGATGACAAGGCTATGTCTGTTATCCGTAAAGCATACGATAAAAAACCAGAACCGCCCAAACCGGCGAAGACGGAAAAACGTGATGTCAGCAAACCGGCTGCTCCTGCGCATCCGCAGGCTACAGCTAAAAGAAACGATAACAATATGAATAGGAATAACGGACAGAGGAATATGCAACAAAATCAACGCAATAACAACAACGCTCAACAAGGGCGTAACGAAAATCGTCAGGGCGGCCGCAACGAAGGCCGTCCGCAGCAGAACCGCGGTGGCCAGCAGGGCAACCGTCAAGGCGGCCAGGGTGGCCGTAACGAAGGTCGTCCGCAAAACCGCAATGGCCAGCAGGGCGGTCAGGGCAACCGTCAGGGTAACCGCAATGGCCAGCAACATCAGGGCGGTATCTTTGTAGGTCCTAAGAGCCAGCAGGGCCCGAGCGTACACGGTGAAAGCCGTGCACAGGTTAGCGGTGGCCGCAGCGAAGGCCGCAGCAGCGGTCGCAGCGAAGGCGGTCGCGATAACCGTCAGGGCGGTCGCAACGCAGGCAAGAGCCGTAAGGACAACAAGCCGCAGATTAAGGGCAGCTACGCTACCCGCGAAAGCCGTCCGAACCGCAGCGCCGGCCATCAGATGCCGGTAAACCGCGGCGGCAAGAAGCCCGCACCGAAGCAACAACAGGCTCCGGTAGAAATCGTTCGTCCGACCTACGTTGAAATCGGCGAATCTATCAATGTACAGGAATTTTCCAAGCTCATTAAGCGTGAGGTTAATGAAGTAATCAAGGCTCTGTTTATGTTGGGCGTAATGGTTACCATCAACCAGGATATCGATTTCGATACCGCACAGCTTATTGGCGACAACTTCGGTGTAGAGGTTGGCCAGAAGGCTCCGGAAGAGGATCCGACCGAGATTCCCGAGGTTGACGATCCGCCTGAAAAACGCATTCCGCGTCCGCCGGTTATTACCGTTATGGGTCACGTTGACCATGGTAAAACCTCCTTGCTGGACGCTATCCGCAAAACCAACGTTACTTCCCGCGAAGCCGGCGGTATTACCCAGCACATCGGTGCTTATAAGGTAAACTACCAGGGCAAGCAGATTGTATTCCTGGATACCCCGGGCCATGAGGCTTTCACCGCTATGCGTGCCCGCGGCGCACAGGTAACCGACGTTGCAATTCTGGTTGTAGCAGCAGATGACGGTGTAATGCCGCAGACCATCGAGGCTATCAACCATGCTAAGGCTGCAAAGGTACCTATCATTGTAGCTATCAACAAAATCGACCGTCCGGGCGCAAATCCGGATCACGTTAAACAACAGCTGGCCGAGCATGAGCTCATTCCTGAGGATTGGGGCGGCGACACCATTATGGTTCCTGTTTCCGCACATCAGAAAACCGGCATCAGCGACTTGCTGGAAATGATTCTGCTGGTTGCTGAAATGCAGGAGCTGAAAGCTAACCCGAATCTGCCTGCTCACGGCACCATCATCGAGGCACAGCTGGACAAAGGCCGCGGCCCGGTTGCTACCGTACTGGTACAACGCGGTACTCTGCATATCGGTGATACCATTATTGCCGGCACCTCCTATGGTAAGGTTCGTGCAATGATCAATGACCGTGGCGAAAAGGTTAAGAAGGCTCTGCCTTCTACCCCTGTAGAGGTACTGGGCCTGAACGATGTACCGGCTGCCGGCGATATCCTGGACAGCACCGATGAAAAGACTGCCCGCGGCGTTGCCGAAAAACGTATCGCCAAGAAGAAGGAAGAGGAAATCAAGCTGAACTCCAAGGTTTCTCTGGATGACCTGTTCCAACGCATTAAAGAAGGCGAAATCAAAGAGCTGAACATCGTTGTTAAGGCTGACGTTCAGGGTACCATCGAAGCATTGAAGGCATCCCTGGAGAAAATCAAAAACGATGAGGTTAAGGTTGCCGTTGTCCATGCAGGCGTAGGCGCTATCACCGAGTCCGACGTAATGCTGGCATCCGCTGCCAACGCTCTGATTATCGGCTTTAACGTTCGTCCTGACGCTAACGCGCGCAAGGCTGCCGAAACCGAGAAGGTTGACGTACGCACCTACCGCGTTATTTACGACGCTATCAACGACGTTGAGGCTGCTATCAAGGGTATGCTTGCTCCTAAATTCAAAGAGGTTATCCAAGGCCGCGTAGAAATCCGTCAGATGATTACTATTTCCAAGCTGAAGATTGCCGGCTGCTATGTAGTTGAAGGCAAGGTTACCAACAGCTCCAAGGTTCGTGTTGTCCGTGACGGTATCGTTGTTCACGAGGGCGTTATCGAATCTCTGCGCCGCTTCAAGGACGATGTGAAGGAAGTTGCCCAAGGCTTTGAATGTGGTATCACTTTAGAGAAATTCAGCGACCTTAAAGAGGGCGATATCTTTGAAGTATACGACATGGAAGAAATCGCAGTAGAATAGTCTGCCGCATAAGGCACATTGCGCAGGAATGCCGGCCGTATACGCCGCATTCCCCGCAGCTGCTGCCTGTACGTCAGTCTGTATCTATATATAGAGGAAAAGAAAATGGCAAGACTTAGAGTAGAAAAAGTACAGGAGGCCATCAAGCACGAAATCAGCAAAATGCTGCTGCATGATGTCAAGGATCCGCGCATTCAGTTTGTTACCGTAACCGGCGTGGAGCTGACAGATGACATGAGCTATGCCAAGATTTTCATCAGTATGTATGGTCCCAAGGATAAACAGGATGAAACCTGGAAAGCTCTGAACAAGGCATTAGGCTTCATGCGTACGGAAATCGCCAAACGCATCCGCCTGCGCTTTGCACCTACCCTGATTCTGCAGAAGGATACCTCCGCAGAATACAGTGCACATATTCAGAGCATCTTAGATAAGATTAAGCAGGAAGAAAAGCCTGCAGCCGAGGAAGCAGAGCATGAGTAAGGAGCTTAGCCTGCAGGAAACAGGCGCTATGCTGCTGGCGGCAGAAAAAATTGTGCTGTGCACTCATGTAAGCCCGGATGGTGATACCCTGGGCTCCACTTTGGGACTGGCACGCTTTTTGCTGGCACAGGGCAAGCAGGTTACTGTTTTCTGTGATGACGTTATCAACAAAAGCTTTAGCTTTTTTCCCGGTATTGAATTGTGTGAACGCCCGGTAGAGGGCAGCAAGCTGCAGACGGATTTGCTGGTAGTTATTGATGCCAGCTCCTTTGACCGTGTAGGTCTGGTGTCCGAGGTTGTGGAAGCAAAAACGCTGCTGAACATTGACCACCATATTTCCAACGAACGCTTCGCTGAATATCTCTACTTGGATGCTAAAGCAGCAGCCGTGGGCGAGGTAATGTGTGATCTGTTCATGGCGATGCAATGGCCCTTTGATAAGGAAATTGCTACCTGCTTTTACACAGCAATCAGCACAGACTGCGGCTCCTTCCGCTATGCCAACACTACGCCGAAAACTATGCGTAATGCTGCCAAACTGCTGGAATACGGCGTGCAGCCTAACGAAATCAGCGATGCACTGGACGTGCGCTCCCGTGATACGGTAGAGATGCTGGCCAAGGTACTGCCTTCGCTGACCTTCGCTTATGATGGCAAAATTGCTTATCTCACAATTACCAACGATTTATATGACAAGGATGTCCAGACCGACAGCTTTGTGTCCTACCCGCGCTATATTGAGGGCGTTGACGTAGCTATTATGTTCAAGGCCGTTGAGCCGGCGGTAACGCGCGTGAGCATGCGCTCCAAGAGCGTTGACGTATCCGCTGTGGCTGTAGCCTTCGGCGGTGGCGGTCATCTGCGGGCAGCAGGCTGTACGATTTATGCACCGGTAGAGGAGGCTCGCACTCAGCTGCTGGAAGCATTGGGCAAATTGGTTTAATATGGACGCAATTTTTAATGTATTAAAACCACCACAGATGACATCGCATGATGTTATCGGCTTTTTGCGGCGCGTGCTTAACACAAAGAAAATCGGACATGGGGGAACTCTTGACCCTGACGCGGCAGGAGTTCTTCCTGTTTTTGCGGGCAGTGCCACCCGTCTGCTGGAATTTGCTGTAGAAGGCCGCAAGGAATATATTGCTGAATTTACGTTGGGAGCGCAGACCGTTACCGGCGATGACAGTGGTGATGTTGTCAAAACGATGCCTGTTCCCGCATTCGGCAAACAGGAGCTGGAAGCGGTGCTGGCGCAATTTACCGGCAAGCAAATGCAACTGCCGCCGATGTATTCGGCAATCAAAATCAACGGCAAAAAGTTGTATCAGCTGGCTCGTCAGGGCGTAGAGGTGGAACGCACCGCACGTCCTATCGAGGTCTATAAGCTGGAGCTTCTGCATTATACTGCAACGAGCTTTACCGTGCGCGTGGCCTGCTCCAAGGGTACCTATATCCGTGTTTTGGGCGAGGACCTGGCAACGGCGCTTGGAACCTGCGGCACGATGAGCTTTTTGCTGCGCACGCAGGTGGGAGCCTATACGATTGACAAGGCCTGCACGCTGCAGGAAATCGCGGATAACCCCGAAGCCTGTGCCGCAGAGCCGCTGACTGCCGTTGCCGAGCTGCCCAAGCTTAAGGTAAACGCCCGGCAGGCGGCACGCATCACCAATGGTGTGCGCACCACGGTGGCGCAGACTGCCGACGGCAGATACGTCCTGCTTGGGCCGGGAGATGAATTCTTAGGCATCGTCCGTTGTGAGCAGGAGCGCCTGCAGGCAGAAAAAATCTTAGAGCATTACCCGATGCCAGAGGAATAAGCATGGAGATTATTACTTCTTTAGAACAACTGCATAAATTTTCCGCTCCCTGTGTGGTAGCATTGGGTACCTTTGACGGTTTGCATCGCGGTCATCTTGATGTAATTGAAACCGCAAGGGACAAGGCGCGTGAAGGCAATTCGCAGCTGGCGGTATTTACCTTCAGCAACCATCCTTTTGAATGGATTCGTCCGGGCATGGTGCCGCCGGCGCTGATAACCGGCGCGCAAAAGCAGGAGCTTTTGCAGCAGCTTGGCGTGGATGTGCTGGTGGACATTCCCTTTAATCAGCAGGTGGCGGACCTTTCGCCGCAGGAATTTCTGCAGCGACTGCAGCAGCTTGATTACAGCTGTCTGGTAGTCGGTGCCAACTTCACCTACGGCTGCCGCGGACAGGGAACTGTCTACACGCTGGCTGCTTCTGCCAAGACCATGGGCTTTGAGCTGATTGTGCGCGAGCTGGTAAGCGAGGGCGCAACTGTGATCAGCAGCACCGCTATCCGTCAGCTGATTGCCGCAGGCAAGGTAGCAGAGGCTGCAGCTATGCTGGGGCGCAGCTACAGCATCAGCGGCACTGTGGCGCACGGCAACGAGCGCGGTCGCTTGCTGGGATATCCTACGGCCAACATTGAGCTGGAGGATGCCCATGTTACGGTTCCTCTGGGGGGAGTGTATGCTGTGCGGGTGATTGTCAACGGCAAAAGCTATCACGGCATGGCTAATATTGGTTATAATCCGACCTTTGGCGATGTTGCCAAACCGCGTCTGGAAACGAACATCTTTGATTTTACCGGGGATCTTTACGGTCAGCAGCTCACAGTGCAGTTTGTGCAGCGCATCCGCGGCGAAGTAAAATTTGCCGGCATTAAGCAGCTCAAGCAGCAGCTGGCGCAGGATAAAAACGACTGCGAAGCGGCTTTGCGGTAAATTAAAGCTGTTTTTATAAAAATCTTTACAAAATACTTGCTATACAGTGGCAAGATATGGTATACTATCATAGTATTTGAACCAAGGCCTGGCAGTTCGATTCTCCAACGGCTGCTACGCTTATGGCAATTTGAAATTTTAGGAGGAAACAAACAATGTTAACTAGCGAAGCTAAACAAGCAGTAATTCTGGCAAATGCACGTCATGAAGGTGACACCGGTTCTTCTGAGGTACAAATCGCAGTTCTGACCGAACGCATCAAATATTTGACCGAGCATCTGAAAGAGCACAAAAAAGACCATCATTCCCGTCGTGGCCTGCTGAAACTGGTAGGTAAACGTCGTGGCCTGCTGAACTACCTGGCTGGTAAAGACATCGAACGCTATCGTGCAATCATTGCTAAACTGGGTATCCGTAAATAATCCGGTTTATGCTGAAAAGTCCGTCCTAAGGGCGGGCTTTTTTTGTGCTTGGATTTGGGTAAAAGAGGAGTATCTCGTGCAATAGTATTAAAAATAATTAATACCAACGCAAAAATCACTCATAGTGTTAAAATAAATTAATACTATCGACAAAATGTGCGATAGTGTTAAAAATAATTAACACTGTTGCGGGTGGTGGTGGGTTGGGCATTTGAAAAAAATAGAATTAAGGATGAGTATACGTATGTTAATCAGTCGATTCTATTACGAGAAAAGTGCACTAGGTGAAAAATCTCGTAATAGGGAATGGTGATGAAGCAGCAAAAAGAGAATTCTATTACGAGAAAAGTGCACTAGGTGAAAAATCTCGTAATAGAAAATATCGTTATAATAAAAATAAGGATTCACTTCCGATTTACTTGCGAAGTGAATCCTTATTTTTTGTTTGTTAAGCCTAAAATGTAATCCGTGGATGTGTTATGAAATTTAGCCAAGGCAATGAGTATATCTGTCGGTATATCTCGTTCGCCTTTTTCATAGTTGCTGTAGACTCTTTGTGAGCAGTTAAGGATTTCAGCCATTTGTGTTTGCGTCATATCCTTGTCCTCACGTAAGTCGCGAATGCGCTGATACATTGTTATCACCCAATAACATTATAGAAAGAGATGGCACTCCAACTTGCTATTTAGCGCAAATTGCGCTGGAATCAGAATAGAAAAGTATTAGCTTGCTAATACTTCAGGCAAAACACACTCGATGTGTGCTTTTGCTTGACTGGGGGGGACAACAGTGTATCATTATAATGAGTTATTGACAAATTTTCGACATATAAACAATTAACGGAGCTGACTTGGGAAAATGAAATTTATTAATAATGTAAATGAAACGCTGAAGGATGATTTGGCCTTAGAATTGCAGAAAGGCAGCATGCTGTCCATTGCGGCAGCAGATTTTTCTATGTATGCATTCGAAGCTCTACGTAAGGAGCTGAGCGAGATTGACGAATTACGTTTTATTTTCACTGACCCTACTTTTATTCAAAAAGAGAATAGCAAGAAAGAAAAACGCGAATTTTATATTCCTAAAATAAATCGTGAGCGTCGTATTTATGGCACGGAATTTGAGGTAAAGCTGCGCAACGAATTAAATCAAAAGGCTATTGCTAAGGAATGTGCTGAGTGGATTAAGAAGAAGGTTACTTTCAAATCCAATGTTGGTAATAAGGAAATTACAAATAGGTTTATCTTGTTGAACGACATAGCATATTTCCCAGTTAATAGCTTTACGACTGTTGATTTAGGCTGTGAGCAGGGAAATACTATGAGCATGAACATAGCTAAGGTAGAAAGCCCTATGTCGCAGGCACTCATAGAGCAATTCGCCAAGCTCTGGCAGAACGACGAAGAGTTAAAAGACGTAACCAACAATGTTATAAGCAGTATAAGCTCGGCTTACAATGAAAATGCACCTGAATTTATTTATTTCGTGACGCTGTATAATATTTTCCATGAATTTCTTACGGATATCAGCGAGGATGAGCTGCCGAATGAGCGTACAGGCTTTAAGAACAGCAAAATCTGGAATATGCTCTTTAATTTTCAACGTGATGCTGCGTTAGGCATTATTAATAAGCTGGAAAAATATAATGGCTGTATTTTAGCTGACAGTGTTGGTTTAGGCAAAACCTTTACTGCATTAGCCGTTATCAAATATTATGAAGGACGCAACAAGAATGTACTTGTATTATGTCCGAAAAAGCTGGCAGACAACTGGAATACGTATCGCGCTAACTATAAAAACAATCCTATTGCCAGTGATAGGCTGCGTTATGATGTTTTATATCATTCTGACCTGCTGCGCAAGCGTGGTTATAGCGGTGAGATTGATTTGAGCAGGATAAATTGGAGCAACTATGACCTTGTAGTTATTGATGAATCGCATAATTTCCGTAATGGCGGTGCCTTTGATGGCGAAGATAAAGAGAATCGCTATACGGTGCTAATGAACAAGGTTATTCGTGAGGGCGTGCAGACAAAGGTGTTGATGCTTTCTGCTACTCCCGTTAATAATCGCTTTAACGATTTGAAGAATCAGCTGCAATTGGCCTATGAGGGTGATAGCAGCAAAATTAATGATAAGCTGAATACCAAAAATTCTATAGATGATATTTTCCGTAATGCGCAGGCAGCCTATAATCATTGGTCGAAGCTGCCTCCGGCAGAACGCACAGTGCAGAATTTGCTGGAGAACCTCAGCTATGATTTTTTCAATTTGCTTGATTCTGTAACTATTGCACGTTCGCGCAAGCATATTACCAGATATTATGATACGAAGGCTATTGGCAGCTTTCCTGAACGCAAAACGCCGCTATCCTTTCGCCCTGCGTTGGTTAAGAATGGCGCAGTAAATTATAAAGAAATATTTTCGAAGCTTGATGAGCTGGAGCTGTCTATATATACTCCTACGGAATTTATTTTGCATAGCCGTTTGCCGAAATATGCAGAGCTTTTTGATGATAATAAGGTCAATACGGGTTTTACACAGGCGAACCGTGAGCGTGGTATTCGTCGACTGATGGCGATAAATATTTTGAAGCGCATGGAAAGCTCCGTGTATTCGTTCAGGCTGACTGTGGAAAGAGTGCGGGCTAGTATTTGCGCAGCATTGCAAAAGATAGACAGCTTCACGCAGCACAGGCTTGCTAATGCGCAGGTGGATACCGGTACTGATTTCAGCGGCGCCGATTTTGATATGGAAGAGGAAAGCTTTGTTGTGGGCAAAAAGGTGCCTATTGAGCTGGCTGACATGGATATTGTGGGCTGGGGGCATAGCTTGCAGCATGACAAGGAGTGTTTGGATGAGCTGCTTGGGATGGTGCAGAGCATTACGCCTGTGCAGGATAATAAGCTGCAGGAGCTGCTAGAGCTTATAGACGATAAAATTCAGCATCCCTTAAATGCAGATAACAAGAAAATTATTGTGTTTACTGCCTTTGCCGATACTGCTGCTTATCTTTATGAGCATGTCAGCAAGCATGTGCAGGAGCAGTTTGGCTTGCATACGGCGATGGTTAAAGGATCGGTGGATGGCAGATGCACGATACCGAAGCTTAGGTGTGATTTGAATACCGTACTGACCTGTTTTGCACCCTTGGCGAAGGATAAGAAGCTGATTTTCCCTGAGGATAAAAACGAGATAGATATTTTGATTGCTACTGATTGTATTTCCGAAGGTCAGAATTTGCAGGATTGTGATTTTCTTGTGAATTATGATATACATTGGAATCCAGTGCGTATCGTCCAGCGCTTCGGGCGTATTGACCGTATCGGCAGCAAGAATGCGTATATTCAACTGGTCAACTTTTGGCCTGACGTTGATTTAGATGAGTACATAGATTTGAAAAGTCGCGTTGAAAGCCGTATGAAGGCGGTGGATTTGACGGCGACGGCAGATGACAACCTGCTGAGCAATAATGAAAAGCTGGATTTGCAATACCGCAAGCAACAGCTGAAGCAACTGCAAAAAGAGGTTGTTGATTTTGAAGATATGGGTACAGGTATTTCCATCATGGATTTGGGCTTGAATGAATTCCGCCTGGATTTGCTGGAATATATCAAGACGCATGGCAAGCTGGATAAAACACCCTTTGGCCTGCATGCCGTTGTACCTGCGAGTGAGGAATGTCCTCCGGGTGTAATTTACGTGCTGAAAAACTGCACGGATAACATAAATATAGACAGAAAAAATCTTCTGCATCCGTTTTACGCCGTATATATTGGCGAGGATGGCGAAATTATCTGCAACCATCTGGCGCCGAAAAAGCTGTTGGACAAGCTGCGCTTTACCTGCCGTGGCAAGGATAAGCCTTTGACAGACGTGTGCAGCGATTTTAACAAGGCAACGAATGACGGCAGAAGTATGGGTATTTATTCCCAGCTTTTGGAGGATGCTATTGCTTCCATAATCAACGTGAAGGACGCTGACGATGTTGACAGCTTCCTGAGCGGTGAGGAAATCAGCTTCTTTGATAACAGTATTAAAGGACTGGATGATTTTGAACTGATTTGCTTCCTCGTTGTGCGAGGTGAGCAGTGATGTTAGGCTTACCGCAGACTACAGAAGTAAAAAAGATTATTCCCAAACGTGCCTTATATAGCAAGTTTGAACTGAATACAGCGGAGCAGAAGGAGTTTGACGTAGCCATTAGGCAGATGACCATCGTCAACGAAATTTCCTTACGCACAATTCCTGCCTTGCAAAAGCAGGAGCAGGGAAAAGCCGTTTTTGTTTTGGCAGTACAGCTGAAGCAGGAGGGCTGTGCGGAAAGGCTTTTGCAAAGGCTGTGCAGGCTGATTGACCAACGCTTGCTGTTGGCGCTTTGCTATGAGGACAAGCTGCAGCTGGCGCTGTATTTCGATAACAGAATATTACTCAATGAATTTATGCCTGTGGCTGAGCAGAAGGTGAATTTGCAAGGCACAAGCTTGAACGATATTTGGGAGCACTTAGCTCTGCAGGTGGCAAATTTAACGCCACTTGCAGGGCTTACACCTGCTTCCGTAATTGCCAATGCCGGCAGGCGGGCTGAAACAGAAGCACAGATAGCAGCGCTGACGAAGAAGATGTTTGCGGAAAAGCAGGCACGCAAAAAACTGACCTTGCGTGAAGCTATAAACAAGCTGAAAAAAGAACTGGAGGATTTACAATGATGGAACATCTCAACATGCAATCTATGGATAAGGTTGCAGCAAACGTAGCAAAAATAAGGGAGCTATTTCCAAATTGCGTTACAGAAAGAATCAATGCGGAGGGCAAGCTGGAGCATGCCATTGATTTTGATATGCTGAAACAGGAGCTTAGTGACCATGTTGTAGATGGCTTGCAGGAACGTTACCAGTTTACCTGGCCGGATAAGCGCAAAGCTATTCTTGCTGCCAATGCGCCGATTAACAAAACCTTGCGCCCCTGCAGAGAAGAAAGCGTTGACTTTGACAATACGGAAAACCTTTACATTGAAGGCGACAATCTGGAAGTGCTGAAGCTGCTGCAGGAAACATACTTAGGCAAGGTGAAGATGATTTATATCGACCCACCTTATAATACCGGTAATGACTTTGTATATGAGGACGATTTTAAGCAAAGTGCGGATGAATATATTGATAATAGCGGACAGCTTGACGAAGAGGGTAATCGTCTTGTAGCTAATACAGAAAGCAATGGGCGTTTTCATACCGATTGGCTGAATATGATATATCCAAGGTTGAAGCTGGCGAAGGATTTATTGCGAGAGGATGGAGTTATCTTTATCAGCATTGATGATAACGAAGTTGAAAATTTAAGAAAAATTGGTGATGAAATTTTTGGTGAGAGTAATTTTGTTAATCAAATAATTTGGCATAAAAAATATGGTGCTGCCAATGATGCTAAGTACTTATCTGATGTTCATGATTACATTTTGCTGTTTTGTAAAAACAAAGAAAAATGGCATCCTAATTTGTTCGAAAGACCGGCAGAATTAAATGCAAAATATAAAAATCCAGATAATGATCCGCGCGGTCCATGGATTGCTACTAATTTATCAGTAAAAACTTACTCCTCAACTAATGATTATGTGATAAAGTCTCCTGCTGGATTAGAATTTACTCCACCACCATCTCGCTGTTGGAGTGTATCTAAAGAGAGATATGAAGAAATGTTAGCAGATAATCGCATAACTTTTGGTAGTGATGGATTATCTAGACCATATAAGAAAACATTTTTGTCAGAAGTTCAACAAGGTATAGTACCGACAACTGTATGGTCTTATGATGATGCAGGACATAATATTGGTGCGAAATCAGAATTAAGAGATATTTTTAAAGAGATAAGAGTGCCATTTGATACTCCAAAGCCTACTAAATTAATAAAAAGAATAATAAAAATGGCAGAAACGGAAAGTTGTGATGATATTATTTTAGATTTCTTTTCTGGCTCAGGAACAACTGCGGATGCCGTTATGCAACTTAATTCAGAAGACAGAGGAAAGAGAAAGTATATTTTAATTCAATTAGAAGAAGAGACTTTGGAAAAATCGATAGCACGTATGGAAGGTTACAAAAACATCTGCGAAATAGGCAAGGAGCGCATCCGCCGTGCCGGTCAAAAAATCAAAGAAGAAAATCCGTTGACAACGCAGAATTTGGACATCGGCTTCCGTGTTTTGAAATGCGACAGCAGCAATATGGAGGACGTGTACTTCACGCCGAAGGATTACATGGATAAACAGCAGAGCTTGTTTGTTGATAATATCAAAAAAGACCGCAACGATGAGGATTTGCTGTTCGATGCTATGCTGAAGCTGGATACGCCGCTTTCCAGCAAAATAGAAAGAATCACTATTGCCGGCAAAACTGTCTACAATGTGGCGCAAGGTCATTTAATGGCATGCTTTGATAAGAACGTGACGGATGAGGTTATCACTGCCATTGCCAAAGAGATGCCGAGCTATTTTGTTATGCGTGACAGCTCGCAGGCTGATGACAGCGTAGCGATTAACTTTGAGCAGATTTTCAACACCTATAGTCCGCAAACTGTGAGGAGGGTGCTGTAATGAAGTTCAGTTTTAAAATTCAGCAGTACCAGACGGATGCCGTCAATGCAGTGGTGGACGTGTTCAAGGGACAGGTGCGTCCTGCGCAGGATACCAGTTACTTTTTTGATCCGGGCAGACTTGTGCCGGTGAAAACAAAAAAAGCAAAGAATACCAATGGTTATAATTTGTTTCAGCAGGAGCTTGATGAACAGGAAGCCAAGCAGGATATAATACTCGGTTATGCCAATGCGCCTATCAAATTGGATAAGGCACAGCTTTTGGAAAATATTAAGCTCATTCAGGGCAATAATAATATAACTCCGTCGAAGGAGCTTATAGAAGGTCAGGGAAAGTGCAGTCTTGATATCGAAATGGAAACAGGTACAGGCAAAACCTATGTCTATATCAAGACCATGTTTGAGCTGAATAAGCAATATGGCTGGAACAAGTTTATTATCATCGTGCCTTCTGTCGCAATCCGTGAAGGCGTCAAGAAAAGCCTGGAAACTATGGAAGAGCATTTCATGAGCCAGTATGGCAAGAAAGCGCGTTATTTCATTTATGACAGCAAGAATCTGACGAAGATTGATGATTTTGCCAAAAGCAACGAAATCAACGTAATGATTATTAATAATCAAGCCTTTGCTAAATCCTTGAATGAGGATAAGAATAAGGAAGGCCGTGGCGGTGATAAGGGTGCGTTGATTATTTACAGTGAACGTGATGAATTCGGTTCACGCAAGCCTATTGATGTTATTGCCAAAACTAATCCGATTTTGATTATCGATGAGCCACAGAAGTTGGCAGGCAATGTTACGCAAAAAGCAATGAAGCGCTTTAATCCATTGTTTAGCGTAAATTATTCTGCTACGCATAAACAGGAGCATAATGAAGTATATCGTTTAGATGCGATTGATGCCTATAATCATAAGCTTGTCAAAAAGATAGAGGTTAAAGGTATTGAGGTTGTAAATCTTAAAGGCATCGACGGTTATCTTTATTGCGACAGCTTTGTTACGTCTAAAAATAAACCTCCCATGGTAAAGCTGGAATTTGAACAGCAGCTTAAAAGCGGTACTGTAAAGCGTGTTTTACGCAATTGTGCTTACGGAGATAATCTGTACGAGCTTTCTAACGGCATGCTGCAGTACGAAGGTTATAAAATCAGTGAAATTGATGCCAGTGATACAGGCTGCGTAAGATTTACCAACGGAGAAGAATTACATGGCGGTGAAGTTGCCAACAACAGTCAGGAAATGTCAGATTTACGTCGTGTACAGATTCGTGAAACCATCAAATCTCACTTTGAAAAGGAAGAGCAGCTTTTTGCGCAAGGCATCAAAACCTTATCGCTGTTTTTCATTGATGAGGTGGCCAAGTACAGACAATACGACGAAGATGGCACACAAAAGCTGGGCGAATACGGCAAAATATTTGAAGAAGAATATCAGAAAATATTCAGAGATAGGATGCAGGAGCTTTATCAAACACCTTATGGCGAATATCTGAGAAATATGGCTGCGGATGTAAGTGCAGTGCATACAGGTTATTTCAGCATCGATAAAAAAGGCCATAGCGTTGACAGTAAATGTGAGCGTGGCAAGGATACCTCTAACGATGAATCTGCCTATGATTTGATTATGCGCAACAAAGAAGCATTGTTAAGCTTCAATAATCCGGTGCGTTTTATATTCTCTCACTCCGCGTTGCGTGAAGGCTGGGATAACCCCAATGTTTTCCAAATCTGTACCTTGAAGCAGTCTAACAGCAATGTCAATAAGCGTCAGGAAGTCGGCCGTGGCATGCGTATCTGCGTCAATCAGCAGGGTGAGCGCATGGATGAAAGCGTTTGCGGAGCAAATGTACACATAGTCAATAAGCTGACGGTTATTGCTAGTGAAAGCTATGCCGATTTTGTCGACAGCCTGCAGGATGAAATCAAAAAAGCTTTGTATGAACGTCCTGAAAAGGTATCTATAGAGTACTTCTTCGGCAAAGTAGTAAAGGTTGGCGATGAAACCTATAAAATTGAGGGTGAGCAGGCACGTCAGATAGTGAAATATCTTGACAGACATGATTATCTTGACGATGATGACAGAATCACCGAAAAGTATAAGCAGGATGCTGCCAACGGTACCTTAGAGCCTGTGCAGGATAAGCTTAAGGATATTGAGCCTGCTGTACATGTGCTGATTAAGAGCCTGTATGATAAAGATTCACTTAATGAAATGATTACTAACGGTAACCAGACAACGGTAGAAAACAAGCTCAACAATAAGAATTTTGAAAAGCAGGAATTCCAGGAGCTGTGGAAGCGTATCAATCGTAAGTGTGCTTATACCGTAAAGATTGACAGTAATGTGCTGATTGACAAGGCTGTGGCAGCGATTAATACCAAACTGCAGGTTACTCAGACACTTTATACCTTGAGCGTCGTATATCAGAAAAATAATATGCAGGCGCATGAATTAGAGCAGAAAACAAGCTTTGTAGCACCTTCGCATACTACAAATGTATTGCAAAATGCTCATGACAGCAGCTTGAAGTATGATTTACTGCACGAGCTGACACAAAGGACTTCTTTGACTCGTCGCACTGTTGCTGCTATTTTGAGCAGAATCAATATGAGGAAGTACATGAAGTTCCGTGATAATCCGGAAGAGTTTATCAGTAAGGTTGCACGTCTGATTAATGAGCAGAAGGCAGGCCTGATTGTAGAAGGCGTTACCTACAATACAACAAATGAAGTGTTTGACAAAGAAATCTTTACGGCGGAATGTCATCGTGTTGCATTATCCAAGGTATTTCCTGCGTTGCGCGCCGTAACGGATTATGTTGTTACTGATGGTACGGCAGAGCAGAGCGTGGAGCGTAAATTCGTTGAAAATCTGGATAAAGCGGATGAAGTCGCAGTATATGCAAAGCTTCCGCGAGGCTTTTACATTCCGACACCTGTAGGCAAATATTCGCCTGACTGGGCAATTGCTTTTAAAGAAGGAAAGATTAAGTACGTATATTTCATTGCCGAAACTAAAGGAACAAATGAAAGTACGGAACTGAAATCTATGGAGCAGGCGAAAATTAAATGTGCCGAAAAGCTTTTTGAAAAGCTTTCCAATGGCGAAGTGCATTACGGTCAGGTAAAGGACTACAAGAGCCTGATGGATATCGTACTGGATAAATAAAATCACAACCGAATATGGAATAATTCGCACTGATAGTTTGCTTGTGCCTATGTGTACACTCTTTTTGTAAAATCTTTACACTTGTTGCTATAAGAAGATGCTAATAATTTTCCTCGTTGACAAATAGCAGTAACAGTAATATAATTTTTTTAATAGCAAACCATTAAGATAGAGGCGCGGAAAGCATGAGTAGGTTGTGGAGCGGGAGCTGAGAAGCATCACAAAAGGGCTAACGCCGAAGTGCAATGGCAGCCGTGTCGTTGTGCTGGGCCGTCAGTGAAAGCTGCCGGACTGTCGCTGCATCTGCAGCGGAGGGCTATCTCGGCTATGGGTGTGAATATTATTTAGCATGCTAACCGTTGAGATAGAATCCAAAGGAAATATCTCAACGGTTATTTTTATGATTAAGGAGTGAACGACATGATTCGTGTTTTGGTAAATGGTGCGCTGGGCCGCATGGGCAGCGAGGTATGTAAAAAGGTTTATAGCGAAGCTGATTTGGAGCTTGTAGGTGCTGTTGATATTAAGGAAGGTACTGTGCAACTGGGTGATGGTGTTAAGGTAACGACTGATCTGGTTGCTGCCATTGAAGCTGCCAAACCGGACGTTGTTGTTGACTTCACCCGTCCTGATGTTGTTATGGGTAACCTGCGCAAAATGCTGCCGCTTGGCGTGCATGCAGTAGTTGGCACAACAGGCTTCAGCGATGCGGATTTAAAAGAGGTTGATGAGCTGGCACGCAAGCACAACACCAGCCTGCTGATTGCTCCGAACTTTGCGCTTGGCGCAGTTGTAATGATGAAGCTGGCGTGTGAGGCTGCCAAATATTTCCCGCATGTGGAAATTATCGAGAAGCATCACGATAATAAGCTGGATGCTCCCAGCGGTACGGCGATTATCACCGCACAAAAAATTGCTGAGGTGCGCAAGGCTATGCATCAGGGCAATCCTGATGAAAAGGAAACCATGGCAGGTGCGCGCGGTGCGGATTACGAGGGCATGAAGATTCACAGTGTCCGCTTGCCGGGTTATGTTGCTTCCCAGGAGGTTATCTTCGGCGGTCAGGGCGAAACTCTGAAAATCAGTACCGACCCGATTAACCGCGAATGCTACATGCCGGGCGTTGCGCTTGGCTGCCGCAAGATTGTTGACCAAGTAGGCCTGGTATACGGCTTAGATAAATTACTCTAAATAGTGAGGGGGAGAATTTTATGAAAAAGTATAATGTTGCTATTTTGGGCGCTACCGGTGCTGTTGGTACTGAATTTCTGAAGCTTATCGAAGAAAGAAACTTCCCGTTTGCAGAACTGCGTCTGCTGGCTTCTAAGCGCAGCGCAGGCAAGCAGATTGAATTTATGGGAAAAACATATACTGTGCAGGAGGCCACTAAGGACTCCTTTGAGGGCATTGATATTGCTCTGTTCGCAGGCGGCAGCGTTTCCAAGGAGTTCGCTCCTTACGCTGTAAAGGCCGGTGCCGTTGTTATTGATAACTCCAGCACCTTCCGTATGGACCCCGAAGTGCCGCTGGTTGTGCCGGAGGTTAACCCCGATGACATCCTGAAGCACAAGGGCATTATCGCTAACCCTAACTGCTCTACCATTATTATGGTTATGGCACTGAAACCGCTGTATGACCTGGCACGCATTAAACGTATCGTCGTTTCTACCTATCAGGCTGTTTCCGGCGCAGGTAAAGAGGGTATTGACGAGCTTACCGACCAGACTAAGGCTTACAGCGAGGGTAGAGAGATGGAGGCACACATTCTTCCGTCCGCAAGCCTGCCGAAGCATTATCCGATTGCGTTTAACCTGATTCCGCAAATTGATGTTTTCCTTGACAATCTCTATACCAAAGAAGAGATGAAGATGATCAACGAAACCAGAAAGATTATGCATGATGACGAAATGCGCATCACCGCTACTACCGTGCGTGTGCCTGTATACCGCAGCCACAGCGAATCTGTAAACATTGAATTTGAGCATGATCTGGAGCTGAAGGATATGGCAGCTGCTATTGATGCCTTCCCCGGCGTTCAGATGATGGATGATCCTGCCAACCAGGTTTATCCGATGCCTTTATATACCTCGGAAAAATATGACTGCTTCGTTGGCCGTCTGCGCCGCGATGAGTCCAATCCGAACACCTTCAACCTGTGGGTAGTAGGCGACCAGATCCGCAAGGGCGCTGCGCTGAACACTCTGCAGATTGCTGAGGTTATGATTAAAAATGGCTGGTTAGAAAAATAATAATGCACCTCTGCGGTGTAAAGACTAAACGGCGTACAGCTTGTACGCCGCAGCCTTTCCGGCATCCGGTACATTTTGCATTTTAATTTAAACAGATGAGGAGCAATTTACATGAAAATCATTGTACAGAAATTCGGCGGCACCTCCGTCGCGAGCGAGGAAGCCCGCGTTGCAGTTAAAAATAAGGTACAGCAGGCTATCCGCAACGGTTACTCCCCGGTAGTAGTAGTTTCGGCTATGGGACGCAAGGGCGCACCCTACGCAACCGATACGCTTATCGGCGCCCTGAAGGATGTTAATCTTTCCGTTAATGTGCGTGAGATGGATATGATGATGTGCTGCGGCGAAATCATTTCCTCCTGCGTAATGGCAGCAACTCTGCAAAAATTCGGCATCAATGCTATGGCGCTCACCGGCGGTCAGGCAGGTATCATTACCGATTCTCAGTTTGGTGCAGCACGTATCAAAAACATCAATACCTCCGGTCTTATCCGTCTTTTGGAGGCAGGCATCATTCCGGTTGTCTGCGGCTTCCAGGGTATGACGGAAAATAACTACAAATTTACGACCTTGGGCCGCGGCGGCAGCGACACTTCCGCTGCTGCACTGGGCGCTGCACTCAAGGCTGATTTTGTGGAAATTTATACAGACGTTGAAGGCATCATGACTGCTGACCCGCGTATTGTCGAGAAGGCTAATATTCTGCAGCAGATTTCCTATGCTGAGGTTTGCCAGATGGCGCAGAACGGTGCGAAGGTTATTCATCCGCGTGCCGTTGAAATTGCTATGGGCAGCAATATTCCCATGTATGTTAAATCTACCTTCAGCGATGCTCCCGGCACTCTGATTACCAGCGAACGCATCGGTCAGGGTAACGGCGGCGAAATTGCGATTAACGAATCCTGCGCCAGCGGTGTAGCTCATCTTAATGATCTGGCACAGTTCCGCATTGACCTGAACCCGCAGGATATTACTGCAGGCCGCAATCTGTTCGAGGATTTGGCGGATGCAGGCATCAGCGTAGGCTGCCTGAACCTGTCCGAGAAGGAAGCAATGTTTGCAGTATTCTCTCCGGATGTAGAGCACACCTGCAAGGTGCTTGATGCAACCGGCTTTAAATATACGCTGAACGAAGGCTGTGGCAAGGTTTCCGTTGTCGGTAGTGCTATGCGTGGTGTGCCCGGCATTATGGCTACCTTTGTAAGTGCGCTTGCCAGCCACAATATCGCTATTTTGCAGACTGTGGACAGCGATACCACAATTTCTGCGATTGTTAAAGAGGAGCATTTGGTGGAGGCGGTTAAGGCATTGCATGAGGCTTTTAAATTATAAGTCTCCGTCTGTGTCGCTACATTTCCTTAGCGTACCATTTAGTACGCCGTAAAAAATATAAAATCATTTAGATAACAATCAATATACCATAGAGAATTTTAGTTTCTATTAGTTTTAAGAGGTGGAATTACAATGAAAAAACCGTATTTTGGCAGATTATTAACGGCAATGGTTACGCCGTTCAACGCTGATGGCAGCATCAATTATGCAGCCGGTGCAGATTTTGCTGACTGGCTGCTGGCTAACGGCAGTGACGGACTGGTAGTAGAAGGCTCTACCGGTGAAGCTGCAACCATGGACATGGATGAAAAAATTAAATTCATGCAGACCATCGTTGCACGTGTAAACGGCCGTGCTAAAATTGTTGCCGGTGCAGGCACCAACTGCACTGCCAGCACTATTGACCTGGTTAAGAAAATGGAGGCCTGCGGTGTTGACGGCGTGCTCGTAGTCGGACCGTACTACAACAAACCGACTCAGGAAGGCTATTACCAGCATTTTGCAGCCGTAGCAAAGGCTACTAAGCTGCCGATTATCGTATATAACGTTCCCGGACGTACCGGCGGCAACATTGCTCCGGAAACTGTTGCACGTCTGGCAGCAGATTTCAGCAACATTGTTGCTATTAAAGAGGCAGCAGGCAACGTAGCACAAACTGCAGAGCTGTATCGTGTGCTGCCGGAGGATTTCTCCATTTACAGCGGTGACGACGGCCTGATTCTGCCGTTCCTGTCCGTTGGTGCCTGCGGCTTGATTTCCGTTCTGGCCAATGTTAACGGCAACATACTGCAGCAATTGATGCAGGCTTACAGCGAAGGCCGCGTTAAGGATGCCGCTGACCTCAACAAGGTTATGGTGCCGCTGGCTAAGGCTATGTTCATAGAAAGCAACCCGATTCCTATCAAAGCTGCCGTTACCAAGGTTACCGGTATTGAAGCAGGTGCTCCGCGTCTGCCGCTGACTCCGATCAGCGCTGCGGCTGAGGCTAAGCTGGATGCAGCTTTAAAAGCAGCAGGCATGATAAAATGAGCAAGCTGGTAGTAATTATCCAGTGCGACACAGTGCAGCAGCGTTGCTGCGGCTACAACTGTACGCACGCCTTTTACAGCCGTGAGGGCAAGTTTGCCGGTTATCCAGAGGATACGCATTACATGAGCTTCACCTGCGGTGGCTGCTCCGGCGGTGCGCTGACGGTTAAGCTGGAGAATTTGGCGAAGCGCCTGCGCCGCTTTAAGGAGGATGGGCAGGAGATTTGCGTGCATCTTTCTACATGCATGGTATCGGATAATTCGCATAAGCCGCCTTGTCCGCATCTTGATTACATTCAAAAGATTTTAGCGAAGAAGAAGCTTACCAATATTGTTCATGGTACTTATATTTCCAAAACGGCAACCAGACGTCGCGAGGAAGGTATCTACAAGGAATTTGAGTGAGTTTTGAATAAGCAATGAAAAACACCCTGCGTATTGCCGTTGGCAATGCACAGGGTGTTTTATGTTGGAGAGTATTATTTGAAAAGATACAGCAGATAGCCATAGCCTTCGGCTTCCATCTGTTCGTAGGGGATAAAGCGCAGGGAAGCACTGTTGATGCAGTAACGTACACCGTTGGGTGATTCGTGGTCACCGGTGAAAACATGGCCTAAATGCGAATCGCCGCTGCGGCTGCGCACCTCGGTGCGTGCCATACCATGGCTTGTATCTTTGCGTTCTACTAGCAAAGGTGCTTCAATAGGCTTGGTAAAGGCGGGCCAGCCGCAGCTGCTCTGATATTTGTCGGTTGAAGAAAAGAGTGGTTCGCCGGTTACGATATCAACATAAATGCCTTTGGCAAATTTATCCCAAAATTCGTTGCGGAACGGTAGTTCGGTACCGTTTTGCTGTGTTACCTGAAATTGTTCTGCGGTAAACTTATCGCGTATAGTTTCGGCAGCAGGTTTTTTGTAGGCACCGGCATCAATTTTCAAGGTACTGAGCAGCTTGATTTTAGCAGGCGATATATGGCAGTATCCGCCAGGATTTTTATCAAGATAGTTCTGATGATATTCTTCTGCCGGATAATAGTTTTTCAGTGGTCCGACTTCGACTGCAAATACCTTATGACGACCGCGTTCCAGTTCCACGATACGTTCTACGACAGCCTGCGCTTGTGTATTGGTATAGTAGATGCCTGTTTGGTATTGTGTTCCGGTATCATTACCCTGTTTGTTGAGGACTGTTGGGTCAATGACGTAAAAATATGCCAAGAGCAGATGGTCAAGACTTACCTTTGCCGGATCGTATTCAACACGCACGGTTTCGCGAAAACCGGTTTTCCCGCCCAAAATTGTCTGATACTTGGCATCTGCTTTGCCTGTGCCGTTGGCATAACCGCTTTGGGCATCGATTACGCCCGGTATGGATTGCATCAGCTTTTCCAGTCCCCAGAAGCAGCCGCCTGCAAGATAGATAACATTTTCTTTTTCTTGGGAAAAATCCATAATTGTGACCTCCTTGACCTTTGGGATTGCTTGTTGCTTAGCAGATTGCTGCATGCGTGTGTTGGCAAAGCAGCTGGTAATTAAAAGCAACATTCCTGCGAGAATAATGACAGATTTTTTTAGCATGACGGCACGCTCCTTCCTGCATCGTGGGGTGAATGGCTGAGAACTGCTTATACTTTTAAGATAGCAGAAAATAACATTCTGTGTCAATGGATAATTATGATTACTTAATGAAAACTACTTGTCGCTTTTGTAAATAAGAATAAGGCGGATATAAAAGACAGGAGTGTCAGCATTGAGAAAATTTTATCTATGAGGAAATCAATCAGCAGCGTCTGTTAAATGCAGGAAAACCATAGGTAAACAGTGTCAGATACTTAATTTTGTAAAGAAAACAGAGCATAAAAAATCTCTGCCAAGGTGCTTGCAAACACCGTAAGCAGAGATTTTGATTTTTTGATATTGGAATAATATGCGGCTTTATTTATTTTTCGTCGTCGAATTTTTCGGGGAAGAAGATGCGCAGTGTTTTTTCATCGACTGTTTTGCCGAAGCTGTTGCCGATGAAGAAGCACAGCAGGGAAAGGCCGATGCCGAGCACTATCTGGTGCAGGTCAAGCACCTTAATCTTAAAGACCATGGCCAGGCAGTAGATGATAACGCCGCCGCCCATGGATGCAATAGCGCCGTATTTGTTGGCCTTAGGCCAGAAAAGACCGAAAATCAGCACCCAGAAGAAGGCTGTTTCCAGACCGCCGAAGGCAAACATGTTAATCTGCCAGATAACGCTTGGCGGTTTTATGGCGATGGCATAAACAAAAAGGCCGAGGATAACAGTCGCGCCGAGACTGTAGAGGCGGATCTGATTATTGCTGAGCTGCTCTTCGCGCTTGCCCTTGATGTTCATGTAAACGTCCTTAACGATAGATGAGGACGATGAAAGCAGCAGCGAGGAAACGGTGGAAATGGTTGCTGCAATGGGGCCGATGATGATGACGCCGGCCCAGAAGGGGGTGAGGCTTTGCACGATGGCAACAGGCATGATGTTATCAACACTGTTGCCGTAGGCTGTGATGGGCGCAGTCAGAACACCCTTGCTGATGACACCTATCCAGGTTGCGACTAGTGTCATAGCGCCGATTACAACGGTACCGATAATCATAGCGTTGTGCAGCGCCTTAGTATCCTTGTAGCTGATGCCACGGACAACGGACTGCGGCAGCGACAGCGTACAGATGCCGACGAGCAGCCATTGGCTGATGTACAGCGAAATCGGCATTTTGCCGCGGGAAAGCGGCTCCAGCATATCGGGATGCTGCGTGCTGATGTAGCTCATTATTTTGTTGAAGCCGCCGCCTGCGTGCATCATGCCGCCCATGAGGATGCACAGGCCGACGATCATGGCGATGGCGCAGCAGGCATCGGTAACGGCAACGCCTTTAAAGCCGCCGATAGTGGTGTAGATGACAACAATCAGGCCGAACATCGTAAGGCCGGTGAGGTAGGAAAAGCCGGTTACTGCTTCGAAGAGCTTGGCGGCGCCGACGAACTGTGCCACCATAGTGGCGCAGAAGAAGGCGACAATAACAACGGCAGCCATGTTCGCCAGAAAGTCGGAATGATAGCGGGCACGCAGCACGTCAATGACAGTTACGGCGTCAATCTCACGCGCGATAAGGGCAATCTTTTTGCCGAATACGCCTAAAACGAGGAAGATGACGACTACCTGGACGATGGCCATGTACAGCCAGCCGTAGCCGATAACCCAGGCTACGCCCGGACCGCCGACGAAGGTGCTTACGCTGCTGTAGGTGGCAGCAGTGGTCATAGCCAGTACAAAGCCGCCGAGAGTACGCCCGCCGATGAAGTAATCCTTGGCGAAATCCTTTTGTCTGTTTTCCTTTGACGTGCGCTGGATATAGGCGCTGATGCTCAAAAGAATCAGCAGAAAGGCCAGCGCAGGTATAATGTTCAAAATACTACTCATGCTGCTTATCCTCCGTGCTGTCATCCAAATCAAAGTTGACAAAAACCTTCTTTGTCAGAAAAACGGTAACGGCGATGGCAAAAAGCCAGGTGCCTACACAGCCGCCCCAAACCCAAAGAGGTGTATGCCAGAAAGTAATATTACTGTCTGCGAGTCCAAAGCCTGCCAGACACCAGAAGATGATGACGGCGATGGTGGCAAGAACAGTTGCCAGCGCCTCACGGTTGGCCTGGCGGAATTTATCACTGCGCTTCATATAAAATGCTCCTTTCGTACAGACAATGCTGTCTGCTTACGTTAATAAATTTATTTTACCACAAAATATGCAGAAATACTTGCAAAATATGCTTAAAAGCATCATAAAATATCAGACGCCCAGTGTAATTTGACGGCTGTCTGTGTTATAATGTATCTTGGTGATTAATTTGAAGAAAACAATGTATAATTTAGCTACAATGTGGCTGACGCTGAGCGTCATTTTTTTCCTTTGTGAATATGTAACCGGTATGCTGCAGGTTGTTACTCTGGGCGGTCTGGTGGCAGGCTCCTTTATCGAGGGTGCTTTTATGTGCCTGGGCCTGAAGCTGATGCATGTTATTGTTGACAAGCAGTTTTTGCTGACGAGGCTGCAGGAGATGGCCAAACGCAGAAATGACTCCCTGAAGGCTATGCTGGTGATGGCTGCCTTCTCCCTGGAGGGTGCCGTAACTGTTTGCCGTATGCTGCCGGGTTATGACCTTAACTTTGGCATTATGCACGGTATTTTTCTTTTGCTGCTTTATCCGGCAGCAGCTATATTTTTGGATAAATTGATGTTAAAGGAGCAGATGGAGCATGGAAATTAAGCTGATTGCCAGCGATATGGACGATACACTTTTGAATAAGGACTGCCAGATTTCTCCGCGCAACGAGGCAGCTATCAGAAAGGCGCTGGACGCAGGCAAGATTTTTTTGATTGCCACGGGCAGAATGTACGTTTCCGTGCGTCCTTATGCGGAAAAGCTGGGCTTGGATGTGCCGCTGGTTACCTATAACGGCGCTCTCGTTAAGGGCAGCCTGAGCGGTAAGGTTTATTATGAGCACAAGATGAAGCTGTCTACCGCCAATGAGGTGCTGGCATACTGCCGCGAGAAGGGTTATTACCTGCAGCTTTATGTGCGTGACAGCATTTTGATTAAGCAGGAGAATGACTGCTCCCGGATGTATACCAAAATCAGCGGCATTCAGACGACTGCTATCGGTGATGCGCTGTATCATACGGATGAAGAACCGTACAAGATTCTTGTTATGACTAAGAGCGAAGAATTCGCCGATGTATGGCAGCAGTTCAAAGAGGACTTTGCCGGTAAGCTGGATGTAACCAGCTCCAAAGACAATTTCCTGGAGCTGATGGAGCCCGGTGTCAACAAATGGGAGGCAGTTAAGAGTGTAGCGGCAAGCTACGGCGTACAGCCGCAGGAAATTATGTGCATCGGTGATTCAAATAACGATGTGAAGATGATTGCCAATGCCGGTATCGGCGTTGCTGTTGCTAATGCTAAGGACAGCGTGAAGCAGAATGCAAAAATCATTACCGCATCCAATAATGATGACGGCGTGGCTTTGGTAATCGAAAGCATTTTGACGCCGCAGGCAGCGGAATAAAATGAGGGAGCGTGTTTAGTGCGCTCCCTTTTAATAATGTAGAGATAAGGTTGGTGACAGTAATGGCAGAGGAAAAATCTTTATTGGAATATGTGCGCAGTCAGTCGGAGCTAAATCAGCAGGATGATAAAAAACAGCAGACTTTGCAGGAAGCTCATGCACACGCTCACAACCATCCTAATAAGAAGAAGGTTGTCAACCGCCTGGCACGCATTGAAGGACATGTGCGTTCTATCAAGACTATGGTAGATAACGACAGGGATTGCTCGGAGGTGCTGATTCAGATAGCTGCGGTGCGCAAGGCGCTGGATAATACAGCCAAGGTTATTTTAAAGGACCACTTGGAGCATTGCATTTTGCACGCTATCGAAAAGGGTGAGGGCAGCAAAAGTCTGGAGGATTTTGAAGCGGCCATTGACCAATATCTGCGCTGAAGTTAAAAAGACTGCACGTTAAGAACGTGCAGTCTTGTTTGAGATTACGCCAAAGCTACTCTTTGCTGCAGCTTGGGAACAAAAAACAGTAAAAAGCTGCTGCGAGCAATATAGAAGATGAGGAAGGCCAGCCACAGGCCGATGTTGCCATAAAGCGGGATGAGTGTAAAGTAGGCGGTAAGGTAACAGCCTGCGGTAAGCAGCATGGAGATGCAGATAGGCTTGGTGTAGAGCGCACCATTGAATACGCCGTAGTAGACGATACCGAGTGCGCTGATAAGCGGGAAGAAGGCTATAAACAAATCGTACTGCTGCGCCGTGGTAATGACGCTGTGCAGATTGGTGAAGCAGCTGAGAATGGCGTGACGGCAGCAATAATAGCCGACAGTCTGCAGCAGGCCGAAGCCGATGGCCCAGATAAAGCTGATCCGCAGCGTATCATTGAGCATGGAGCGGTCATGCTCGCCGAAGGCAATGCCGGAATAGATGGCACCTGCCTGCGAAAGGCCGGTCAGAATATCGCCCATAATGAACTGTATCTGGAAAAGAATAGAATTAGCGGCCAAAAGCTCGCCGCCGAAGGCTGAGCTTTGATGCATAAAGCTATTGACCATGATAATCATGCAGAACATACGCACGGTGAGATGCGAACCGCATTGCAGCATCTGGCGGCAAGTGGGGCCGGAAAAGATTTTTCGCAGTGGAACTGCTGTCAGTGGCAGGGGCTTGTGCTTGGCATAAAAGTACAGAATAGCCAAAAAGCCGGTAATATTGGCGATGCAGGTAGCAGCAGCAACGCCGGTTACCTCATAATGCAATACAATGACAAAAAGCACGTCAAGCAGCAGGTTGATGATGTTGCTGGCAAGTGCGGTGAGCACGGCAATGCGTACATGCAGTGTACCGGCGAACCATCCCTGTGCTGTCTGGAAAACGAGCGTCAGCGGCATAATCCAGATGAGCATGCGATAATATTGCTCCAACATAGGCCTGGTTGCTGCGTCGGGGTTGAAGAGCAGCAGAGCTGTCCGCCAGATAGGCTCCTGCAAAATGACGAGCAGAAGGCCGATACCGAAGGCTGCAAGCACTCCGCGGATAAAAGCACCGGCGAGCAGCTTGGGATCGTGCTGACCTAAGGCTTGCGCTGCAAAACCGCTGGTAGATATTTTAAGAAAGCCGAAAAGCCAATAGACTGTGCTGAAAATTACTGCGCCCAAAGAAACGGCGTTAATGTATGTATAATTCCCCAAATGCCCGACTACGGCAGTGTCGACGGCACCCATAAGGGAGGCCGCCATTGTAGAAAAGGTAAAGGGAAGACTTGTTTTTATAAACTCTATATGAGATAATTTCATTGCTGCACCACATTCCTATTAAATTTCTTGCAACACTATAATAACCCCCTACAGGGGATAATGTCAATAGGAACAGTTATCATTAATTAGTTTTTCTGAAAAATTTATATAAAAGCTGTGTTTTTGTTCAAAAAGAAGGGATATCTATGTCTATTCTGCCGATTTTCATACCGCATGCAGGCTGTCCGCATCAATGCGTTTTTTGTAACCAAAAGACAATTAGCGGACAGAAGCTGGCTGCTGTCGCAGGTGCCAAGGAACAGCTTGTGCGTTGGCGCAGCTGGCTGCAACCGAGCGCTGCCAACGAGGCGGCGTTTTACGGTGGCAGCTTTACCGGTCTGCCCCTGGAGCTGCAGGAGGAGCTGCTGGCGCTGACGGACGCATTGCTTGCCGAAGGCTTTATCGGCAGTGTGCGCCTTTCGACACGCCCGGACTATATAGATGAAGAGCGTTTGTTGCTTTTGCAGCAGCATGGTGTGCGCCTGGTGGAGTTGGGCGTGCAGTCGCTGGATGACAGAGTGCTGGCGGCAGCGGAGCGCGGCCATACGGCAGCACAGGTGGCGCCGGCGGTAGCGCTTTTAAAACGCTTCGGCTTTCAAGTTGGTCTGCAGCTGATGGTTGGCATGCCCGAGCAGAGCTTTGACAGCGTGCAGGCAACAGTGCGCAAGGCGATAGCAATGCAGCCTGATGTGGCGCGCATCTATCCTTTATTAGTAATCAAGGGTACGCCGCTGGCTGCGGACTACGCGGCGGGGCGTTTTGTATCGCTGACGCTGGAGGAGGCCGTGACGCAGGCGGCATGGGCTTATCGCGAGCTGACGGAAGCAGGCGTGAATGTTATCCGCATCGGCCTGCAGCCTGACGATGAGCTGTGTGCGCCGGGGAATATCCTTGCGGGACCGTTTCACCCGGCGATGGGCGAGCTGGTAAAAAGCAGAGTGCTGCGTGACAAGATTACCCCGCAATTAGCCAAGCTGACTGACTGCGGCGCTGTTGATATCCTTTGTCCTGCACGCCTGGAATCAAAGCTGCGCGGGCAAAAAAGCTGCAACCTGCGTTATTGGGAGAAATACTTCCCGGGGCTTGAGCTGCAGATAATTCAAGATAAGGCAGATGAGATAAGAGTATGTCCACATGTAAATCCTTCGCACCGATAGCGGACGAGCAAAGCAGAATATTGATTCTCGGCTCCATGCCGGGGATAAAATCCCTGGAGCAGCAGGAGTATTACGCACATCCGCAGAACCGCTTCTGGCGTTTGCTGGCGTTGCTTTTGCAGGAAGATGTGCCACAGGATTACGCTGTCAAGCAGGCCTTGCTGCACAAGCATCACTTGGCGCTGTGGGACACGCTGGGCTATTGCGAGCGTGACGGCAGCCTGGACAGCAATATCAAAAACGAAGCGCCGAACGCTGTCGTTGAGCTTGCAGGCGAGCTGCCGCATTTGCAGGCGGTAGTCTGCAACGGCGGTAAGGCGGGTGCAGCCTTTAAAAAATATTTTGCAAAAAAAATGCCTGAGCAGGTGCAAATTTTTTATCTGCCGTCGACAAGTCCTGCCAACGCGCGCCTGCGTTTGGAGGATTTGGCAGAGCATTGGCAGGTTATTTTGCAATTTTTAGCATAAGAGAAGTTCTGCAAGGTGTAAAAAAACACCGTTTTATGATACAATAAAAAGATATAATAACTGACTTAGAGAAAATGGGTGATTTCTAGTGCGTTTAAAGTCCTTTTCAACCTATGGCTTTAAATCCTTTGCTGATAAAACTGAATTGACCTTTGACAAGGGAATTACTGCTGTTGTCGGACCGAACGGTTCAGGCAAGAGCAATATTTCGGATGCCATCCGTTGGGTGTTGGGCGAGCAGAGCGCCAAGTATCTGCGTGGCAGCAAAATGGAGGATGTTATCTTCTCCGGCAGCGGCAAGCGCAGAGCGTTGGGCGTAGCAGAGGTCACCGTTGATTTTGATAACAGCGACAGAACACTGCCGCTCGATTTTGAGCAGGTAAGCCTGACGCGCCGCATTTTCCGCAGCGGTGAAAGCGAATATGCGATTAATAAGAAAAGCTGCCGTCTGAAGGATATAATCGACCTGATGGCAGATACCGGTCTTGGTAAGGGCTCGATGTCCATTATCGGCCAAAATAAAATTGATGAGGTCTTAAACAGCCGTCCTGAGGACAGACGCAGTCTGTTCGAAGAGGCTGCAGGCATTGCTAAGTACCGCCTGCGTAAGAAGGATGCGGTACGTAAGCTGGATGATACGGCCAACAATCTTACGCGTATCAACGATATCCGCAGTGAGGTAGATGCGCAGGTAGAACCTTTGGCGCAGGCAGCAGCCAAAACGCAGCAGTTCAACGAGCTGAGCGAGGAGCTGCGCCGTTGCCGTTTATCTGTACTTTTGCGTCGCTTAGACGCTTTGGAGGAAACAGGCAGAGAGCTGCAGGCGAAAAAGGAAGCAGCGGCAGGTGCTTATTCCGAGCAGGCAGCGAAGGTAGGCAGCATGCAGGCCGAGGCCGTAAAGGTACAGCAGGAGCTGGATAAGCTGGCCGAGGCTTATAATAAATTACAGGATGATATCAAAAACCGCGAAACTGCTTTGGAAAAGCTGCGCGGCGACCAAAAGGTTTTGGATGAACGTGTCAGCCAGAACGAAAAGGCCGGCGAACGCCTTGTGCAGCGCAATGAACGTTTAGAGCAGCAGGTGCGCGAGCAGGAAGCAAGGATGCAGGAGCTGGCAGCAGAGTTTGATGCTGTCGAAAAAAGACATGCTGTGGCTGATGGCGCTGTAAAGCAGCTGCAGGCGCAGCGTGACGAGCAGAGCGCCAAGCTGGAAGAGGCGAAGTGCAATGATGAGCAGGCGCAATCGCAGTTTTTCAGCGGTATGCAGGAGCTGATTAATCTCCGCAACGAGCTGCACAATCTGGAACAGGAGCAGGAGCAGCGCGCACGTCGCCGCGAGGCCCTGAAGAAAAGTATAGAAGAAGCCGAAGCGGCAGACCGTCAGGCACAGGAGCAGTACAACAGCCTGTTGGAGCAGCAATCGCAGTGCGCTCACGGCATGGAGCTGGTGCGCAAAAAGGGCGAGGAGCTGCGCAGTGCCTATGATGCAGGGCAAAAGGAGCTGCAGGCTGTACGCAGCAGTCAGCAGCAGTGCCAACGTCAGCTGACTGCTGCCGAAACACGCGAGCAGAGCTTAAAGCGTCTGCAGCAGAGCTACGAGGGCTTCAGCTACGGCATCAAAGCGGTGCTGAAGGCACAGGAGCCTTGGCGTGAGCAGGTTGTAGGCGTGGCAGCTGAGCTGCTGCAGGTAGAAGATAAATATGTCGTTGCTATCGAAACCGCGTTGGGCGAGGGTGCGCAGAACCTGGTGATGCGCTCGGCCAATGCGGCGAAGGAAGCGATAGCCTTTTTAAAGCGTACTGGTAGCGGACGCGCAACCTTCCTGCCGCTGGATACCGTGCAGCGTCGCGGGCCGAACCGCGAGGAGGAAGCACTGGCGAAGCTGCCGGGAATTCTTGGCTATGCGGTTGATTTAATCGGCTATAAGCCTGAGGCGGAAAGTGCGGTACGCTTTTTGCTGGGCAGAGTGCTGATTGCCGAAAATATTGATGCTGCCTTGGCTGCGGCAAAGGCCGGTCGCTACCGTCTGCGCGTAGTTACGTTGGACGGTGATGTGGTAAATGCCGGCGGCAGTATGAGCGGCGGCAGCAAAAAGCATAAGGAAGGCTATTTGAGCCGTAATGTAGAAATTGCTCAGGCGGCAGCGCAGGTGAAGCAGCTGCATGCCGAAATGCTCAGCTGGCAGGAAAAGTTGGAGGAGCTGGAAGCAACCGAAGGAAATCAGAAGGAGCAGCTGCAGCAGCTTGCTGCACAGTTGCGTCAACAGCAGCTTAAGGCCGACAGGCTTAAGCTCAATCTGGAGCAGGTGCAGCAACAGAAAACGCGCGACAACGAACGCCTGCTGCTGCTTTTGGATGATCGCAGCAATATCACCGCGGCCTATATGGCAAACCGTGATAAGGTTAAGGAGCTGCGTGCGGCAGTTGCCGAGCGCGAAGGTCAGGATACCCAGGCTAAGGAGCTGTTGGATAACCTGAAGAAGGAAATTGCCAAATACGGCAGTGCGGTTACCGCATTGGATAACCAGCTGCAGGATGCCCAAATTACGCTGCAGACCTCGGCCGCACGCACGCAGGATATCAGCAAGGCTATGCACAGCCTGGATCAGGATACACTGCGGCTGCAGGAAGAAATTGCTGCCAACCAAAAAGAGCAGGAGCGCAGACAGCAGGAAATTGCCGACTGCGATGTGCAAAAGCAGAAGCTGCAGCAGCAAAGCGATGAGATTATGTTACAGCTGCAGCAGATTCTGGGCGGCAAGGATGACTTTGCTCAGGAGCGCGGCAGCCTGCTTGATAAACAGCAGGATATTGAAAAAGAGATTGCCGGACTGCGCAAGCAGGTGAATGACAGTGAAGCACAGCTGAAGCAGACAGAGCTGGACCTGGCACGGCACGAAAGCAACTGCGGCCATATACGTGAGCAGCTGCAGCAGGATTATCAGCTGGATGAGGCGGCGGCACGCGGTCAGAATTTTGCCGAGCTGCAGGACATGGATCTTGCGGCGCTGCAAAGACAGGAAAGCCGTCTGACGCTGCAGATTGCGGATTTGGGACCAATTAACGCGGCAGCGATTGAAGAATATAACGCAGTGAAGGAGCGCAGCGAATTCCTGTGTAAGCAATATAATGATTTGTGTACAGCAAAGGAAAATCTGGAGGCTGTTATCGCGGAAATCAACAGCGGTATGACCAAACGCTTCAAGGAGGCCTTTGCCAAAATCAACGAATACTTTGCGCAATGCTATGTCAAGATATTTGGCGGTGGTACGGCAGTGCTGCGGCTCACCGAGCCGGATAATCTGCTGGATTCCGGTATTGATATCGATGTCCAGCCACCCGGCAAAAAACTGCAGAGCCTGTATCTGATGAGCGGTGGCGAAAGAGCGCTGACGGTTATCGCATTGCTCTTTGCTCTTTTGAGCTACCAGCCTTCGCCGTTCTGCATCCTGGACGAAATTGACGCGCCTCTGGATGATGCCAACATTCAGCGTTTTGCCGATTTCCTGCGTGATTATGCAGGAAACACGCAGTTTATCGTGATTACGCACCGTAAGGGAACGATGGAATGCGCTGATATCATGTATGGCGTAACTATGGAAGAATCCGGTGTTTCTAAATTATTATCCGTAAAAATAAATGCAAAGGAGAATGAATAATGGGATTTTTTGAGCGTTTAAAGGAAGGCCTTTCTAAAACAAGACGCAACTTTACTGACCGCATTCAGGAGCTTGTAGGCCTGTCTGCAACGATTGACGATGATTTCCTTGATGAGCTGGAAATGATTCTGCTTTCTGCGGACGTAGGCGTAAAAACTACCGAAAAGCTGATTGATGCTGTGCGCAAGGCTGCGAAGAAGAAGGAAATCAGCGGTACCGAGGATGTTATTCCGTTCCTGAAAAAATATATGGCAGAGATGCTGGCAGACAGCGGCCAACGTACACGTATCGGTGCCAAGCCGACGGTTATTCTGGTTGTTGGCGTTAACGGTGTAGGCAAGACTACTACTATCGGCAAGCTGGCAAATTATTTCACTTTGTTCAAATACAAGGTTGTTCTGGCAGCAGGCGATACCTTCCGTGCCGCAGCAGGCGAACAGCTGCAAATCTGGGGCGAGCGTGCGCACTGCGACGTTATCCGCCATGCAGAAGGTGCCGACCCGGCGGCAGTTGTGTTTGATGCTATGAAGGCCGCTATTGCGCGCAAGGCCGATATTCTCTTCATTGATACTGCAGGCCGTTTGCACAACAAGGCTAACCTGATGAATGAGCTGGAAAAAATTCACCGCATTATTAAGCGCGAAATTCCCGAAGCTCCGCACGAAACCTTCCTGGTTTTGGATGCTACTACCGGCCAGAACGCAATCAATCAGGCTAAGGTGTTCATGGAAACTGCCAAGGTTACCGGCGTTGTACTCACAAAGCTCGACGGCACTGCTAAGGGCGGCGTTGTAGTTGCAATTAAGGAAGAGCTGGGACTGCCGGTTAAATGGATCGGCGTAGGCGAAGGCATTATGGACTTCCGTCCCTTTGAGCCGGATAAGTTTGTGGAAGCACTTTTTGACAGCGGCAAATAAGAGGCTGCTTTCAGATAGCAGGCGTTAAGGCCTGGCTTATATTATTATAGTAGAAAATCTCCCGAGCTGCGTTTGGCAGCGTGCGGGAGATTTTTTTTGCTGGCAGAGAAAAAGCCGTGTGCTGAAGCACACGGCGGTGGTGGTAGGGATTAGGTTTTTCTGTTATGGTTTGGTTATTTTTGCTCTGCTTTAAGATTTTCAACCTGCTCAACAGAAAGCGAAGTACCTTTAGCGACATCTTGTACTGATAAGCCCATGTTTAAAAGACGCTTAGCAGTAGCAAGTTTTTCTTCAACTCTACCTTTAGCTTCACCTTCGGCAAGAGATTCTTCACGAATATCCTTCATACGCATTTCGTAAGTCATATAGGAATCCCTCACTTTCTTATCAAGCTTGTTCAGCCTTAAGATTTTCAACCTGCTCAACAGAAAGCGAAGTACCTTTAGCGACATCTTGTACTGACAAACCCATGCTTAAAAGACGCTTAGCAGTGGCAAGTTTTTCTTCGGCTATACCTTCAACTCTACCTTTAGCTTCACCTTCGGCAAGAGATTCTTCACGAATATCCTTCATACGCATTTCGTAAGTCATATAGGAATCCCTCACTTTCTTATCATTCTTGATTTCCGTAATCGTATTAGCAACCTCGCGAGTGAAGTTGCTGGTAACTGTATTGTTGTTGATGTAGTCAAACAGGCTTTGAATATCCGGCGATACATCGCCCTTAGTGCCTAATGTGTTAAGAAATATAATAGCAGCTTCATCTGCTAATTCAATCTCCATGTTTTCCAGGCAGCGTCTTTTAAAAGTATAAATACGCTGGGAATCCTCAAAGAAGTCAAACAGGCAGAAGAAGATGATATAAGTGGGAGAAAGCTCGTCATAATCCTGTCCCTTTTGCAGCATGTCTGTATCCAACATGGCTTGGTAGTAGCGAGTGCGCTTGGGAAGTTGAAATTTACCAGTACGGCTGACAGGATTTTTGACCTGCATTTCGAGATTATAGTGCGTATTGGTGTCGTCAGCAATTCTGACGTCCAGACGAATACCATGGCTGTCGGGATAAACATCAAGTGTCTGTTCTGCTTCAAGATAGGTGATATCTGCAATTTTGGTGTGTAAAAGCTCCTCTAGAATATGCTTGCAGATGCGCTTTCTGAGCATAACGTGCTTGAACAGAAAATCGTTGGAAAGAGTGAGCTTGTCAAGATTAGATACTTGCTTTTTCATATGTTTCCTCCTTTGATTATAGCATAAAATAAGGTAAAAATATATAAGACAGCAGATATAAAAAAAGCGCCTGCCGAAAGCTCGACAGGCGCCACTGGTCCGCACGACCAGGCAAGAGCTCCGCAAAATTGCGGCTACCCATGCAACTAAGGTTATTATAACATAGAAAAAGGATGAAAACAATAGTTCGTAAAACAAACATTTTTATAGATAAAAGCGCTCCAGGTTTTTGCCAAAAAGGCAAATGCTAAGAATATCTTCTGCTTTTTTCTATTTAACCGGATAACTATTCGTGATATACTTATTATGATTTGCAATTTTTGCTAGTGCTATAATTACAGGTGAGAAAAATGATATATCTGAAAAGCTTTAGCTTTCCTGATGAAAGTCAGGAAGGTTCTGTTTTAGATGATGTGATGAGCAAATGGCACAACACTATCTATCCCTTTAAGATTGCTTCGGGAGTTTTGCTGGAAACGTTGGAATTTGCTCCGGTGACGATTTTATACGGCAGCAACGGCTCCGGCAAGACCACGCTTTTGAACGTTATTGCGCAAAAGCTGGGCGTAGAGCGCACCACGCCTTACAATACATCGACCTTTTTTCCCGATTACTTAAATCTTTGCTCGTATGAGGAAAAGGGTGAGGGCGTTCCGCAGGCCAGCAGGATTATCACCAGCGATGATGTGTTTGATTTTGTCCTGAACAAGCGCATAATCAACAGCGGTATTGATAGCAGGCGCAAGCAGCTGATTGCCGAATATCTGGAGCTGAAGAAGCAGGATAACGGTCGTTTCCGCTATCACGGCAACGATGATCTGGAAAAGCTGGAGAAGCTAGTGGCGATGCGGAATAATACGCTGTCGATGTATGTTAAGAAAAATGTCGGATTGAATATCAGAGAAAAGTCTAACGGTGAAAGTGCCATTCGTTATTTTTTCGATAACATTACGGAAAATGCGCTGTATTTGCTAGACGAGCCGGAAAACAGCCTGGCACCACTCAGGCAGCAGGAGCTGGTGAATTTTCTGGAGGAGGCCGTGCGCTTTTACAACTGTCAGTTTATTATCGCCAGTCATTCGCCATTTGTGCTTGCGATGCGGGAGACGAAGATTTATGATTTGGATATCAGGCCGGTGGAGGTCAGGAAATGGCAGGAGCTGGAAGGCATCAGGGTTTATTACGATTTCTTTAAGAAGCACGAGGACAAGTTTGAGACGTGAAAAGATATTGCGCCGTAAACTGTGCGTATGTGCATAAAAACGCAAATTTATTGAGGAGAAAGAGCTTATGATTATAAAATATGCAACTACGGAAGATATTGCTGTCATTGCCGCAGTGGAGGCAGAATGTTTTCCGCCGGCTGAGGCAGCAACGGAAAAGGAATTTATTGACAGGGTAAAATATTACGGCAATCATTTCTGGCTTATGTATGAGGCTGAAAAGCTGATTGCCTTTGTGGATGGCTTTGTAACGGATGAGCCTGATTTGACGGATGAAATGTACGAGAAGGCAACGCTGCACGATGAAAACGGCGCGTGGCAGATGATTTTCGGTGTCAATACCATTCCTGCTTATCGCAAGCATGGCTATGCCGGCGAGCTGATATGTCGTGCGATTGAGGATGCCAGAAAGCAGGGGAGAAAGGGCCTGGTGCTGACCTGCAAGGATAGGCTTGTTCATTATTATGCTAAATTCGGTTTTACCGATGAGGGTGTGTCCGAGAAATCTACGCATGGCAATGCTGTCTGGCACCAGATGAGGCTTACATTTTAATCGGGGGAGCTTAAGGGAATGCTCTAATTTGGCTTGTACATCATGACAATATTGCTGCTGTATATCTAATGTAGAAAAGCTGTGTGTCGAATAAATAAGCAGCTGCGCAAGCAAAAAGCCTGCGCAGTTTTTTCTGTCTGCGTTCTGTAAAGCGCTGTTGATGGCTTAGTTGGCAACGTGTCGACGGACAAAATTTGTCAGAAATGTGAAGAAAAAAGTTTACGCTTTTTTGTATATGTGTTACAATATTTATGTTATAGAATTATGCGACTTTTTTGGATGTGATTGATATAATGCAAAAGGAATTGATTATGCGCTGTTTGCCGACGGCCTTCTGCCATGCTTCAACAGTACTGGTGCTTCCTGACGGCAGCCTGCTGTGCTGCTGGTTCGGCGGTACGCATGAGGGCGAAAGCGACGTGGGTATCTACTTCAGCAGACGCACGGATGCAGGCTGGAGTGAGCCAAAGCTGTTGGTGAACGGGGCGGCGGCGAACTGGAATCCGGTGCTTTTTGCGGGCGCGGACGGAAGATTGCTGCTGTTTTACAAGCAGGGCCAGCAGATTGCCGATTGGCAGACGTGGCTGCTGCAGTCGACGGATAATGGCGAAACCTGGAGCGGACCGCAGGAGCTGGTGCCGGGTGATGTGAGCGGCGGGCGCGGACCTGTACGCAATAAGCCTTTGCGCTTGGCGAGCGGACGTATTCTTGCCGGTGCTTCTACCGAACATGGTATCTGGAAGGCCTTTGCAGATATCAGTGATGATGACGGCGCAAGCTGGCATAAATCCTCTGCAGTGCAGATTGAGGGATTGCAGTATCAGGCAGGCGAAAAGACTGCCGACAGTAATATTGCTGTAAGCCAGCAGTCCTTTTACGGACGCGGCGTAATCCAGCCGAGCCTGTGGCAGAGTGCGGACGGCAGCGTGCATATGCTGCTGCGCAGCAGCGAGGGCTTTGTCTATCGCAGCGATTCTGCGGATGACGGCGAAACCTGGTGCAGTGCCTACGCTTTGAGTCTGCCGAACAATAACAGCGGTCTTGACTTGGTGCGGACTGCCGGCGGTGTACTCTATCTGGTGTGCAATCCTGTTGCTGCCAACTGGGGGCAGCGTTCTCCCTTAAGCCTGTTCAAATCAACAGATGAGGGTGCGAGCTGGCAAAAGCTGTTTGACCTGGAAACAGAGCCTGCGGAATTTTCCTATCCGGCAATTATTGTCGATGGCGAGGGCCTTGTGATTACCTATACCTATAAGCGTTGCAATATTGCTTGTGTAAGGCTGAGCGCGGATGAACTTGTTACCCTTTAAATTTAAAATATAAGGAGATGTAAGACAATGAAGAAAATTTTAGTTGTGCTGATGGCTATGCTGACCATGGCTGTTATGCTTACCGGCTGCGGCGGCGACAGCAAAAAAGCAGCTTATCCTGCAGACGGAGATATTTCCGTAATTATTCCTAAGGCTCCGGGCGGCGGTACCGATATCTCTGCCAGAGGCCTGATCCAGTTCATGGAAAAAGAGCTGAAGGGCAGCAAATTTGTTCCCGTAAACAAACCCGATGGTGGCGGTGTAACCGGCATGGTAGAGCTTGCTAATGCTAAACCCGATGGCCATACTCTGGGCATGGTTACTGTTGAGCTGGCTATGTTCCCGCATCAGGGCAAATGCAAAAACACCTATAAGGATTACGCTGCTATCTGCGCTCCGATTGCAGCTCCGGCAGCTTTGATTGTGCCGAAGGATGCTCCTTATAACAGTGTAGACGAATTCGTAGCCTTCGCTAAGGCAAACCCCGGCAAGGTGAAGATGGGTAACTCCGGTATCGGTGCTATCTGGCATATTGCCGCACTTTCCTTTGAAGAAGAATTTGGCGTACAATTCAAGCATGTACCGTATCCGAAAGGATCTGCTGACATTGCTGCTGCTCTGGCAGGCAAGCACATCGATGCAACTTTGGCTGACCCGTCTGTTTTCAAGAGCCAGGTAGACGCAGGCAACCTGAAGATTCTGGCTGTTATGGCTGATACCCGCAGCGTAATCTATCCGGATGTTCCGACCTTCAAAGAGCTGGGCCACAACATGACTGTTCGCGCTTGGGCAGCTCTGGTTGCTCCTAAAGATACTCCGAAAGAAAAGCTGGAAGCTCTGCGCGCTGCTGCTAAAAAGGTTTGCGAATCCAAGGAATTCAAGGATTATTTCATGAAACAGGGTATCGACCCGACCTGCATTATCGGTGCCGATGCTGATAAGATGATGGCTGAAGACCATGCAATGTATGAAAAATTCCTGAAGAAAGCAAAATAAAATCGTTGTAAGGCGTAAATGAAAATGCCGACGCTGTAACCCGGAAGGGTTGCGGACGTCGGCGTTTTTTTGTTGTTCTTATTTAACCTGTAATTCTCTTGACCATACTATTACTATATAGCTTATAATAACAATAAAAATCAAAGGAGGCTGATTATGTCGGAACATTTATGTACCTTGTCGACAGGAGATAAGGTTTATTTTTACGATAAAAGCATCGTTATTTTTTTTGAAGGAGCACGTAAAATCTTAAGCACATCGCTTTATAACGGCGGCTACCATGATGATTACGTCGCCGTATATAATTATGATGCCAAGCAGGGAGCAGGTATGCCCTGCGAAATGCTGGCGGACACCTATGTGGAGCACATGCGCCTTGTATCCAAGCGCCTGGCGCTGGACCCGGACAAGGTGAGCGGCATGGGCACAGCGGCCAGCATGGAAAACGCCGTGGTAGAAACTATGAGCTTTAAGGAGCTTACCGTGACAGCCATCGTAACCGGCGGCATTGAAACAAACGGCGGGCGCGCAGGTGACCCTGCGGATTACTACAAGCCGCAGCCCAAGCCGGTGAAGTACGGCACCATCAACATTATGCTGCTGTTGGACTGCGATATGCCGGAAGGAGTAATGGCGCGCGCTCTGGTGACCTGTACCGAGGCCAAGACAGCCGCTATTCAAGAGCTGCTGGAGGGCAGCAAATATTCCAACGGTATTGCTACAGGTTCCGGCACGGACCAGACAATTATCATCGCCAACAGTGCGAGCGAGCTGTACATGGAGGGAGCAGGCAAGCACTCCAAGTTGGGCGAGCTTATCGGCAAAACCGTGAAGAACGCAGTTAAAAAAGCGCTGGCCAAGCAATCCGGCCTCACTCCCGCAAAACAGCATGACGTGTTCCGCCGCCTCAAACGCTTTGACATCAAGCCGGGCGATATGTGGCAGGCATACAGCGTACAGGATGCTGCGGTAGTAAAGCCGGAATATCTGCTGGCAGCCGAAAAGCTGGCTAAGGAAGATATAATGCTGGTATATACTTCGCTCTATGCGCACCTGCTGGACCAGCATTTGTGGGAGCTTATCAGCGCTAAAGAAATGCAGTTGGCAGGGCAGAAGCTGCTGCAGGCTATTGCAGAACAATATAATGTTGAAGCTGAGATTATAAATGAGGGCACTTTGGCTTCTATGCTGGCCTCCTGGCAGCAGCAGTTTAACAAAATTATCACCCAACGCTTGCATCAGACTGCAAAAGAGAGCTAGTTTCAGGTGAGAAAAATATAAATATGCACTTGACCTTATAGCGGCAATATAGTGTATATTATGGTTGTAATCAAAGGAAGCGAGGTGAATAATATGCATCCGAAATTTGAAATTCCGACTGATCCGCACGGCAAGCATCGTTATGAAAGCGCTATGAAGCACGTAGAGGCTGCTAAAAAGGCAGGTAAATCCAGCGATGAAATCCATGCTATCTTCAAAAAGGTAATGGAGTTCAACCCGATGGACATTGAGTCCATTCCGCAGGATGAAGCACATGCTAAGTATCGCACTGCCATGGTGCATATGAAAAAAGCACTGGAAAGCGGCAAGAGCGCAGACGAAGCGCATGAGGTTTTCCGCAAAATCATGAATGGCGAGACCAGCGGTCACTGCCACCACAGCAAATAAGGCTGAAAGCAAAAGCATCGTAGGCTATTGAGGTAGCTTACGATGCTTTTTTGTATACAAAAAAGGCGCCTGCCGAAAGCTCGACAGGCGCCACTGGTACGCATGACCAGGCATAAGCTCCGCAAAATTGCGGCTACTCATGCAACTAAGATAATTATAGCATAGGCAAAGAATAAAAACAATAGTTCGATAAAAGAAAGTGATGTTGCGTAAAATAATTTATAAAAATTTTATAAAAGCAAGTCAAGATAGACAGATATTGTCCAATTTATATGGTAAGATTATATTAAAGCAGAAGTCAAAAAGCTTCGGCAACGCGAGAAGTTCGCAAAAATGGCTTTTGTTTTACCCCGATATCTGTAATGCCGGGTGTGATGGTATTCAAGATATCCCAATTATTGAAGGGAAGGTGTTTGAAAATGAGAACAACAGGAAAATTTGCGGCAGCAATCCTCAGCGCAATTATGATGGCTAATGGCTTGAGCCTGCCGATGGCTTATGCTGCGCCGTCAAGCAGCTATGTAAATGTGGATGAAAAGTACGACCCGTTTGCAGAAGAAGAAATGCCTGCTAAGGAGGCAGATCCTTCGAAGCTGACTTTTAAGGAAAGACTTGTGCTGCAGAAAAAAGAGGAGCAGGCCGCTGCTCAAAAGGTAACAATTGCCAATGTTTTGCCGGGACATATTTATATCCCTAAAAAAACTATGCTTAACGTTGAGCTTATCGAGCCTGCAAACTCTAAAACTCATAAGAAAAATCAGCAGGTGGAGTTCAAGACTACCGAAAACCTGATAATCAACGGTGTTGTAGTTATTCCTAAAGGTACTATCGGCATGGGTTATGTATATGAAGTGCAAAAGGCAGGCGGCTTCGGCAGAAAGGGTGTACTGCGTATTGCAGGCAAGGAAATCAAGACATTGAACAATGTAAGCGTTCCGTTGAGAAAAGGCCTCGAAGGCAAGGGCAAAACAGATGGCGGTGCTGTTGCTGTTGCTGCTGCGGTCAGCCTGGTTGGCGGTCTTTTTATGAAGGGCAGCAATATCAACTATCCGGCCGGTACTGATTTTCAGGTAGAGGTTAGGGATAATGTGGATTTGGGTGTAACTCCGGAGGAGCTGAAGGATGCTATGAATCCTAATATTCCGCATGGTCAGGAAATCGTTATTGAAGTTAAATAAGGTATCTGAGTGAATTAAGGTTTAACCTTTCGTGTTTTGGCGAATCTGCGCAGGCTGTGTGCTTGCGCAGATTTTTTGTATATAAAAAAGCCGTGCGTGGGAGCGCATGACGGGGGAAGAATACAAAACTTTATTGCTTGCTATAAATTGTATTTGAATATAGTATATAGTCTCCTAAGGGATTGTACCATAGGAGACTATTTTATGAAAGAAGTGATTGTTTTTATGAAAACAGAAGCCGTTAATGAGCCAAAGTTATATGGATATGCTAGAGTGTCCACATTTCAACAGAAGGAGGATAGGCAGATTATTGCATTAAAATCAATAGGAGTGCTTGATAAAAATATTTATGTTGATAAACAGACAGGAAAAGATTTTAATCGTCCTCAGTATAAAAAGCTTCTAAGAAAATTAGATGCATCAAGTGTTTTGGTTATCAAATCTTTAGATAGACTTGGAAGAAATTATCATGAATTAAGTGAACAATGGCGTATAATAACTAAGGAAAAAAGGTCGGATATTGTAGTTATTGATGTACCTTTATTAGATACAAGACGTGAGAAAAATCTTTTAGGAACATTGATTAGTGATTTAATATTAAGTTTATTAAGCTATTGTTCTGATAATGAGTATAGAATTATACATCAAAGACAAGCAGAAGGTATTGCTGCAGCAAAAGCTAAGGGAATAAAATTTGGGCGTCCGCCTAAACCTTTGCCGGAGAATTTCCATGTTATTGTTACTCTTTGGAGCAAAAAACTTATTTCAACTAAAAAGGCAGCTGAATTATGCGGTATGCCAACATCTAGTTTTAGGTATAAAGCTAAGAATTATAAGATATAAAAAAGTATCAGTCACCTACTAGGTTGGCTGATACTTTTTACATATACTTATCGTTAAATTCTTTAAAAATACGACTAAATACTTCCGGCGATGTCTTGTATAGATGATAGGTTTCATAAAAGAGCTTACTTGCTGAAGAAAAGCCGTGCTTACCATCTGTAACTATATATGTTATACAACCAAGTTGCATAGAAAGACCGTTAATGTTACGGAATTTATCATCCGTTTGAATACCTAATATAACTGCTCTTTTTTTGTATGCAGCTGATAGTTTTTTTAAATCATTTTTTGAAGTTAAGCCATTGAAATAAAAATAGAACAAGGCGACAGCTTCTTCAACGGACCAGTTTATTTTAATCATTTAAAAATCCTCGATATGGCAAAAAAGTATAGGTTTTTAACTTGCTTTGAGTAAGCATAAACCTATTTATATTTTACTACATCAGCTAAATTCACGCAATCAGGCATAAAGTATTTTTGATTTTATCTCACATTGGCAATATGACAAAAACCTATACTTTTTGGTTGTTGTCGAGGATTAATATGTGGTGTATAAATTGTCAAATAGAGACAAATAATGATGTATGTCCTGTTTGTAAACAAAAAACAATAGAAGATGTTCCAACTGATGTTTTGTGGTGTCATGAATGCAAAATTCCTGTTCAACAAACTGTTAATCAGTCAGACTACAAAATTTGTCCAATTTGTCATTCTAAAATGAAGCATTTATCTACTGATTTACGACCGGTGTTTCCGGAAGAAAGATTACTAGTAGAGCTTTTAATCGGGAAAAAACCGTATGAATGGATACAAAAATCAGTGTGGGCATCTAACAGCCGATATTATGTTGATGGCAAATCTATACCTGTTGCTAGTAAAGTTTTTCAAGCAGCTGATGCTGATGATTTGATAAAAAAACTTGCTGAGTATCAGGAAGGCAATACATATCAGTATTTTGATATGTATATAACGAAATTTGTACAAGCAAATAAAAATAGATTAAATTGGCTTAAGGATGAAGCTTTTTCTTTTATTAAGAATACAGCAAGCAAGTTTGAAGAAGAACAAATAGTGCTATCTTTTTCAGGCGGAAAAGATTCGACTGTGACGGCAGATATAGTTATTAAAGCTTTGAGTAATCCCAGCTTAGTGCATATTTTCGGCGATACTACTTTAGAATTTCCTTTGACTATTGAGTATGCACATAGATATAGGGAAAACAATCCGCAAGCTATTTTTCAAATAGCGAAAAATAGCGAGCAAATTTTTTATGATGTATGTTCAGATATAGGTCCTCCGGCTCGTATGATGCGTTGGTGCTGCTCTATGTTTAAAACAGGTCCGATTACGCGTGTTTTGAATAACTTATATCGTAATCAACAGATATTGACTTTTTATGGCATCAGAAAGGCGGAATCTGTAAGCCGTAGTAAATATAATAGAGTTGAAGGTAATTCAGAATCTGTAAAGATTCAAAAGCAAACAGTGGCTTCACCAATATTCTTTTGGAGAGATATTGACGTTTGGCTTTATATGTTAGCAGAAAAAATTGATTTTAATGATGCTTATAGACTAGGTTATGATCGAGTAGGCTGTTGGTGCTGTCCTAATAACAATCAGCGCGCTCAATTTTTGTCAAGAATTTATATGCCAGAACAATCTAAGAAATGGCGTGATTTTCTTATAGAGTTTGCTAAAAAAATCGGGAAACCGGATCCGGAAGTTTATGTTGATACAGGCAAATGGAAAGCAAGACAGGGCGGTAATGGTCTTCCTGCGGCAAATGATGTTAAAATAAAATTTACAAATTGTACGTCCGAAGAACATGCCAAAATATATAAATTAGTTCGCCAGTTTGATGATGAATTAGTTAATCTCTTCACTCCTTTTGGTAGAGTAGCTCCTGAACTGGGGCAAAAGTTATTACATGAGGTTTTAATTGTAGATATTAGAACTAATGTACCAATATTATCTATTCAGCCTTTTGGTAATAGTGAATTTGATTACGCTGTTAAAGTAAGAACAATGAACGTAGCTTCTCATGACGATTTACAACGCATGGTAAGCTATCAAATAAAAAAATTTAATGCTTGTCGTAAATGTCTTAAATGTGAATCATTATGTAAAGCAGGCGCCATTTCCATTATAGGTGATGAGTATTATATCAATCCTGATAAATGTGTGCATTGTAAAATGTGTGTTACGCCTAAGTATCTTGATGGTGGATGCATGATGGAAAAATATTTACGTACACTAAGCAAGAAATAGGAGTATCTAAATGTCAATGAAGTTTCGTGCCCATGAAACATTCTTTATCAGAAAAGGCTGGTTAAGCAAGGGAATGAAGAATGTAATAAATAAACCGAATGTTTTTGTAGATAAACTAAATAATCCAATGGATGCTTTGGGTATCGGAGCTAATATGGTAAAGTCCTTGCGTTATTGGCTGCAAGTAACAGGTCTTACTGCAGAAGGAAAAGGGAAGGTTAGAGAGCAGCACTTAACGGATTTAGGTGCTTGCATCTATGAACATGACAGGTATTTAGAGGAACTTGGCACATTGTATCTGGTGCAGTATAAATTGGCTACAAATCAAGAAAACGCAACTGCATGGTACTATTTCTTCAATCATTTCAATATGACTGAATTCAGCAAAGAAGATTTTATTCTGCAATTGCAAAAATATATAGCGGAAAAAGACGATGCAGATAATAAAGGACATGCGGTAAGATCCCTAGAGGATGATTTTAATTGTATTATCAATACATATTTGCCTAGGTATAAATCTAATCCTTTAAAAGTAAGTGCAGAGAATAATATTGATTGTCCTCTGGGTGAACTGGGATTAGTAGACCTTGTTACAAGAAAATCTTATAGAAAAGCAATGCCAGGCAGTAAAACAATTAACCCATGGATTGCACTTGCTGTAATTTCTGAACAAAGCAAGGGCAGAAAAGAAGTAGCTTTAAATAGTTTGTTAGTTGATGAATGTAGCATTGGTAAAGTATTCAACCTTGATTCTTTAGGACTTCTTGATGTTTTGAGAGCAATTGAAAAATTAGGAGAAATAAAGGTTATTAGGACAGCTGGTTTGGATGTGGTTCAATTCCATAATCAGCGTAATTTTATGGAATGTGTAGAGCGTTATTATGCAAATATTAATGATTGGGCTGGGAGTGAAGACTAATGAGAAATATGATAGAAGTCGCTACAGGTTTTCAATATTCAGTTAATATTGGTTTTGACCTGAATAGTGACGAGAAACTGAAAAACTTTATACCAACCCAGTCAGCATTAAAGTTGTTGGAAGAAATTATTTTAAGTACAAATCTTAATTCTACGGATAGAGCGAGAGTTTTAATTGGTGCTTATGGTAAAGGCAAGTCACATATTATATTGACTATATTGGCCATGTTAATGAAAAAGGACTTGTCTCTTTTTGAAAAGTTACTACTCAAGCTTAAAGAAAATGATAAGCTATATCAGGCTGTCTTGAACTATTACAAGAGTAATAATAAGATTTTGCCGGTAGTAATTACAGGCAGTAACACGAGCATACCGCAAGCATTTTTATTAGCTTTACAGAGAACATTGGCAATGAACAATATGCTTGATGTTATGCCGGAAACGAACTACCAGGCTGCTTGCCGTGTAATCGAAAGATGGAAAACTGAATATCCTTTAACATACAAGGAGTTCCAAAAGAAGATAGAGCTTCCGATAGCTGAATTTATTAGTGAATTAGAAGACTTTAATATTATTGCATATGAAAAATTTGAGAAAATATATCCTTCTCTGACTGCCGGAAGTGAATTTAATCCGTTTTTAGGCTTTGATGTTATTGACTTGTATGAGGCTGCGGTAAAAGGTATTAAGAGCAGAGGATATACAGGAATTTATGTTGTCTATGATGAGTTTAGCAAATTTTTAGAAGCAAATATTTCTGAAGCATCTGTAAGCGATACCAAAATGTTGCAGGACTTTGCTGAAAAATGCAATCGTAGTGGGGAATTACAATTGCATTTGATGCTTATCTCTCATAAAGAGATTGCCAATTACATAGATAAGCTGCCTAAACAAAAAGTAGATGGTTGGAGAGGCGTATCTGAAAGATTTACGCATATTCATCTTAATAATAATTTTACGCAGACTTATGAAATTATAGCCGCTGTGATAAACAAGAAATTAGACCAGTGGCAGCTTTTCTGTGCGCAAAATAAAGGTTATTTTGATAATACATTTCAGGTATATGAAAATCATAATATTTTTATGGATATGGATAAAATTGAGATTCGAAAAACTATCTACGATTGTTATCCGTTGCACCCGATATCGACTTTTGTATTGCCAAGATTATCAGAACGTGTAGCGCAAAACGAAAGAACTCTTTTTACATTTTTGTCTGCAAAAGGAGTAAGTACACTTGCTACGTATCTTGATAATGTTGATCAGAGTAAATTTGCGTTAATAACACCGGATTATATTTATGATTACTTTGAGCCTTTGTTTAAAAAAGAGGTTTATTCCGGGGATTTACATGATAAATATATTCTTACAACAGCTATTTTAGATGCATTAGAAAAAAATTCGCTGGAATGCAAGATAGTAAAAACTATTTCTTTGATTTATATTTTGGAGCAGTTTGAAAGATTGCAACCAACAAAGGCGGAAATTTTTAATATCTATAATAATGAATTTGGTGAGGAAAAAGTTAGCCATGCTTTGACTAATTTGATGGAAAAAGAACTTGTAATCTATCAAAAGCAAAGCAATGGCTTTTTGCGCTTAAAACGCAGTTCTGGTGTCGATGTTCAAGATAAGATTAATGATTTTATGGCTGTTAATGCTAACCGGGTTTCTACAAAAGAAATTTTAAATCAGTCAAATTTTGATAATTACGTATATCCATCTCGTTATAATGACGAGAAAGAAATGATTCGTTATTTTGCATTTGAATTTATCGAAGCTAGTGAAGTACGGGAAAATATTGATTGGCAGGTAAAGAGTGAAAATAGCGAGGCAGATGGTGTAATTTATGCAATAATTCCCGAAGAAAACAAATCTATAGATGTTATAAAAGATATAGTCTTGCAGACTAGCAAGGGAATTGATCAGTGCGTATTTGTTCTGCCTAAGAAATATCAGGAAATAAAAATGATTGCCCAGCAGTTTTATGCTGTTTCAAAGCTGAAAGAGGCTGCAGAGGGTAATTCAATATTGTTTGATGAATATGAGGTTATCTATGAAGATTTACGTGATGTAATTCTTGATTTTATAAATTCATATACTCATCCTAATAATTACAAATCTGTTTATATACATAATGGTAATGTAGAGCATATTACAAGAAAAGCAGTACTTACAGAATTGTTGTCAAATATTTGTTATAGAATTTTTCCTAATACTCCTGTTATCAATAATGAGGCAATTAACAAGAAAAATATTACATCTATCGCTAAAAATAGCAGAGATAAAGTTATAGCAGCATTACTACGTAATGATATTGAGGAAAATTTAGGATTTTCCGGTAGCGGTCAGGAAGTATCGATCATGCGTAGTACATTACTTAATAAGGGTATTTTGTGCGAAGGCTTTATGGGTACATCCGTTCTTAATATGGAGCCTGAGGATATCCATATGGCAGAAGTTTTGGCAACAATAAAAGCTGTTATTTTTGAGGCAAGAACTTTAGGCCCGATACCATTTAGAGAGATTTATCGTAGATTAACTGATGCAGAATATCATATCGGGTTAAGAGATGGTGTTATTCCGATTTATGTAGCTGTAGTATTCCATGAGTTAAAACAGCAAATTGTCATCCAAGATAGTTATGGACAAGTGTCGTTGAATGCGGATGTAATGCAGCAGATGCTTTCAGATCCTGGTAATTATTATATTTCGTACTTTGATTGGGATATCAATAAAGCTTTATTTGTGGAGAAATTGGCAATTGTATTTTCTGACTATGTTATTGAAACTGAGAAGTTGAATGATGCATATGGCTATGTTGCTTCTGCCATGAAGCGTTGGTATTTAGGTTTGCCAAAATATACGAGGGAATCAAAGAAAACAATTGATGGTGTAAAGATAGATAGTAAGCAAATAGCATTTTTGAGGCAGTTAAAACAGGGGAATGGCAGTCAAGAATTGTTATTTGAAAAGATTCCTGAGGTATTTGGTTATAAGGAGTTTAATTCCGATATTTGTAAAGACATAGCCGCTTATAAAAAGAATATTGATGCTTATATTGATGTTCTTAAAGTAATGTTAGCAGAGCAGCTAAAAGAAATATTTGCTATACAGGAGAATAAGCTTAGTTTAAAAGCTATGTCATTAGCATCTGTAATTAAGGATTGGTGCGAACAGTTAGATCAAAAAGTTTTTGAGCAACTGTTCGGCAACGGAACAGAAAAATGCCTTGCTTTATTTAAAACAGTAACTAATGATGATCAGGCTACCATTGTACGAATTGCTAAGTTAGCTACAGGCTTGCGTATTGAGGATTGGGATGATCATACAATCAAAATATTTATGGAAGCTCTTAAAGAATATAAAGCTACTGCAGAAGCGTTTGCAAGCAAGACTGACGATGCTGTAGAAAATACTGCGACAACAAGTAGTTATGAGCTTTCATATATTGACGAAACAGGCAATGCTGTGACAAAACGCTTTGAAAAAGTTGAGTTTAGCAAACGTGCTAAGTTGTTGATGAATATGATTACAGCTGATGTAGAATCTATGGGAACATCTATTTCTGATCAGGAAAAACGACAGATTATGATGGAGATACTACAAAAGTTGTGCTAAGGATGTGAAAAAATGGCTTATTTTGATAATGCAGCTACTACATTTCCAAAACCTGATAGCGTATATGAATTCATGAGTGAATTCTATAAGAATAGCGGAGCTAATGCAGGCAGGGGTAATTATAGTATGGCTAAAAGTGCAGGAGCTTTGCTAAAAGATACTCGTAAACGTATTCAAGAGTTATTTCATTGCCCTGCAAAGCAGGTAGTATTTACGCCTACTGCGACTATTGCTCTTAATATAATTATTCAAGGACTGATAAAGAAAGGAATGAAAAATATCTATATTAGTCCCTTTGAACATAATGCAGTCACAAGAACTTTACATTATTATGAGCAAGCAGGTGCAATAAAGGTAGTTCAATTGCATGTTCAGAAGGATTTAAGGTATGATTTGCTTCGTATCCGTTATCAGTTTGATGAAGTAAAGCCTGATGCAGTCATTGTTAGTCATGCAAGCAATGTCATTGGACTTATTGCTCCGGTAGAAGAAATTTTCGCAATAGCCAAGGATTATGATGCTGTTACTGTTGCTGATATGTCTCAAACTGCCGGTTTAGTTGATACTAATGTAGGCTTAAATACTTTTGATTTTGCTGTTTTTGCCGGACATAAAACAATGTATGGTCCTACCGGGATTTCCGGATTTGTTATGAAGCCGGAGATTGTTTTAGAGCCAGTTATTTTTGGTGGTACCGGTTTTGAATCTGCTAATCAGAATATGCCTAACAGCTTGCCAGAGCGTTATGAGATGGGGACGAGTAATATTGTTGGGCTTGCCGGTCTGAACGCTGCTTTAAAATGGCTTGATGAGCAAGGAAAAGATAATGTATGGAAAAAAGAAGTTGAGCACAGGCAAAGACTCTTAAGTATCATAGAGCAATATGATTTCTTAAAGGTTGTCGGCAATAATGACCAGCAAAAATTTGTTGGCATTGTATCTTGTGTTATGAATGGAATAAGCAGTGACAGTGCTGGCGGAATTTTTGATAGGTATGGTATTTCAGTGCGTACCGGTCTGCAATGTGCGCCTTTAGCACATCAATTTTTAGGGACATATCCTGCCGGGACAATCCGATTTAGTGTAGGGTATTTTACCAGTGATGAAGATTTTACTGCGCTGGAGAGGGCGCTGGAAGAGATAGAAGATTGCTTATAATGGGGTGATTATTCATGAGCTTGAAAGACTTAAATTTAAAAAGAGAATATAGAAGTTGTATAGATGATATAGCAAAGAAATTTTATATTCCGGTTTTGAGCGAGGGTAATCAATATGATAGAGCAGTTGGCTTTTTTTCCTCATCAATTTTTTCACAAATATATAAAGGTATTAATTCATTAATAAAAAATGGCGGACGAGTAAGGATTATTGCATCTCCTAATTTATCAGAAAAAGACATAGTGGCTATAAGAGAAGGTTATGCTAAACGCGATGAAATCATAAAAAATTCATTATTAAGGGAATTAAAGAAGCCTATTAACGCTTATGAAGAAGAGCAGTTGAATTACATGGCTAATTTGATAGCCGATGGGTATTTAGATATAAGAATAGCATTTGTGGAAAATGATATAGGTTTTGGTATATATCATGAAAAAGTTGGTATTGTGCATGACAGTTCCGATAATATAGTGGTGTTTACTGGTTCTCCCAATGAAAGTGCGACAGCAATAGTAGATAATTATGAAACAATGGATGTGTATGTTAGTTGGGCAGAAGGCTCTGAAAAAGATCGTATAACTGATAAATTAAATGCGTTTGAGGCAATTTGGAATGATATAGAGCCTAGAATAAAGACTTTGGAATTTAAAAATGTAACAGATGAATTTGTAAAAAGATATAAAACAAAAAGTGTTGATTATCATGGTTATACAGAAATCGATAGTGGTATTGAAGTAAAAGAAAAGGCTTTTTTTAGAATACCGGAAAATATAGAACTGCATGAATATCAAATAAAGGCTATTGACAATTGGTTTACTTCACAGAACTGTGGTATTTTTGATATGGCTACCGGTACAGGAAAAACATATACTGCCTTAGGTGCATTATCTTCTTTATCAAAAGCTTTAAATGATGATTTAGCTGTCATAATCGTAGTTCCGTATCAACATTTAGTGGAGCAGTGGGTTGAAGATATTAATAATTTTAATGTAGAACCTATAAAAGCCTATTCTTATTCAGGAAATAAATGGCGAAAGGAATTTCAAGAAGCATTAAATTTATATAATAGAGGTATTGTAAAGAACTTTTGTGTTGTAGCTACAATTGCAACTTTTATATCTGATGATTTTCAAAAGTTAATTAACGGGTTTACAAGAAATTTTTGCTTTGTAGCTGATGAGGCTCATAATTTTGGTGCTCAAAAAACAAGAAATATCTTACCCTTAAAAGCAAGATATAGAATAGGTTTATCTGCGACTATCGAACGTTATGGAGATGAAGATGGAACAGAAGCGTTACGTAAATTTTTTGGTAAAACAAGTATTAAATTTACGCTTAAAGATGCTATTATAAATGGTTTTCTGACCAAGTATTATTACAAACCGGTAATTAATTATTTATCACAAGATGAATATGATGAATATGAAGAACTTACTAAAAAAGTCACAAAGTTAGGTAAAAGTAGTCATGAAGAATTTGAAAACAGTGACTATCTGAAAATGTTATTAATCAAACGGGCTAGAATTATATCTGGGTGTAAAGACAAAATAAAAAATATAGCACAATTGATGGAAGAACATAAAAAGGAAAATTATATGCTTGTTTATTGTGGAACTAATAAGTATGAGTCTTCTATAACGGATTGCGAATCGGATATTAAACAGATAGAACTTATAACAAAAAGAATTAGCGATATAGGTTTGCGTGTTAGAAAATTTACATCGTTTGAGGATATAAATGAACGCGAAGAGATCAAGGCAATGTTCTCAACAGGATTTCAAATACAAGTTATTACAGCAATAAAGTGTCTTGATGAAGGTGTAAATATACCTAATATAAGAAAAGCATTTATATTAGCTAGTAGTACTAATCCTAAGGAATACGTCCAACGTAGAGGTAGAGTGCTAAGAAAGGCTCCAGGTAAGAAATTTGCCGAAATCTTTGATTTCATAACTCTTCCGAGAAAGTTAAATGAGGTGAAATATATAGATAGTTCAACAAAAAAATGTGATATGACGCTTATAAAAAAAGAAATCGATAGAATGAGAGAATTTGCTGAAGCTGCAGAGAATACTAATGCTGTCGATGATTTAATTGAATCTATTTATCAAGCATATGGAATTTTATAAAGGATGGTATGGAAATGTCTGAACAAGAATTAAAAGAAGAAGCATTGAAGCGCATGATTAATAGAATTTATATATTAGAGCGTGATAATGCTAAAACACGTTCTAATAGCGATAACAAGATGAAAGAATTAATAAAACAGATTATTATTGAGGAGGCTAACAAATGTTATTGAAGCGCATAAAATATCATAATTTCAGACCATTTATAGGTGATCAGGAAATATTGTTAGATGTTGTTGATGAGGATAAGAATGTAGTTGTCCTCTTAGGTGACAATACGCATGGCAAATCAACTTTTGTTCTTTCGTTTGTATGGTGCTTGTATGGCGAAAGCAGATTTAATGAAAAAGATAGCATTTTAAATGCAAGAGTTGCTAGAGAATTAAAAACAGGAGAAACTGATACTGCATTTGTTGAAATAGAATTTGAAGATGATAGTACTCAATATACTATCAGACGTACTCAGCGCTTTGAGAAATTAGCTGATGGAAACATTAAAAATGGAATAGATGAAGCAGAAATGACACGTACAGATAAAGATGGTGTAATTCGGCGTGTACAGAAGTCAGATATTTCATCTATAGTAAAAACGATCCTTCCTATGGATTTATCATCTTATTTTTTCTTTGAAGGTGAAAAAGATAATGAGATAAATAAAGCAGAGTTAGGGGATGCTGTAAGAACACTGTTAGGATTAACTGCATTTGGTAATATGAAATTTCATATATATGGACCGCATACTGCAAGAAATTATTACAGCAACAGCGTTATGGGAATGTTTGAAAGAATGCAAGCTGGACTTAGTAGTGGTGAAGTAGATAGGATTCTTGCTAAAAAAAATGACTTGGAGAATAAATTGTCCGAATATCAGAAAGAGAAAGATATTTGTGAAGTAAATATTAATGATTATATGCAAAAAAAAGATTGCATAGAAGAAAAGCTTAGGCAAGCAGAACCGTCGAAACAATTACAAAAAAACAGAGATGAGCTAGAAAAGTTTATACAAAAGGCAAGTAAAGATTTACAGAAATTCCAATCTAAATTAGTTGATAGCTTTGGTAAAAAGTCAATGCATTTATTTATAAAACCTTTATTAGAACCGGCAATGGCTAGAATGGAAGCAATGGATGTAGTTGACAAAGGTATTCGTGGCATAGATGCACAAGCGTTAGATGAATTACTTGCTCGTAAAAAATGTCTTTGCGGTACAGAGCTAAGAGAAGGGAGTATGGCATATAAAGAACTAATGAAATACTATGATATTCTCCCTCCAAAGGCAGTAGGAACACTTATTACTGAATTAGAAGATAGTATGGCTGAAAGTTCTCAAAATTGTACCGACTTTATAAAGGAGATTGATGATAATTATGAAGATATACTTGAATTAAGAAATAGAATTAATGAATATGAAAAAGAAGTAGCTGAAATTTCGAAACAGTTGGCTGAAATGGAAGAATGTGATATAGCTACATTGGAGGAGACTAAACGTAATTATGCAAGAAATATTAGAGATTTAACTGAAAAAAAAGAGACGGTTATTGCTAATATTAGTGCGGTAGAGAGTGATATAACTAATATAAATAAAAAATTTAATGACTCTAAAGATAAAAGTGAGAAATCAGCGAAGTACCGTTTGTACTTTAAATATGCAGAGGAAATATATAATTGGCTTAATCGTGAATATGGCAAAAGTGAAAAAGATATGTTGAAACGTCTTAATAAAAATGTATCACATATATTCAATGAAATGTATAACGGAAAGCGTCAGGTTTCTATAGATGAAAACTATAAGTTCATAATGACATATGATGGAGGGAAAGTGGATACTACAGGTGGTTTGCGTGCAATACAGTACTTTTCATATGTAGGTGGTCTGGTAAAACTTGCTCATGATGTGATGAATGAACGAAATAAAACGCTGGCGAAACTTGGCGAACAGTATCCGCTTGTTCTTGATGCTGCTTTTTCACATGCAGATGAGAAGCATACTAAAAACATTTCAAAAGAGTTAGCAAAATGCACATCACAACTTATATTTGCTTTAATGTATAAAGATTGGAGATATGCGAAAGAAGGTATTGATACTAAAGTGGCTCGTGTTTATCATTTTGAAAAAATTGATGAAACGGAAGTACATATTGTCGAGGAAGGCGCATAGTATGAATTATATTATTGAGAAAAGTAATAATGGTTTATTTGAAAATGAAATAGAGTTACGTGGAATTTATGCCAAGAAATTGAAGGAGCTTAAAGAAGACATAGGACTTTTTAATACAATTAGAGAGGGATATGTTTTAAGTATATTGATAGGATATTTAAACAATGTAACTATTCATGATACTGATGAATTTAGAGATAGGGAAGTTTCTATTTTTGCAAATGACTTGAATTCCAGGAAAAAAGACTTAAAATTCATATACAGAATAATTTTGTTAGCTCAGGAAATCCCTGGTATGAGTGTAGAGGATTATATGAACAGAACGTTTAGAGATGATACGGATCCTAATCGTAGGGAACAACTGAAAGCTAATATGAATATTATTAATGAATATGCGGTAAAAGGCATAGAACTGTTGTACAATAAGTTTTCTAATTGTCATGATAAACAGATTCTTTGTGATCAGCTTTATGAATTTGTTAATAGCTTTGCTATAGATATAGGAGAAAAGAAAGAAGAACAATTAATAGATTTTCATCCGGATTTTGATTAATATATAATTAAAAAATATCATGGGAGTGAGCGGTATGAGTAATATTCTTGATGGATTGACTATTGATGATGTAATTAACAATAATAAAGATGATGAGATTAATATTGAGACATTAGATGATACGAAAGTTGAGTTAATGCAGAAAAAAATAGATGATGGAAGTATATTTGAATTAACATTAAAAGAGATTTTTTCATATTTAGATTTATCTTATGTAGATAAACGAGATAAAAAAGGTGCTTTATGGGTAATTGGAGATAACTCCTTAAATGACTTGATGCAATTGTTTGAGAAACATGGATTTAAATTTATTTTTTCCTCAAAGGGTGGAAGAGCATCAAAGAACATGCCTGCGTGGTTCACAACAGCAAAAGGAGACAGATTATCACCTGATGGAACAACGGAGCAGAATTACGAGATTATAAAAAACTACGGGTACATATCTGATAATACTCGTCCTATATGTATAAACTATATGCGATGGTATAATAACCCGCCGGCATTTGATATTCGTGAATGGAATAACACTTCTTGCGAAAAACCCGGGAAGGGAATTGTGCTAAATAAAGAAGAAATTCTTAAACTGCGTGATGTATTACGAGAAGATACAATATTTTCAAAAGATGAGTTGTTGCAAGTTATTGATTTGGGAAATGCTAGCATTGATGACTATGGACTTGTTACTGTGTTGAATAATAAGGGTAATTGGTCAACAGAAGCACGTGTCATTGATTGGGGATATAAAAAAGGATTAGATATTCGAAAATGGGATCATAAACATACGAAGTGTGGCAAAGGAGTAAATTTAAAACAGAGTGAATTAGAAAAGCTGATTGCTATTTTGGAGTCGATAGAATTATAGACCTGTTCAATGGAAAAATGTTAATCTAGAAGTGTGATTTTCGATATTAGGCAAGTATAAACACATCAACTTCTACCGTAACAGCCTTTACTATTATGCTATAATAATATGTAGAAAAAACAACGTAAGGAGCGATTATCATGAAATACGTTGCCTGTTACGGCGATTCTCTGGTGCAGGGCTTTCCCTTTGGCCCACGCTATTCCTGGACCGCTCAGGTGGAAAAGCTGACGCAGATTAAAATGCTCAATTATGGTGTCTGCGGTGACTGCTGCGACGATATCATCTACCGCATGCGCCAGTACGCGCTGCCGGAATATGTGCATCACATTATCTTCCTTGGCGGTGCCAACGACATTCTGCAGGGACGTCATCTGGAGGGCATTAGCCGCGATTACAGGCGTGTGCTGGAGTGGTGCGAGGAAAAGCACTACAGCCTGTGCATCGTGCTGCCGTTTATCAGCACGGAGCAGGCGCTCAACCGTCAGCTGCTGAACCTGCGGCAGGAGGCAGAGCATATCTGTGGCGGCAAGGCCTTCCTGCTGGATTTGCAGCCTGCCATCGGCATGGACGCAGGGGCACGCTTCAAGGCCTACGTTGACGGCATTCATCCCAAATCCCAGACGTATGAGGCGATGGGAAGCTACGCAGCGCCGCTGATTTGGAAGTGGCTGAAGGACGAAAAAGAGGCTTAGAAAAATTTTTGAAGGTGACAAGTAAAAATACTTGACAAGCATCGCTTTATGCTTTATACTTACATAGTCGACTAAATTTCGAGAGGGATAAATATGTCAGCAGAAGAAATTTTTGCGCAGCGTATGCGCTTAGGCAGGCTCTTTGATATTTACGGCGGACTTCTGACAGCTAAGCAGAAGCAATGCCTGGGACTGTATTTCTATGACGACTTGTCTCTGAGTGAGATTTCGGAGGAGCTGGGCGTTTCGCGTCAGGCTGTCCACGACCTGCTCAAGCGTGTTGAGCAGCTGCTAGAACGATATGAAGCATCACTGAAGGTGCTGAGCCGCGAGGAGGAGCTGCATGCTAAGCTGCAGCAGGCAATAGATTTGCTGGCAACTTCGGATGAGGCAAAAAAAGACGAGGCCGTGCAAATGCTGAAAGAGCTTTGCAGTGAAGGTAGGTAGATAGAATGGCATTTGAAAGTTTATCTGAAAGATTACAAAATGCATTAAAGATGTTCCGCGGCAACGGCAAGCTGACTGAGGAAGATTTAAAGGCTCCTATGCGCGAAGTGCGTATGGCGCTTTTGGAGGCCGACGTTAACTTCAAGGTTGTTAAGGACTTTGTAGCCAAGGTTAAAGAGCGTGCTGTTGGTGAAGCGATTGGCGAAGGCCTGAATCCGCATCAGCAGATTATCAAGATTGTAAATGAAGAGTTGATTGAGCTTTTGGGCGGTACCCAAAGCAAGCTCACTGTTGCTCCCAAACCGCCGACAGTTATCATGCTGGTTGGTCTGCAGGGCGCAGGTAAAACCACTACCGCCGGCAAGCTGGCCAACTACCTGAAACGTAAGCACAAAAAACCGCTGCTGGTTGCAGGCGACGTTTACCGTCCTGCTGCTATTACCCAGCTGCAGGTTTTGGGCGAGCAGCTGAATGTGCCGGTATTTACTCTGGGCGACAAGGTTTCTCCTGTAGAAATTGCCCAAAAGGCCATGGAAAAGGCGCATAGCCTGGCATGCGATACGGTAATCATCGATACCGCAGGCCGCTTACATATAAATGAAGAGCTGATGGAGGAGCTGCGCAACATTAAGGGCGCTGTTCATCCTCAGGAAATTCTGCTGGTTGTAGATGCTATGACCGGTCAGGACGCAGTAACTGTTGCTGAAAGCTTTGATAAGGAATTGGGTATTGACGGCCTGATTGTTACCAAGCTCGATGGCGATGCCCGCGGTGGTGCGGTGCTTTCCGTAAAGGCTGTTACCGGCAAGCCGGTTAAGCTGATCGGCTTGGGCGAAAAGCTGGATGCTCTGGAGCCCTTCCATCCGGATCGTATGGCTTCCCGTATTCTGGGCATGGGCGATATCCTGACTCTGGTAGAAAAAATCCAGTCTACAACTGACCTCGCCAAGGCTCTGGAGATGGAGAAGAAGCTGCGCAAGGACGAATTCACCTTAGAGCAGTTCCTGGACCAGATGCAGCAGGTTAAAAAGCTGGGTTCTCTGGAAACCATCTTAGGCTTAATCCCCGGCATGGGCGGCATCAGCCAGAAGCTGAAGGAAGCTAATGTGGACGAAAAGGAATTCGACCGCATTGAAGCAATCATCCGCTCCATGACCAAGAAGGAAAGACAAAAACCCGAAATCATCAACGGCAGCCGTCGTAAACGTATCGCTGCAGGCTGCGGCATGCGTGTACAGGATGTCAACAAGCTTCTGAAGAACTTCGAAGAAAGCAAGAAGATGATGAAGCGTATGCAGGGTATGGCAAAGTTTGCTTCCAAGGGCGGCTTCAAGCTGCCGTTTGGCAGATAATAAATGAAAAGTTCCATGTTGTGAGATATTAATTTAAGGAGGTGAAAATCAACATGGCAGTTAAAATCCGTTTAAAACGTATGGGCGCTAAAAAAGCTCCTTTCTATCGTATTGTTGTTGCAGACGCTCGTTCTCCTCGTGATGGTCGTTTCATCGAATCTATCGGTTACTACGATTCCACCGTTCAACCGGCTAGCGTAAAAATCGATGCTGAGAAAGCTATCGACTGGATGAACAAAGGCGCTCAACCGACCGATACCGTTAAAAACCTGTTCAGCAAGGATGGTATCATGAAAAAATTTGCTGAAGCTAAAGCAGCAAAATAATTTGAGGGGGCGTGATCTACATGAAAGAATTGGTAGAAGTTATGGCCAAATCTCTTGTAAATGATCCCTCTGCAGTAGTAGTGGAGGAGGAGACCACCGGTACAACAACGGTGCTTCGCCTCCATGTTGCTTCTGAAGATATGGGTAAGGTTATTGGAAAACAGGGCCGTATCGCAAAAGCTATCAGAACTGTTATGAAAGCAGTAGCAACCCGTGAAAATGTGAAAGTCATTGTCGAAATTATTTGATTGAGGATGGTATATCGCTATGGATAAAATGATCGTTAGGGTTCCCGTCGCTGTTAAAGCAAAAGTTACTGAAGATTTAAAGTTGAAAATTGTTGGAGATCTCCAAAATACCATAAAGAATATGGAGCTTGATCTGGAGCAATTCGAGTTCCAGGCTAAAAAAGCATTGCATCAGGCTGCCAGCGATTTGAGCGTGCTTCCGGCTTTGCGCGAACAAATTGACATCGAAAGAAATAAGCGTACTGCTGCTAAACAAGAAGCAGAGGCTAAGCTGAAAAGAGCGGAAGCTCTGGAGCTGGGCGCTGAAATTGGTCATGGTACCCTGGAGCGTACTGTAGAAATTACCGTAGGCACCAATATCGATACCCTGATGGGCGCAGAAATCCTTACCGAAGACGGTAAGATTATCGCTTTCCGCGAATAATCCATGGAAAACCAAATAGTTATTGGCAAAATTGTCGCTCCGCACGGTGTGCGGGGCGATATTCGTATATTGCCGTTAACCGATAAGCCGGAACAATTTTTAGACCTGGATTATCTGCTGCTGCCGGACGGTCGCAAGCTGACCGTGAAAGCAGCACGCTTTCATAAAAGAATGGTGCTTGTGACTACTGCCGAAATCAAAAGCATGAATGAGTCCGAGCTGCTGCGCGGTATGGAGGTAAGCATTAACGCTGAGGACCTGCCGGAGCTGGAGGAAGGACGCTTTTATGTTGCTGACCTTATCGGCCTGCCTGTTTATGACGAGCAGGGCGAGCAAATCGGTACCTTTAAGGACGCACTGAGCACAGGCAGCAATGATGTTTATGTTATCGCTGTCCCCGGACAGAAGGATTACCTGCTGCCGGCACTGAAGAAATATGTCAAGGAAATCAATCTGGCAGAAAAGCGCATTGTCGTGGAGCTGCCTGAGTGGGTTGAGGCAGAATGAAGTTTTTATTTGTAACCTTATTTCCCGAACAGATTGAGCAGGCCGCAAGCCACAGCATTCTGCAGCGCGCTGCCTCCAAGGGCCTGATTGAGGTGAGCTGCATTAATCCGCGCGATTTTACGCATGACGTGCATCGCACGGTGGATGATTCTCCCTTCGGCGGCGGTGCAGGCATGGTGCTGAAGCCCGAGCCGATGGTGGCTGCCATCCGCAAGGCGAAGGAGCAGCTGCCGAACGCCCGCGTTATTGCCATGTGTCCGGGAGGACGCACGCTGAAGCAGAGCATCGTCGAGGAATATGCTCACAGCGGCCAGGATTTCATCTTCGTCTGCGGTCATTATGAGGGCTTTGACGAGCGCATCTTCCATTGGGTAGATGAAAAGCTGTCTATCGGCGATTATGTGCTCACCGGTGGCGAAATGCCTGCCATTATCGTGATGGATGCAATTTCCCGCTTTATTCCCGGCGTACTGGGCAAGATTGAAAGTGCGGAGGAGGATTCCTTCAGCACTGGCCTTCTGGAATATCCGCAGTACACCCGTCCGGTGAATTTTGAGGGCATGGAGGTGCCTGAGGTGCTGCGCAGCGGCAACCATGCGCTGATTAACAGCTGGCGCCTGAAGCAGTCGCTCAAAGCAACGCTCGCTCTGCGTCCCGACCTTTTGAGTGCGGAGCAGAAGGAGCTTTTGACAGGCCGCCTGCCCTATAAAATGAAAAAATCGGAGCGCCGCTTCTATGAGGAGCTGCGTGCCGAAATCGCTGCCGATCAGGAAAAACGTACAAGCGCCGAGGTGAAGGAGGATGAGGTGAATGGCTGATTTATATGTTGGCCTGGTCCATTATCCTATCTACAACAAGCGCATGAACGTTATCGCCGGCGCGGTGACTAACTTTGATATCCACGATATCTCGCGTACCTGCCGCACTTATAACGTGCAGGGCTATTACATCATCCATCCGCTGGAGGTCCAGAAGCAGATTATCGACAAGATACTTTCCTACTGGCAGGAGGGCTATGGCAAGGTGTATAACCCCGACCGTGCCGACGCGCTGAGCCGTGTGCTGTGGCAGCCTGATATCGCAAGTGCGGTGCAGACGATTACAGAGCGCACAGGCAAGCAGCCTTACGTTGTTACTACGGATGCACGCATTTATCCCAACACCGTTTCCTACAGCTTTATGCGCAAGCAGCTGCAGGAGGGTGACAGACCGGTGCTGCTTTTGTTTGGCACAGGCTTTGGCATCGAGGCGGAAACTATGGCCAAATTTGACTATATTCTGGAGCCTGTTTACGGCCCATGCGACTATAATCATCTTTGCGTGCGCAGTGCCGCAGCCATTATTCTGGATAGGCTTGCAGGCGAGGCCTGGTGGGAAAAAAATTAAAGAAAAATGCAAGAAATTATACACTTTTCTCTTGCATAAATTGTTTGTCTATGATACAATTTACGTTGTGTAATACGGACGGTCCGCTGTGGAGTTCGCACATGAACGTCTATGATTTAGGAGGAAACTATGAACATTATTGAAGTACTGGAACAAGAACAACTTCGTTCCGACATCCCTGAGTTTAAAGCAGGCGACACCGTTAAAGTTTATTGCAAAATCGTCGAGGGTACCCGCGAGCGCGTTCAGCTGTTTGAAGGCGTTGTAATTTCCCGCAGTGGCTCCGGCGTTCGTGAAAACTTCACCGTTCGTCGTATTTCTTACGGCGTTGGCGTAGAAAGAACTTTCCCGGTTCACAGCCCGCGTATTGAGAAAATCGTTGTAGCACGCGTTGGTATCGTTCGCCGTGCTAAACTGTATTATCTGCGCAAACTGACTGGTAAAGCTGCTCGTATCAGAGAAAAACGCTAATCAATCTTTGTTTATAGTAAAAGGGACTGTAGTAGTACGGTCCCTTTTATTACGTTATGAAGCATTTATGCTTTAAAATAAAGCAATTTTACAATTATGTCATAACTGAAGCTGTAATCTATGCTACAATATATCTATATTATTGTAGTTAAAAATCCGGCCTGTGCCGGCGATAGAGAGGAGGCTCATTAGTTGAGCAAGAAAAGTGAAACCTCCTGGCAGGATTCTGCCAGCGACTGGCTTGTTTCGATTATTATTGCGGTTGCACTGGCATTCTGCATCCGCACCTTTTTGGTAGAGCCTTACATGGTAGAAGGCTCCTCTATGTATCCTACTCTGGTAAACCATGAGCGTCTTGTCGTTGATAAGCTGAGCTACTTTGTTACCGACCCGAAAAAGGGCGAAATCGTAGTCTTCCGCTTCCCTAAGGATCAGACCCGTGACTTTATCAAGCGCGTTATCGCAGTTGGCGGTGACACTGTGGAGATGCAGCAGGGCAAGGTATTCGTCAACGGCAAGCAGCTGAACGAAACCTATATCTACCACAATGACCCGAAGGGCAAAAACATTTCCGATTACCGCAAGGTAGTTGTTCCCAAGGATACCATCTTTGTATTGGGTGATAACCGTAATAACTCTGAGGACAGCCGTTTTGCCGATGTTGGCTTTGTGCCGCTGAAGCTGGTTAAGGGACGTGCGCTGGTTGCCTTCTGGCCGCTGGACAAGATGCGCGTGCTGAAGGCTGATACGGGTATGGGCGAATGATGCTGGAGGATTTTAAGATTCAGTGGTTCCCCGGCCATATGACCAAGGCGAAGCGCATGATGGAAAGCCAGATTAAGCTGGTTGACGTTGTGGTGGAGATGCTGGACGCACGTATTCCGCGCTCCAGTACCAACCCCATGCTGCAGGATATCCTTGGCAGCAAGCCGAAGGTTATCGCACTGAACAAGATTGATATGGCAGACAAGGCGCAGACTGATGTGTGGCTGGAAAAGGTTAAGCACAGCGGTTTGCCTGTGTGCAAGATTGACTGCGCTACCGGTAAGGGCGTTAAGCAGCTTATCAATGCAGTTCAGCTGGCTGCCAAGCCGGTGATTGATAAATGGCTGAAGAAGGGCGTGCGCAACCGTCCCGTCCGCGTTATGATTGTAGGTATTCCGAACGTCGGCAAGTCTACCCTGATTAACCGCCTCGTAGGCAAGAACAAGGTAATGGCTGCCGATAAGCCGGGTGTAACACGCGGACAGCAGTGGGTAACGATTGCCAAGGGCTTAGAGCTTTTGGATACGCCGGGTGTACTCTGGCCTAAGTTTGATGACCCGTCGGTAGGCTTTGCGCTTGCCGTTACCGGTGCCATCAAGGAGGATGTATTCGACAGGGAGCAGGCCGTAGAGCTGCTGCTTGATCTGTTGATACGCAAATATCCTCAGGATTTGCAAAATAAATATGCAGTAAGCCTCGAGCAGGGTGATGATGTCAACGCCGTTATGGCGAAGATTGCCGTTGCCAGAGGTTGTCTGAAGTCTGGTGGACAGCTTGACATCGATAAGGTGGTTCAGCTTGTACTCAGAGATTTCCGAGCAGGACGTTTAGGGCGGTTTACAATCGACGAGCCTTGATTTGTCGTGCCATAAAAACCGCCGCAGGGCGGTTTTTCTTTATGCAAAAATAAATGTTAAGGGGGATACAGAAGATGAATATTACCGAAATCAAGGAGCTGCTGGCAGGTGCACCGACGGCGGAGCAGCTGGCGACATTGGCAGCAGACGAGCGCAAGGGAGTACAGAAGCTGCTGGCAGCATACAACAAGCGTCTGGAGAAGGCGGCGGCGGAGAAGGAGCGCTTTACGGCGATGCTGAAATTGGAACACGAGCTGTATGATGAAGGCTACGAGCTGATTGCCGGTGTAGATGAGGCAGGACGCGGACCTTTGGCAGGACCGCTGGTTATCGCTGCCGTTATTCTGCCCAAGGATGTGTTTATCAGCGGGCTGAACGATTCCAAGCAGCTTTCCGCTGCCAAGCGCGATATGCTGTATAACGAGGTTATGGCCAAGGCGCTGGATATCGAGGTAAACATCGTCAGCGTCAGCAATATTGATGAGCTGAATATCTATGCCGCAACGCAGCAGGGCATGGCGCAGGTGCTGGAAAACCTGCACTGCAAGCCGCAGGCAGCGCTGATTGACGCTATGCCGGTGAAGGTTCCCGATATGAAGATTGAATCCGTGGTGCATGGTGATGCGCTGAGCGCTTCTATCGCCGCTGCTTCTATTATCGCAAAGGTTACCCGTGACCGCATCATGGAGCGCCTTGATCTTGTTTATCCTGCCTACGGCTTTGCGCATAACAAGGGCTACGGCAGCGGCGCGCATATGCAGGCCGTGAGCGAGCTGGGGGCCACACGCTGGCACCGCCGCAGCTTTGAGCCTGTGAAGAGCATGCAGCTGCCGCCGGTGTCTGCTGAGGAAAATATCCTCTATGCTCCGCAGACGGATAACTATGAGTACCCCGTCGAGGAGTAGTCTTGGGAAATACGGCGAAGATTTTGCCTGCCGCTATCTGCAAAATATGGGTTATAAAATATTAACCCGCAACTTTCGCTGTCACCGTTATGGTGAGATTGATATTATTGTTGAAAAAAGTGGCTGTATCAGCTTCATAGAGGTCAAGACGCGTGCTTCTACCCGGTTCGGCAGACCGATAGAGGCCGTGACACCGGCAAAGCAAAGAAAAATTCATCGTTGCGCTGAATATTATCTCCAATGCAGAGGTCTGCTGGAGCAGCCGCCGGTGCTTTCCTTTGATGTAGTAGAAATTATCATTGAAAGCACTGCGGCTATCAGCATCAGGCATTTGCCGCACTGCTTTTAAAAGAAAAGGAGTGTTGATAATGTTTGCACAGATTCTTGGCGAAACAACTTGTGGTATTGATGGTGTACAGATTTTGGTTGAGGTGGACGTGAGCAACGGCTTGCCCAGCTTTGATCTGGTGGGACTGCCGGCGATGGCTGTGCGTGAGTCCAAAGAGCGCGTGAAGGCGGCGCTGCGTAATTCCGATTATCCCTTCCCGATGACGCGCATTACGGTCAATCTTGCGCCCGCAGATTTGCGTAAGGAGGGCAGCGGCCTTGATTTGCCGATTGCCATAGGCCTGATGACCTGCGGCAGAATTCTGGAGCCGGAAAAGCTGGAGAACAAGGTTTTTATCGGCGAGCTGTCGTTGGACGGCAGAATACGCAAGGTTTCCGGTGTGCTATCCATGATTATGGATGCCAAGAAGTGCGGGGCGCAGGAGGTGTATATTCCGCAGGCCAACGCCGCCGAGGGCAAGCTGATTCATGGCATTGACGTGTATACGGTGGCAACCTTAAAGGAGCTGGTGGAGCACCTGAAGGGGAAGAATACGCTGACGCCGTTGCCGAAGGAAAATATTCTGCAGAATAATAACAGGATTTATCATGTGGATTTTGCCGATGTCAAAGGACAGCTCGTGGCGCGCAGAGCCTTGGAAATTGCTGCCGCCGGCGGTCACAGTATCCTGATGGTGGGTTCTCCGGGCTGCGGGAAGACGATGCTGGCACGCCGCCTAGTGACAATTTTGCCGCCGATGACGGAGGCCGAGGCGCTGGAGGTAACCAAGATTTACAGCATCGTAGGACTGTTGCCGCAGGCCGACAGCGTTATGCTGGAGCGTCCGTTCCGCAGTCCGCATCACAGCATCAGCGGCAGCGCCTTGCTTGGCGGTGGCAGTACACCGCGCCCGGGAGAGGTGACGCTGGCGCACAACGGCGTACTGTTTTTGGACGAGCTGCCGGAGTTTGAACGCGCTACTCTGGAAATGCTGCGTCAGCCGCTGGAGGATGGCGAGGTGAGTATTTCGCGCGTCAGGGCGGCGATGACCTTCCCGAGCAAGTTTATTTTATGTGCTGCTCAAAACCCTTGCCCTTGTGGGTTTCTCGGCGATTCGGTGCACCGTTGTTCCTGTAAACAATCGGAAATTGACAGCTACAAACGCAAGATTTCCGGTCCGCTGATGGACAGAATCGATATGCAGATAAACCTGAGCAGGGTGGAGTTCAGCGAGCTGAAAACGAAGGAAAAGGGAGAATCTTCGGCTGCCATCCGCGAACGCGTAGTGAAGGCGCGACTGCTGCAGCAGGAGCGCTTGGAGGCCTTGGGGATGCACTGTAATGCGCAGATGGGACGGAGCGAGGTTGTTAAATATTGCCAGCTGGACGCGGCGGCGCAGAATGTTATGGAGCGCTACTTTAATATGCTCAACCTCAGCGCCCGCAGCCATGACCGTATCCTGAAGGTGGCACGCACGATTGCGGACCTTGCGGGCAGTGAAAGCATTGAGGCGGTGCATCTGGCGGAGGCCATTCAGCTGCGCACCAGCGTGCGGCCGTAAGGAGCAGAGAAGTCTTGCGTAGCTGCAAGATATGCTTTTTTTGGCAAATATGCTATAATTTAAGAAGAAATATTTGAAGCAAGGAGATGGAATGATGCGTAAGACCTTTAATACGACAGCTGTTTGCATACCCGGCGAGCATTATATGGTTGATATCAGTGGACGACTGCAAAAGATTAAAGAAATGATCGATGCCAAAAAGTATTTCACCATCAACAGAGCACGCCAGTATGGTAAGACAACAACGCTGCAGGCACTTTTCGGCTATCTGCAAAGTGAATATTACACCGTCTTGCTAGACTTTCAAACCTTTGATGCTTCTAAATTTAAGGACGGCAATATATTTTCTATTGCTTTCGCAGGCTCTTTTCTACATGCGCTGAAGCGTAACCGCCTGTCGGAAAATACTGCCTTGGAAAAGGCCTGTGCAGATTTGAAAAATGCTGCTGTAATCAGTAACAGTATTTTCAGTCTGAAGGAGCTTTTTGAATGTCTGAGAGATATCTGCGCAGCGAGCGATAAGCCTATCGTTCTGATGATTGATGAGGTGGACAGTGCTTCCAATAATCAGGTTTTTTTAGATTTTTTGGCACAGCTCAGGGCGCAATATATCGAACGTGCCTGGCAGCCTGCGTTTCAGTCCGTTATTCTTGCCGGAGTATATGACATCAAAAATCTTAAACAAAAGCTGCGTGCCGATGAAGATCATAAATATAACAGTCCTTGGAACATAGCGGCGGATTTTACGATAGACATGAGCTTTTCACAAGCCGAGATTGCTGATATGCTTGATGAATATGCCAAGGATTACGGACTTGCTTTTGATACCAAGACTTTTGCAGGCTGGATTTACGATTATACGGCAGGCTATCCGTTTTTGGTTTCCAGATTGTGCCAGCTGCTCGATGAAAAGGTTTGCTTAATGCCGGAGTATACTTCTAAAAAAGCTGCTTGGACTAAGGATGGCTTTAATGCGGCGGTGCGCCTGCTTTTGCAGGAGAAAAACACCCTGTTTGAATCCTTGATAGGGAAGCTGCACGCCTATCCGAAGCTGAACCGGATGCTGAAGGCAGTGCTTTTCTCCGGCAATATGTATCCTTACAGTGCTGATGAAGCAGCTATTGATATGGCTACGATGTTTGGCTTTATAAAAAATAAAGACGGGTATGTAGCGATTGCCAACAGAATTTTTGAAACCAGACTCTATAATTATTATCTGGCGGAGGATGAGCTGCAGAAGAATGAGCTTTACAAAGCATCTCTGCAGGATAAGAATCAGTTTATAACTAATGGCAGACTGGATATGGAACTGGTGCTCCAAAAATTCATTGTGCATTTTAATGATATTTTCGGTTCGTGTGATGAGCGCTTTCTGGAGGAAGAGGGAAGAAAGTATTTTTTACTGTACTTGCGGCCTATAATCAACGGAACCGGCAACTATTATGTCGAAGCGCGTACAAGGGATTTATGCAGAACAGATGTGATAGTTGATTATAATGGTGAGCAGTATATTATCGAAATGAAAATTTGGCGCGGAAGCGAATATAATAATCGCGGAGAAAGCCAATTAGCTGCTTATCTTGATGCTTATCATACCAAGGTTGGCTATCTGCTGAGCTTTAGCTTTAACAAAAATAAGCAGGCAGGAGTGCAGCGGCTCAATGTAGGAGATAAGGTAATTATTGAGGCAGTAGTTTAAGTTTGGTCTTTTAACGCTTTGCGTATTACTGACGGTAGTACGCAGAGCGTTTTTTGTTGCTTTCTTTCTTGAAATAATTTAAAACGAAAGATAACGAAAGTAAATGAAAGGAACGAAAGATAATGACGAAAGAAACACTTGCGTATGAAAGTTTTGCTATTGCTATTGCAACAGGCTAAAAATTGATACAATTCTTTTTCTTTCGATAATTTTATGGTAAAATATTCATTAGAGAATTGCATGATTTATGAAAAGCCTAAACTATAAATATTACTATGGATAAAATACACGTTTTGTAGAAGGCTTTTTAGAGTTAATATGCTGATATTATCTAAGGCTTATAGATTTATCATTAGGAGGGTTAATTATGATGCTTGGCAAGAAATTTTCTGTTGCATGTATTTCTTTATTGATGGTATTGGCTTTGGCCGGTTGCGGAAAGACCGGTGAAAGTGAAGCAGAAAAATTAGTTAAAGAGGCATGCAAGATTCCTGATTCATATAAAAAGGTAGATTACCAAGTTGATGATAAGAATGGTATTTCATACTTAGATTTTAAGGCGAAGAACATGTTGGGCATGGAAATACCTGGAAGAGCATATTTTAAAATTACTAAAGATCGCATCGTAGGTATTGATACTGATGGTATTGAAAGAAATGTCTTAGATGATTTTTATAAAAATGCTCCTACCCAATTTGCAGAATGCGTGAGCAGCTATAAAGTTTTAAAGAAAAACCATTATGCAGAAAGTTTTGATTTGAAATTTTTCTTGGAACGATATAAAGAATTAAAATATGAAAATGATAATTTCTTTTCTTGGAAAATGGTAGCTAAAGACAGTATTAAAGCGAATGATATAATAAAAAAGTATAATGATGCTTATAAGACTGCCCCTGAAATTGTCAAAAAGTATTTTTCTGAGCCTATGCAATACTTTAAAATTAACTTAACTGGTAGTTATATGGGCGGTTGGAGTGCTAATGCCGAAAGAACTGACGAATATCCTGAGCAATAATTTAGATGTTATGGTACGTTAAGTACTGTGGTTGATAATACATTTACGGGTGACAAATATTTAAAGACACATAGTTTACCGTTTTTCAACGAATCTGTGACTAAGATGCTTCAAGATAATTGAGTGAATTATTATGTATGCAGTAAACAGGGTGATAAGGAGAAAAATTAGTAATATAATATTTCGCCTTTAAATACTCTTGATTAGTTCACTTGCTTGAGCCAATTGCTTTTGCTTTGTTACAAATCTGTAAACAGCTTTACAAAAGTTTCCTAAAATAAAAAAATCTGCAAGTTTTTGTACAAAGGTGTTGACGAAAGATATTCGCAGTGGTAAACTAGGCACAACTTCAAAAAAACCACAAACCGTTGAGACGGAGATCAAGTCAGCAGATGCGCTTACAGAGAGTTCGGGCAGGTGGAAGCCGGATAGAGATGCAGGCTGATAAATGGACCGTTGAGGGTGCTGTCAAATCGCTTCGGCGAGAGTATTCGGCAACGCAACACCGGCGTTAAGGGTGAGGAGTGTGATGGCACTCTGCGAGAGCGCGTCGCGATAGCGACGAAACAAGGTGGTACCGCAGGTATAAGTATTTATAGCCTGTCCTTGGAATTGCTTAGAAAAGCTAAGCAGCTTCAGGACAGGCTTTTTTGTATAACAAATCTGTGATAGACCTTCTCGTAGAATGTTAGCGTAAACTATGGGAGGAATTAAAAATGATTAAAGAAGCAATTGTAAAAATCGTCGGCAAAGAGGATTTAACCTATAACGAAGCATATGACGTAATCAACGAGATTATGAGCGGTGAAACAAGTGCAACGCAGAATGCGGCCTTTCTGGCAGCGCTTTCTACCAAGAGCACTACGGCGGAAACTACCGATGAAATCGCCGGCTGTGCCGCTGCGATGCGTGACCACGCACTGAAATGCGAAACCGGCATGGATATCTTTGAAATCGTCGGTACCGGCGGCGACGGCTCCAACAGCTTCAACATTTCCACAACCTCCGCTCTGGTTGCTGCGGCAGGCGGCATGAAGGTTGCTAAGCACGGAAACCGCGCTGCTTCCTCCAAATGCGGCACCGCGGATTGCCTGGAGGCGCTGGGCGTAAACATTCAGCAGGACCCGGAAAAATGCGTGGAGCTGTTAAAGGAAGTCGGCATGTGCTTCTTCTTCGCACAGAAATACCATACTTCGATGAAATATGTAGGACCTATCCGCAAGGAACTGGGCATCCGCACCGTATTCAACATCCTCGGACCTCTGACGAACCCCGGCAGCCCGAAGATGCAGCTCCTGGGCGTGTATGACGAGTATCTGGTTCAGCCGTTGGCGCAGGTACTGATGAACCTGGGAGTTAAGCGTGGCATGGTGGTTTATGGTCAGGACAGACTTGATGAGATTTCGCTGAGCGCACCGACTACCGTTTGCGAGTTCAAGGACGGCTGGATGAAAAATTACGTGATCAAGCCTGAGGACTTCGGCATGGAGCGCTGCACTAAGGCTGATCTGGTAGGCGGTCTGCCGGAGGAAAACGCTCAGATTACGCGCGACATTCTTGCAGGAGCGCAGGGACCGAAACGCAATGCAGTTTTGCTGAATGCCGGCGCCAGCCTGTACATCGGCGGCAAGGCTGAGAGCTTTGCGGATGGCGTGAAGCTGGCGGCAGAGCTGATTGACAGCGGCAAGGCACTGCATACATTGGAAAAGCTGATTGAGCTGAGCAATAAATAAGCTGATTAAAGAGGTTAGATTATGATTTTAGATGAGATTGCGGAATATACCAAAGAGCGTGTGCGGGCGCTCAAAGCGCACAAAAGCCTTTACGCGGTGCGTGATGAGGCAGAGGGCAGACCGCAGGGCAAGGATTTCAGGGCAGCGCTTGCTGCCCCCGGCCTGAGTGTCATCGCCGAGCTGAAGAAGGCATCCCCCTCGAAGGGCGTGATTGCCCCCGATTTTACGGACATCTATCTGCGCAAGGCTGCAGAGTACGAGGCAGGCGGCGCAGCAGCCATCTCCTGCCTGACGGAGCCGCAGTTCTTCCAGGGCAGCGATGCTTACCTGCAGGCAGTGCGCCAAAGAGTGGAGCTGCCGATTCTGCGTAAGGATTTCACGTTGGATGAGTACCAGATTTACGAGGCCAAATGCATCGGCGCCGACGCGGTTTTGCTTATCTGCAGCCTGCTGAGTGCAGCGCAGCTGGATGAATACCTGGCGCAGGCGCAGGAGCTGGGGCTGAGCGCATTGGTGGAGGCGCACACTGCCGACGAGGTGCAGCAGGCACTGGCGGCGGGCGCGGAAATCATCGGCGTGAACAACCGCAATCTCAAGGATTTCAGCGTGAACCCTGTGAACAGCCTGCGCCTGAGGGATGCGATTCCTGCAAGCAAGATTTTTGTAGCGGAAAGCGGCATCAAGTGTGCTGCCGATACGCAGGCGCTGAAGCAGGCAGGTGTGCAGGCGGTGCTGGTGGGCGAGGCCTTGATGCGCAGTGCAAATCCTGCGGCGATGCTGAAGGAGATGCGTGATGCGTAAGGTAAAGGTTAAAATCTGCGGCTTGAAGCGTGCGCAGGACATTGAATGCGTCAACAAGCTGCTGCCGGATTATATAGGCTTCGTTTTTGCCAAGACCAAACGCGAGGTGACGGAGCAGCAGGCAGCACAGCTGAAGGCAATGCTTAACCCGCAGATTAAGGCAGTCGGCGTTTTCGTCAATGCCGAGATAGATTTGATAGTACGCCTGGCTAAAAGCAGGACGATAGACATCATCCAGCTGCACGGTGACGAGGATGCAGCCTATTGCGAAAGGCTGCGCCTGCAGACGGAGCTGCCGATTATCAAAGCAGTCCGCGTGAAGGACGCAGGCTCCTTTGAAAATCTGCAAGCCTATCCATGTGATTACCTGCTCTTTGATACCTATACCAAGGGGCAGTACGGCGGCACCGGTAAGCGTTTTGATTTATCGCTGGTGGCAGATGAAAAAATCAATAAGCCGTATTTTATCGCAGGCGGTCTTGAGGCAGCGAATGTTGCAGATGTATTGAAAAACAGTAACGCCTTTGCCGTAGATGTAAGCGGTGGCGTAGAAACAGAAGGGTTGAAGGACCCGGAAAAAATTGCCGCATTTATAGCGGAGGTAAGGGGAGATAATGATGACAAAAGGTAGATATGGTATTCACGGCGGTCAATACATGCCGGAAACTTTGATGAACGCAGTGCTGGAATTAGAGGCTGCTTATGAAAAATTTAAAAACGATCCCGAATTCAAGGCTGAGCTGGCGCGTCTGTACCGCGAATATGCCAACAGACCGTCCCTCCTGTATTACGCAGAGAAGATGACCAAGGATTTGGGTGGCTGCAAGATTTATCTGAAGCGTGAGGATTTGAACCACACCGGCGCCCACAAAATCAACAACGTATTAGGACAGATTCTGCTGGCGCAGAAGATGGGCAAAAAGCGTGTAATCGCCGAAACCGGCGCAGGCCAGCACGGTGTTGCGACTGCTACCGCAGCGGCGCTGATGAACATGGAATGCGTTGTTTACATGGGCAAGGAGGACTGCGAGCGTCAGGCGCTCAACGTGTTCCGCATGGAGCTTTTAGGTGCGAAGGTTGTGCCTGTAAGCAGCGGCACCGGTACCCTGAAGGACGCAGTAAACGAAGCGCTGCGCGTATGGACCGAACGTGTTGAGGATACCTACTATGTTCTGGGCAGCGTTATGGGCCCGCATCCGTATCCGGAAATTGTGCGTGACTTCCAAAAGATTATCGGCGAGGAAATCAAAGCGCAGATGCTCGAAAAGGAAGGACGCCTGCCTGACGTGCTGGTGGCTTGCGTAGGCGGCGGCTCCAATGCTATGGGTATGTTCTATGACTTCATCGAGGACAAGGACGTGCGCTTAATCGGCGTAGAGGCTGCAGGCCTGGGCGTAGATAATCCCAAGAACGCCGCAACCATGGCTAACGGCAAGCTGGGCATCTTCCACGGCATGAAGAGCTACTTCCTGCAGGATGAATACGGCCAGATTGCTCCGGTTTATTCCATCTCCGCCGGTCTTGATTACCCCGGCATCGGCCCCGAGCATGCTTATCTGCATGACATCGGCCGTGCGGAATATGTTCCTGCTACCGATAAGGAGGCAGTGAATGCCTTCAACTATCTTTCCAAAACAGAAGGTATTATCCCCGCAATCGAAAGTGCGCATGCCGTAGCCTACGCAATGAAGCTGGCACCGACTCTGCCGAAGGATAAGATTATGGTTATAAATATTTCCGGCCGCGGTGATAAGGACGTTGCCGCAATCGCACGTTATATGGGAGTTGATTTACATGAATAGAATACAAAAGGCATTTGACGAAAAGAAAAAGGTATTTATCGGCTTTGTGACCGCAGGCGATCCCAATCTTGATACAACCAAGGAGCTGGTGAGAGCCATGATTAAGGGCGGTGCAGGCTTAATCGAGTTCGGCATTCCCTTCTCTGACCCCGTGGCTGAGGGCGAGGTTATCCAAAAAGCTGATATGCGTGCGTTGGCTGCAGGCACTACTACCGATAAAATTTTTGACCTCGTAGCGGAGCTTCGCGAGGAAACACAGGTGCCGCTGGTATTTTTGACCTACGCTAATCCGATTTATGCCTACGGTGCGGAAAAATTCTTTACCCGCTGCGAAGAAACAGGTGTAGACGGCGTTATCATACCGGATATACCGTACGAGGAGCGCGAGGAGATGCGTCCGTTCAGCGAACCGCATCACGTTGCCCTGGTGCCGCTGATTGCGCCTACCTCCAAGGACCGCATCCAGAAAATCGCCGCTATTGCCCAAGGCTATGTATATGTAGTTTCTTCCTTAGGCGTTACCGGCGTACGCAGCAACATTACTACCGATATCGACGGCATTGTGGCAGAGGTGCGCAAGGCTACCGATATTCCGGTGGCTGTCGGCTTCGGTATCGCTGCTCCCGAGCAGGCGTACAAGATGGCGAAGGCCAGCGACGGCGCTATTGTGGGCAGTGCGATTGAAAAAATCGTGGCACAATACGGCGAGGCTTCTCCAGAGCATGTTTACGAATACGTCAAGAGTATGTCCGAAGCGGTTGCCAAGGCAGCTGCGGAGGCTTGATTACAAAAGTTTGGGCACAAAAAAACTCCGTTCCTTACTGCACAGGCAGCAGGGAGCGGAGTTTTTCGGTTTAAATTATTGCAGCGGCATGGGTTCAGCGCCACCGTTTACTGCGTCCGGCTGTTCAAAAATGAAGGCAGGGGACGGATAGTAGAATTTGCAGTGCTGGAAGTTTATAACTTCGGTGGAGAAGCGTTTCAGCAGAGCATAGGAAGCGCGCTCTTCGAAATCAATCAGGTTGTCCTTGTTGATATCAGCGTCTTTTACGATTACCAGCAGATAAGCCGGTACTTCCGGTGCATCCTTGGGAACCTGGCTGCGGTCGAGAGGGATGTTCGGAATAATTTCCAGATCACCGATAGGCTGTTGGTTTTCATTGTACAGCATAGCATGATAAACATTTTCGTACAGGGTACGAGCGAGTCTTAAAGAATAAGCTCCGGAACTCATATTATTCACTCCTTAAAAAGATGTTTTTGATGACTCTCGCTTTATCAGAAAAAGCAATAAACATAACGCTATTATTGTAACATAGATTACGGAAATAAGCAAAATGAATCTATAATGAAATGATTCCACAGCAATTTATGCAGAAAAGCTGTATTAATAATCAAAAAATAGCAAGAATTTTTCATGGAATCTGCATTTTTATGCTGAATGTATTCTGTATACATGACATTTCTGTCGATTTTTTAGCAGGAATTTACACAATGTTGACGAATAAAAAGAATAACAATATGTTGCTGCGTGAATTTTGTTATCTTAGCACATATGTATATTAAAGGAGGGGAACTCTTATGAAAAAACTCTTGGCTTTTTTACTTGGTATCATGGTTATGGCTACTATGATTGCCGGCTGCGGTGGTGGAGACAAAAAAGATGATAAAAAACCTGCTGCACAAAAATTCATTAACATTGCTACCGGCGGTACATCCGGTACCTACTTCCCGTTAGGCGGTGCTTTGGCTGATATCCTGAATAAAAATATTCCGGGTACCAATGCTTCCGCACAATCTACCGGCGCTTCCGTAGCTAACGTAAACCTGCTCAGCCAAGGCAAGGTTGAAATTGCTTTTATTCAAAATGATATTGCTTACTATGCTGCCAACGGCACTGAAATGTTCAAAGGCAAACAGGTTGCCGGCCTGCAAGGTCTTGCAACTCTGTATCCGGAAACCGTACAGATTGTTACCCTGAAAAAATCCGGTATCAAATCTGTTGCTGATTTCAAAGGCAAACGCATCGCTGTAGGTGCTGCAGGCTCCGGTACCGAAGCTAACGCTCGCCAGATCATGGAAGCATATGGCATTAAATATGATGATATTAAGGTTCAATACCTGTCCTTCGGTGAAGCTGCAAGTGCTCTGAAAGACGGCAACGTTGATGCTGCTTTCGTAACCGCAGGCCATCCGACCGCTGCTATTCAGGATATCGCAACTCAGAACGACGTTGTACTGGTTCCGGTTGATGCTGACAAAGCTGACGCTCTGATCAAACAATATCCGTTCTACACCAAGCTTGTTATCAAAGCCGGTACTTATCCGAAGCAGGATGCTGACGTTACCGCAGTAGCAGTAAAATGCATGCTGGCAGTAACCGACAAGATGGACGAAAACACCGCTTATGCAATTGCTAAAGCTCTGTACGGCAACCTTGACCGTATGAAATCTGCTCACTCCGCAGCAAATGCTATCAGCAAAGATACTGCTAAAGACGGCATGTCCATTAAGCTGAACCCGGGTGCTGAAAAATTCTTTAACGAAAAATAAGGATTTTAAATGATGCCGAACTTCAAAGACCGGAAACCGGCGTTTGCCGGTGGCCGGTCTTTTTTCCCAGTAAAGAATTTAGTAATTATTGTAAGCGTTGTGTTAATGCTTTTGGGGTGGTATAGTACGCGCCTGGTGGTGGCGATTATACCTGAGGGAGCTTCGGGAGCTGTTACTTTTGCCACAGCGGCAGGTGATGAATGGTACATCAGCCTGACGCATTCGGTGGAAAAAACTGCCTGGAATGATTATTTCAGGGTTAACGGCGCAAATAACATGACCATGACGCACACCCGCTTTTCCTCGCTGGGCTGGGGCTATCCTTATTCCGCTGCTGACGGCAAGCTGACGCAGACTGCCGATGGCAAGTTTGATATGGAGATGAACCGTCCTTATAAGGAGGTTGCCCTGCGTATATCCGAGCAGGCAATGCCGCATATTGTCCACGGCGGCGACAGCTATGACCTGATTGCTCTGTACGGGCAGGGGACTGCGGTAACGGTGAAGGCCATGTATCGATATCAGTACTGGCTGGAACGGTACTTTTAGGTTTTATTATATTAAATGAGAGGAGCTGATACCCATGTCTGAAAAAGAAAAGAAAGTAAGAGAGCTTTCAGCAGAAGAGGTATTGCAAAAATTTGACAAGGAATCAGACAAGCGTGAGCTTACAGGTGTGTGGGGTAAAATTATTTCCGCAATCTGTATTCTGTTTGCACTTTTCCAATTATATACAGCCACCTTCGGTGTGCTGGATGCGCATCTGCAGCGCGCTATTCACTTAGCCTTCGGCTTTTTATTGATTTTCCTGCTGTATCCCAGCAGACATTCCTGGTCCCGCAGCAAGATGCATCCCTTTGATGCCTTCCTGGCACTGCTCAGCGCAGGTACTGCCATGTATCTGGTTGTCAACTATCAGGAGCTGGTACTGCGTGCCGGCATGAACACAGAAACCGACTTCATCGTCGGCCTTATCGGTACGATTATGGTATTTGAAGCAGCGCGCCGCGTAGTAGGCTGGCCGATGATCATCGTTGCCTTCTGCTTCATGCTGTATGCCTTCTTAGGCCCTTACGTTCCCGGTATTCTGGCGCATCGCGGCGTTGGCGTGCAGGAAATGTTTGACCATCTGTTCTTCACTACCGAGGGTATTTTCGGTACGCCTATGGGTGTATCTTCTACCTTCATTTATCTGTTCATCCTCTTTGGTGCATATCTGGAAACCACCGGCCTGGGCAAATTCTTCATTGATATTGCCAACGCAATCGCAGGCTGGGCAGCAGGCGGACCGGCGAAGGTTGCCGTACTGTCCTCCGGCCTCATGGGTACTGTTTCCGGCAGCTCCGTTGGTAACGTTGCCGGTACCGGCGCTTTCACTATCCCGATGATGAAAAAGCTCGGCTATCGTCCGGCATTTGCGGGCGCTGTTGAGGCCGCTGCTTCTACCGGCGGTCAGCTGATGCCTCCTGTTATGGGCGCTGCTGCCTTCCTGATGGCAGAGTTCGTAGGCGTTCCGTACTTTGATGTTGTTAAGGCTGCCGTTATCCCGGCAATGCTGTACTACATCGGCGTATGGCTGGGCGTTCACTACGAAGCTAAAAAGTTCGGTCTGAAGGGCACTCCGCGTGACCAGCTGCCGAAGTTCAAGGAACTGTTCCTGGAAAAAGGCCATCTGGCTATTCCGTTAATCGTTATCGTTTACCTGCTCGTAAGCGGTTATACTCCTATGCGTGCTGCTTTGGCAGCCATCGTGCTGACCATCGTTTGCGCCTGCCTGCGTAAATCCACCCGCATCGGCTTCAAGCAAATCGTCCAAGGCCTCATTGACGGCTCCAAGGGCGTGCTTGGCGTACTGATTGCCTGTGCAACCGCAGGTATCATCATCGGCGTTGTTACCAAAACCGGCGTTGGCCTGAAGATTGCAACTGCTCTGCTGGACTTGGCAGGCGGTAATCTGCTGCCGGCAATGTTCTTTACCATGATTACCTCGTTAATCCTGGGCATGGGCGTTCCGACAACTGCTAACTACGTAATTACCTCTACCATTGCAGCGCCTGCTCTGGTGCAGATGAATGTACCGGTACTGGCAGCGCACATGTTTGCGTTCTACTTCGGTATCGTTGCCGACGTTACTCCGCCTGTTGCTCTGGCTGCTTATGCCGGCGCAGGTATTGCCGGTGCTAACCCGATGCGTACCGGCGTTATCGCTGCTAAGCTGGCGATTGCTGCGTTCATCGTTCCGTACATCTTCGTCCTGGCACCTGAGCTGCTGATGATCAACGCAACTCCGTTCACCATCTGCTACAGCGCTTTCACCGCGATTGTAGGTATGTGGGGTGCTTCCATGGCGATGATTGGCTTCTGCAACAATCTGCTGAATGTTCCGCAGCGTATTCTGTTCCTCGTTGGCGGTATATGCATGATTATCCCTGGCGTATTTACCGACGGTATCGGTGTTGCGCTCGTTGCTGTTGCTTATGTATGGCAGCGCATGAACAAGGTTAAGGGTGCGATTCAGCAAGATGGGGAAGACCTGTAAACCGAAAATTTCATAGCAAGTTTCATAGTCCTGCGTGCATTATATATGTTGCGCAGGACTTTTTTTTCTTATTATACTAATCTTTTGGGATTTATTTTGCTTTCGGATAGGCAGCTTGCAGGTTCCATTCTGCGATTGCGGGGATGCATGCCTAAATCACTATATATAATGAAGAAAACCCTCAGACTTTTATGTCCGGGGGCTTTTTTGTTTTCTATAAAGATGGGCTGCCGCATTATGTGTACGACAGCCCCTGTGCCATATGATTAGTTCTTTAGTATATTTTCGCTTGTATATACTATTTACTGCTGTGCATATGGAAATTGCATCACAAGTCTTTCCTGCAATACACGGGTTAAGGTATCGATATTGGCACTCAGCTTTTCAATTCTGCCTTCCATACGGACCAGAAGATACGAGCTGACGAGCATGGGGAAACCATAATCCGCAGCAGCGGAGAGAAGTCTGTCAAATTCCATGAGGATCACTCCTTAGTGTTTTTTACGCCAGAACTTGGACATTACGATTGACAACACGAGCTTCAACAGCTTGTACCAAGTCACCGCCGACGGTGCTGAAAATGTTGGCTGCGACGATTTTTTGCATCGCTGCGTCGGTTTCGGATTTGGAGAGGTTGTCTTTGGGGTTGGAGATGGTGATGATTTTGGTGCTGCCTGCAGCGTTTTTAAAGACGAGTTGTAAAGATTTTTCCATGGGTGATTGCTCCTTTGTGTTATGTTGATACAACCCTCAGTCAAAATCACTAACGTGATTTTGCCAGCTCCCTTTCAGGGAGCATATATGGGTTAGTGGTGGTTTTAAGAATTACGTTTCGCAAGTAGGTTATATCTCCCCTGAAAGGGGAGGTGGCTACGAGCGTAGCGAGTAGACGGAAGGGTTGTGACGAAAAGCCTTACGCTTCCGCCAGCTCACTCTTCTCGGTCAGCTCAATATCCTTATAAGGCTTCTCCATCAAGCCGCCGATAGCAGTACCTGCCTCGTACACCTTGTCCAGTGCAGCGTCGGTCTTGATGCCGTTGAAGTTTTTCGCCTTATACTTGGTAGTGCCGTCGGCACCGGTGCCATCCTCAACGTTGATTACCAGAGTACGTTTCAAAATTTCCTGATTGATTTCTGCCATAGATTAAAACTCCTTTTGATGATGAAAAAAATGAATGGGTAGATGAGAGGCTCCCCTAGGGGGGAGCTGTCGCCGTAGGCGACTGAGAGGGGACTGCTGTGAAGTGGTAAACTTATTTTAGACACAGAGGGGGTATTTCTTGTACAGATGATATATAATGGAATACACCAATATATATATCAATAGACAAGCAATACTTCGGTCTAAACAGGAGGTTTACCATGAAATACACTAAACAAGAAAAATTAGACATTGGTCGCCGAATATATGATAGCGAGATTACTCGCTATCAAGCAGCAGAGTTATACAATATTTGCGAAGGTACAGCACGTACCTATATGCGTATGTACAGAGATGCGAATAACCTGCCTGCAAAAAATTGTAAACAACAAAAATGTAATATAATACGTCCCAATGCACCTGCACTTTCTGCGAACACGGATGATTATCAATCTATGACCAAGGAAGAATTAATTCGTGAGTTGCTTAAAGCAAGAATTGCAGAAGCTAGATTAAAAAAAGGCTATGCGGTGAAAGGGGATGGTACAGTAATTCTATACGGCAACAAGAATACCAAGTAATATTAGAACTCTCTGGCGAATTTCCGGTAAAACTTATATGCGAAACAATGAATGTACAGCGTAGCAGCTTCTATGCATGGAAGAAGAAGCTCTCACATCCTTCTACAAAAATGCGGAATCTGCTTAGTAATATTTTGCTTTTTAATGAATACCATGCTAAATATCCTTCTCACGGATATCGCTGGCTTAACGCTAAGATTCGTCTGGATACCGGTCTTATCCTTTCGGATGCATATGCACATAAGTGTTGCAAAATTACTGGTATTAAAAGTCAGGCTAAGCATTACAAATACAAGAAACCAGGGGATTCATACCGGATTTTTCCGAATCTGCTCATGAAAGAAATGCAGATTGATGGACCGCTACAATGTATTGTAAGCGATATGACTGCTTTTCATGTTAAAGGGATTTATTATGAGCTGACATTGTATATGGACCTTTGGAATAATGAAATTGTAAGTCATTCTCTTTCTTCTAAACGAGGTGACCGCATGACATATATTAGCGGTTTGGAGGATTTAATTGCTTTAAAGAAACAATATCCAGAATATGAAATGATCCTACATTCAGACCAAGGTTCCGTTTACGCGTCTAAGGCATTTAATGACTTGTTGCCAATGTATAGCATTACCCATTCTATGTCTCGTGCAGGAACACCTACCGATAATGCAGCAATGGAAGCGATTAATGGTTGGATAAAAACAGAAATGTTTACTGATTTTCATGTAACAGGAGAAAAGTCTGTTGTAGATGAAGTAACAGAATACATTCATTTCTTTAATGAACAGCGTCCTGCTTATTCTTTAAACTATCTGACGCCTATTCAATATCGCGAGTTGCATTATAGAAGTGTAGCTGAATAACAGAGAGATTTTTGTTGTATATTTTTTTGTGATTTGTGTCTAAAATTTGTTGACTAGTGCACTGTCATTATGCTTAGCAATTAAACCCCTCTCCGTCATCGCTTCGCGATGCCACCTCTCCCCAAGGAGAGGCTTTTTTGTCGGCGCTAGGCGTTGCTCTCACGCTGCCAGCAGCTCAGGCTGCTCCGCCTTGGGTTCATGCGGCTGCAGCAGCTTGTCCCTGAGCATACCGTGCAAATACGCCAAAGCTTTTTTTCGCAGCAGCACGCCTCCCGGGCGCAGGGCCCTCGTTTCCGGCATGCCTTTGAGCATGTACAAATCCCAGCGCATATCGGGATCACCTTGACCGGGACCATATTGGTCGCGATTGGCTGCTTCGGCATGCGTCAGAACTGTATCATTATTGATTTCCAGTTCCAGCTCATGACACAGGATAGCGACTACTATCGCCATCTGTTCCACTTGAAGTTCAGTCGGTGGATATGCGCCAAACACAGGATTGCATTTGTAGGCGAGGATAGCATCCTTAGCGCAACAGAGAGTGACGCCAATGGAGCGACTGTTACGACGCCAGGTATGCGACTTATATTCGAGCAGCATATTGCAGGTGAGGTAAAGCTCGCCATGCTCGCCGATGTTGATGTGGTAATCATCAAAAACCTGGTCGTAGGTTCCTGCCGTCCAATGCAGATAGATGTGATTGATACCGCCTTTGGCATTTCTAGCCAAGATTCGCAGCTGTTCATGATTAATTCTGCGGGGATTTGTTACAAGCATATATCAAAAAGCTCCTTTGTATTTTTTTCTCCCATGCGCTTACTTGCATATCCGGATTCTGCTTTGGGCAAGAGGCGGGAGCATGTTGTTTTTGCCTCTCACTCTATTAATGGCTTTTTTAGGTCGTTTTACTCACCCCCTAAAGCAAAAAAATTTAAAAATATTTTTCTAAAAAAATTTGCACTGGGGGGTGAGTAAATTGATGTTTTTTAGCCATTAGTATAATGAGTTTTCTTTTTTCTCTCTTTCTTTTTTATAATTTTTTCTTTCTGTCTTTATTTCTTTTGGCTGTGATAAAAACTACTAGCGTAAGCTAGTAGTAACCTTGTTCTTTAGAGTTCTACCTAGAGGATAGACGTAAAGTACGGTAGAAGTAGAGCGTAGGCGTAGGCAGAAATCCCTTATACTTGACAAGTGAAAAGAGAATAAATCCAGATTCTTGACACTTGAAAAAGGAGATTTTCCTAACTCTTGACAAAAGAAAAGGCTGAATCCCATTTACTTGACAATGCTCTTTTTTTATACCGGCGTAGAAATAAAAAAACGTCCTGCTGAACTGGCAGCAGAACGTCAAAATAAAATTAAGCAATCATACGCTTAAGGTTGTCTAAACCTCTATGCAGATGCAAGTAGGCAGTTTTGTAGCTTATCTTATGTTCTTCGCTATATTTTTTTATTGTCATATCCGGTTCTTGCATGGCGTTAATAATATTACGCTGTTTATCCGTAAGACGTTTGAAGGCAAGCTGCATGGCCTGATTGTCCTCCATTTGAGCAATAGCATCAAATTTTTCGGCAATCTGCATTCCATCGCCTTCTTCCTCTGCGTCCAGATAATAGCAATCCTTGACAGATTTCCCGCGTGTAAACTTGTGCAGCAGTCCGTAATGGACATGGTACTGCAAAAGTCCCGGCAGATGCCCGAAGTCGCGTCCGTCATACTTCTTGATTTGCTCTAAAAAGATTAACCAGGCAGTATTGACGGCATCCTCGCCCAAGGCTTCACGCACTTCGTAGCGATAGGCCTCTTTGTAGATTAAGGGCTTAAAGGCTGTGCATAATACATTGATGGCCTCGCGGTCACCTTTTTGGGCGCTGTGCACCAGCTCTTTAAATTCTGTGAGAGTGAAGGTTGTTTTTTCCTCCGTGCGGTCCTGCGGTTCGGTGCCTTCCGGCACGCAGCAGATTACCTGTTCGGTATTTTCCTGCTCAGGGCAGTTTTTTGTTGTTATGTTGTCCAGTTCCTTTCTGAGGCGGTCGCAATGCCGCATATGACAGAATTCTGTGCTGTACTGCATCAAGTCTTGATGGGATTATTGTATCACAGAAAATTGAAAAAATTATAAAAGAGGACAGATATGTCCGTTTTAGCCGTCAAAATAAATTTATGTAATACGCTATTCCCATATGGAGGCGATTACATGGATAAAGACAATGAACGTATTTTATTGGCCAACGTGATTGGTGAGTGTATTAAATCTCTGCAGCTTGACAAGAATATTAATCAGAAAGAGCTGGCGTTGCTGTCGGGAGTGTCGGAGCGTTCGCTGCGCAGGATTGAAAGGGGGCAGGTGAACGTGAATGTGTATGTGCTGAGGCAGCTGGTGATGGCGCTTGGTGAGGAGATGCCAGATTTTTGGCGGATTGTGGAGAAGAATATGGAGCTGATGGGTGAGGAGTTTCCGCATGTGCGCAAGAGGGTTGCGGATAAAGTGTTGAGGGATAATAAAAAATAATAAAATGTAAAAATTGAGGTATATGTGGAAGAATTTTTCGAAAGCAAGAATTACCAAAGTGCATATTTTAAATTAGTACATAAGTTTTTCTTTAGGATGTAGGAAAGAAAATCAGTTTATGATATAATAAAAGAGCATTAAATACTTGAAGTTGATGATTCGAATTATTATCATAGTTAACACTCAAGAAAGTGCTAATCTAAATTATGTAAGGTTGGGGGAATAAAAGCCTTGGCGTATACTTCGCCACGGACAACGATCTGGACGATGCAGAGCGCTTTGCGGAAAAGGTGCTCAAATACCTGTGGGACGATGCTTTTAAGCTGGGCAGAAAGGAACTCTTCAATGACTGCAGCCAAGGTCTTTCCGCTGAAAAAGGTACTGGTGCCCGCTGTTTATGACGAGATGCAGAAGAAGATGGCCGAAATGGCAGCAGAGCAGGCTCAAACTGCGGAAGAAAAGACATCCGAGGAAGAAGCAGCGGAGAGCGCTGCAGAAGATAATCCGGCTCAAAAACCGGCAGGCGAGGAGTGAGCACCTTGCTCAAGGACAGATGCCATATCAACACCAACAGAAAAACCGATACCTTTGTCGGCCTGGAATTTGACGGCAAGGATTACACGGTTTCCTTTCCGCTGGGGTACGCCATAGCGTCCGAGGATGATGATAAGCTGTTGCGCGAGGATTTGCTGCTGCTGTTCCACACACTGGCGCTGTACAGCAGCCATACGGAAAGCAAAAGCGGCTTTAAGCGCGAAAAGGACGCAGCGACGGAAACGCCGATGTATGCCTATATCTACATCATTATGGACTTTGTCACCCGAGGCTACTACAAGGAAGGCATCGTGGAATACGCTTCATCCAAGCGCGGTAAAATCCACTGGAACCGCACGATTAAGCAGAAAAAGCCTGTTATTCAGGAAGCGGATGTCTATTATCTGGACTTCATCACGAAGAAGAACGTTATCAACGAAAATGACCTGATAACCCTGATACATCAATATTGCGTCTATATCAGCTTTATCCGCTTCGGCTGGCTGTTCACGGATTACAAACCGCCCGAGCCGCAAATCCCGTTCCACCGCCAATGGTTCAGCGCTGCGCTGCAGGAAAAGCTGTGCCGTACCTTTAACGATGCCAACAAGATGCTTTTTGCCAATATGCTGAAAATCATCAACAACGAGCCTGACGAGGGCATGAGGGAAACGAGCTTTACCTTTGGCACGAACAGGTTTGAGTATGTCTGGGAAAAGATGATTGACGCAGCTTTCGGCATCAGCGACAAGCAGCGCTATTTCCCGAAAACGAAGTGGAAGCTGGCGCGCAGCGGTAAGGAGTACGATAACTCTAAGCTGGAGCCTGATACTATTATGCTGTACAACAATAATATCTATGTGCTTGACGCGAAGTATTATAAATACGGTGCGACGAAGAACCCTTTCGATTTGCCGGAATCAGCTTCAATCAACAAGCAGATAACCTACGGCGAATATATTGATGCGCAGGCGGACCTCAAAAATCCGGACAGCGTTATCTACAACGCATTTCTTATGCCGTTTGACAAAAACCATTGGGCGGAAGAAAACGCAGGCACGCTGCATTATGCAGGCGAGGCTGTGGCGCTGTGGAAGGATGCCGGCGAGGGCAGAGGCAAGGAGTACGAGCATATTCAGGGCGTTCTGCTGGATGTAAAGCGCCTGATGCAGATTGCCGAGAAGCGTTCGGAAACCGATATTCGGCAGCTGGCAGAAATCATCGAGGAGCATTGCAGCAATCATGGACAAGCTGACTAAGGAGCAACGCCATAAAAATATGCAGGCCATCCGCAGCAAGGACACAAAAATCATGACCACCCGTCAAACGGGTGGTTTGACGACGGGCTATAAGCCCTTAATACTAGCCAGCGCCTCAAGACGCTGGCTTTCACTTTGTTCAAGCCACATTGCACTTTTCTCTTTCGCTGCCCCTGTCAGGGGCGTTTTGAATACTAGTTACCCTTAAAAGGGTCTTCGTACTCTTTTACACTTAACTTATCTAAAGCTATATCGTGCTTTTCTTGTTCCGCAATATATTTCTTTACGGTGGCTTCATTTAAACCTACTGTAGATGCGTAGTAACCTTCTGCCCAAAAATGTCTATTGCCAAACTTATACTTTAAATTTGCGTGTTTATCAAACATTTGAAGCGCTGACTTTCCTTTAAGATAGCCTATAAATGTCGATACTGCAATTTTAGGTGGAATACTAAGTAGCATATGCACATGATCAGGCATCATATGACCTTCGATAATTTCTACACCCTTGTACGAACATAACCGTTTAAAAATTTCTATTAAATCCTCACGGTATTGATTATAAATGATTTTTCGTCTATACTTAGGTGTAAAGACTATATGATATTTGCATACCCACTTTGAATGCGATAATTCGTTAGTTTTATTTGCCATTAATACGTCATTCCTTTCTTTGCAATAGTGACTTGAACACTTACTATTGTATATCGGAATGACGTATTTTTGTATAACAATCAATGCGCACCCGCATAGCGGGTGGTTCTGTGTGAAGCACTATCTCATTTCTTTGAAAAGAAACTCGATAGCGCTCCACGGGCTAAAGCCACATAAATAGAAATCCTTCTGCGCAAGGCACTGTGGCACGAGGGCATCCGCTACCGCAAGAACTATAAGGTGTGCAGCTGCCATCCGGATATTGTCATTACCAAGTACAAAATTGCAGTATTCTGTGATGGGGAATTCTGGCACGGAAAGAGTTTGGAGCGCTACGACGTTGCGACCAACGTAAAATATTGGCACGAAAAAATCAGGCGTAATGTGGAGCGTGACCTTGAAAACACCATCGAACTGCGCGACAACGGCTGGATGGTGCTGCGCTTCTGGGAAACGGAAATAAAAAAGCACCTTGCCGACTGTTTGGCGGAGGTGCAGCGCTGCATTGACGCGCGAAGAAGTGCTGTAAAGAGAAAGTAAAGCTGACGCGCGAAGAAGAAGTGGCGCGTAAGGCGAACACAGAACACTAAAGGCGTTCTACCCAACTGCGGTAGAACGCCTTTTGCTTTAATGTTGTGTGTGCGTATCAGGCTTGCTCAGCTTGCTCTTCCTTCAGCTTCTCCACATCAGCGAGAGATAAATTTGTAAGCTCAGAAATAACCTCGAGAGAATAGCAGCCCTTGGCCAGCATACGTTTAGCAGTAGCGAGTTTTTCCTCAGCAAGGCCAATTTCTTTGCCTTTGGCAATACCCACAGCTTCGCCTTCACGCCTTTCATCTAATAAACGTGCTTCCATAAGCATAAATTCTCGCCTCACTTTCGTATCAAGTTTCAGATAGCTGATTTCATCGTCAATCTGTTTGGTGAAATCAGTAGTTACAATGTGGTTGTTTACATAATCATAAAAGCTCTTGATGTCTTTAGAAATATCGCCATGCGTACCTTTGGTGTTCAAAATCATGGTGGTTGCTTCATCGGAAAGCTCCAACTCCCGATTCTCCAGACAACACTTTTTAAAGGTATAAACGTAATTATCCTGTTCAAAGAAGTCAAAAACGCAGATAAAAATAATAAATGTCGGTGGCAGCAGGTCATACGGCTGTCCCTTCTGCAGCAAATCAATATCAAGCAGCGCCTGATAATAGCGGGAGCGCTTGGGCAGGACGTAGGTATCCGTATCGGGATTTTTATTGTTTTTCACCTGCATCTCCAGATTATAATGCGTGTTTTTATCGTCCGCTACGATGATATCAAGGCGGATGCCGCGGCTGGTGTACTCAGGCTCAAGCGTCTTTTCTGCCTCAATGTAGTTAATGTCAGCAATTTCTATCTGCAGCAGCTCCTCCAGCAGATGCTTGCAGATGCGCTTGCGCGACATTACCTTCTTGAAGATGAAGTCGCTTTGGATTGTCAGGTTTGCAAATTTTGTTGCCAGGTCTTGCATGGTTTTTCTCCTTTCATTTTAACACAGATAAAGTAAAAAATACATAAGCAGTTGCAAGACGCCTGAAAAACAAAAAAGAGCAGTACCCTGACGATAAAAATCGTCAGTTTGTACTACTCTTAGAATGTACCAGATAAAAATAAATGGCCTTGCTTAAGCTTCTGCAGAAAAGGTGCATCTGCAGGATATACTGCTTATTTAATTGTCCGCAGGTAAATGAGCCGGAGGCGTAAGCTTACTTGCGGTTTTCAAGAACTTAATTTAAGTTTACTTGAAATATGGGGGAATGTCAAGGGAGTAGGGGGCACCTTGCCCGCAGCCACTTTTTTGCATGCGCTTTACCTCTCCCAAAAAATCATCCGTTTGGCAACAAACTTTTCACAAAAAATATGTATCACTATTTGTCAATAGCCCATATTTAGTGTATAATAAAGTAGAGAGTATGTGTGCGGACACAGTATCAAATTCAATTTCTACATTTGTACGGAAGAATGTAAAATAAAAAATGGAGGTGTATTTTTTTTGGGTAAATTTCAACATAAGGTTCAGATTATCCCGCTTGGTGGTTTGGGCGAAATTGGTAAAAATATGACGGTATTCCGTTACGGGGACGACATGATCCTGATTGATGCAGGCCTGATGTTCCCTGAAGACGATATGCTCGGCATTGACTTGGTTATTCCCGATATTACATATTTGGTTGAGAATAAAGATAAAATTAAGGGTATCTTTCTGACACATGGTCACGAGGACCATATCGGTGCGCTGCCCTATGTTATGAAACAAATTGATTGTCCCGTTTATGGTACCGCACTTACTCTGGGTATTTTACAAGGCCGCTTGAAGGAAAACGGTGTAGGCAACGAAAACCTGCACGTAGTAAAACCCGGTGACAAGATTAACGCCGGTGCCTTTAAGCTCGATTTCATCCGCGTAAACCACAGCATTCCCGACGCTGTTGCAATCGCAATTACTACTCCTATCGGTGTTATTATCCACACCGGTGACTTCAAAATCGACCACACTCCTGTTGACGGACAGGTTATGGAATTCAATAAATTTGCCGAATACGGCGACCGCGGTGTGCTGTGCCTGCTGGCAGACAGCACCAACGCCGAGCGCCCGGGCTTCACTCCCAGTGAAAAAATGGTAGGCCAGACCTTTGACGAGGAGTTCCGCTATGCTAAGCATCGTATTATAGTAGCAACATTCTCCTCTAACGTACATCGTATCCAACAGGTTATTGATACTGCTGTGAAGTACGACCGTAAGGTAGCAGTTATCGGCCGCAGCATGGTGAATGTTGTAAATATCGCCAAGGAGCTGGGTTACCTGAAGGTTCCCGAGGGCGTTTTGATTGATATTGACGAAACTCATAACTATACGCCGGAAAAGGTTGTTATTATCACCACCGGCAGTCAGGGCGAGCCTATGAGCGCGCTCACCCGTATGGCTATGAATGACCATAAAAAAGTTGATATTATGCCCGGTGATACAGTAATTATTTCTGCTACACCGATTCCGGGCAACGAAAAGCTCGTTTCCCGTACTATCGACCATCTGTACAAGCTGGGTGCGGACGTTATCTATGAAAAGAGCAACGGCGTCCACGTTTCCGGCCACGCCAGCCAGGAGGAAATCAAGATGATGCACAATCTGGTGCGTCCGCGTTTCTTCATGCCTGTGCATGGTGAATACCGTCACCTGGTTAAGCATGCTAATCTGGCGAAATCCCTCGGCATGCCGGCAGACCATATTGTTATCGGTGAAAACGGCAGCGTTATCGAGCTGACCAAGAGCAGCATTACCATTAACGGCAAGGTGCCTGCAGGCAAGGTGCTGGTTGACGGCCTGGGTGTCGGCGACGTAGGCAACATCGTACTGCGCGACCGCCGTCAGCTTTCTCAGGACGGTATTATGATTGTTGTTGTAACTATCGACAAGGAATCCTGTCATGTAGTTTCCGGTCCGGATATCGTTTCCCGCGGCTTTGTTTATGTACGCGAGGCCGAGGACCTGATGGATGAAGCACGCGACAAGGTGCAGGCTGCCCTGGACCGCTGCGAGGAAAACAATGTTTCCGAATGGTCGGCAATCAAGTCCACTGTCCGTGATTCTCTGGGACGCTTCCTGTTCGAAAGAACCCGTCGCCGTCCGATGATTCTGCCGATTATCATGGAAATCTGATAGCTTTCAGTGATTAGTGGCTAGTGAATAGTGATTAGTTTTTAGTGAGCGGTTGTTGGCAGTCAGCTGATAACAGATGACTGCTGACTGCTGCGATTTTAGGAGTTGTCTTATCTTGCGCAAGGAAAGAAGAAGGAAGCAACAGAATAGAAGCTACTCGGCGCTTGCCGGTGCTGTATGCCTGCTTATGGGCCTGCTGTTTGCAGCCGCTCTTCTTATGAAGGCTGAGGACGGCGTAATGCATTATGCTTATCTGGTGGAGCAGCATCTGCTGGGTAAGGGTATCTTTTTGCTGCCTTTGGCTTTCTTTGCTGCGTCCTGGCAGCTGCTTAGGGGACAGTTTGGTGTTTTTAACAAGAGAACATTAATTTTTACTTTGGTGACGCTGTGCCTTACAGGCACAGCTCATCATGTTTTTGTGCCTGTTGGCTCTGAGCTGGAGCCTTCGCTGATAGCGGATGGCGGCGGTTTGGTCGGCGGTTTGCTGCTGAAGCTGCTGCGTTCCTTTGCCGGTGATGTGACGGTTTATATTATCCTGGCCTTAGGCTGGCTGTGGCTGCTGGGTCTGGTGTTGCCGCTGCGCAAATGGTGGGAGCTGTGGCAGGATTACCTGACCTCCGATGAGATTACGCTGATGCGCCCAGACGACAAGGTGAAGGAGGAGCGTAAGCGTCCCGAGATTGCGCCTAAGACTGTGTTCAAGCGCAAAAGTGCCGCGCCTCAACCGCATACCGCTCCTGCGGATAACGTTATCAGCAACTATACCAGCCCCGAGTTTGACGCCTTCAACGAGGGCGTGCAGAAGAAAAGTGCTTTCAGAAGCATTTTGGGCTTTACGAAAAACAAGAGCGTTTACGAAAAATCTCCTTTAAAAGAGGAAATAGAGCGTGACCCGGTGCAGCTGCCCGAATGGGAGCAGTCCAAACCCGAGGTCATTGTAAGACCGATTATCAATTATGACGATGATTACGAGCCGGACAGCCGTTTTCTGGATGATGCGGAGCCGCCGGCTGCCGAACCGGAGCCTGAGCCGGAGCGTCCTGCTTCCGTAATCCGCAATACCTATCGTGAGGAACAGGCACCGGCGTTTGCAGCGCCTGTTAAGGCGGAGCCGCAGCCTGAGCCTGAACCGGAGAAGCCGGCCGTAACAATTTTTGACAGCGCAGATAAAATTGCCGCAGCAGCGCCTGCTCCGCAGACCGCTGCAGCATATGAGCCTGAAGCGCAGGCAGCGAGCAGCTATCAGCTGCCCCCGCTGGAGCTTCTGGATACGCCGAAGGCCAGCGACCCGTCCACCTATCAGAAGGACATCATGGACCAATGTGCGGTGCTGGAGCAGACTTTGGCAGATTTCAAGGTGCGCGCCAGAGTTGTTGCCGTTACGCGCGGACCGTCGGTTACCCGCTTTGAGCTGGAGCCTGCGGCAGGCGTGAAGGTAAGCTCGGTGGTGAACCTTGCGGATGATATCGCTCTGCGTCTGGCTGCGCCCGGTGTGCGTATCGAGGCGCCGATTCCCGGCAAATCCGCCATCGGTATCGAAGCGCCGAACACGAAGAACGATCCTGTGTGCTTCCGTGAGGTTGTGGAGGCAGGCAGTGTGCGCAATGCGAAGGAGCATCTGTGCATCGGTCTGGGCAAGGATATCAGCGGTGATATTATTTCCGCCGACCTTGCGAAAATGCCCCACCTTCTGGTAGCAGGCTCCACAGGCTCCGGTAAATCGGTGTGCATCAATACGATTATCGCCGGTCTTTTGTACCGTGCTACCCCGGACGAGGTTAAACTGATTCTTGTCGACCCTAAGGTCGTTGAATTGTCTAATTACAACGGTATTCCGCATCTGCTGACACCTGTTGTCACCGAGCCGAAAAAGGCAGCCAGCGCGCTGCATTGGGCGGTAGCGGAAATGGAGCGCCGTTATAAGGCGTTTGCCGACAGCCGTGTGCGTGACATCAAAACCTATAACGCACAGGCCGCCGAAAAGATGCCCTATATCGTAATTATCATCGACGAGTTATCCGACTTGATGATGGTAGCCAAGGTTGATGTGGAGGATGCCATCCTGCGCCTGGCACAGAAGGCCCGCGCTGCCGGTATCCATCTGATTCTGGCAACCCAGCGTCCGTCCGTAGATGTTATTACAGGCATCGTCAAGGCGAATATTCCTTCACGTATTGCTTTCGCCGTATCCTCGCAGACAGATTCGCGCACCATTATTGATATGGGCGGTGCCGAAAAGCTGCTGGGCAAGGGCGATATGCTCTTTTACCCCATGGGCTACAACAAGCCTGTGCGTGTACAGGGTGCTTTCGTCAGCGATGATGAGCTGAATAAAATAGTAGATTTCATTATCAAGCAGTCCATTCCTGTAAATTACAGCGAAGAAGTAACAGAGCAGGAGCTGGAATGTGATAATAAAGGCCATAATGCCGAGGATGCAGGCTCCAATGCGCCTGCAGAGGATGAGCTTTTTGAGGATGCCCTGAGCCTTGTGCTGGATATGGGGCAGGCATCAAGCTCCATGCTGCAGCGACGCTTCCGCATAGGCTATACGCGTGCGGCGCGTCTGGTAGATACCATGGAGGAGCTGGGCATTGTCGGTCAATCCGTAGGCAGCAAGCCACGAGAGGTTATAATGTCGCGTAAGGAAGCAGAGGAACGCTTCCTGCGTCGTGAATAAGCGGAGGTGCAGGCGAAATGGATGATAAGGAAAAGACTGTTGGCGCAATTTTAAAAGAAGCAAGACTGGCCAAGGGTATTTCCCTGGCTGATGCAGAAAAGGCTACCAGTATCCGCAGCCGTTATCTGCAGGCTGTAGAAAATGACGAATATGACAAGACTCCGGGCGAGGTTTTCCTGAAGGGAATAATCCGCAACTACGGCAATTATCTGGGACTGAACGGTCCGGAGCTTGTTAATGAATATAAAGCAAGTGCTGCCGGTATGGCGGCAGAGGCTGTACGCAGCCAGGGTATCCGCGAGGTGGAAAAGGTCCGCCTCAATATCCAGCTGAAGGATAAGCGTGATATCGGCAGCGGTACAGGCCGTTTTGAAATGCCGGGTTTGCCGAAGCTGCCGATGAAGCAGTGCCTGGCAGGCTTAGCAGCGGTAGCGGTGCTTACCGCAGGCTATTTTGCTATTCCCGCTACGATTGATTATTTTAAAAACATGCCTAAGGATGAGGCTAAGCAGACCGAGCAGGTTAAGCCTGAAGCTAAAGCACCCGCAGTGCTGGACAAGGTTACCGTTGACCTGGAGGCCGAGGGTGACTGCTGGCTGGAGGCAAGTGCCGACGGCAAGGAGCTTTTTGCCGGCATTCTGCATGCTAAGGAAAGCAAGCATTTCGAGGCTAAGGATAAGCTGATTATCAAATACGGCAATATCGGTGTTGTGCGCATTAAGGTGAACGGCGAGGCTGTTGACCTGAAGGGCGAGCATGGCGTGGCCGTGAAGACCTATCTGCGCAACGCTCCCGCACAGCCTGCAGCTGAGAAAAAAGCAGAGGAGGCTGCACCGCAGCCCGTAGCCGAAACCAAGGCTGCACCTGCTGCCGCAGTAGAGGAAGCAGCGCCGCAGCCCGCAGCAGCAGCACCTGCGCCGAAGGCAGAAGAACCGAAGCCGCAGGCTGAGGTTAAGCCGGCTGAGCCGCAGCAGCCGCAGGCTGCCGGCGAAGTGAAGGCCGATAAGAAGAAATAATAATTTGTTCAGGAGTTTTTAATGAAACAGTTTTTACCGATTTCCGCTCAAGAAATTGCCGAGCGTGGCTGGGAGCAGATTGACTTTCTGTTTATCAGCGGCGATGCTTATGTAGACCATCCCTCCTTCGGTCCGGCAGTAATCTGCCGTGTACTGGAGGCGCAGGGCTACAAGGTAGCTATGCTGTGCCAGCCGCGTTGGGATAAAGCAGAATATATGGCAGAGCTGGGCAAGCCGCGACTGGGCGTGCTTATTTCCGGCGGCAACCTTGACTCCATGCTATGCCGTTATACGGCAGCCAAGAAAGAGCGTTCTGTCGACAAATATACCGCAGGCGGTGCTGTGGGACAGCGCCCCGACCATGCTACGGCCGTTTATGCGCAGCTCGTCAAGCAGCTGTGGCCCGATATGCCTGTAATTATCGGCGGCATTGAAGCCAGCCTGCGCCGTTTTGTGCATTTTGACTACTGGGAAAACAAGCTGATGCCTTCTATTCTGGAGGCCAGCGGTGCGGACCTTTTGGTTTACGGCATGGGCGAAAAGCAGATTATGGAAATTGCCGATTATCTGGCAGGCGGTGCCTCTGCCGAGGACATGCATTACATCCGCGGCACGGCCTATATGTCCGACACTTTGCCTGATGAGGAATATGTGGAGCTTCCCGACTGGCAGGCGATCAAGAATGACCGCAAGGAATTTGCCAGAGCCTTCAAGCTGCAGAGCAAGGAGCAGGATCCGTTCTACGGCAAGCCGGTAGTTCAGAAGGGACAGAAAAAATATATCGTACAGAATCCGAACATCTTCCCGCTGACGATGGAGGAGATGGATGCTATCTACGATTTACCCTATATGCGTAACTGGCATCCGAGCTACGACGCCAAAGGCGGCGTGGCGGCGCTGGAGGAGGTTCAGTTCAGTTTAGTCAGCAGCAGAGGCTGCTTCGGCAGCTGTTCCTTCTGCGCTATTCATGCGCATCAGGGACGTATAATTCAGGCTCGCAGCCATGAATCTATTCTGCGTGAGGCAAAGCTGCTGATACAGCTTCCCGGCTTCAAGGGTTATATCCATGACGTTGGCGGCCCTACGGCCAACTTCCGTCATCCTTCCTGTGCCAAGCAGCTGAAATACGGCGTGTGCAAGGACAGACAGTGCCTGTTCCCCAAGCCGTGCCCCAATATTGATGCCGACCACAGCGATTATATAGCACTGCTGCGCAAGCTGCGCGCTTTACCGGGCGTCAAGAAGGTGTTTATCCGCAGCGGTATCCGTTATGATTATCTGCTGGCGGATAAAAAGCAGGAGTTTTTGGACGAGCTGTGCCGTTATCACATCAGCGGCCTGCTGAAGATTGCACCGGAGCATATCGCACCGCAGGTTCTGGCGCGTATGGGCAAGCCCGGCAAGGAAGTTTATCTGAAGTTTATGCGCATGTTTACGCAAAAAAATAAAGAAATCGGTCTGCCGCAATATCTGGTGCCGTACTTTATTTCCAGCCATCCGGGTTGCACGCTGAACAATGCTATTGAGCTGGCAGAGTTTTTGCGTGACATCAAGCACAATCCGGAGCAGGTGCAGGACTTCATTCCTACTCCCGGCAGTGCGGCGACGGCGATGTATTATTCCGGCATCGACCCGGAAAGCGGCGAAACCGTATTTGTGGCCCGCAATCCGCATGATAAGGCAATGCAGCGTGCGCTGATGCAGTACCGTGTTCCGCGTAACCGCAAGCTGGTGCTGGAGGCGCTGCAGAAGGCCGGACGCATGGACCTTGTGGGCAGCGGACATAAATGCCTGCTGCATACCGAGCAGGAGCAGCGCGGCGGAGTGCGAGGCGCGAAGCGTGATGCATCTCGCGGACCGAAACGTAATGCAACGGGCAGTGCGACATGTAATGCAGCGCGCAGTACCGCTTCAGGCAGTACCGGTGGAAAAAGGCGTGAGGATAAGCGCCGCAGATAGTAACGGAGGGATGAGATGATCCGTTGTATCTTTTTAGTGCTGATTTTGGCCGGAATACTGACGGGAGGCTGCGGTGAGCAGCCTGCTCCTGTACAGAACGCAGGGGCAAAAACCGTTATCCTGTATTCCGAGCTTGATAATAAATTTACTGAAAATCTGGTTGATGCCTTCAACAAGGAGCAGAAGGATAAGCTGCAGCTGAAGGCTGTTTACGAGCTGAAGCCCGGCGGGGAGCTGCCGGACGTTGTGCTGGCCGAACAGCGCACGCTTGTCGGCCTGAAGCGTCAGGGACGCCTGAAGCCTGTGGCCTTTGCCGATGGCGACAGACTGCCGCAGAAGTTTCGTGACCCGGATTTAAGCTGGTACGGCGTTTTCTATGATCCGATAGTTTTTCTGGTCAACCAGCAGTACGCCCGTACTGTCGGTCAGACCAATATCTGCAGCTGGCAGGATTTGGCAGGGAAAGAGCAGCTGCGCATTGCTCTGGAAAATTTATCCGACAGCAACAGTACGCAAAACTTTCTGGCAGGTCTGGCAGACCGCTTCGGCGAGGATGAATCGCTGGAGTATTTAGGCAATATCAACCGCTTTATCGGGCAATATTCCAAGTTTCCCTTTACGCCTGTGCGCATGGCGGCGGTAGGTGATGCGGATGTGGCTATTACCAGACAAAGCTACGTTTTTAAATATCTGGAAAATAAATTTCCCGCTTATGTTGTCTATCCCAAGGAAGGCACGCCGGTAAATCTTTTCTGCGTAGGCCTGTTTAAGAATACTGCAGATGATTTGCAGGGCCTGAAGGTTATGGAATGGCTTTTGACAAGCGAGCAGGTGCAGGCGATAGCGCAGGAAAATGCTACAGGCTATCTTTTCCTGTTCCCGCGTGGCTTTGATGAGGCTGCCGCCGATGCCGATAAAATCTGGCTCAACAGCAGTTATCTGGAGCCTGGTAAGCAGGACGGCCTGACAAATAAGTGGCTGAGTAAGGTAAGATTCAGTAAATAGTGGCTGGTGATTAGTGTTTAGTCATCAGTGATTAGTGATTAGATTATAGTGATTTATGCTCTTGCTTGCTGTCCCGACAGCTTGGGTGAGGGCAGCAGGTTTTGGAGGTAAAGAATGAAAATAGGTATGGTCAGCCTTGGCTGTCCCAAAAATCTGGTAGATTCTGAAGTTATGCTGGGTATTATCAAGGATAAGCAGCTGGAGATTACCAATGATCCCGCAGATGCCGAACTGATTATTGTTAATACCTGCGGTTTTATCGAAAGTGCGAAGGAAGAATCCATCAGCACAATTTTACAAATGGCGCAATATAAGGAAGAGGGCAGCTGCAAGTATCTGATTATGACAGGCTGCCTCGGCCAGCGCTATGCAGACGAGCTTTTCGAAAGCATGCCTGAGGTAGACGCTATCGTCGGCACCGACAGCTTCACCGATATCGGTTGGGTTATCGACCAGGTGCTGGCAGGCAAGCGCGTAAAGCATCTGCAGAAGTTGGAAAGCAAAAATGTGCAGGCTCTGCCCAGAATGCTGACTACGCCTGGTTACATGGCGTATCTGAAAATTGCCGAGGGCTGCGACAACTGCTGCTCCTACTGCATTATTCCGCAGCTGCGCGGTCCCTACACCAGCCGTCCTTATGATGAGGTTATGGCTGAGGCAAGAAGCCTGGCTGCTCACGGCACCAAGGAGCTGATTGTCGTGGCGCAGGACACCACCCGCTACGGCGAGGACCTCACCGGCAAGCTGCTTTTGCCGCAGCTGTTGCGTGACCTCAACGAGCTGGAGGGCATCGAGTGGATTCGCGTTATGTACCTGTATCCCAACAACTTTACGGACGATTTGATTGCAGCCTTCGCCGAATGCGACAAGGTGTGCAAGTATATTGATATTCCTCTGCAGCATGCCAGCGACAGACTGCTGGAAAGCATGAACCGTTACGATACACGTGCGCAGGTAGAAGAACTTCTGGCCAAGCTGCGTGAGCGTATCCCGGGAATTACTATACGCACTACCTTCATCGTGGGCTTCCCCGGTGAAACCGATGAGGATTTTGCGGAGCTGATGGACTTTGTTGAAAAGCAGCGCTTTGAAAATGCAGGCGTGTTTCAGTATTCCCAAGAGGAGGGTACTGTGGCCGGCGCTATGGAAAACCAGATTGAGCCTGAGGTTAAGGAAAACCGCTATCATGAGCTGATGGCGCTGCAGGCAGGTATTTCCGAAGAAATCCATCAGGAGCGCGAGGATGAGGAGCTGGACGTTATCGTTGAAGGCTTTGATGAAGAAAACCCCGCTCTTGCGGTAGGACGTTCCTATCACGAGGCACCTGATATCGACGGCAACATCTTTATCGAAAATGCCGCCGAGCTGGAGGTAGGCCAGATGGTAAGAGTGCGTATTCTGCAAGGCTTTACCTATGAAATGGTGGCAGAGCTGGTTTAAGAGCGTTGCTGTAAGAGTCAAAATAACCGGTGAGAGGGTGACAGCAGGATGAAGGTTGAAATCATTACTACCGGGACGGAGCTGCTGCTGGGTGAAATTTTAAACACCAATGTGCAGTATTTATCCCGCAAGCTGAATAATATAGGCTTTGATGTTTTATATCACACTACGGTCGGAGATAATCCGGAGCGTATGCGCGCAGTGCTGGAGCAGGCCATGCAGCGCGCCGATATCATCATTACCAGTGGCGGTCTGGGACCGACGCGCGGTGATATTACCAAGGAGATGGTGATGGAGGTATGTCATACCGAAGGCTATCTCGATTTGGATACATGGGGACGCATAGATGCTTATTTTGCCAAGAAGGGACTTTGCCCCTCGCAAAATAACGAAAAGCAGGCATATGTACCCATCGGTGCCGAGGTACTGCAGAACGATGTGGGTACCGCTCCCGGACTGTGGCTGGAATATAAGGACAAAATCTTCATTATGCTGCCAGGACCTCCGAGCGAGCTTACGGATGTGTGCGAAAAGCAGCTGCTGCCGCGCATGCTGCAGCGCTTCAGCGAGCACGGCATTATCATGTCGCGCACCTTGCATCTGCGCGGTATCGGCGAATCCATGGTAGCGTCCAAGCTCGACGAGCTGATTATGGCGCAGACAAATCCGACGATTGCGCTTTATGCCCGCTACGGAGAAATTCTCATCAGGCTTACGGCGAAGGCTGCCAATGACAAGGAGGCAGTTAAGCTGCTCGACGCTATAGAAGCCAAGGTACGCAAGAGCGTTGATAATTATATATACGGTGTGGATGATGCTACTCTGGCGGCCTGCCTGGGGCAGGAGCTTTTGAAGCAGGGCAAAACTATTGCCTTTGCGGAATCCTGCAGCGGCGGTCTTGCCAGCAGTCTGGTTACGGATGTGCCGGGCAGCAGCGAATATCTGCTGGGAAGCATTGTCAGCTACACTAACATGGCTAAGCAGAAGCTGCTGCATGTGCAGGCAGATACACTGGCCAAATACGGCGCTGTCAGCCGCGAAACCGCCTGCGAAATGGCGCTGGGCGTGCGCAAGCAGCTGGGCAGTGATTATGGTGTGAGCATTACGGGCAACGCCGGACCGGGAGCCAGCGAGGGCAAGCCGGTAGGCCTTGTATATATTGCCGTTGCTACTGACGACGTGGTATATTGTCAGGAGCACCATTTTATGTCGACAAGAACAGAAAATAAGCTGAGAATAGCTCAGACAGCTATTTCCATGGCTATTGATAAATTATTAGAAGAAAAAAACAATACGGAGGATAAAAATTAATGACCATTCAAAAAGAGATGTTCGGCGAATTAGAGCTGGACAAAAAAATTGTAACTGCCCTGACTGACATGGGCTTCGAAGAGCCTTCTCCGATTCAGGCCGCTACTATTCCCCTGGTGCTCGAAGGTAACGACGTTATCGGCCAGGCACAGACCGGTACCGGCAAAACCGCTGCCTTCGGTATTCCTCTGGTGCAGGCAATTACCGACTTCAAGCATATTCAGGCTCTGATTATGACTCCGACCCGTGAGCTGGCTATTCAGGTTGCGGAAGAAGTAGGCAAAATCGGCCGCACCCGCCGCGTGCGTGCGCTGCCTGTTTACGGCGGCCAGCCGATTGAACGCCAGATCCGTGCGCTGCGCAACAATGTACAGATTGTTATCGGTACCCCGGGCCGTCTGATTGACCATATCAACCGCGGTACTATTCGTCTGGACCATATCAAATTCCTGGTACTGGACGAGGCCGACGAAATGCTGGATATGGGCTTTGTTGATGATATCGAAGAAATTATGCGCAGCCTGCCGGCTGAACGCCAGACTCTGCTGTTCTCCGCAACTATGCCCCGTCCGATTCTGAGCCTGACCAAGAAGTACATGAAGGCGCCGAAGAATGTAACCATTTCCAAGGAAGAGCTGACTGTACCTCTGATTGAGCAATACTATTTCGAAACTAAGGATAAGATTGAAGGCCTGTGCCGTCTGCTGGACGCAGAAATCGACGGCAAGCTGATTATCTTCTGCCGTACCAAAAAGGGTGTTGATGACCTGTCTATCGCACTTTCCAGCCGTGGCTACATGGCTGAGGGCCTGCATGGCGACCTGAGCCAGAACCAGCGTGACCGCGTAATGAAGAAATTCCGCGAAGGCGCTGTTGATGTGCTGATTGCTACCGACGTTGCTGCCCGCGGTATCGATGTTGACAACATTACCCACGTTATCAACTTTGATATTCCGCAGGATCCGGAAAGCTACGTTCACCGCATCGGCCGTACCGGTCGTGCAGGCAACACCGGCGTAGCTATGACCTTCATCACTCCGCGTGAGTTCCGTCAGCTTAAGCTGATTGAGCGTACCGTCAAGACTAAAATTCAACGCCGTCAGCTGCCGACCGCTGCTAACGTTATCGAGCGTCAACGCGACCAGATTATCAGCAAGATGCAGACTGTGTTGGAGCTGAACGCTTACCATGATTATATGCCGATTGCCGAAAGCCTGCTGGATGATTACAGTGCGGAAGAAGTTGCTGCCGCAGCTCTGAAGCTGATGCAGGAGGGCATTAAGGCTCTGGAGGCTCCGCAGGAGGATATTCTGTCCAAAGACCTGCGCAACACCGGCGGCCGTCCGGGCATGGTGCGCCTGTTCATCAACATCGGCCGCAGCCAGAAGATTATGGTTAAGGATATTGTCAGCACCATTGCTATCGAAGCAGACATTCCGGCACGTGATATCGGTCTGATCAATATCTATGATAAGTTCACCTTTGTTGAGGTACCGGAGGATGTAGCCGAAAAGGTTATCGGTGCGATGAACAAGAACTTTATTAAGGGGTATAAGGTTAATATTGAGCCTGCGAAGGCAAGAAGATAATAAAAAGCCTCTCCTTGGGGAGAGGTGCCGAGCTTGTCGAGGCGGAGAGGGGTTCTGCCTAAAGCAATGTTTCTTTCAGGCCCCTCTCAGTCGCCCTGACGGGCGCCAGCTCCCCCCAAGGGGAGCCTTTCGATAAGCAAATTGCTAAGTTAACCCCGAGATGAACAAGAACTTTATCAAGGGGGTATAAGGTTAATATTGAGCCTGCTAAGGCAAGAAGATAATAAAAATAGCCTCTCCTTGGGGAGAGGTGCCGAGCTTGTCGAGGCGGAGAGGGGTTTTGCCTAAAGCAACGTTTCTGTCAGGCTCCTCTCAGTCGCCCTGACGGGCGCCAGCTCCCCACAAGGGGAGCCTTTCAATAAGCAAATTGCTAATTTAACCCCCAATTGGAGGTGATTACCCATGGCTAATGAAATTTACGGCAACCTGAAGGGTATCCGTAATTCCGTTATTGAAGAATTAAAAACCTTTTATGATATCCGTCTGGAGGGCGGTCAGCTGCTGACAAGCGAGCTGGCTTTGCGTATGGCGGATGTTACTGATTTTATTAACCGCGAAGTGAGCGTTTATGTTGCGCGCAACGGTCAGGTGCTTGCCGTATCGGTGGGCAATGATCAGAGTGTGGAGCTGCCTCCGGTTGAGGGCAGACGCGGTGCCAGCCGTTTGAGCGGTGTGCGCTGCGTGCATACTCATCCCAACGGCAATCCGCTGCTGAGCGGTGTGGATATTTCCGCGCTGAAGAATAACCGCTTTGATGCGATGATTGCTGTCGGTGTTACTTCGCCGGATATCAGTCAGTCGCAGATGAGCTTCGGCATGATTACCGGTATTGACGATAACGAGCAATATCAGGTGGAATGCTACGGACCGCTGACGCTGCAGGAGGCGGAGGGAGTGTTCTTCCCGAATCTGGCGGCAATGGTGGAGCGCATCCTTGACAAGCAGACGGGCAGTGCCAGTCTGGCGCAGGGAACAGAGCGGGCGATTATCGTGGGCATGGAATATGGTGCCCCCAACAGCAGCGGCTGGACGGCCGAGGATTCTCTGGAGGAGCTGAAGCAGCTGGCAGATACTGCCGGTGCGGAGGTTGTGGCAAGATTCCTGCAGAAGCGCCCCAAGCCGGACCCGGCATTCTTTATCGGCCGCGGCAAGGTGCAGGAGCTGGCGCTTTATGTGCAGCAGGAGAACGTAGACCTGTGCATTTTTGATGATGAGCTTTCGCCGGCACAGCAGCGTAATATTGAGCAGTCAATGGGTGTGCGTGTGCTTGACCGCACGGCGCTGATTCTTGATATTTTCGCCCAACGTGCGCATACTAATGAAGGTAAGCTGCAGGTTGAGCTGGCGCAGCTGCAGTATACGTTGCCGCGCATTATGGGCAAGGGCCTGGCGCTGTCGCGTCTTGGCGGCGGCATCGGTACCCGCGGTCCCGGCGAAACTAAGCTGGAGGTTGACCGCCGTCGCATCCGTGACCGCATTGCCTATATTAAGGAATGCATCGGCAAGGTTAAGAGTGTGCGCACTCTGCACAGGGCCGGACGTGCGAAGGCAAGTGTGCCTACGGTAAGCCTTGTGGGCTACACTAACGCCGGCAAATCTACGCTTTTGAATACGCTGACGAATTCGGATATCTACGCGCAGGACCAGCTTTTCGCAACGCTGGACCCGACTACGCGCCAGTTAGATCTGCCGAATAAGCAGCAGGCTATTTTGACCGATACCGTTGGCTTTATCCAACGCTTGCCGCATCAGCTTGTTGCAGCCTTCCAGTCTACGCTGGAGGAGGTTGTGCAGTCTGACGTGCTGCTGCACGTTATTGATGTCAGCCATGAGCTGTATAAGGAGCAGGCTGCTGCTGTTTATCAGGTTCTGGATGAGCTGGGTGCCAAGGATAAGACGATTATCACGGTTTATAATAAAATTGATAAGCTGCCGCCGGATTCCGGTCTGGCAGAGCGTTTGGGCAAGGAAGAAAACAGCATCTGTATTTCCGCTAAGGCACGTTATAATCTTGACGGCCTGCTGGCGCTGATAGCAGAAAACCTGAAGCTGAAGGCGGTAGAGGAGAGCTTCCTCGTGCCTTACAGCGATTCCGCTGCGGTAGGACGCTTGCATGATGCAGGCACGGTACTGGAGCAGGAATATCTGGCGGAGGGCACACTGCTGAAGGTGCGTCTGGACGCAGAGCAGGTGCAGCAGTTTGCCAAGTATCTTGCTGCAGATGCCAAGGCTTAGGATTAATTGGCGCTATGCCAAAAAAATATAAAAATATCAGGTGAGAATTTTGGTTGATTACAATGCATTAGAGCAGGCAGCCTTAGCTGAGGTTGCTAAGCATACCGCAGAGCTGGAAGCAGCAGCTTTGTACAATACTGAAAAGGTTATTGCGGCCTTCCGTAATAACATGGTTTCCGACTACTACTTGAAGCCTACTACAGGCTATGGCTACAGTGATGTGGGCCGCGATACTCTGGATCTGATTTATGCCGAGCTGTTCAAGACTGAGGCAGCATTGGTGCGTTCTCAGTTCGTCAGCGGCACTCATGCGCTGGCAGTTGCTCTGCTGGGCAACCTGCGCGCAGGCGATGAGCTGATTGCTGTAACTGGTGCTCCTTATGACACTATGCAGACTATTATCGGCTCTCCGGTTAAAACTCCCGGCTCTTTGGTTGACCTGGGCGTAACTTACAAGGAGCTGCCGATGACCGGCGACCATGTTGACCTGGAGGCTGTAAAAAATGCTGTTACCTCCAAGACTACGATGATTCACATTCAACGCTCCTGCGGCTACAGCAGCGAACGTAAGACTATTGATGTTGCGGAAATCGGCCGTATCTGCAGTGCTGCAAAGGAAGCTAACCCGAATGTTATCTGCTTTGTCGACAACTGCTACGGCGAGTTTATCGAGAAGCAGGAGCCTACCGAGGTTGGTGCTGATTTGATGGCAGGCTCTCTGATTAAAAACCTTGGCGGCGGTTTGGCTCCTACCGGCGGTTATATTGTCGGCCGTGCCGATTTGGTAGAGAACGCTTCCTACCGTCTGACCGCTCCCGGTCTGGGCGGCGAGATGGGTGCAACCTTGGGTGACACTGCTCGCGAGTTCTATCAGGGACTGTTCCTGGCTCCGCATATCGTGGTGCAGGCTGTTAAGACTGCTGTTTTTGCGGCTGCTGTTTTCAAAGGCCTTGGCTATGCTGTTAAGCCGCTGCCGGAGGAACGCCGCAGCGATATTATTCAGGCTATTACCTTGGAGAGCAAGCAGCGTCTGTGCGATTTCTGTGTTGCTATTCAGGGCAATTCTCCTGTTGATGCGCACGTTGAGCCGGTTCCAAGTCCGCTGCCGGGTTATCAGGATGAGATTATTATGGCTGCGGGTACTTTTGTACAGGGCGCTTCTATTGAGCTGAGTGCCGATGGTCCGTGCCGTGAGCCGTTTAATGTTTTCTTCCAGGGCGGTTTGACTTTTGAGCATGGTCGTCTGGCGATTATGGCAGCGGCTAAGCGTGTTGGCCCCAAAGAGGCGTAATAAAGTTAAAGATTCGTAATTAAATCTCATTCCGTTCAAAAGAATTGCGGGCGCTCGTTTCGTGTGGAACCAAGACGAAGTGCCGAAAAACTCGCGCTAAGCTAAAAAATTATGCAATATTAGCTTGCATAGCGCTCAGACAGTTTCGGCCCTTCGGTGGTTCCAAACACTTACTCGCTGCAATTATTATTTCTCTGCATGAGAATTTAATTACTCAATGTAGTTTGCTCTTAGCTTTGCAATAAGAGTTCATTTATCCATTTTAGTTTGCTCTTAACTTTGCAATAAAGTTTCGGTTACTCAATTTAGTCTGGCATCGAATTGACGTCAATTTTGATGGCGGAGTTGTTTAAGGATGATTTATATGAATAACATGGCAGTATGTAATTATATAGTGGGCGTGCTGGGCGCGGTTATCGGCGGTCTGATTATGCAGGCTGCGGCAGCCTTTCCGCTGGAGTTTACGGAGAACGGCCCCGGTCCCGGCTTCTGGCCTTTTACGCTGGGAGCGGTGCTGGGAGCTGTTTCGGTTTTGCTGCTGCTTTATACCTTTATCAATAAAACTGATTTACATGGCGTGAAGGTGCAGCTTTCTTCGACAGGCAACAAGCGCGTTTATTTAATGATGGGACTTGTTGTTTTGTTCTGCGTGCTCATCAGCATTCTCGGCTTTTATCCGGCAGCGGCACTTATGATTCCGGCTGTTATGCGTCTTATGGATTATCGCAATTATAAGGTAATCGGCCTGACAACGGTGCTGTGTCTGCTGTTTATTTATCTTGTTTTCGGCATGCTGCTGCATACGCAGATGCCGCAATCTGTTTTCATGGAGTAGGGGGTCATACTGATGGTTGATATAATGAGCGCATTAAATATGATTTTCGTCCCCATGAATCTGCTGGGACTTTTCTTCGGCGTGCTGGTTGGCATTGCCTTCGGCTGTATGCCCGGCCTGAGTGTTAACATGGGTTTGGCGCTGCTGTTTCCGCTGGCCTTTACCTTTCACGGTATCGGCGGCATTCTGATGCTGCTGGGTATTTACTGCGGTGCGATTTACGGCGGCAGTATTTCGGCAATCCTGTTGAAAACTCCGGGTACGCCTGCTTCCGTAGCGACTACTCTGGATGGTTACCCGATGGCGACGAAGATGGGACAGCCCGGACGTGCTCTCGGTCTTTCCACCTTGGCCAGCACCTTCGGCGGTATTTTCAGTACCGTCTGTCTGATTTTGCTGGCACCGCAGCTGGCGAAGGTTGCACTGCAGTTTTCCAAGCCGGAATATTTTGCTCTGGCTATTTTCGGCCTCAGCATTATTACGAGCGTTTCCTCAGGCAGTGTTATCAAGGGTATTATGGGCGGTCTTATCGGCCTGTTCCTGGCGACTGTCGGCATTGACGGTATGAGCGGCGCTATCCGCTTTACCTTGGACACCAACTATTTTATGGGCGGTGTGTCCTTTATCCCTGTGCTGATCGGCGTATTCGCCTTTGCGCAGGTGTTGAGCAGTATTGAGGATTATTATCATAATGAACGTCAGGAGCAGCACATGATGCTTGACCGTCTGCTGCCTTCGTTTGATGATATCAAGAGAGTGTTTACCACGCTTTTGCGTTCCTCCTTCATCGGTACATTCATCGGCTGTGTGCCCGGTACCGGCGGCGATATCGCTTCCTTTGTTTCCTATGATCAGGCGAAACGCTGGTCTAAGCACAGCAAGAACTTCGGCAACGGCGAGCCTGAGGGCATTGTAGCCTCCGAGGCAGGCAACAACGCTGTATCCGGCGGTGCTTTTATTCCGGTGCTTACGTTGGGTATCCCCGGTGATGGCGCAACGGCAATTATGATGGGTGCGCTGATGGTTCAGGGCCTGCAGCCCGGTCCCTTGCTGTTTGTGGAAAAGGCGCCTGATGTTTATGCTATCTTCATCGGTCTGCTGTTGGCCAACGTGATTATGGGTATCATGGGCTTTTCGTTAATCAGACTTTTTATGAAGGTTGTTAACGTGCCTGTGCATATTCTGCTGCCGATTATCGTGATGATGACCTTCGTGGGCACTTATTCCTACAATAATTCCCTGAATGATGTTTATCTGATGGTAGCAAGCGGTTTCCTGGGTTACTTTATGAATAAGCTGGGCTTTTCCATGTCGGCGATTATCATCGGCATTATCCTCGGCGGTATGGCGGAGCAGAACTTTGTCGGCTCGCTGATTATGAGTGACGGCAGCTTTGCTATTTTCTTCCAGCGTCCGCTGTGCCTGTTCTTCCTGGTGGCAGCTCTTTTATCACTGCTTTCGCCGCTTTTCGGCAAGCTGTTCAAAAGAAGCTAAATTTTACTTGACAAACTCCCGGCGTTTGGATAAACTATGCATATAAAGGGAGTAGCTTGCACGCATGGCGTGTTCACTCTGTCGTCAGTACGATTGCTTCGGCAATCCGGCTTTGTGACTAAGTAGCGAGACTTTGTTGTAATTTTATTGCAGCAATGTCTCGCTTTTTTGTTTTTAGGGACGGCTGCAAATCAAGGAGGAAGAAAATGGAAATAGCTTTACAGTTTGTTTTATTGGCTTTAGGCTTTGTGATGCTCGGTAAGGGGGCGGATTGGTTTGTTGAAGGTGCAGCAGGCATTGCCATGCGCTTCGGCATTCCGCAGCTGGTAATCGGCCTTACTATCGTGGCGATGGGTACGAGCGCACCGGAGGCGGCGGTAAGTATCGCTGCTGCAGTTAAGGGTAATGCAGATATTACCATCGGTAATATCGTCGGCAGTAATATTCTTAATATCCTGGTGATTCTCGGCCTTGCGGCTTCTATTGTGCCGATTGCGGTAGCGCGTTCTACCGTACGCATCGAAATCCCCTTCATGATTGGTGTTACCGCACTGCTGTTTTATCAGGGACGCGACGGTAGCATCAGTCTGGCGGACGGCGGTGTGCTTATGGTAGCCTTTGCCGCATATATGATGTATCTGTACACCATGGCGATGAAAAGCAATGTCGACAGTGACCTTGAAGAACCCGGCCTGCCGCTGGGACGCTGCCTTTTGGGTGCAGTGGGCGGTTTGGCGCTGATTATTGCGGGCAGTAATGTTACCGTAGGCGCAGCAACCTCTATTGCAACCTATGCGGGACTCAGCGAGCGTTTCATCGGCCTGACGATTGTGGCCTTGGGAACCTCACTGCCGGAGCTGTTTACCTCTGTGGCGGCAGCACGTCGCGGCAATGCGGATATTGCGATAGGTAATATCGTCGGCAGTAACATTTTCAATATCCTTTTCGTAGTAGGCTTGTCCTCGCTGATTATCGACATTCCCTTTGCATCTGCTTTTAACTTTGATACTTATGTAGCGCTTGGTGCGGCAGTGCTTCTGTGGCTGTGCGTGCTGCGTACGCAAAGACTGCAGCGCTGGGCCGGTGCCTTGATGCTGGTTTGCTATGCGGCGTATCTGGGGTATATTTTGTAAGCACAGCATTATAATGTAAAAATTTAACATTTACCCTCCGCAAGCAGTAAAAATCTCTTGCCTGCTTGCGGAATTTATGGTAAAATATTTTGGTGTAAAAATAACACACGCAGGAAAATTCATCTGTTGCTACGTTTTGCCGCGTAGAGAAGAATTATAACCCATTCCTGCGGAGGAAAAAACAGGAGGAAACAAAAAATGGCTATTATCTCTATGAAACAATTACTTGAAGCTGGTGTACACTTTGGTCACCAAACCCGTCGTTGGAACCCTAAAATGGCTCCGTACATCTTCACCGAACGTAACGGTATCTACATCATCGACCTGCAAAAAACCGTAAAAAAGGTTGACGAAGCTTACAACTTCATCCGTGAGGTTGCTGCTGCCGGCGAAAACATTCTGTTCGTTGGTACCAAAAAACAAGCTCAAGAAGCTATGAAAGAAGAAGCTACCCGCTGCAACATGTTCTTCGTTAACGAGCGTTGGCTGGGCGGCATGCTGACCAACTTCAAAACCATCCAAACCCGTATTGCACGTCTGCGCAAACTGGAAGCTATGGAAGCTGACGGCACCTTCGACCTGCTGCCGAAGAAAGAAGTTATCGGCCTGAAACATGAAATGGAAAAACTGACCAAATACTTGGGCGGTATCAAAGACATGAAAAAACTGCCGGGCGCTATGTTCATCGTTGACCCCCGCAAAGAGCACATCGCTGTTCTGGAAGCTCACAAACTGAACATTCCTATCGTTGCAACCGTTGACACCAACTGCGATCCGGACGAAATCGATCATGTAATCCCTGCAAACGACGACGCTATCCGCGCTGTAAAACTGCTGACTGCTAAAATGGCTGACGCTGTTCTGGAAGGCCGTCAAGGTATGCAAACCGAAGAAGCTGCTGCTGAAGAAGCTCCGGCAACCGAAGAAGCTGAATAATCCTAACGTTAATATATTACATTTTGAGGAGGAATAACTGATGGCTCAAATTACTGCTGCATTAGTTAAAGAACTGCGCGAGCGTACTGGCGCTGGCATGATGGACTGCAAAAAAGCACTGACCGCTGTAGAAGGCGATATGGACAAAGCAATCGACTTCCTGCGTGAAAAAGGTCTGGCTGCTGCTGCTAAAAAAGCCGGCCGTATCGCTGCTGAAGGCGTTGTTGGCTCTTTCGTAAGCGCTGACGGCAAGATCGGTGCAATCGTAGAAGTTAACTGCGAAACCGACTTTGTTGCTAAAACCGACGGCTTCAAAGAACTCGTTGAAAAAATTGCTGCTCATATTGTAGCTACCAAACCGGCTGACGTAGAAGCTCTGCTGGCTTCCGAGCTGGACGGCCAAACCGTTGAAGCTCTGGTAACCGCTAGCGTTGCTAAGATCGGCGAAAAGATTTCCGTTCGTCGTTTCGCTCTGTACGAAGCTCCGGAAGGCGTTGTTGCTGCTTACATCCATGGCGGCGGCAAAATCGGCGTTATTGTTGAATTAAAAGGCGGCAATGCTGAACTGGGTAAAGACGTTGCAATGCATGTTGCTGCTGCTAACCCGAGCTACCTGGAACGCTCTCAAGTACCGGCTGCTGAGCTGGAACACGAGAAAGAAGTTCTGTCCGAGCAAGCTAAAAACGAAGGCAAACCGGAAAAAATCATCGAGAAGATGGTTATGGGCCGTATCAACAAATACTACAAAGAAGTATGCCTGGTTGACCAAGAGTTCGTTAAAGATCCGGACCAAACTGTTGGCAAACTGGTAAAAGCTGCAGGCGCTGAAGTTCTGGCATTCTCCCGTTTCCAACTGGGTGAAGGCATCGAAAAGAAACAAGAGGACTTCGCTGCAGAGGTTATGTCTCAAATTAAATAATCCGTTTAGTTTGGACTGCAACTGAACATTTAAGGCTATCACAAGCAATTGTGGTAGCCTTTTTTGCATTGCAAAACTTTTAAAAAGTGTAAAATAGTATACATTTTTCCTGCTTGACTATACTCCTGCAAAAGAATATAATAACAACGTATTTTGTTTTAGCAGTCTAGTAAACTGCTGGGGAGGTTAATGTATAATGAATAAGTTTTTAAAATACGCTCTTGTAGGCGTACTGACAATGTTTGCTATCGTAGCTGCAGGCTGCGGCGGTTCTAAGGATGACGGCAAGGTAGATATGAATAAGCCCGTTATCGTAGGCGTAAACCCCGGTCCGCATGCTATCATTATGGATAATGTAAAGAAGATTGCCGAGAAAAAAGGCCTGAAGATTGAGGTTAAAGAGTTCAGCGATTTCGTAACTCCTAACTCCGCTCTGGCTTCCGGTGAAATCTGGGCTAACTGCTTCCAGCACGAGCCCTTCCTGAAGGCAACCATGAAGAAGGAGCCTTCCTTCAAGCTGGCTAAAGCTTTTAACACTGCTTTGTTCCCGATTAACATCTATTCTAAAAAATTGAAACCCGGCGATACCATTCCTGACGGTGCGAAAATCGGTATTCCTAACGATCCGACCAACGGCGGCCGTGCTATTCTGTTGCTTGCTGCCAACAACCTGATTAAGGTTAAAGACCCGAAGGATGTTACTACCAGCGTTAAGGATATCACCGAAAATCCGCACCATTTCGAAATTGTTGAGCTGGAGGCTGCAGCAATTCCCCGCAGCCTGGATGATCTGACCTGCGCAGCAATCAACACTACCTACGCTATCAGCGCCGGCCTGGACCCCGCCAAGGATCCTATCCTGCGTGAAACCAAGGATTCTCTGTATGTAAACATTGTTGCCGTACAGGAAAAAGACCTGAACGATCCGCGTCTGAAGATTTTCCAGGAAGCATATCAATCTAAGGAAAATGCAGAATTCATCGAGAAGAAATTCCCCGGTTCTGTATACTTAGGCTGGGATAATAAATAATGAGCTCATGGTCAACGCGCAAACTCCTGCGGGAGCTTTGCCGTTGGCCTTTTGTTATGCAAAGGTGGTAATTAAATCATGGATATTCAAGCACATATTAATGAGGTATGGCCCAAGCTGCATGCTCTGGCAGAGCCTGCTTTTAAAGAGGTTAGGACTGCAGCCTTTCTGGCTGATTTTTTGCGTAAGCTTGGTTACGATGTAACCGAAAACGTCGGTGATACTACCGCGCTTACCGCTGTGCTGGACAGCGGCAAGCCTGGACCTACGGTAGCAGTGCGCACCGATATGGATTGCCTGCTGTTTAAAAACGAGGACGGCTCGCTGGAGCCTATTCACGCCTGCGGCCATGATGCGCATATGACTATCGCTTTGGGCGTAGCCAAGCTGCTGCAAGAGCAGGGGCTTGCCTGCGGCCGCGTGAAGATTCTTTGCCAGCCTGCTGAGGAAATCGGCAGAGGCGCACTGGCAATGCTGGAGGCAGGAGCGCTGGATGATGTGCAGTACGCTTTAGGCTACCATGTAATGCCGAAGGATATGGCACGCAGCGGTCAGATTATCGCGCAGATCAACTGGACGGCCTGCACCCTGATGGAAGGCGAAATCCGTGGGTTGGCAGCGCACGGCTCCCAGCCGCATCTGGGCGTGAATGCTATTGATGCCGGTGCCGCTATCGTCAATGCCATCAACGCACTGCACAGCAATCCGCTTTTGGGCGGCAGCATCAAGACTACCCGCTTCATGGGCGGTGCAGGCTCGCTCAACGCTATCTGCGACAAGGTAAGCATCGGCTTTGACCTGCGCAGTACGTCGAACGCCGAGATGCTCGAGCTGCGCCGCAAGGTAGAGGACATCGTTGTGAATACGGCGAAGGTGTACGGCGCGGAGGCGGATTGTCATATCGTCGGCACCTGCCCGGCGGCGGAGGCTGACCCGTCACTGTTGGCGCTGACGCAGGAGGTAATTTCTGCAGAGCTGGGAGCGGGGGGACTGATTCCCGCTGCCAATATTACGGTAGGCGAGGACTTCAACTTCTTCAAGCAGGAGCGTCCGCAGCTGAAAACTGCCAGCCTAGGCATAGGCTGCAATCTGGAGCCGCGTCTGCATGACCGCGATATGCACTTTGACCACAGCGCGCTGGCTAATGCCATCAACGTGCTGACAAATCTTACGCAGCGTATTTTATGCGTAAAGCCGTAAGTATATCCTGAAAAATTATAAAGCAAAAGGCTTCTGCAGTAAGGTGTTGCCAAACTGCGGAAGCCTTAATTTTACGCTTATGATTCTGTTTATGCTTCTTTTATAGCTGCGGCGATGGCTGCTACAGCCTTGTCTTTGAGGCCGGTTGCTTCGATACAGGGATTAAAGGCTGCGTCCTTGCAAATTTCAGTCATAGCCTTTTCGCTGCTGCCCTTGCCGCTGCTGCCGTAGGTGCAGACAGGGATAATTGTTTTGCCGCTCAGGTCGTTTTCTTCCAGAAAGGTGAGGATGATATTGGGGCAGGTGAACCACCAGATAGGGAACATCACCACAATGGTGTCATAGTCCTGCAGGTTCTGCGGCTTAGCCTTCATCGCAGGACGGGCGTTCTGCAGGTTTTCCAGCTTGGCCTGGCCTACGCAGATAAGATAAGAGGAGGAATATTCTTTTACCGGCTCAATAGCAAAAAGGTCGGCGTCAGTTTGCTTGGCGGTGTCCTCGGCCAGCTTTTGGGTAATGCCTGTGCGTGTGAAATAGGCGATAAGAGTTTTCTTCATAATGGGAACCTCGCTTTCATATAGTAGTATTATAACACAATTTTAGACAAAGGCTGAATTTTCTTTACAGTTTTACTGTCAGCTTGTATATTTAGCTGATTTCATGTATAATAGAGTTAGTTTTTTCAAATGGAGGGATGTCGATGAAAAAATACTTTCTGCCTATAGGCAAACGACAGGAAGAGGTAGTGCTCCCCGAGGAGCGCGTTATATATGATATTCACGGCAATGAATCCAGCGTCTGCGAGGACGTTGTTGCCGCTACTACCGAAGCAATCCGTAACCCGATTGGCACCAAGCCGCTGCGCGAAATTGTGCATGCAGGCGAAACTGTGGCTATCGTTATCAGTGATATCACTCGTCTGTGCGGTACGTCCGAATTTCTGCCGGTAATTGTTGCCGAGCTGAACAGTGTGGGCGTTAAGGACGAGGACATCACCGTTATTGTTGCTACCGGTACCCACCGCGGTCATACGCATGAAGAGGATATCACCGTTTGCGGCGAGGAAATGGTGCGCCGTCTGAAAATTGTGCAGCATGACTCCCGCAAGAGCGAGGATATGGTATTGCTTGGCCAAACCTCCTTCGGTAATGATGTTGCTATCAGCAAATATGTTGCCAATGCCGACAGAGTTATTCTGACCGGTGCCGTAACACTGCATCCCTTTGCCGGCTTCGGCGGCGGACGCAAGGCTGTTATGCCGGGCGTAGCGGCATATGACAGCATTATGAAAAACCATTGCATGACTATGTCCCCGGTAGAAGGCGCAGGCTGCAACAAGGCCTGTGACGCAAGTCTGCTCGAGGGCAATCCCATTCATCAGGATATGTATGAATCCTGCAAGCTGCTGGATCCGGATTTTCTGGTGAACACTGTGTTTACTCCGGACGGAGAAATCAGCGAGGTTGTTGCAGGCCACTGGTACGAGGCATGGCAGAAGGGCTGTAAGGATTTGCTGGCTATGGCAGGCGTACACATCAAGCAGCTTGCTGATGTAGTAATTGCTTCCGCAGGTGGTTATCCGAAGGATTTGAACCTGTATCAGGCTACCAAGTGCCACATGAACGCACAGTTTGCGGTTAAGCACGGCGGCATCATGATTTTCACTTTGGACTGCCCGGATATTAAGGAGCCTGCTATTTTTACGGACTGCTTCAGCCGTAACGATATGGAGCAGTTTGAAAAGGATATCCGTGCTAATTTCACTATTCCGGCCTTTGTTGCCTTCAAGGCGCGCTGCATTGTCAACGATGTAACCGCTTATCTGGTAACACGTCCGGAGAACTTCGATTTTGTCCGCAAGACAGGTCATATTCCCTGTACATCCTTGCAGGAGGCCTGGAATCTGGCTCAGGAAAAGCTTGCAGAGCAGGGCAAAAAGGATTACAATATTACCATTATGGGCCATGCGTCAGCTACGCTGCCTATTTTGGACAAATAAAATATTAAAGAATAATTTGGGGGGAACTTAATTATGAAAACAAGAAAAGTTGGTATTCTCGGTTTAGGTCACGTTGGTGCTCACGTTGCATACAGCCTGGCTATTCAAGGCATTGCTGCCGAGCTGGTGCTGGTAGATCCGAAAGAATCCAAGCTGGCTGCCGAGGTACAGGACCTGCGCGACGCAATTCTGTATTGCCCGCATGATGTAAAAATCAACGGCGGTACCTACGCTGACTTGGGCGACTGCGACGCTATCGTAAACTGCATCGGCGATATCGACCTGGTTGCCAGCGGTGACCGCTTGGATGAACTTACCTTTACCGCAGCACAGGTTAAAGGTTATATCCACAAGGTTATGGCCAGCGGCTTCAACGGCTTCATTGTTAACATCACCAATCCCTGCGATGTTATCACCAACATCCTTTATCGCGAAAGCGGTTTGCCGAAAGGCCATGTAATCGGCACCGGTACCGGTCTGGATACCTCCCGTCTGGTATCTGCTTTATCTCTGCAGACTGGCGTTTCTCCGCAATCCATCAGCGCTTACATGATTGGCGAGCACGGCGCTTCCCAAATGGCTGCCTGGTCCTGCGTAAACTTCAACGGCATTCCTTTAAGCTCTTTGGAGAATGAGGACGCAAAATTCGCTTTTGACAAACCGGAGCTGCAAAAACGCGCTATCGGCGGCGGTTGGGTAACCTACAGCGGCAAGCACTGCACCGAATACGGCATCTGCTCTACCGCAGCACGTATGGTACGCTGTATTTTCAACGACGAGCAACGCATTATGCCTGCTTCCATGCTGCTTGACGGCGAATACGGTGAAAAGGATGTCTTTGTAGGCGTTCCTGTTCTGCTGGGCAAAAATGGTGCAGAGCGTGTGCTGGAGCTGCCTCTGACTGCCGAGGAGCTGGCAAACTTCCACAAATGCTGCGACGATGTACGTAAGAACATCAAAACCGCAGAAGGCATTGCTGCTGCAGAATGTAAATAATTTTTAACGTATGTCTTGTAAAAGGCAGGCCGACAACGCTGCAAGGCGCTGCTTACGGCCTGCTTTTTTGCTGCTTATGCTACAAAGTTAACAAAAAAAGTGCCTTAGCAAAGATAATAGTTGAAAGTTTTGCCAATGAGTGGTAAAATATTTAGGTGATTCATAGCTGTCACAAGTTTTATGGAAAGAGGGTAATATCATGACGCGTATCAATAGAGTTTTGGAGCATATGGCCAAGCTGCAGGTAGACAGTGTCATTATTAAGGATGTTACCACAATCCGTTATCTGACCGGCTTTACAGGAGATTCCAGTCTGCTGTATCTGGACAGACAACAGGGCGTGCTGATTACGGATGGCCGTTATACAGAGCAGGCCAGAAACGAAATGAAGTTCTTCAAGGTGCTGGAGTATACTCCGACAGGTGCGCACAGCATCTGGGCTGCCGCCGCTGATTTGGCAAAGAATGCTCAAGCGCAGGTAGTAGGCTTTGACGGAGCGTATTACAGCTATGATGATTATACTGTGCTGCACGAGCTTTTGGGCGAAACCTATATGCAGAGCATTGATTTCAGCGATATCCGCATGATTAAGGATAAAAAAGAGCTGGACATGCTGCTGAAGGCTGCCAGCATCGCTGACGAAGCCTTTATCCATCTGTTGGAGGATATCAAGCCCGGCTGTACCGAGCGCAGTCTGGCAGGCCGCTTGGAATACTATATGCGTGCCTTGGGAAGTGAAAAGACTTCCTTCGATACGATTGTAGCCTCCGGCGTACGCAGTGCTTTGCCGCATGGCATGGCATCCGACAAGGTTATCGAGGTCGGTGATTTTATTACCTTTGACTTCGGTGCCGTCTATAAGGGATATCATTCCGATATGACGCGTACATTAGTAGTGGGCCTGGCAAATTCCTGGCAGCAGGAAATTTATACTATAGTTGAAGAAGCACAGCGCAAGGGCCTGAAGGCTGCCGAAGCAGGTATGACCGGCAGAGAGCTGGACGCTATTGTGCGTGACAGCATTACCGCCTGCGGCTACGGCGATTATTATGTGCATGGAACAGGTCACGGCGTAGGCCTGGAAATCCACGAAATGCCGATGATCAACAAGCGTGGCGCTACAGTGCTGCAGACAGGCATGATTTTCACTATTGAACCTGGTATATACATTCCCGGTAAAGGCGGGGTACGTATAGAAGATACTGTTGTTTTGACAGAGGATGGGGCGAGAGCCTTGAACGGTGTCAAAAAGCAGCTTATTGAAATTGTCTAATATTTAAATTTATAGGAGGGCTTCCAATGATTTCCACAAACGAATTTAAAACCAACGTAACTGTTACTATCGATGGCGACGCTTGGCAGGTTGTTGAATTCCAACACGTAAAACCTGGTAAGGGTGCTGCTTTCGTACGTGCAAAAATGCGTAACCTGTGCACCGGTGCTGTTGTTGAGCGTACCTTCAACGCAGGCGAGCGTCTGCCGAAGGCTCACATCGACCGTCGCGAAATGCAATATCTGTATGAATCCGACGGCATGTATGTATTCATGGACAATGAAACCTACGAACAAACCGAGCTGAGCAAAGAAACTCTGGGCAGCGCACTGAACTTCCTGAAAGAGAACATGGACGTTAAAATCATGATTTATGACAACCGTGTACTGGGCGTTGACCTGCCGAACACTGTAGAACTGACCGTAGTTGAAACCGAACCCGGCATCAAAGGCGATACCGCTACCGGCGGCAGCAAGAATGCTACCATGGATACCGGCTATGTTGTTAAGGTTCCTCTGTTCATCAACGAGGGCGACGTTCTGGCTATCGATACCAGAACCGGCGACTACATTTCCCGCGCTTAATTTTAATTAAGAATTACGCAGCAGCTGCTGCAGGCTTGTTCTGTTACTTACGGTGACGGAACCTGCCTGCGGCAGCTTTTTTGTATATTTGCATGCGTGTCATGTGCACTGAATTTGTTCAAAATTTACAAAAATAACAAGTGTACTTTTCAAGAGAACAGTGGTATAATATTAAAAGAACTTTGTATGAAGAAAGGGGACACTAGTATGTCTGAAAAATCCACATTCTATTTGGTTCGCGAAGAAATTCTTCCTGAAGCAATTAAAAAAACTATAAAGGTTAAAGAAATCCTTAAACGCGGCGAAATCAAAACTATTAACGAAGCAGTTGAAAAAATGGGCCTGAGCCGCAGTGCTTATTACAAATATAAGGATTTCGTTTTCCCGTTCTATGAAGCAAGCAAGGAAAAAATTATTACCTTGTCCTTACTGCTGGAGCACAAATCCGGCGTGCTGTCCAAGGTTCTGAATACTGTTGCCGACGATTCCGGCAGCATCATGACCATCAACCAGGGCATTCCTCTGCAGGGCGTTGCCAACACCACTATTTCTATCGAAACCAAGCATCTGACTGTAGATCTGGAGGCTCTGCTGGACAAGCTGCGCATGATTGACGGCGTAAAACGTTTGGAAGTTTTAGGTCAGGTATAACCGATTACTTATTTAGGTATTGGAGGGGTACTAAATGAAGGATTTTGTAAATGTTGGTCTGTTGGGCGCCGGCACTGTCGGTGGCGGCGTGCTGAAGGTTTTAGAGAAAAATGCAGAAAAAATAGCCAAAGAGGTAGGCAAGCCTGTAAGAATCACCAAGGTGCTTGACCGCCATGTAGACCGCCTGAAACAGGAATACGGTGATAAATATATTTTTACCGATAACGCTGATGAGGTGCTTGAGGATAAGGATATTGATATTATCGTTGAGCTGCTGGGCCGCGAGCATCCTGCCAAGGAATTTATCGCTAGAGCCTTTGCCAACGGCAAGCATGTTGTTACTGCCAACAAGGACGTTCTGGCCAAATTCGGCTCCGAGCTGTTCCCGCTGGCACATGAGCACAACTGCGACTTTATGTTTGAAGCCAGCGTCTGCGGCGGTATTCCTATCATCGGACCGATGAAAACCAGTATGGCAGCCAATCAGATTACCTCTATTATGGGTATCGTGAACGGCACCACCAACTATATGCTGTCCAAGATGGCTAACGAACACCTTGATTACGATGAGGTGCTGAAGGAAGCGCAGGCCAAGGGCTATGCAGAGTCCGATCCTACTGCCGATGTAGGCGGTCTGGATGCTGCGCGTAAAATCGTTATTCTGGCATCTATCGCTTTCAATACCCGTTTTAATCTGGACGATGTACAGGTTGAAGGCATTGAAAGCATTGAAGCCTGCGATATCAAATATGCAACTGACCTAGGTTACGCAGTAAAGCTTCTGGCAATCGCCAAGAACGATCCGGAAAACGGTGTAAGCCTGCGTGTTAACCCGACGATGATTCCGCTTTCCCATCCGCTGGCAGGCGTAAACGGCGTTTATAACGCTGTATTCGTCAACGGTGATGCTATCGGTGAGGCCATGTTCCTGGGCCTCGGTGCAGGCCGTCTGCCGACTGCAAGCTCCGTCTGCGGCGATATTATTGATGTTGCCCGCAATATGCAGCATCAGTCTACCGGACGCATCAGCTGCACCTGCTTTGAGGAAAAACGCCTCTGCCCGCCTGATAAGATGTCCGCACCGGCATATATCCGTCTGCAGGTAGCAGATAAGCCGGGCGCACTGGCAGCTATCGCTGCAGCCTTCGGCGCACAGAACGTGAGCCTGCGCAATGTTGTACAGACTAATGATGTTAAGAGCAACAAGGCGGAAATTGTTGTAATTACCCACAGCGTTTCGGAGGCTAATCTGCAGATGGCGCTGCAAATTTTGCGCGTGCTGCCGGTAGTAGAAGCAATCAGCTGTGTGATTCGTGTAGAAGACAGCCATTTGGCATAAAGAGGCGGCAGCATGAAAAAAGTATTTATTCAGGTTCCTGCAACCTCAGCTAACTGCGGCCCCGGCTTTGATACCCTTGGCCTGGCCTGCAATTTGTATAACGAAGTAAGCTATGAAATAACCGATAAGAAGGGCTTCCAGCTGGAGGTAGAAGGCGAGGGCGCAGATTATCTGAAGCCGTTTGGCCGTAATTTGGCTTTCGCCAGCTTTCTGCGCGTGTGGAACGCCGTAACCGACGGCCAGCGCATCGGTCTGAAGGTAAAGATGCTCAACCGCATTCCTATGTCCCGCGGTTTGGGCAGCAGCTCCAGTGCGATTGTTGCCGGTCTGTTTGCAGCCAACGCTTTGTGTGATGACCATTATACCAAGGACGAGCTTCTCGGTATCGCTACGGAAATCGAGGGCCATCCCGATAATGTGGCGCCGGCGCTGTACGGCGGCTTCACCATCAGCTATATGGAGCAGGAGAAGGCGCATTCCCTGCGTCTGCTGCCTGCCAAGCCGTTGAAGTTCATCGCCGTTGTTCCCGACAGCAAGCTGCCTACGTCGCTTGCGCGTCAGGCTATTCCCAAGACTGTACCGCATAAGGACGCAGTGTATAACACCTCCAGAGCTTCGCTTTTGGTCGGAGCGCTGCTGAGCGGCAATTATGAGTATCTGGGCATGGCGCTGGAGGACAAGCTGCATCAGCCGTACCGTGCACATCTGATTCCTGGCTTGCCAGATGTTTTTGCGGCTGCCAAAGAGGCAGGCGCATATAACGCTATTATCAGCGGCGCAGGCTCTACGGTAATGGCCTATGCTTCGCCGGAGGCAGACTGTGAGCGCATTGCCAAGGCTATGGTAGATGTGTTTGCAGCCAATAATGAGCACGCATGCTACCATATTCTGGACCTCGATACAGAGGGTGTAAAAAAAATTTAAAATAATTTATAAAATAGTGTTGACAAAATCCAAATAAACCTGTATAATACTCCTTGTGATTCGGGGCGTGGCTCAGCTTGGTAGAGCGCTTCCTTGGGGTGGAAGAGGTCGTGGGTTCGAATCCCGCCGCTCCGACCAATGTCGGACTTATAGCCTTTACGTTTTAACGTAAAGGCTTTTTTCATGTTTAAAAGGAAGTTGGGGCATGCGGGATAATATTATAATGCTCTCGATAAGAGCTAGGGAAAAACTAATCTTATAAACTTAGAACCGATTTTGGTTCTTTTTATTTGCGTAAATTTACATAAAAGTGTAATTCAGAACACAAAAAATCCCATAAAATGTGAGTAGTAAGCATTTTATACAATTCGCTCTGCAATACGTCCCAAACAGCCTACATTTTAAAGAAAAATTATTAGGGAAAAACAATCTGATATGTTATAATATAGAACGTGTAAATAAATTTTGCGCAGCTGCCGGGCAGCAGAGGTAAATACAACTGCCGCTGACGGCATAATAAAGCAATTCGAACAGTAATTGACAGCAAAAGCTGCAAAACATCAGGCCGAAGGCGCATAACTCGGGAACACAGCTTCCCGACAGCCACGGCATTACTGATTACTGTTATAGCAGAGCGCCTTGCGTTCGACGTAAGGGCTTTTTCATATTATATTGGGAGGTTTTGACCGATGATTCGTACATTGGAATTCGTCTGCAGCGAATGCGGCGAACATTTTGTGCCCGGAGAAAAATTGTATTATCGTGATAATTACATGAACAACAGCATTCGCGATACCAAATTTATCTGCCCGGACTGTATTGCCCGCTGGCAGCAGAAATGGCAGATTAAAACAGCCAGCTTTCATGAGGTTGACTACGTGCTGACAGTTGACCTGGAGCTGGAGGACGGCACAGTCTACAACAACATGGACTGCACGCCGATAGATGAAACCGAAACCGTTGTCCTGGGCGAGGACGTGCCGGTGGAGGCACAGCAGGAGCTGTACAAAATCTATGCAGCCTGGGATAAGGAACGCAAGGCACACATCCTGAAGGACTGCACCTTCAAGGATGAATTCATGCGTACTTCCTTCACCTGCGAAACCTACAGCGGTGAACGCTATGAGAACGTTGCCTTCCGCGTAACAATGCGCGGTGAGCTGCAGACGGAAATCCCTGTTCCCGACTACATCAAAATGCAGATTCTTGATGCCTACAAGCTGTACGAGGAGCAGAACGCCGATTATCCGGCAGTAGACGAGCTGGTTTCCGATGAGGATGAAATTGCCAGGATTACCAAAAATTTAAAGAAATAGGAGAGCATATACATAATGACAGAATTGATGGATAAAATTAAGAAACGCCGTACCTTCGCTATTATTTCTCACCCTGACGCAGGTAAAACAACCCTTACCGAAAAGCTGCTGCTTTACGGCGGAGCTATTCACCTGGCAGGCTCTGTTAAGGCTAGAAAGAGCAACAAGCACGCTGTATCCGACTGGATGGAGATTGAAAAGCAGCGTGGTATTTCCGTTACTTCTTCCGTGCTGCAATTTGATTACGACGGCTTCCGCGTAAACATTCTGGATACCCCCGGTCACCAGGACTTTTCCGAGGATACCTACCGTACTTTGATGGCTGCCGACAGCGCTGTTATGCTGATTGACGCTGCCAAGGGCGTAGAGCCGCAGACCAAGAAGCTGTTCTGGGTTTGCCACCGCCGCCGTCTGCCTATCTTTACCTTTGTCAACAAACTGGACCGTTACGGCCGTAATCCCTTCGACCTGATGGACGAGCTGGAAAAGGTGCTGAACATCCGCGCATATCCGATTAACTGGCCTATCGGTATTGACGGCCATTATAAAGGCGTGTATAACCGTCTGGAAAACACCATTGAGCTGTTTGAGGACGACACCAGCCATGGTGCCAAAAAGCTGAAATCCACTACCGGTTCTTTGGACGATCCCAAAATCAGAGAGCTGCTGGGTGACGAGCTGTACGAAAACCTGTGCAACGATATTGAGCTGCTGGACATGGCAGGCGATGAGTTTGACATGGAAAAGGTTAACACCGGCGAGCTGACTCCGATGTTCTTCGGCAGTGCTATGACCAACTTCGGCGTACAGAGCTTCCTGGAAAAATTCCTGGAAATGTCTCCCATGCCACAGCCGAGAATGCTGCAGGATGGTACAATATTGTCACCGGAGAACGAAAAATTCTCTGCTTTTGTTTTTAAAATCCAGGCTAATATGAATCCTGCTCACCGTGACAGAATTTCCTTCATGCGTATTTGTTCCGGCGTCTTTGACAAGGGAATGAGCGTTTACCACAAGCAATCCGGTAAGATGGTTAAGCTGGCACAGCCGCAGCAGTTCCTGGCTCAGGAGCGCACAATAGTGGAAAAAGCATATCCAGGTGACATTATCGGCGTTTTTGATCCGGGTATCTTCGGTATCGGTGATTCCTTGAGCGACAGCAGCCTGAAGCTGCAATTTGAAGACTTCCCCGTATTCCCGCCGGAAATTTTTGCCCGCGTACAGCCTAAGGACTCCCTCAAACGCAAGCAGTTTGAAAAGGGCATCATCCAGCTGTCGCAGGAGGGTGCTATTCAGGTATTCCGTCAGGAGGGCGTAGGTCTTGAAAGCTACATCGTCGGCGTAGTCGGTGTACTGCAGCTGGAGGTTCTGGAATACCGTCTGCTTAACGAGTACAGCTCTAAGCTGCTGATGAACCAGCTGCCGTACTCTGTTGCACGTTGGGTATACGCAGAGGATAAGAAGCTGATCGAGAACATTAAAGGCTTGGATAACGGAATGCTTGTTTATGATAAAAAGGGCAGACCTGTTATTCTTGTAAATAACGAGTGGTCCCTGAATTGGATTCTGGAACGAAATCCTGGTATTCAGTTCCTGACGGTACCTGCTGATGTGGAGAAAATCTAAAGATAATTACAATTACAAATCAGGAAAAACGCTTTCACTTTTACAGAAAATAGTAGTACTCATTACGCTCGTAGTGGGTATTGCACTGCTGCCGACATCTTTGTTTACGACGCAGAAGGTGGCGCGGGTAATTTACGACCGCGTCAGTATCAACGCCGTAAGCATCAACAACATTCTCTGTAACTCTCCGGAAATAAGGGAGAGCTTGGAGAAGCAGAACAAGAGGCCGGAGGATTCCGTAGACAGCTTTATGGCTGCCTTTGTTAACGATGTTGACCATTCGGATGAAGCTGGCGTAGCGATTTACGACAAGAACCGCCATCTGCGCGTGTTGTATAATCCCGGCAAGCTGCCGGACTTCGAGCATAGCGCGCGTAATCTGGTTGACAAATATGCGGGACGCAACAATATTTCCTATAAGGAAAATTACTCGATTCCCAATAAGGCCATAGGCTTTGTTAAAGATGACAACAAGAAAACCATCGGTTATGTTGTTACCGGTTATTCCGACGAAATCGTCAATAACTCAACAATCGACGCGGTTTTATTCTTGCTGTCTATGACGCTGCTTGGTCTGATTGTCGGCATCTGGGGCGCAATTTATTTGGCGAAAAGGATTAAAAGTGTTCTTTTCGGCTATGAGCCGGAAGAAATCGCCAGAATGCTGCAGGAGCGCGATGTTATTCTTAACTCTGTACGTGAAGGTATTATCAATATCAACAGCAACGGCTGCATTACGCTTGTTAATTCCGAGGCCCAATTGCTTTTAAAGCAAGCAGGTATTGAAGGAGTTAATGAACTATTTGGAAAATCTGCAAAAGATGTCTTGAAACGTGTGCCGTGGGATGATATTATAAAAGAAGGTAAAACTTTAGTTGATGCCAGTGTCAAGATGGGTAATACTGTCTTTATTATTACTGCAGTACCGCTGCTGGATGGCAAGAACATTATCGGTGCCGTGATTACCTTCCGCAAAAAATCTGTAGTAGAAGAGATGGCTAACCAGCTGACAGGCTTCAAAAATTATGCTACTGCTTTAAGAGCGCAGACACATGAGTTTATGAACAAAATGCATGTGATTATGGGCCTGATAGATATGAAGGCCTATGACGAGCTGAAGAATTTTACGCAGGAAATTGCCTATAACAGACAATCTGAGGTTTCTTATGTAGTAACCCGCCTGAAGGATATAACTTTATCAGGCTTTATCCTCGGTAAAATAAGCCGCAGCCGTGAACTTGATATCGACTTTTCTTTGACAGAGGAAAGCGAGCTGCACAGCGAGCTGGATGTGCCTTCGGTACATGATATTGTACTGATTGCCGGCAATATTATCGAAAACGCCTTTGATGCGTTGAAAAATTTTGACGGTGAACGCATTGTTAATCTTTCCATTCTGGATTTTGACCGCGAGATTGTTATCGTCGTGGAGGATTCCGGTCCCGGTATGAGCGACGAGATACGCGAGCATATCTTCCAGCGTGGTTTCAGCAGCAAATGCGAAAGCGGTCATGGCTTTGGCTTATATCTGGTTAAGCAAAGCATCAATAACCTTAATGGCACCATTACCGTGGAGTCTGCTCCGGGTGAAGGCACTACCTTTACCGTAAGGCTTCCGACCAGGAAAGAGGGGGATTAAGATGATTAACGTGTTAGTTGTAGAAGATGATCCGATGGTTGCCCAATTACATGAGCATTATCTTAGCCAGATCAAGGGGTTTCAGCTGTGTGATATCGCCGGTAACGGAGATACTGCACTGAAGCTGCTGCGTCAGAACAAATATGACTTAATCATTCTTGATGTCTTTATGCCTACTATGGATGGTTTGCAGCTTTTGGCTAAAATACGCGAGAGTGGTTATGATGTAGATGTCATCATCGTTTCGGCAGCAAACGATAAGGATAAAATTAAGCTGGCGCTGCGTTTGGGCGCTGTCGATTATATTATCAAGCCCTTTGAGTTTGAACGCTTTAACCTTGCGCTGAACAATTATCTGAAGCGTTATCAGATTGTTGAGGAGCAGGGCATCATTAAGCAGTCTGACCTTGACACTACTATTATGCGTCAGGAAAATCAGGTTGCGGTAACTCTGCCCAAGGGCCTTGATAAAAACACCTTAGGCACTGTTTGGAATTGCATCTGCAGTATTGACGGCATGTTTACTACCGAAGAGGTGGCAGGCATGGTGGGAATCTCCCGCGTTTCTATCCGTAAATATCTGGAGTTTTTGAAATCCCTACACCTGCTGAAGCTGGATCTGCACCGCGGAAGCGTAGGCAGACCGGTATATAAGTATCTGTGCCTTGACAAGCAGAGCGATGTGCTGAAGGCATATATACAGTAAAGCAATTCGGGTGAACCCTCGGCAGCAAATGCCGCAGGGTTCACTTTTTCTTGTATACGGATTTGAAATAATTGTCAGAGTAGTGTACAATAGTAGTATTATTATGCAGAAAAGAGGGGGCAAAACATATGCAAGACCCGATTAAAATATTAGGCGTGCCTGTACACGCAATGACGATGCAGGAGGCAGTGAAAACGCTTGAAGAAAGAATGCTCGCCAAGGAGCAGACCTTCGTTGTTACCGCGAATGCCGAAATCATCATGATGTGCCAGGAAAACGCAGAGTACAAAAAAATTATCTGCGAGGATGCGGAGCTGGTGCTGCCCGACGGCGCCGGTGCCGTGTGGGCAGGCAGACACCTCGGCTACAAGGTGCCGGAGCGTGTAGCAGGCTTTGACCTGTACAACGAGCTGTTGGATTTATCCGCGCACAAGGGCTACAAGGCGTATTTTTTCGGCGGCAGTCCGGGAATTGCCGAAGCTGCGAAGGCAAAGGCTGAGGAGCTTTATCCGGGCGTAAAGGTAGTAGGCTGCCACAACGGTTACTTTAAGGATGAGGATGTGCCGCAGATTATTGCGGATATCAACGCCAGCGGTGCAGATATGCTTTTCGTTGCTTTGGGCGCACCGAAGCAGGAGAAATGGCTCGTTGCACACCGCGCAGAGCTTAACGCAAAAATTCTGATGGGCATCGGCGGCAGCTTTGATGTGCTTGCCGGCAAAATGGAGCGCGCACCGAAATGGATGCAGGATGCTTCCTTGGAATGGGCCTTCCGCCTGTACAAGCAGCCCAGCCGTTTTATGCGTATGATGGCGCTGCCTAAGTTTGTAATCAAAGTAATGGCATCCAAGTTCTGATATTGACCGAAAATGCTATGCTTATCAAAAGTGCTAAGAATTTTACACTTATATAGACAAAAGCAGGTTGGTGTATTATAATAAAGTGATGGAAGTAGCATTCCATCACTTTTTATATCCGCGAAAAACAGACTGCACAGTCAGTTTGAATTTAATTTCTGATATGAAGTTTTAGATTAAAAGAAATATTCGCAGGAAAGCGAGGCTTTATATGTTTATTGTAAAAGATGGTTATATTTATGTTGGTGTTTCTCTGTTGTTGGCTGCAATAGTATATTATTTCTTCGGTGCTGTGTGGGCCGTAATCCCCGTAGTGCTGGCGTTATACTTTGCCTACTTCTTCCGCGATTTTCACCGCGTTACGCCTTATGATCCCAACATACTGTATTCGCCTGCGGACGGTACGGTAATGGGCGTAGATGAAATTTTTGATGATGAATATCTCAATGAGCCTGCGATTAAGGTAACTATTTTCCTTTCCGTATTCAACGTGCACACCAACCGTGCGCCGCTCGACGGTGAAATCAAATATCAGCGCTATACCTGTGGTCAGTTCGTGCCTGCGTATGAGAAAAATGCTTCCTTTGAAAACGAGCGTCATGCTATCGGTATGGATAACGGCCGTATGCGTTTCCTGGTAATCCAGATTGCCGGTCTGCTGGCACGCCGCATCGTTTCCTGGGTAACTGTAGGTACTAAGCTCCAACAGGGCGAAACCTACGGCATGATCAAATTCGGCTCCAGCACGGAGCTGGTTGTGCCCAGAAATGTTGAAATCACCGTTAAGAAGGGTGATAAAGTTGTTGGCGGTATTACCGTAGTGGGGAGGGTTAAAGAACAATGAACTGGCGTCGTCTGATTCCGAACAGCATCAGCTCTGCGAGCCTTATTTTCGGCGTGCTGTCAATCTTTAAAACTATCGAGGGTGATTTTTTCCTTGCCCCCGTTTTCATTGTAATCGCTGTACTTTTTGACTCTATGGATGGCCGTGCTGCCCGCGCTCTCGGCGTTGGCGGCGGTGACTTCGGCAAGGAGATGGATTCTCTTTGCGATATGTGCTCCTTCGGCGTTGCGCCTGCCATCATGATTTATATGTATGGTCTGCAGGACCTGGGCCTTGCAGGTCAGGTAATCGCCGCACTTTTCGCTGTGGGCGGCTGCCTGCGTCTGGCACGCTTCAACTGCAACACCGGTGTTGTACATGGTTATTTCCAGGGCATGCCTATTCCGGCAGGTGCCTGCTTCTTGGCAACCTATGTTGTTTCCGGTTACCAGTTCGCTCCGCCTGTGCTGGCAGCAGTTACTCTGGTAATTGCCTGCATCATGTACAGCGAGGTTAAATTCCCAGATTTCAAGGGCAAGGGCAATCCTATGTACCGTCTGCCTGTAATTATTGCCGTAATCGTCGGTGCCGTAATGCTGTACGAGCGTCCCGGTGCGTGGCCGTTTGTAGCAATGTTCACCTATACGCTGGCAGGCATTGTAAACCATGTTTACCGTGCTCTTACAGGTAAGAACAAATAATTTGCCGTTAGGGGAGTAAAGGAGATTTTTGATGTATACAGCTTTTGATATAATCATGATACCTTTGCAGCTATTGATTATATTTTTTACGCTCTACTACTTTTTTGTTTCTTGGTTCGGCCTGTTCGGCAAGAAGAAGGAAGTTAAGATATATAATGAAAGCAAGACCTTTGCCTTGATTGCCTGTGCGCATAATGAGGAAAGAGTTATTGCTCAATTAGTAGATAACCTGCGTCGTCTGAATTATAATGACGCTTTATATGATATCTATGTTGTTGCGGACAACTGCTCGGACAAAACCGCAGAGGTTGCACGCAAGGCCGGTGCGCTGGTGCATGAGCGCTTCAGTGAAACCGGTAAAGGCAAGGGCTTTGCTCTCGCATGGATGTTCGACAGACTGTTCAAGCTTGATAAGAAATATGATGCAGTTTGCGTTTTCGATGCCGATAACCTGGTGCATCCCAACTTCCTGCAGGAGATGAACAGCCGTCTGTGCAATGGCGAACGCATTATCCAAGGCTACATGGATGCCAAAAACCCGACTGATACCTGGGTAAGCGGCGTATTTGCAATTTCCTTCTGGATTGTTAACCATGTATGGAGCCTGGCAAAGTACAACATGGGCCTGTCCTGCTGTCTTGGCGGCACCGGCATGTGCTTTGATACCGAGGTGCTGAAGCGTTACGGCTGGCGTGCAACCTGCCTGACCGAGGATATGGAGTTCACCATTCAGGCGATGATGGAAGGCATTCCTACAACCTGGGCGCATGATGCAATTATTTACGACGAAAAGCCGTTGACCTTCAAGCAGACCTGGAACCAGCGTAAGCGTTGGTCGCAGGGCCACTTTGATGTAGCGGACCGCTATCTCATTCCGATGATCAAAAAAGCAATCAAGACAAGTAATATCGTCATGCTGGACTGCTCTGTGAACCTCATTCAGCCGTACTTCCTGATGATTTCCACGTTCTTCGTGCTTTGCAGCTATATTTATAACTTCTATCCGTTCTACACCAATATCCTGTATACCATTATTCCGGTAGAGGTTTGGACCTTGGTTGGTATCGGCCAGTATATTTTCCCGGTAGCGGTACTGTGGAAAATCCGTGCTTCCTTCAAGTCCTGGATGTATCTGCTGCTGTATCCGCTGTTTATTTACAGTTGGATTCCTATTACAGCTCTTGGCTGGTGGCACCGCCATGATCATGAGTGGAGCCATACGCTGCACACCCGCGGCATCAGCTTCGACGATGTAATTATTCCCGAGGACGCAGTAAATGACGGTCCTAAGGAAGTAGTCTTTGCGAAAAAGGACGAAAAATAACGTTTATAAGCACTTCTGCGTAAGTGGGAGTGCTTTTTTAGTGCGCAAAGGCAGGTAAACATGATATAATAAATTTATTATGCTTATACAAATGTTATGAAGATGAGCAAAAAGAGCGGAGAGGATATGAAGATGCAGATTAAGGGAATACTTTTTGATTTTGACGGCACTATTGCCAATACCATAGATTTGATTATCGCCACCTTTGAGCACACCTGTCAGGAGGTTCTGGGCTTTACGCCGGAGCGCGAGAAGATTGTTGCTACCTTCGGCCTGCCGCTGCCGGAGGCGATGATTGCGCTTTCCGGTAAGCCTGAGCTGGTGGAAACTATGCGTGACGCTTACAGAGAATATAATAACGCGCATCACGATGATATGATCCGTCCTATCCCCGGCGTGAGGGAAACGCTGGAGCAGCTGAAGGCACAGGGCATTAAGCTGGCGGTGGTCACCTCCAAAAAGCCGCCGATGCTGCGCCGTGGGCTGGACTGCCTGCAGCTGACGCCGTATTTTGATGCGACTGTTGCCTTGGGCGATACGAAGGAGAGCAAACCGCATCCTGAGCCTATGCTGGCCGCGTGTGCCAAGCTGGGAGTGAAGCCGGAGGAGTGCCTGTGCGTAGGCGACAGTCCCTTCGATTTGCAGAGCGGACGTAGTGCGGGGGCGAAAACCGTTGCCGTGCGCTATACGGCCTTTGGCTGGGAGAAGCTGCTGGAGGATGGCAGGCCAGATTTTGTGATTGCAAGGCCGCAGGAGCTGTTGGAGCTTGTGGAGAAAGCAAAATAAAGTCAGATAAACAGATTAAGCACTTTTGCGGTTAATGCGAGAGTGCTTTTTCTTTGCTCTTTAAATTATGCCTTATTTATGGTATTATATAATAGAAAAAGTGTGGAGAATCTGCATAGATATTATGCGTAATAACATACTTCAGCAAACAGTTTTCATTCTCACATTTAACTATAAAGGAGGCAAAGCATATGCGTAAAATTGCTATCATTGGCGGAACCGGTATTGATAATCCCGATACCCTGAAGGGATTCGAAAAAAAGATTATAGAAACACCGTTTGGTAAAGCATTGTGCAACATCGGCACAATGAGCGGTAATCAGGTGGTTTTCGTGAGCCGTCACGGCGTTGACCATTCCGTACCGCCCCACAAGGTAAACTACCGCGCCAACATCTGGGCCATGAAGAGCCTGGGAACGGAGGAGATTTTTGCTACTACCGCAGTTGGTTCCCTCAACCCGGAGATGAAGGCAGGTCACTTCGTAGTTTGCGACAACGTGTTGGACTTCACCAAGAGCCGCATCAACACCTTCTATGATTCCCCAGAGCGTGGTGTAGCGCACTGCGATTTCACCTATCCGTATTGCCCGACTTTGCGCGAGAAGGTTATCAAATGCCTGGAGAAAACGGATATTACCTTCCATAAGCACGGTGTTTATGTTTGCACCGAAGGCCCGCGCTTTGAAAGTGCTGCCGAAATTAAAATGTTCGCTATGCTGGGCGGTGACCTGGTTGGCATGACCAATATGCCTGAGTCTATTCTGGCGCGTGAGGCAGAGATGTGCTATACAAACTGCTCCATCGTTACTAATATGGCTGCCGGCATTTCCCCAACACCGCTTTCCCATAAAGAGGTTTGCGACGCAATGGCACTCAGCATTAAGAATATGGAAAAGCTGATTCTGTCCTTCATCGCTTATGAAGAGCCGACTGAGGCGAAATGCAACTGCCATCATGCAATGCAAGAGTTTGGCGGCTTTAAGCTGTAAGAGGTTGTTATGGTAGAAACTATGCGTTGGGAGCAGGGGAGCCTGGTGCTGTTGGACCAGACTCTGCTGCCGCAAAAGATAGAATGGATTACCTGCGTAGATTATAAGCGCGTGAAAGTGGCGATTGAACGCTTGGAGGTGCGCGGTGCTCCGGCAATCGGCGCTGCCGCTGCCTTCGCTATGGTGCTGGGTGCGCGCGAGGTTGAGAATAAGCCTGACTTTTTGGGTGCGTTGGACGTTGTGCGCGCAGATCTGATTACTGCGCGTCCGACGGCGGTAAACCTGGCGTGGGCGGCGAATCTGCAGTACGCTTTGGCTGTGCGCCTGAACGGCGAGGATAAGTCACCTGCGGCTATTATCAAGGCGCTGGAGGAGAAGGCCGAGCAGATTTATGCGGACGATATCACCATGAATAAGCGTATGGGCGAATACGGCGCTGCTGTGCTGCCTGACGCTGCCGTAGTGCTGACGCACTGCAACGCAGGCGCACTGGCAACCTGCGGTTGGGGCACGGCGCTGGGCGTTATCCGCAGTGCCTACGCGCAGGGCAAGCTGAAGATGGTTTATGCCGACGAAACACGCCCGCTGCTGCAGGGTGCGCGTTTGACGGCGTTTGAGCTGTTTGAGGACGGCATTCCGGTGACGCTGATTACCGATAATATGGCAGCGTGGACCATGCGCACGAAGGGCGTGAACGCTGTTGTTGTCGGTGCCGACAGAATTGCGGCCAACGGCGATACGGCGAACAAAATCGGCACCTATGGAGTGGCACTGGCGGCGAAGGCACACGGGATTCCGTTTTATATCGCCGCGCCGACGAGCACCTTTGATTTTACGATTGCCACAGGTGCGCAGATTCCTATTGAGGAGCGCAAGGCCGACGAGGTACGTCATTTCCGCAGCGAGCAGACTGCGCCTGAGGGCGTGACAGTGTTTAACCCTGCGTTTGACGTGACACCGGCAGAGCTTATTACCGGTATTATTACCGAGCATGGCGTACTTAAAGCGCCGTATACAGAAAGCATTAAGAAATTGCAGGCTCTTTTAAAAGATTAAAGAGCTTAATTTAAGGAGGATTTTCAGATTTATGCAAAGCATCATTAAAGACATCAAATTGGCACCGTTAGGTCATCAACGTATCGCGTGGGCAAAGGAATATATGCCCCTGCTGAACCATCTGAACGATGAATACAGCAAAACTAAGCCTTTCCAGGGCATCAACATGGTTGTAACCATTCACCTGGAAGCTAAAACCGCTTATCTGGCACTCGTGCTGAAGAACGCAGGCGCTAATGTTGTTGTTACCGGCAGCAACCCGCTTTCCACTCAGGACGAAATTGCCGCAGCACTGGTTGACAGCGGCGTAACCGTTTTCGCAACCCATGGCTGCACCAACGAAGAATATGATATGTATCTGCGTGAGGCTTTAAAGAGCGAGCCGCAGCTGATTATTGATGATGGCGGCGATTTGGTTAATATGCTGCACGGCGAACGTCGTGACCTGATTCCTAACCTGATGGGCGGCAGCGAGGAAACCACTACCGGCGTACATCGTCTGAAGGCTTTGGCTGCAGCAGGTCATCTGGCATTCCCGATGATTGCCGTTAATGATGCTTACTGCAAGTATCTGTTTGATAACCGTTACGGTACCGGCCAATCCTCCTGGGACGGCATCATGCGTACCACCAACATGTCCGTAGCAGGCAGAACCGTTGTTGTTGCAGGCTATGGCTGGTGCGGTAAGGGCGTTGCTATGCGTGCCAAGGGCCTGGGCGCTAACGTTATCGTTACCGAGGTTGATCCGATTAAAGGTATTGAAGCAGTATTTGACGGCTTCCGCGTTATGCCGATGCAGGAGGCTGCTAAGCACGGCGATATCTTTGTAACCGTAACCGGCTGCAAGGACGTAATCACCAAACCGCATATGGAGGTTATGAAGAACGGCGCTGTTATGTGCAACGCAGGCCACTTCGACGTAGAAATCAACAAACATCATCTGGAGGAGCTTTCCGTAGTTGCTCCGTATGAAGTACGCAAAAATATCATGACCTACACCATGGCTGACGGACGTAAGCTGAACCTGCTGGGCGAAGGCCGTCTGGTTAACCTGGCATGCGGCGATGGTCACCCGATTGAAATCATGGACCTGTCCTTCGCTATGCAGTTCCTGGCTATGAAATACCTGCTCGACCATAAGGGAGCAATGGAAAATAAACTGTATGTACTGCCGGAAGAACTGAACACCGAAATCGCTGCTCTGAAGCTGCAGGCTATGGGCGCAGGCATCGATACCCTGAGCGATGAGCAGAAGGCATATCTGGCTGCCGAATAATCATGGAAACGCAGTTATTTGCTAAAGAAAGTGCATGTGCCGCCATTGTGGAAACAGGCCATGCGCTGATTGAAAAAAAGCTCGTCGCAGGCTCCTGGGGCAACATCAGCTGCCGTATTGACGCGCAGAATATTGCTATCACACCCTCCGGCCATGGTTATGAAACACTGACGCCTGAGGACGTTGTTATCATCAACAGAGATGGCAACGTTGTCGAGGGCAAGCACATTCCTTCTTCCGAACTGAAGGTGCACACCGCCATTTACAACGCCTATCCCGAGGCAGGTGCCGTAATCCATACGCACAGCATTTATGCCAGTGCGCTTGCGGCCATGCATCAGGGGGTACCGGCGATTATCGAGGATATCGTGCAGATTATCGGCGGCAGGGTAGAGTGCGCACAGTATGCTCTTTGCGGTACGCAGGAGCTGGCGGACAACACCGTGCGTGCGCTGAACGGCAAAAAGGCTGTGCTGCTGGCCAACCATGGCGCTGTGTGCTGGGGCAAGAACCTGGCGGAGGCACTGCTTGCTGCCGAAATTCTGGAAAAAGCGGCGCAGATTGCCGTAATCTGTGTAGGCACTGGCAACAAGGTGTTCGAGCTGAGCTGTGAGGACGTGGACGTGATGCATGATTTTTATGAAAAGCATTACTCCAAACGTCAGCAGGGCGAGGAGTAGAAAACAATAATATCACGGTCATCTGCCTCCCTAAGCATTAAACAGGGAGGCAGGACTTAATTTATACCAAGGAAGTGAAATCTTTTGGCTAAGCTACTGATTAAAAATATCGAGCTTCTACATACTCCGAACGGTGAAATGCAGAACATCGCCGTTGAAGATAATAAGATTGTCTATGTAGGCAAGGACGTGCCTGCAGACTTTGCTGCCGACGAAATTGTAGACGGCAAGGGCAAACTGGCTACCGCCGGCATGGTCAACACCCACGGCCACGTTTCTATGACACTACTGCGCAGCTATGCCGATGACATGGCGCTCATGGACTGGCTGCAAAACAAAATCTGGCCGATTGAAGACAAGATGGACGCTAACGACATCTACTGGGGCGCAATGCTGGGCATCGTAGAAATGCTGAAGGGCGGTACTACCTGCTTTGCCGACATGTACGCCTTCATGGAGGATGTTGCGCGTGCCTGTGCTGAAACCGGTATCCGCGCTAACCTCAGCCGCGGCTTGATTGGCGTAGCGCCGGACAAAGACGTAAAGCTGGCAGAAAACACTGTGCTGGCGAAGAATTGGCAGGGCTATGACAACGGCCGTATCCGCATCACCTACGGTCCGCACGCTCCTTATACCTGCCCGGTAGATTATCTGGAAAAGGTTATTGCCGAGGCTGCTGCCAACAAGGCAGAAATCCAGATGCATCTGTGCGAAACTAAATTTGAGGTTGATACCGTTGTCAAAGAGCATGGTATGACTCCGATTCAGCTGATGGATAAGCTGGGCATGTTTGAGCTGGGTACCATCGCTGCGCACTGCGTACATCTGACCGACGAGGATATGGATATCATGGCTACCAAGCACGTGCGTGTAGCACACAATCCGCAGAGCAACCTGAAGCTGGCAAGCGGTATCGCACCGGTAGCGGCAATGCTGAACAAGGGCATTTGCGTTGGCCTGGGCACGGACGGCGCATCCAGCAACAACAATCTGGATATGCTGGAGGAATGCCGTGCTGCCGCAATGCTGCATAAGGCAACCACCTTTGATCCTCTCGTTGTTCCTGCTAAAAAGGCGTGGGAGATGGCAACCGTTGACGGCGCCAAGACTCTGGGCTTTGCCGATACAGGACTTTTGGAGGCAGGCCAGCAGGCAGATATCGTACTGTGGGATATGCACAAGCCTTACTGGTATCCGCGTCACAATAAGCTGTCCCAGCTGGTTTATGCAGCAAGCAGCACCGACGCCGACACTGTTTTCGTAGCAGGCAAAAAGGTTGTGGAAGCAGGAAAACTGCTGACCTTTGACGAAGAAAAGATTTATGCGGAAGCTGAGGCTTGCACCAGAAAGCTCTTGAATAAATAGCAATTAGCAGCAAAAGGAGAAATGCAAGAAAATGGCTAAAATCATTACCAAAGCAAATTTAGCACCTGCAGTTTACGAGTTCGTCGTAGACGCGCCGCTGGTGGCACACAAATGCCATCCGGGACAGTTTGTAATCATCCGCACTGACGAATACAGCGAACGTATTCCTCTGACTATTGCGGATTTTGACCGTGAAAAGGGATGCATCACCTTAATCGTGCAGGCTGTGGGCAACACCACCAAGCATCTGTGCGACACCTTTAACGAGGGTGATGATATTCTCGACGTGGTAGGTCCTTTGGGACATCCTTCCGAGATGGGCAAGTTCGGTACTGTTGTAGTAGTTGGCGGCGGCATCGGCGTTGCACCTGTTTATCCAATCGCGCGTGCTTATCACGAGCTGGGCAACAAAGTTATCTCCATCATCGGTGCGCGTGACAAGAATCTGGTAATCTGGCAGGATAAAATGGCTGCTATCAGCGACGAGCTGATTTTGACCACCGATAACGGCAGTGCAGGCCGCAAGGGCTTTGTAACCGACCCGCTGCGTGAAATGCTGGAAGCAGGCGAGAAGATTGACCTGGTATTGGCCATCGGCCCTGTTATCATGATGAAAAACGTGGCAGCAACCACCAAACCCTTCGGCGTTAAAACTACGGCCAGCCTCAACACCATCATGGTAGACGGCACCGGCATGTGCGGCGGCTGCCGTGTAATGGTTGGCGGTGAGAACAAATTTGCCTGTGTAGACGGACCGGAGTTTGATGCTCACGAGGTAGATTTTGCAAACCTGGTAATGCGTCAGCAGATGTACAAGGACCAGGAAGCACTGGAATATAGCTGTGGAGGTCATTGCAAATGCGTGGAGGAATGAGAAATGCTATGCCGGAACAGCCGGCTGATGTGCGTAACAAAAACTTTCAGGAGGTAGCACTTGGCTACACTAAGGAAATGGCGGTAGACGAGGCACAGCGCTGCCTGAACTGCCCCAAACCGCGTTGTGTAGGCAGCTGCCCGGTTAATATTGATATTCCTAAGTTTATCCATGAGGTGGCACAGGAAAACTTTGCCGAGGCTTATAAAATTCTCAAGCAGAAGAGCACCCTGCCCGCTGTCTGCGGACGTGTCTGCCCGCAGGAAAACCAGTGCGAAGGCAAATGCGTGCTGGGCATCAAGGGCGAGCCTGTAGCTATCGGCCGCCTGGAGCGCTTTGTGGCCGACTATGCACGTGAGCACGGCCTGGATAACGATGTGGAAGCTCCGGCAGAACGCAAGGGCAAAAAGGTTGCCGTAGTAGGCAGCGGCCCCAGCGGTCTGACCTGTGCCGGCGATTTGGCTAAAATGGGCTATGATGTAACCATGTACGAAGCGCTGCATGCTGCCGGCGGCGTGCTGATGTATGGTATTCCGCAGTTCCGTCTGCCGAAGGAAATCGTACAGCATGAAATCTCCGCACTGAAAAAATTGGGCGTAAAAATTGTAGTTGACGCTGTAATCGGCCGCACCTTCACCATCAAGGAGCTGATGGAGGAGGAAGGCTTCAGCGCTGTTTATGTTGGTACCGGTGCCGGTCTGCCGCATTTTATGCAGATTGACGGCGAAAACCTTAACGGTGTATATTCCGCCAACGAATTTTTAACGCGTGTAAATCTGATGAAGGCTTACGAGTTCCCGAACTACGCTACACCTGTATACGTTGGCAAGAAGGCTGCTATCGTTGGCGCAGGCAACGTGGCAATGGACGCAGCGCGTACCGCGAAGCGCCTTGGCGCGGAGCAGGTATATATCGTTTACCGCCGCAGCGAGGAGGAAATGCCCGCGCGTAAGGAAGAAATCGGCCATGCTAAGGAGGAAGGCATTGAGCTGCGCCTGCTGAACAATCCGGTTGCAATTTTGGGCGATGAAAAGGGCTGGGTTAACGGCCTGAAGTGCATCAAGATGGAGCTTGGCGAAGCAGATGCCAGCGGCCGTCGTAGCCCTGTAGCTATCGCAGGCAGCGAGTATGTGCTCGATGTTGACATGGTAGTTATGGCTATCGGCCAAGGTCCGAACCCGCTGATTAAACAGACTACTCCTGATCTGGAGGTTAACAAGCGCGGTAACATTGTTGCCGACGAGGCAGGTGCTACCTCTATTCCGGGCGTGTTCGCCGGCGGCGATATCGTAACCGGTGCTGCAACCGTAATCAGCGCTATGGGCGCAGGCAAGAAGGCTGCAGCTGCTATTGACGAGTACCTGAGCAAGTAAGGGGAAAGCCGGCGCTGTTGCATAATTTAATATGAGATAAGCGTAAAATCCTATTGCAGATGTTCTGAGTTAGTCTGCAATAGGATTTTTTATTGGTGCCGTTCAAAGAAATAAAAAGCCTTAAAACGTTTCTTTTATCTGCTTAAGGCTGTATAATATAATTATGAATTTGTTTGTTGAGTAATTACTATACATTAAGATAAATTTAGGAGGTTTTGACGTGACTGATATCAAGAAGGAACAGGAAAGAGAAGAGCTTCACCGTGCTATTTGGGCGATTGCGGATGAGCTGCGCGGAGCTGTAGACGGCTGGGACTTAAAAAACTATGTGCTTGGCACTATGTTTTATCGCTTTATTTCTGAGGATCTGACTAATTATATTAACCTAAATGAGATTGAAGCAGGTGATGCTGACTTTGATTATGCTAAGATGTCCGACGAGGATGCAGAGGAAGCTCGCGAAGGTCTTATCGAGGAAAAGGGCTTTTTTATGCTGCCCAGCGAACTCTTTTGCAATGTTTGTGCTAATGCAGCCAATGACGAGAACCTTAACGAACGTTTGGAACGTATCTTCAACAACATCGAAGGTTCTGCTAAGGGAAGTGAGTCTGAGGCTGATTTCTCAGGTCTGTTCGATGATTTTGACGTTAACAGCAATAAGCTTGGGTCTACTGTAGCGAAGCGTAACGAGCGCCTTGCAAAGCTGCTTAACGGCGTGAAGGATATGAACCTTGGTGATATCAATGACCATTCTATTGATGCTTTTGGTGATGCTTACGAATACCTTATGGGCATGTATGCATCCGGTGCCGGTAAAAGCGGCGGCGAGTTCTTTACCCCGCCGGAAGTAAGTGTGCTGCTTACGCGCTTGGGCACGGTAGGCAAGAAGGAAATCAACAAGGCTTATGACCCGGCCTGCGGCTCCGGCTCTTTGCTGCTGAAATGTGCTGAGCTTTTGGGCAGGGATGCTGTCCGCAACGGTTTCTATGGTCAGGAAATCAATATCACTACCTATAACCTCTGCCGTATTAACATGTTCCTGCATAAGATTGGCTTTGATAAGTTTGATATTGCCTGCGAGGATACGCTCACCAATCCGCAGCATTGGGATGAAGAACCCTTTGAGCTAATCGTATCAAACCCGCCGTATTCCGTAAAATGGGTTGGTGACGGCGATGCTACCTTGATTAACGATCCGCGTTTTGCTCCTGCAGGCGTGCTTGCACCCAAGAGCAAGGCTGATATGGCTTTCATCATGCACAGCCTGTCCTGGCTCGCTGCCAACGGCACGGCTGCCATTGTCTGCTTCCCCGGCATCATGTATCGTGGCGGTGCGGAGCAGAAAATCCGCAAGTATTTGGTAGATAACAACTATGTAGATGCGGTTATTCAGCTTAGCGGCGGCCTTTTCTTCGGTACGAGTATTGCAACCTGTATTATGGTGCTCAAAAAAGGCAAAAGCGATAACAAGGTTATGTTCATTGATGCTTCCAAGGAATGCATTAAGGTCACGAATAACAACAAGCTGACTCCCGAAAACATTGACCGCATTGTTGATGTATTTGCCAAACGCGAGGAAGTTGCTCATTTCAGCCATCTGGCAGACTATGCGGAAATCGCAGAAAACGATTTTAACCTTTCTGTTTCTACCTATGTGGAGCCTGAGGACACCCGTGAGAAGATTGATATCAAAAAGCTAAATGCGGAAATCGCGGAGATTGTTGCCCGTGAGCAGGTTCTGCGCAGCGAAATCGACAAGATTATTGCGGAAATTGAGGGGTAAAGATGGATAAGCAGATGCAGTTTTTGATTTATAAGGTTGCGGATGAAAATAGATTTATCAATGCTTTTATTCAGAATGAAACTATTTGGGTAACGGCAAATCAAATGGCAGTGCTTTTCGACAAGAGTGAATCGACAATCCGTAAGCATATCAATAACGTTTTTGAAGAAAAGGAATTGGAACGTGAAAACAACACGCAAAAATTGCGCGTTGATGGTGTAAAACAGCCGGTTGCTTTTTATAATCTTGATACTATTATTTCCGTAGGGTATCGAGTTAATTCTCATCGTGCTACCAATTTTCGCATCTGGGCGACGCAGGTTTTAAAGGAATACATGCTAAAAGGCTTTGCTATGGATGACGAACGCTTGAAGCAAGGAAAGACAGCCTTTGGCAAGGATTATTTCCGCGAATTACTGGAACGCGTTCGTTCTATTCGTGCAAGCGAAAGACGCATTTGGCAGCAGATTACGGATATTTTTGCTGAGTGCAGTATAGATTATGATAGTAACGCTGATGTAACACAGAGCTTTTATTCTACGGTGCAAAATAAATTTCATTATGCTATAACAAAACAGACAGCAGCAGAAATAATTTATAATAACGCTGACCATACTAAAGAAAATATGGGTTTGCAGACCTGGAAAAATGCGCCGCAGGGACGTATCTTGAAATCTGATGTTAAGGTTGCTAAGAACTATCTTTCTGAAAAAGAAATACGTCAGCTGGAACGAGCTGTAACAGGTTATTTTGATTATATCGAAGATTTGATTGAGCGGGAAAATACCTTTAGCATGAAAGAATTTGCTGCCAGTGTCAATGAGTTTTTAGCATTTAGGCGTTATGATATTCTGCCGGATAAGGGCAGGGTATCGCGTAAGCAAGCGTGGGAAAAGGCTTGTGCAGAATACGATATTTTTAATAAAACACAGAAGATAACTTCGGATTTTGATTTACTGCTTAAGGCAACGGAAAAAATGGGAGAAGGAAATGAGTAATTTAGAAGAGTTGATTGAAAGGCTGTGCCCCGATGGGGTGGAGTATAAATATCTTGCTGATGTTGTAACTATAAAACGTGGTGTAAGGTTAATAAAAAAAGAATTGAAAGATAACGCCAAGTATCCAGTGTATCAGAATAGCTTAATACCATTAGGATATTATGATGATTATAACTGTGAAGCTAATAAAACAATGATTATTACTGCTGGAGCAGCAGGAGATATTGTATATAGTAATACTAAATTTTGGGCAGCTGATGATTGTTTTTATTTTATATGCAATAGGAATATAGATGATAAATTTCTGTATTATGTATTAATGTCTCAACAAAGAGGAATATACTCAAAAGTGCGTAAAGCTAGTATCCCAAGATTGCCGAGAATTGTTATTGAGAAAATCAAGCTCCCTGTACCTCCTCTGGAGGTACAACGTGAGATTGTCCGTATTCTGGACAATTTCACGTTCTTAACTACCGAGCTTGCAGCCGAGCTTGCAGCCGAGCTTGCAGCTCGGCAGAAGCAGTACGAATATTACCGGGATTTACTGTTGACGTTCAAACCGAATGAGAGTACCATTTTGAACGAACGAACGAACGAACTAGAGCTTAGTGGCGCTATTCGCTGGATGAAGCTGGGGGATTTAAGTATCACAATAACTAAAGGTACTACTCCTAAAACTTATTCAAAATCAGGAATTTGCTTTATTAGAACTGAGGCTATAGAATCAGATTTGATTAATTTTGATAAAGTAAAATATATTGATGATGATATTCATAATGGTTCCTTGCGTCGTTCGATTTTGCAAGCCAATGATATATTATTTACTATAGCAGGAGCAACAATAGGAAAATGTGTTGTTGTCCCTGCATCAGCATTGCCCGCTAATACAAATCAAGCATTGGCTATAATTAGATTGAAAGAAAATTATGAACATAAATATATTTTTTATCTGTTAAAATCAAAATATATGAAAGACTATATACAAAAGAGTATAAAGGGCTCTGCTCAGCCTAATTTGAATTTACAACAATTGAATGATTTTGTTATACCTGTCCCTCCTCTCGAAGTCCAACAACGCATCGTCGATATTCTCGACCGTTTCGACACTCTTTGCAACAACATCTCCGATGGTCTGCCTGCAGAAATCGCAATGCGCCAAAAACAGTACGAATACTATCGTGACAAGCTTTTAACCTTTAAGGAACTAAAAAAGGAGGCGTAAGCCATGCCTTATTTCAATATCGTAGCGGAAACTACGGAAAGCACGGTTATAACCGAATATGAGCCTGTGCCAAGACGCTCGGACAGCTACCAGAGCGAAGAGGAGCTGGAAAAGGAATTTATCCGTCTGCTGACTGAACAGGGCTACACCTATCTGAACATTCATAAGGAGGCAGACCTTATCGCTAATCTGCGTGAACGCTTGGAAGAGCTTAACAACATTAAGTTTACGGACAGCGAATGGGAGCAGTTCTTTAATACTGCTATCGCTAATCCTAATGACAAGATTGAAGATAAGACGCAGACAATCCAAGAAGACTATGTAAAGGTTCTGAAGCGTGAGGACGGCACTTCCAAGAATATCCGCTTTATTGATAAGAAGAACGTGCATAATAACCGCCTGCAGGTGCTTAATCAGTACGAGAACGGCAAGGCAGAGGGTGCAAAGTATAATAACCGCTATGATGTGACTGTGCTAGTCAACGGCCTTCCGCTGGTCCATATCGAGTTAAAGCGCAGGGGAGTGCCTATCCGCGAAGCTTTTAACCAGATAGAGCGTTACCAGCGTGATTCCTTCTGGGCGGGCTGCGGACTCTTCGAATATGTGCAGATTTTCGTTATCTCCAACGGTACGCTGACCAAGTATTACTCTAATACTACCCGTATCAATACAATCAAGGATGCAGTGAGCGGTAAGACCAAGAAGTCCAAGACCAGCAACAGCTTTGAGTTTACAAGCTACTGGGCAGATGCCAATAATAAGGTAATTCCTGATATAGTAGATTTTGCTAAAACCTTCTTTGCCAAGCACACGTTGCTTAATATCATCACCAGATACTGCATTTTCACTTCTGAAAAGATGCTGATGGTCATGCGTCCTTATCAGATTACGGCAACGGAACGCATTCTGAACCGCATTGAGATTGCGCATAACTACAAAAAATACGGCGACGTAGCTGCAGGCGGCTTTATTTGGCATACTACCGGCAGCGGCAAGACCTTAACCAGCTTTAAGACAGCAAGACTGGCTTCACAGCTTGATTTCGTTGATAAGGTTCTCTTTGTTGTAGACCGTAAGGACCTTGATTACCAGACCATGAAGGAATATGACCGCTTCGAGAAGGGTGCTGCCAACAGTAATACCAGCACAGCGATTCTGAAAAAGCAATTAGAGAATCCTAATGCTAAAATCATTATCACTACGATACAGAAGCTTGCTAATTTTATTAAGAGAAACCAACAGCATGATTTCTATAATAAGGAAATAGTTATCATCTTCGATGAATGTCACCGTTCTCAATTCGGTGATATGCATACCGATATTATCAAGCATTTCAAGAAGTATTACCTGTTCGGCTTCACCGGTACGCCTATCTTTGCCAAAAACGCAGGCGCAAGGAAGAACGCACAGCTTATGACTACGGAGCAGGCCTTCGGTGATAAGCTCCATACCTATACCATCGTTGATGCTATTAATGACAAGAACGTCCTGCCCTTCCGTGTTGATTTCATCAAGACGATGGCGCTGGAAGAGGATATCAAGGACGAAGATGTATGGGGCATTGACCGTGAGAAGCCGATGATGGCTCCCGAACGTATTTCGCTTGTAACCAAGTATATTCTCAATAACTTTGACCGCAAAACCTACCGTGGCGACAAGACCTATGTGTTCAACGCTCTGACCAACATTAAGGATGTTGCTTCTGCAGGCCGTCAAGAGGTTGAAGAAATCAAGCGTAAGCAGCGTCTGAGCGGTTTTAACTCTATTTTCGCGGTAGCTTCTGTGCCAATGGCTAAGCTCTATTATCAGGAGTTTAAAAAGCAGATGGCGGAGGATCCTTCCAAGTCTTTGAAAATAGCAACTATCTTCAGCTATGGAGCTAATGAAGAAGAAGCTGATGGCGTTATTGATGACGAGAACTCCGAGGATACATCAGCTCTGGACCAGAATTCAAGAGATTTTCTTGAAGATGCTATCCGTGACTATAACGTCATGTTCCATACGAACTATGATACTTCCTCTGACAAGTTCCAAAACTATTATAAGGACGTATCGCTCCGCATGAAGAACAAGGAGCTTGACCTGCTTATAGTAGTAAATATGTTCCTTACAGGCTTCGATGCGACCACGCTCAATACGCTCTGGGTTGATAAGAACTTAAAGATGCACGGACTTATTCAGGCGTTCAGCCGTACAAACCGCATCCTGAACTCTATTAAGACCTACGGCAACATTGTATGCTTCCGCCGGTTACAGCCACGCATGGAAAGTGCTATTGCGCTTTTCGGAGACCGTGATGCGAGCAGCATTGTGCTTGTGCGTACCTTTAAAGAGTATTATTACGGCTGCAGGGACGATGATGGCAAGCCTGTTCGTGGTTATATTGATATGATTGCTGAGTTGCAGGAAAAATATCCTGCCTCCGAGCATCAGATTATTGGCGAAAAGAACCAAAAGAACTTTATTATGCTTTTCGGTGCAGTGCTTCGTATGCGCAATCTGCTTAGCTGCTTTGATGAATTTGTCGGCAAGGAAGGCATCAGCGAGCGTGATATGCAGGATTATCTCAGCATTTACGAGGATTTGCGTCAAAACTGGCCTCCAAAAGGACCAGAAGGCGAGAAGACCGACATCACCGATGATGTTGTCTTTGAGGTTGAGCTTGTAAAGCAGATTGAAGTCAACATTGATTATATCCTTATGCTGGTCAAGCAGTATCATGACAGCAACTGCGAGGATAAGGATATACTGGTTACTATCCCAAAGGCTGTTGATTCTAGTCCGACTCTGCGCAGCAAGAAAAAGCTTATTGAAGCGTTTATTGAGGATGTCAACGACAGTGACGGTAACGATATAATCGGAGACTGGAATGATTTTGTCTTTGAAAAGCGCGAAGAAGAGCTTGAAGATATCATTAAAGCTGAAAAGCTTAAGCCTGAAGCTACACGCAACTTTCTTGAAAACGCATTTCAACAGGGTGAAATCAAGACTACCGGTACGGATATTGATAGCATGATGCCGCCTGTAAGCCGTTTCACGAAGAATAATAAGCGTGAAGAAAAGAAGATGGGTATTATTGACCGTTTGAAGGCTTTCTTTGAGAAGTATTTTGGTATTGGTGGCAACAGAAGCTTTTTCAGTAAGAAAGAGGAATGATCGCAAGAGGAGTGAAATTATGCCTAAGACGGAAATATCTTTTGAAATTGTTGAACATATCGGTGTTCTGAGCACTGGTTCTAAAGGCTGGACCAAAGAGCTTAACCTGATATCCTGGAACGGGCGTGAGCCTAAGTACGACCTTCGCGAATGGTCTCCAGAGCATGACAAAATGGGTAAGGGTGTGACGCTCAGTAAAGAAGAGCTGGAGGCACTAAAAGATCTTTTGCAAAAAATGTAAGATTGACTTTATGAACAAAGAGGTTGGGACAAAACCCGGCCTCTTTGTTTTTAAATATGCTTAAAAAAAACACACACCTTTTTAGGTGTATTCTCAAAAATTAAATATTATGTTATAATACATTTTGAGACAACTGGTAGTCGGTTTTTCTACTCCCTAGCGAGTGGGGGTGATGTTATGACTGTTTTTGAAGCGTTATCTCTGATGATTGCTTTCGCAACTCTGGTCGTGCTGATCCTTACGTATCGTAAGTAATTACGGCATGAAAAAAACCGCCTAGCGGTAAGACGGTTTCTTTCTGAATACAAATTTTTGAGGAGAACCGGCTTTCCACAACCAGTTGTCTCTTTATGTTTATTATACGTTTTATCTTGTTTTTTGTCAAACCTGAAGGGTTTGCGGAGGGTGTTTTGGATTTTACTGTGGTTTAATGGCAACCTTAATCCCAAAAATAAAACACATACCCTAAGAAACCTGCTAATATTTTAGGCAATTTGCTTACTCTCCTTTGCCATTTCCCACATAAGTAAAAGATTATCCGCTGCGAAGCTTTCAATCCAATAAAGCTCGTCCTCACTAAAGCCAAAAGCCTTGATAAACTTTTTGTCAGGCATAATAATTTCAGCGAAATCAAAACCATTATTATTGTTGGGACGCTCAAATCTTACGCAAATATATTCCTTGTATTCTTCATCTATAATGTCGCTGGTAGTGACTGTAATGCCGTTGAACATGCAGTAGTAATGCTTGTTGGTACACATAGGCGCACAACTCCTTTCAATGAGCTTATTTAATTATATTATAGCGTAGCAGGGGTGAATAGTAAATAGAAGAATATCTCCCCATCACCTCCACACTTAATTCACAATAGTTTTATATTTTCTTTTAGTAACCTATGCTATAATATGCTTAGAAAGTGTAAATGAGGTGATTATCATGCGTAAAGTTACAGCCTTACTATTAGCTGCCTTAGTGCTTGTAGGCGCCAACACAGCTCTTGCTGATAAAACCATAACCTTAGACAAGGATACCAAGCTGGTGCCGCAGGGCTGGACGGTAGCGGACGATATCAAGTTCAAGAAGAATACTGTTGTAAAGATCAACGATGACGGTCAGGTAATCGAGGGCGTGCTGGCGAGCGCAACCTATCTGCGTCCTGCAGGATGGAAGAACCTGGCGAGCAATTATTATTATGTGGAGCGGAGTGCGCCGTTCTTCCCGCCGCGCTTTTTCTACCATCCGTATCGCCCGGGGCTGGTGATTCCTGCCGACGGTCATGTGCGCTACATGGGCAATAAGTCCGTGACCTTTGCCAAGGACGGCACTGTGCTAAGCGGTGTGATTGATAATGACGTTATCCTGCAGCTGAGCGATAACGGCTACGGCTTTGTGCGCTTTAAAAATGATAATCTGCTGACCTTTGATACAAACGGCAGGGTTATAAGCGGTACACTGGCGGAGGCAACGAAGCTGCGTCCTCGTGGCTGGCAGCACAACCTGCAGGATGAAAGCGCTGGCTTTGTAGAGTTCAAGAGCGGTACAGGCATCTCCTTTGATGCGACTGGACTTGTAACCAACGGTTCGCTGAACAAGAAAACCTTGTGGCATAATGCTGATGGCAGCACGAAGGAACTGGAGGCCAAGGCAACGGTTGCCTTTACTGCGGACGGAGCAGAGCAGGGTTAACAAAAATATATAATACCGTACAGGCTTCTGTGGCTATGACGCTGAGGTCTGCACGGTATTTTTTATAGGCGAGTATGCCTAAGGATAAAATAGAATTTTTGACATCAGCGTTTGTAACAGGCGCTAAGTGTAGCCGTAAAAGCAATACTGTACAATTATGGAGTAATGAGGTATACTATATGTAGTGCGAAAGCAATATTATTATGAATTGAAAAAATTTTCTTCAAGGAGGAAACAGCATGGAAGAAACAAGACCCTTTGTAAGCTGGGACTTAGTCCACGATTTTATGGTAGACGTATTTGTTAAATACGGTGTTCCCGAAGAGGATGCACGCATTTGTACAGATGTTCTGCTGGAAAGCGACAGACGCGGTATCGAGAGCCACGGCTGCAACCGCTTCAAGCCTATTTACCTGGATCGTATTAAAAACGGCACCCTGCTGCCGAAAACCGAAATTGAAATTGTCAAGGATACTCCTTGTACTGTAGTTATGGATGCTCATAACGGCATGGGCATGGTTGCTTCCCATAAGATGATGGAAATGCTGATTGAAAAGGCTTCCAAGTACGGTATGGCCGGCGGCACCATCTTTAATTCTACTCACTACGGCATTGCAGGCTACTGGACCACTATGGCTGAAAAGGCAGGCATGATCGGTATTTCCGGTACCAACGCAAGACCTTCCGTTGCTCCTACCTTTGGTGTTGAGCCGATGATGGGCACCAACCCGCTGACCTTTACTATGCCTACCGATGAGAAATTCCCGTTCAACTTTGACTGCGCAACAAGTATCATCCAAAACGGTAAGATTGAGTTCTATGCAAGACAGGGCAAGGATACTCCGGCCGGTCTGGTAGTTGCTAAGGACGGCGGCACTATGACCGAATCCGCTACCATCCTGAAGGAAATGCGTGCAGGCAACGTTGCTCTGCTGCCGTTGGGCGGTTTGGGCGAAGAAACCGGCGGCTACAAGGGCTACGGCTTCACTACTATCGTAGAGATTCTGTCCTCCGCACTGGCAGGCGGTCCTTTCATGAAGGCGCTGTCCGGTAAGGATGAAAACGGCAACAACGCTATGTATCATCTGGGTCACTTCTTCTTCGTTATCAACCCTGCATTCTTCATGGGCGTTGACACCTTCAAGAAAACTGCCGGCGATATCTGCCGCGGTCTGCGCAATTCCACCAAGGCTCCCGGTCAGGAACGCATTTACACTGCCGGCGAGAAGGAATACATGGCTTGGCTGGATAGAAAAGACAAGGGTGTACCGGTTGGCGAATCCATTCAGAAGGAATTCATTCAGCTTAGAGATGAGCTTGGCCTGACTAAGTACAAATTCCCGTTTGAAAAATAATAAGCTATAACAAAAGCCTGGGCGTTTGCTCAGGCTTTTTGCGTTTGGGGAGATGTTGTTAAAGAGGAATAATCATATTATTATTTTATTGACAAAGCCGTACGGCTTGATTTATACTTTTAAGTAAGAAAATAGCCGTACGGCTTGATTTTGAAAGTTATGGTTGTTTTATAGCCGTACGGCTTGTTTTAAGTGCTAATAATAAAGCGAGTATTGCTTTGGAGGATTTATGAAAATATTAGATGTTATTTCTTTAGGCAGTGCGATAAAAGAGCGTCGTAAAGAGCTTAATTATACTCAAAAATTTTTATCAGAGGTTACCGGACTAAGCAGCAGCTTTATCTCTGATTTAGAGCATGGTAAGGAAACTACGGAAATCGGCAAGGTTCTTTTTTTAATCAATACTTTAGGATTAAACTTTATTCTTGAAAAGAGAGGTTAAGTAAATGATTGATTTGATAGTGGAGATAGAAATTTCTGGGCTAAATTGCGTTGTTGGCAAGATAATCGGAAACGATTATAATGATGCACGTTTTAGCTATACTGTTGATTATTTGCAAATGGAAGGTAGCAGACCGATTTCCTTAAGCTTGCCTTTGCAGACAGAAGCGTTTAGTGTTCATGTTACGAGAAATTTTTTTGAGGGTTTACTTCCCGAAGGATTTATCCGCAAATGTGTTGCTAAAGAAGTTCATGCTGATACAAATGATTATTTGAATATTTTAGCTGTACTCGGCAACGAATGTTTGGGAGCAATTCGGATTGTTGATAATGAAGCTGCTATCCCTGTAACTTCATATAAATTACTGCAGGATGCAGAGATAAAGGCTTTAGCGCAAGAGGGAGCAACGGAATCTGTTCAGCTTATTACAAAATCCCATCTGTCTTTAACAGGAGCTTCCGGAAAAGTTGGTTTATATTATGAACCTGAAAGTAAAAAATGGTTTTTCCCGGAAGGCAATGCACCAAGCACCCATATAGTAAAGCAGAGCCATATAAGATTAAAAAAGATAGTTGCTAATGAGCAGCTGTGTATGTTGACAGCTAAAAATTTAGGTATAGAAATACCGGAAAGCTTTATTGTTAATGTTGGCAGCGATAATAAGGAAGATATTTTATTCGCAACCAGGCGTTATGACAGAAAATTTGATGAGGACTCAGCTGTTTTAAATGGACTAAGAGTACCTTATAGGCTTCATCAGGAAGATTTTGCGCAAGCATTAGGAATTGCTGCCGGTGATAAGTATGAGAAAAGTGGAGCTGCTTATTTAAAGAGGTCTATGAATCTTTTGCGTTCTTTTTCATCAGACCCTATTACAGACCAATTGAAGCTGTGGGATATTTGTATTTTTGATTATTTAGTGGGAAATACTGACAATCATATAAAGAACTTGTCGCTGCTTTATAGCAAGAATTTAAAATCTATCCGCCTTGCTCCTGCTTATGATATTGTAAGTACTATGGTTTATGATAGTAGTACCGAAGATATGGCTATGAGTATCGGTGGAATCTATAACATTAATGATATTGACAAAAAAGCGTTTGAGCGTGAAGCTCTTAATGTCGGATTAGGCAAGAATATGGCACTTAAGCACTTTGATAAAATGGTGGCAGGATTTTGCGACGCAATAGATAAAGCAAGCTTTACTCTGATGTCACAGGGTTTTGAATACGTTGATGTAATAAAACAGGAAATCCTGCAAAAGGGCGGTATTAAAAGTTATTTATAGTTTGACTAGAACAGCTATAACAAAAGCCTGGGCGTTTGCTCAGGCTTTTTGCGTTGGCGTTATGTTGTTATTAAAGCATGAAAAAAGCCGTACGGCTTGATTTTTACTATTACAGTAAATTTATAGCAGTACGGCTTGTTTTTAGTCTTTATTCTTGATGAAGATGAAGATCAGTCCGCTGATACCCATCAGCAGCGGATAGAAGCAGTAGGGGATGATGGCGAAGGGGGTAAGTCCCGTGAGGCTTGCCGCAGCCAGAAGCTGTGCGCCGTAGGGGATAAGTCCCTGGCCCATGGAGCTGAACATATCAAGCAGAGAGGCGCTGCGGCGAGGCGTTACGCCGAACTCTTCGCTGATATCCTTGGCAATCGGACCTGCCATAACAATCGCAACAGTGTTGTTTGCGGTGCAGATATCAACAAGCAGAGCGAGAGCTGCAATACCCAACTCACCGCCTTTGGTGCTGCTGATGCGGCTCTTGATGAAGTTCAGTACGAAATCAATACCGCCGTATTCCTTAATCAGGGTAATGATGCAGGCCACGATGATAGAAATAACGGTGATGTCATACATAGACATAATGCCGTTGCCAACGTGGGTAAACATTTTGGTAGCAGTAAACATGCCTGTTCCGAGGCCTACCAGCATACTGAGCACAGTACCGATAATAAGAATCACGAAAACGTTAACACCGCTTACAGCACCGATTAATACGAACAGATAGGGAAGAACCTTTATCAGACTGTAGTCGAGGTTACCGTTGACCTGATATTCGTTGGTGTTGCCCAAAAAGTAGAACAGGCCAAGAGTGATGATTGCTGCCGGCAGGACGATTTTAAAGTTTTCGCGGAACTTGTCGCGCATATCACAGCCCTGTGTTTTGACAGCAGCAATGGTTGTATCGGAAATAATAGAAAGGTTGTCACCGAACATAGCACCGCAGACTACGGCACCGGCGCAAATAGCCATTGGGAAGCCGGTTTTGTCGCTGATGCCTGCAGCAATCGGAGCAAGTGCGGTAATAGTGCCTACGGAAGTACCCATAGAAATGGAAATAAAGCAACCGATAGCGAAAAGGCCTGCTACTGCCATGTTGCCCGGCAGAATGGAAAGCCCAAGGTTGACGGTGCTTTCTACACCGCCGGCAGCGCGTACAGCGCCGGAAAAGGCACCTGCGGCAAGGAAGATGAGGCACATGGTGAGAATATTTTCGTCACCTACGCCGGTAGAAGCAAGGCGCAGCTTCTGCACAAAGCTGAGCTTTTTGTTTTGCAGGAAAGCTATGATTAAAGCAATTAAAAAGCCTACAATCGCAGGCATGCTGTAAAAATCCCCGGTAATCAGGCCTGAGCCTATAAAAAACAGCAAAAAGACTGCGATAGGCAGCAGAGCGATGGCACGCCCCTTGGAATGGTTGTTGGTCATAAACAGAATCTCCTTTTATATAATTTTCAGCTTTTTCTATTATATCAATTAAATTTTTAGTATGCAAGGAAGATTGATGAAGGATTACTAAAAGAATAAAAACAAAAAGCTCCGAACTTCTAAAAGTTCGAAGCTTTAATTTCTTGGCTCCCCGAGTAGGACTCGAACCTACGACGCCCTGATTAACAGTCAGGTGTTCTACCGGCTGAACTATCGGGGAATTAAGGTTGGTAAGTCAACCAACGAAGATTATTATACTCGCATGGCAATTATTTGTCAACAGTTTTTTTAGAAAAATTTATAAGTATTTTGGGAAGGCGATAAATGCGCGGAATTTAGGAGATGAAATGCCTATATAGAATTAAGGCAAGTGATATGAAAGGCGAGGGAAAGATGGTCTTGATGTGTTGCCTTAAAGACACCACCCTTCATCTTTACTTAATGCAGAAATTGAAGAAACCAGTAAAAGATAAAATCTTTAGATAAATAGTAGGCGCATTTAAGGTTTTATGCTATAATATCCTTAATGATATAAACTACATGTGTAAAGGAGTGTTCCCCATGGAAGAAGCTGTATTATACGCTGTGGAAAACAATATTGCGACGATTACTATGAACCGTCCGAAGAGCCTGAATTCAATGAATGACGCGCTGATTGACGGTCTGCATGCTGCCATTACCAAGGCTGCTGCCGACGCTGAGGTGCGTGCTATCGTACTTACCGGCAACGGCAAGGCATTTTGTGCCGGCGGTGATCTTAGCTACCTGAACGGCTTGGAGTGCGTTGCTGCCAAGAAGGACTTTATCGCTAAGGTGGGCGACGTTGCCAAACGCCTGACTACTATTCCTAAACCTGTTATTGCTTATATCAATGGCGTTACTGCCGGTGCCGGCGTTAACCTGATGCTGGCCTGCGACCTGGTGTATGCATCTGCCAAGGCACGCTTTGGCGAAAGCTTTGCCAAGGTTGGCCTGATTCCCGACTGCGGCGGTCTGTATTTCCTGCCGAAGGCTATCGGTGTGCTGAAGGCTAAAGAGCTGATGTTTACCGGTGATCTGATTGACGCTGCGACTGCCAAAGAGCTTGGCATGCTGAACGATGTTTATGAAGACGAAGAGCTGAAGGATAAGGTTTACGCTATGGCTGCACGCTTGGCAGCAAGCGCTCCGCTTTCTATCAGCCTGACGAAGAAATATCTCAATGACCATGACCTGACTCTGGACGAGGTGCTGGCAATCGAAGAAACTACCCAGGCACTGCTGATGGGTACCGATGACTGCAAGGAAGGCATTGCTGCCTTCTATGAAAAGCGTGCGCCGCAATTCACAGGCAAATAAGAAAATAATTAGCAGAAAAAGTAAATGTTTACGGAACTGTCACATAATTTATACTGATGGTTCCGTTTTCTTTTTGACGTAGGAATACAAGATGTTGTATAATAAATCTATTGATAAATTTTTCTCGGAGGAAAGTATGCTCGATTTCAGTACGATGATCTATCGCATTCCTGCGCTGCTGTTTGCGATTACGATACACGAATATGCCCATGCGCAATGTGCGGACAGCATGGGTGACCCGACTGCGCGTTATATGGGACGCATGACCTTCAACCCGATGGCGCATCTGGACCCGTTGGGTGCGATTCTGCTGGTGGTAGCCGGCTTCGGTTGGGCTAAACCAGTAGAAATTAACCCCAGCAATTTCCGCAACCGCCGCGAAGGTATTCTGAAGGTTTCCTTTGCCGGTCCCGCAGCCAATCTGTTTTTGTGCTTTCTCGCAGCATTCTTCATGACGTTTTTAAATCGCTTCGGTCTTTTGAGTGATGGCGTTTACCGCTTTTTGCTGTGGATGCAGTTATATAATGTATGGTTTGCTTTCTTCAACCTGATTCCGGTTCCGCCGTTGGACGGTTCCAAGATTCTTTCGGAGCTTCTGCCGCCGTCTATGGCCTGGAAGTTCGATAATCTGGTTGGACGCTACGGCTTTTATATTCTGATTGCGTTGGTTTTTACCGGTATCACAGGTGCGATTATCAGACCGCTTGCCGCAGGCTACATGATGCTGGTAAACGGTATCTTGGGTTTAGTGTTCTAAGCCATGGCTGATTTATCGTTGAAGCTGACTGCGTTCGAGGGCCCGCTGGATTTGCTCCTGCACCTTATCGAGCGTGATAAAGTAGATATTTATGATATTCCTATCGCTGCGGTTACGGAGCAGTATATAAGCTATCTGCGCAGCATGAGTGAATTTGATATGGAGGTTGCCAGTGATTTTCTGGTGATGGCCGCAACGCTGCTGCAGATTAAATCGCGTATGCTGCTGCCCAAGCAGTTCGTTGAGGGCGAGGAGGAGGAAGCAGACCCGCGCCAGCAGCTGGTGGAGATGCTGGTGGAATACCGCCGCATTAAGCGTGCCGCTGCTGCTTTGGCGGATATGAAGCAGAGCGCTGACCTGTATTGGCAGCGTGATCCGATGTTCGGCAACTTGGTGGAGCGCACTATTGCTCCCTGCACGGTGCAGCAGTTATTGAAGGCTTTGGCAGGCATGACTACTGCGCCCGACGGCAGACCGGCAGCCTTTATCGAGCCGCAGGCCTATAGCGTGCAGGATAAAATGGCAGATATTCTGCAAAAACTGCAGCGCAGGCCGCAGGGCTTTATGCTGAATGAGATTTTTACCGCCGGCAGTGCTGCCGAGAAGGTGGCCTGCTTCTTGGGTGTACTGGAGCTGCTGAAGCTGGGGTTGATTACTATCAGCCAGGCACAGCGCTTTGCACCGATTTATATCTTCGGCAAGCAGGGACAGGAGGAAGCAAACGATGTATCTTGATAAAATGACAGGAGCACTGGAAGCGGTGCTGTTTGCTGCTGGAGAGCCTGTTTCTGTGGCAGAGCTTTCAGACCTTCTGCAGATGGAAAAGCCGCAGGTGTGGGAGCTTGTTTCGGAGCTGAAGCAATCCTACGAGGCGGAAAGCAGGGGATTGATGCTGCGTGAAACAGCAGGCTGCTTTCAGCTGGTGACCAAGCCGGTTTACTACAGCATATTGCTGGGCTTGGGACGCAAAAAGGAAGTAAAGCTGACGAATGCATCTTTGGAGACATTGGCGATTGTTGCTTTTAAACAACCGGTGACGCGTGCTGAGATGGAGGCCATCCGTGGCGTGAAGGTTGACGGCGTACTCAATACACTGCTGGACCTTGGTCTGGTGGCGGAAGCAGGACGCAAAAAGGCTTTGGGCAACCCCATTTTATATGCTACGACAGAAAAATTTCTGATGGTGTTCGGCTTGAACTCATTGGAGGAGCTGCCTCCGCTGGAAACGAAGCCTGAGGACGAGGCAGAGGCCGCACAGCAGGTGCTGCAGCTTGATAATACATTAGAAGCAAAGGAAAACTGAGATAGATGGAAGAACGTTTACAAAAAATCCTGGCGGCAGCAGGCGTTGCCTCCCGCCGCGAAGCAGAAAAAATTATTACGGCAGGTCGCGTCCGCGTGAATGGTAAAGTAGTTACCGAGCTAGGCTGCAAGTTTGATGCATCAAAGGTACGCATCAGCGTTGACGGCAAGCCTATTGCCCAAGAGGCTAAGGCATATTACATGTTCTATAAGCCGAGGGGAGTAGTCACCACGATGTCCGACCCGCAAAACCGCCGCAGCATTGCCGATTTCGTGCAGAACCTGCCGGAGAGAGTTTTCCCGGTAGGCCGTCTGGACTTCAATACCGAAGGACTGCTGCTGCTGACGAATGACGGTGCGCTGGCACAGGCACTGATGCATCCGAGCCATGAAGTCAACAAAACCTACCTTGTTAAGGTTCCGGGCATTGTGCCGCAGGAAAAGCTGGACCAGCTGCGTTTGGGCGTAAAGCTGGAGGATGGCCCGACCGCTCCGGCGATTGTTAACCTGCGTGATTATGACCATGAGCGTGGCTTTACGCTTTTTGATATCACCATCCACGAGGGACGTAACCGCCAGATTCGCCGCATGTGCGACGCTATCGGCTTCCCGGTGCGCGATTTGAAGCGCATCAAGCTGGGACCGCTGCAGCTGAGCAACTTGGGACGCGGCAAGTTCCGCAGCCTGAGCGAGCAAGAATTATCTCAGCTCAGAAAGGCGGCTAAGCTATGACGCGAGTTGCGATTGTAGGCGGCGGCGCGGCAGGCCTGTTGGCAGGTATTGCTGCAGCCTGGGGCGGAGCGCAGGTAACGATTTATGAAAAAATGCGTGTGCCGGGCAAGAAAATGCTCATCACAGGCAAGGGACGCTGCAACATTACCAACGCTTGCGAAATCCCCGATTTCATAAAAAATCTGCCCGGAAACGGAAGATTTTTAAATAGTGCTTTACATAGGTTCACAAATGATGATATAGTATTGCTGTTGGAGAGTAACGGATTGCCGACGAAAGTTGAACGCGGCGGACGTATTTTTCCGGTAAGCGACAAGGCGAAGGATGTAGTTGATACGCTGGTAAGGGTTTATACCGAGGCCGGCGGCAAGCTGCAGACCGACACCAAGGTTATTGATATCATGGTCAAGGAAGGCCATGTGTACGGCGTGCGCACGGTCAACGGCGTGTACGAGGCAGACAGAGTTATTCTGGCTGCGGGCGGCGCCTCCTATCCGGGCACAGGCAGCGACGGCGGCGGCGCCAAGCTGGCGAAAAAGCTGGGGCACACGATCGTACCGCTGAAGCCTTCTCTGATACCGTTGGAAAGCGATTATCCTTATGTTGACGACCTGCAGGGCTTATCTTTGCGCAACGTACAGGCAACGCTTTTGGCTGACGGCGTGAAGCTGGGCAGTGAATTCGGCGAGATGCTGTTTACGCATTTCGGCGTTTCCGGTCCCATTGTGCTTTCGCTGAGCAATCTTGCCGCGGACGCTTTGGCTGCGGGCAAGGATGTAGAGCTGGAGGTTGACCTGAAGCCTGCGTTGAGCGAGGAAAAGCTGGATGCGCGCATTCAGCGCGATTTTGTGCAGTACAGCCGTAAGCAGGTGCTCAACGGCATGAAGGATTTGCTGCCGCAGCGACTGATTCCCGTTGTGCTGGATATGTCCTACGTTGATGAGAACAAATTCATCAACCAGGTTTCGCGCGAGGAGCGTCACAGACTGCTGCAGACGCTGAAGCATTTTGTGATCACCATTTCCGCAACACGTCCGATTGCAGAAGCTATCGTTACCGCAGGCGGCGTGAGCGTGAAGGAGATTGACCCCAAGACCATGGAATCCAAGCGTATCAAGGGCCTGTACTTTGCAGGCGAGGTTATGGATGTCGACGGCTATACCGGCGGCTATAATCTGCAGGCGGCCTTCAGCAGCGGTCATGCTGCGGGCGAAGCGGCGGCTGCGGAAGAATAATTCATAAATTTGACTTAAATTAGGCTATCCATATGCATGTAAAACATGGTATTATATAGATAGCTAATACATTATAAAGTGTGGTTATGTAGAATGAAGAAAATTGTTGTGGCAATTGATGGTCCCGCAGGTGCAGGCAAAAGCACTATTGCGAAGCTGGCTGCCGAAAAATTAGGCTATGCCTATATTGATACCGGTGCCATGTACAGAAGCGTAGCCTGGAAGTTTTTGCAGACAGGCAAACCTTTTGACGAGGACTTTATCAGCGGCTTATCCAAAACTATGCTGATTGACTTCAAACCGGAGGCAAAAATCAACCGTGTTTTTGTGGACGGTACCGAGGTTACCGATGCTATCCGTACTCCCGAAGTGACGGCGATTGTATCGCGTGTTGCTGCTATCGGAGCAGTGCGTGAGGCAATGGTGGACCAGCAGCGCCGTATGGGCGAGGCAGGCGGTGTCCTGATGGACGGCCGTGATATCGGTACGGTGGTATTCCCGAACGCACAGCTGAAAATTTTTCTTACTGCTTCGGTTGAGGAAAGAGCGCGCCGCCGCTATGCGGAAATGGTGGCCAAAGGTCAGCAGGTTGATCTGCAGCAGCTGCAGGCGGATATTGCCGAGCGCGACAAGCAGGACAGCGAGCGTGCTATCAGTCCGCTGCGTCAGGCAGAGGATGCCTTGCTTCTGGATACATCCGATATGGGCATCAGCGAGGTTACCGAGAGAATTTTACAGCTGGTGCAGGAGCGCGCACAATGATTTATACCTTAGTGAAGAATCTCTTTAAAATTCTTTTTACAATCTTTTTGCGATTGAAGGTAGAAGGAACAGAAAATATTCCCAAGGATGGTCCGCTGGTTATAGCGAGCAACCATCTGAGTCTGCTTGATCCGCCTGTACTTGGTACGGCAGCAACCCGTAAGGTCCACTTTATGGCCAAGGAAGAGCTGTTTGTGCCGGTTCTGGGCACTATCTATAAAATTCTGGGTGCTTTCCCGGTGCGCCGTGGCGGTGCGGACCGTGCTGCAATCAAGCATGGTATTGATATCCTGGAAAGCGGTCAGGTGCTGGCGATTTTCCCTGAGGGAACACGCAGCAAGACCGGCGAGCTTGGTAAGGCTCAGCCCGGAGCGCTGATGATGGCGAGCAAGGCGAAGGCAACTATCGTGCCGGCCTGTATCATCGGTACCGATTACAAGCGTCACGGCCGTATCTGGCCGAAGGTTACGGTGCGCTTTGGCAAGCCGATGCCCTTCCCTGAGGACGCTGTGGTCAACAAAGAATTTTTGCATGCAATGACTGAAGAGCTGATGCAGCACATTGCAAAGCTGCAGGCAGGTGAAGATGTATAATGGAAATTAAGGTAGCAGAGCACTGTGGTTTTTGCTATGGTGTGAAGCGCGCGGTGGCGTTGGCCCAGAAGGCTGCGACCGACCGTGTGCAGGGTGCAACGCTGGGACCTTTGATACACAATCCCCAGCTGATTGCCGAGCTTGCATCTAATGGCATTGCCTGTAAGGACAGCCTGGAGCAGTTTGCTCCCGGTGAAACGGTTATCTTCCGTTCACACGGCGAGGGGCCTGAAACCTACGCGCAGGCAGAAAAACAAGGGCTGATAATTCTGGACGCAACCTGTCCGAATGTACGCCTGGCACAGCAAAAGGCTGCTCAGGCAGCAGCTGATGGCTATTTTCCTGTAATAGTCGGAGAAAAAAATCATCCGGAAGTAAAAAGTATTTTAAAATGGGCAGGAAAAAACGCTATCTGTGTAGAATGTATAAAAGATATCTCTTATGTACCGCGCCAGGAGCGTTATGGAGTAATCATCCAGACGACTTTTGAGCTGCAGAAATTTAATGATATATTGCAGGCACTGCAGGAGCAGCGCCCGGGAGAATACCGTGTGGAGCGCACCATCTGTCTGGCGACAGCGCAAAGACAGCAAGCCGCTGTAAAGCTTGCTGCTGAGTCTGATGCCGTTATCGTCATCGGCGGACGCAACAGCGCCAACACAAGGCATCTTTTCGAGCTGGTGCAAAAGCATTGCAGGCAAGCATATCATATAGAGACTGCCAGCGAACTGAGCAGCGATATGCTAAGGGGTTGCAATAAAATAGGAATCACGGCAGGAGCATCGACTCCGGACCGTTTAATTAAGGAGGCTATTTTAGTAATGGAAAACATGGATTTTGAAAGCATGCTCAACGAAAGTATGGAGGTAGAGGTATATCCTGGCAAAGTTGTCAACGGTACCGTTATTCAATTGGATAAAGACGGCGTTTATGTATCTTTTGGATATAGACATGATGGTCTGATTCCTTATTCCGAATGGTCCCAGACCGAATCTGCTGAAGAACTGCAAAACTCTATCAAAGTTGGCGACGAAGTAGAAGCTAAGGTTGTTCCTGGCAGCACCAAGAGCGATTTCGTTCGTCTGTCCAAAATCAAAGCTGAGCGCGACGCTGCATGGAAAAATGTTGCTGAGCTGCCCGAAGGCGAAAAACGCCCGGCAACCGTTAAAGTTCTGCGCATCATCAAAAACAAAGCTAAAAACATCGTTGGTCTGGCTGTTGCAGTTGAAGGTGTTGAAGGCTTCATGCCCGCATCTCATGTTGAACTGCGCCGCGTAGAAGACTTCACCGGTTATATCGGCAAAGAGCTGGAAGCTGAAATCATCGAAGTTGATCTGGAGAAAAAACGTATCGTTGTTTCCCGCCGCGACCTGCTGAGAGCTGAAGCTGAAGCAAAACGCAAAGCTTACAAAGAAGCTAAAGAAGCTCGCATTGCTGCTGCTAAAGAAGCACGCGCTGCTGCTGAAGAAGCTGCTTACAACTCTGTTGAAGAAGGCAAAGTATACACCGGTAAGGTTGTAAAAGTTGCTGAATTCGGTCTGTTCGTTGAAATCGGCGAAGGCCTGGTTGGTCTGGTTCACAACACCGAGCTGTCTTGGGACCGTAGCGTAAAAGCTGCTGACGTTGCTAAAGAAGGCGACGAAGTAACCGTTCTGGTTAAGAGCATCGACCGCGAAAACAAACGCGTTGCTCTGAGCATCAAAGCTACTCTGGAAGATCCCTGGAAGGTTGAAGCTTCTCAATTCCACATTGGCGACATTCTGGACGTAGAAGTTGTTCGTCTGCTGGCTTTCGGCGCTATCGTTAAACTGAGCGACAAGGTTGAAGGTCTGGTTCACATTTCCGAAATCGCTCCTGAGCGTATCGAAGCTCCGAGCGACGTTCTGGAAGTTGGCCAAGTTGTTAAAGCTGAAATCATTAAAATGGATCTGGACAGCAAAAAAATCGGCCTGAGCATTTCCAAAGTTAAACGCGACGCTGAAAAGAACGAGTTCCGTTCCTACATGGGCAGCAAAAAATCTCACCTGAGCCAAAACCTGTCCGAGCAGCTGGAAAGCCTCGAAAAATAATTGGAGAAGGATATGCAACGTGCAAAGCGTAAGCTAGAACATATTCAATATGCACTGGAGCTGGGCGACGGCCCGGCGGCAACGCACCTTGCTGATCTCCGCTTCTTACACAACTGTCTGCCGGAGATTAATCCGGCAGACTTTGTTTTATCTGTAGAAATTTTAGGCAAACGTCTGCGTTTGCCTTTTTTCATTGATGCTATTACCGGCAGTACAGATGCGGTGACGGAGATTAACAGAAAGCTGGCGCAGGTGGCGGCAAGAACCGGTATCGGTATGGCTGTCGGCTCGCAGTTCGGCGCTGTACGTGACGACAGCGGTATCGCGAGCTATACTGTGGTGCGCGAGGAGCTTGCCGAAGGTCTTGTTATCGGTAACATCAGTGCTCTTGCTACGCCTGCGCAGGCGCAGGCTGCCATTGACATGCTGCAGGCTGACGCGCTGGAGGTTCACCTGAATGCTGCGCAGGAGCTGTGGATGGCCGAAGGCGACAAGGATACCTGCGGACTTTTGGCAAACCTGGTGCAGATTCGTGATGCTGTGAGCGTGCCTGTGATTGTTAAAGAAACAGGCTGCGGTATTGCGGCAGAGCAGTACGAGCTTTTGCTGGAGGAGGGCTTTATAGCCTTTGACTGTGCCGGCGCAGGGGGGACGAACTTCCCGGCGATTGAGGCGAAGCGTCAGGGCGTGGAGCTGACGGAAGAGTTTGCTGCCTGGGGTGTGCCTACGTGCTGGAGCTTGCTTGACGCGCAGCAGACACTGCCGCAGAATGCTCTGCTTTTGGCGAGCGGCGGCATCCGTACAGCCGGGGACGCAGCGCGTGCCTTCGCTCTGGGTGCGGACGCGGTGGGCATTACCGCTCCGCTTTTGCGTCTGGTCATAGAGCAGGGAGTTGACGCTGCCGCAGACTATGTGGAAACACTGGCGGACGGACTGCAGAAGTATATGCTGCTTTTGGGTTGCCTGACGCCGAAGGAGTTGCGTGACGTTCCGCTGATTGTGACGGGAGAAACGCGTGACTTTATTGCCAGCCGCGGCTACGAGCTGGCGAAGCTGTGCAGATGGCGCAGAGGGTAGAAAAGTAAATATTTTGGCCAATCATGACCACCCGTCCAACGGGTGGTTTGACGACGGGCTATAAGCCCTTAATACTAGCCAGCGCCTCAAGACGCTGGCTTTCACTTTGTTCAAGCCACATTGCACTTTTCTCTTTCGCTGCCCCTGTCAGGGGCGTTTTGAATACTAGTTACCCTTAAAAGGGTCTTCGTACTCTTTTACACTTAACTTATCTAAAGCTATATCGTGCTTTTCTTGTTCCGCAATATATTTCTTTACGGTGGCTTCATTTAAACCTACTGTAGATGCGTAGTAACCTTCTGCCCAAAAATGTCTATTGCCAAACTTATACTTTAAATTTGCGTGTTTATCAAACATTTGAAGCGCTGACTTTCCTTTAAGATAGCCTATAAATGTCGATACTGCAATTTTAGGTGGAATACTAAGTAGCATATGCACATGATCAGGCATCATATGACCTTCGATAATTTCTACACCCTTGTACGAACATAACCGTTTAAAAATTTCTATTAAATCCTCACGGTATTGATTATAAATGATTTTTCGTCTATACTTAGGTGTAAAGACTATATGATATTTGCATACCCACTTTGAATGCGATAATTCGTTAGTTTTATTTGCCATTAATACGTCATTCCTTTCTTTGCAATAGTGACTTGAACACTTACTATTGTATATCGGAATGACGTATTTTTGTATAACAATCAATGCGCACCCGCATAGCGGGTGGTTCTGTGTGAAGCACTATCTCATTTCTTTGAAAAGAAACTCGATAGCGCTCCACGGGCTAAAGCCACATAATAAAAAAACACACAGCGCAAACTTCACAGTTTGTTCGTTGTGTGTTTTGGTTTTATATGATAAAATATTGTGTAAGACAACCGAGCTAGAGGGTGGGGCATTGCCGAAATTCTTCGGAATGGAGGTGATGTCTATGGTATATTTCAGTTTTCAGGATTTAATGTCCTTTGGAATTTTTATCGTAGCATTGCTGACGTTCATTTTTCAGAACCGAAAGTAAAAGCATACGGACATAGAAAAACCGCCCCTATACTTTGACGAGAACAGGGCGGCTTTTCCGTAACCTAAATCGGCAACCCACCTAGTTGGGCGGTTGTCTTATCATCTATAATATAACATAAAGCCATGCTTTGTGCAAGTTGCGCTTTGTGAACTTTTGAAGGCTGTCGCTAATGGGCGCAGTATTTATGTAAACAGGAGGAACTTTGCCTATCTTTTTTATATAGCAGTATTATTTTGGGGGCCACGTCAGTGTGTCCCCTTTTTGCATTCTTCAAGCTAATATGATATAATAATTTGACGACTGATCTTTTCACGGTTTATTATATGCATTTTTTTAAGGAGTTGTAATGGTAGGACTTATTAGTGGTGTACGCAAGAACAGTTTGGCAGCGGACGCAGGCATCAAAGTCGGCGAAAAGCTGTGCAGCGTAGACGGCGTACAGGTTAAGGATATAATTGAATTGAGCTTCTATACCTCCGATTACGAGGTTGATCTGGAGATAGAGGCCACCGATGGCACACGCCGTCAGGTACATATAGAAAAATATCCGGATGAGGCTCTTGGCTTGGAGTTTGATTCCGCAGTTTTCGACAGAGTTGCGACCTGCTACAATAACTGTGTTTTCTGCTTTGTCGACCAGATGATTCCCGGTATGCGTCCGGGTCTGTATGTGCGTGATGACGATTACCGTCTGTCCTTCTTATATGGTAACTTCATTACACTCACCAACATGAAGGATGAAGATTTTGAACGTATTATCCGCACGCATCTTACGCCGCTATATGTTTCGGTACACGCTACCGACCCGCAGGTGCGCTGCCAAATGATGCACAACCGTTTTGCCGGTCAGCTGATGGAGCGCTTGCAGCTTTTGTTCGATGCGGGCATTCAGGTGCATACGCAGATTGTCTGCTGTCCCGGTTATAACGACGGCGAGATTCTTGCCAAGAGCTTCCACGATTTGTACGCGCAGTATCCCAATGTGCTGACAATGGCGGTTGTTCCTGTTGGTACTACCAAGCACCGCGAGCATCTGCCGCAGCTTGCTACATTTACGAAGGAGCAGGCCGCAGAGGTTGTGGAGCAGGTGACCGCATGGCAGGAGCGCTGCCGTAAGGAAACAGGCAAGACGTTTATCTATTTGGGCGATGAATTTTATCTGCTGGCGGAAAAGCCTTTTCCTCCTACCGAATGGTATGACGGCTTCCCGCAGCTGGAAAACGGCATCGGCCTTACTGCCAACTTTATGCTGGAGTGGGACGAGGCGTTGGCGCAGATGCAGAGATTTCATGCTGCAGAGCCTGCGGTGATTCCCGTGGGTGAGGGCGCTTACCGTGTGCTGGAGCCTTTGATGGCGAAGCTGAACAGCCAGTTCGGTTCGGAGCACCGTTTTGTGCCTGTGCCTAACAGCTTTTTCGGCGGCAAGGTCAATGTCACCGGTCTTTTGACAGGCACAGATATCTTAGCGAACGTGCAGGATAAGAAGATTATTCTGCCGGATGTGGTTTTGAATAACGATAAGCTGTTTTTGGATGATATGTCGCTGGCGCAGTTCAAGGAGCGTTACCCCGGCAAGGTGGAAATTGCCAAGGGTGCGAAGGAATTGCTGCATTTATTATTGGAAAGATAGGTGAAGCGTATGCTGCAGGTTTATACAGGTACAGGCAAGGGCAAGACTACTGCCGCTTTAGGCGTAGCGCTGCGTGCCTCCGGTTATGGTATGAAGACGCTGATGCTTTCATTTTTGAAGGATGATCCTGAATACGGTGAAGCGCGGGCTGCAAAGAATCTGCCCTGGTTTACGCTGCGGCAGGTGGGACGCGACGCCTTTGTCAACTTCCGTAATCCCGATCCTATTGATTTAAAGATGTGCCGTGACGGCTGGGAAGAAGCGAAGAAAGCTATCAGCTCCCACGCTGCGGATGTTATTATCCTTGATGAGCTGAATATTGTGCTTGCTACCCAAATGCTGCCGACTCAGGAGGTTGTTGATTTCCTGAAGCAGTATAAAAGCACCGTCGAGATTATTATGACGGGCAGGGGTGCGCCGCCGGAGCTGGTGGCAATTGCTGATTTGGTGACGGATATGAGCGAGGTTAAGCATTATTTTCACAAAGGAGTTGGCTCTCGTAACGGCATCGACCATTGAGGTGTGCGTTAAAGGACAACCCTTCCGTCTACTCGCTAACGCTCGTAGCCACCTCCCCTTTCAGGGGAGATATAATAGTATTGCGAGATTTTAACTTTAGCTATTACGACGAACTTTTATATGCTCCCTGAAAGGGAGCTGGCAAAATCACGTCAGTGATTTTGACTGAGGGTTGTGCTTGCGACAAACTAGGTCGTAGCGTCAAGGGAGCTGGCATCGCCGAAGGCGATGACTGAGGGTTGTATGCGTTGTAATAGACATATTCCCCATAAATATGCAAAAATTTTACATTTCTATGATAGACACATACTAAAAAATTTATTATGATGAAGGAGATTTGATTATGGCTAAACCGATAGTTGCTATAGTTGGACGTCCGAACGTAGGCAAATCTACTCTTTTTAATATTTTTGCCAACAGCAGGATTTCCATTGTTGAGGATACACCGGGCGTTACCCGCGACCGTCTGTATGCTACCGCCGAATGGCTGGACCACGAGTTTATGATGGTTGATACCGGCGGTATCGAAATCATGAATGCCGATGCTATTGCTGTTTCTATCCGTCAGCAGGCACAGATTGCGATTAAGGAGGCGGACGTTATTCTGTTCGTCTGCGATGCGCGCGCAGGCATTACTACCGAGGATGCTGACGTTGCCCGTCTGTTGCGTCAGTCCAAGAAGCCGATTGTGCTGGCTGTCAATAAGGCGGATTCTCCGAAGCAGGAGATGAATACTTTTGAATTCTATAATCTGGGCATCGGTGACCCGATTGCTGTTTCCGCGTCCAACCATTTGGGCCTGGGCGATTTGCTGGATGCCGTTGTTGCCAAGTTCCCGTCCGATAAGATGGCAGGCGACCTGGAGGAAGAGGACGAAATCAAGGTTGCTCTGATTGGCCGTCCTAACGTGGGCAAGTCCTCTATTTTCAACGCACTGGTAGGCGAGGAGCGTTCTATCGTAAGTGATGTTGCAGGCACTACCCGTGATGCGATTGATACTCCGGTAGTACGCAACGGTCAGAAGTACCTGTTCATTGATACCGCAGGCATGCGCCGCAAGGCTAAGGTTGACGAACCGATTGAAAAATACAGCGTTATGCGCTCTCTGCGCGCGGTTGACCGCAGTGACGTTGTGCTGATGGTTTTTGATGCTGTTGAAGGCGTAACCGAGCAGGATAAACGTATCGTCGGCTATGCGCATGAGGCAGGCAAGGCTGTTATTCTGGTTGTCAACAAGTGGGATTTATACGAGAAGGACAATTCCTCCACTCTGCGTTACACCGAAACTCTGCGCAAGGAGCTTGTTTTCCTGCAGTATGCGCCGGTAGTTTTCGTTTCTGCCGTTACCAAGCAGCGTATTCACCGTCTGCCGGAGGTTATCTCTTATGTTGCCGAGCAGAACGCTATGCGTATCGCTACCAGTATTCTCAACCAGGTTATCGAGGACGCTGTGGCTATCAATCCGCCGCCGACCGAAAAAGGCAAGCGTCTTAAGATTCTTTATGTTACACAGGTCAAAATCAAACCGCCAACCTTTGTTATCTTTGTCAACGAACCGGAAATCATGCATTTCTCCTATCAGCGTTATCTGGAGAACAAGCTGCGTGAGGCCTTTGGCTTTGAAGGCACACCGATTCAGATGATTATCCGTGGCAAGAACGAGGATGAATAAATAAAAGTTAGGTGATTTGTTATGTTCAATGAGGTGGGTATATTACATTTTCTGCTGGGCTTTGTGCTCGGTCATGTGTGCGGTTCTGTTCCCAGCGGCTTATGGCTGGTGCAGGCCTTTCATGGTATTGATATCCGTAATTACGGCAGCAAAAATATCGGCACAACGAACGTTTTCCGTACCGTCGGTCCCAAGACTGCGGTGCTGGTGCTGATTGCCGATGCCTTCAAGGGTATTCTCGCCGTTGGTATTATGAGCTATTTCTTCCACAATCCGCTGCTGGATGTGGTTACGGCTTTGGGCGCGCTTTTGGGACACAATTATTCGCTCTTTCTGGGCTTTAAGGGTGGCAAGGGCGTTGCGACCGCACTGGGCCTGTTGATTTTTATGATGCCTAAGGTTGCGGTAGCAAGCTTCGGTATCTGGCTGGTGTGCGTGCTGCTGACGCGCTATGTATCGCTTGGCTCCATTATGGCTGCCATCTTTACGCCGCCGCTGGCGTGGTATCTGGGTTATCCTTCTGCCTACGTGATTTTCTCCGTGGTTGCTGCTTTCTTTGTAGTTTTGCGCCACAAGGAAAATATCCATCGCCTGCTCACAGGCACCGAAAGCAAAATCAAACCGGGCAATGCCAAGGATCTGCAGAAATAAAATATCGCATCTACGCTGATGTAGGCCAACGCTTACATCAGCTTTTTTAATTTACTAAAGCAGGATTTTTGTCTTGCCTAAAGAATATAATAATATTACAAGTATTTTAAGTGACTTGCAGTAAACTGAATACTGCAGGAGGGAGGAACGAAATTGCGATTAGCAAAGCTTTTATATACAGCTGCAGTTGTTTGCGGACTACTGCTGCCTTTGGGCGCTTCGGCCGCAGGCATTACCAATTATCCGCCGCTGGTGAACCCGTCGCACTGGACGGAGCAGAACAAGAGCGGTGATACGGTTATTCTGGATGCGAAGGGTGTGGCAGCTTTCAACGCCAAGGTGCGCGCTGCTTCCCGCAGTATGCCTGACCTGGCAAATTATCCTGCGACGATGAGCGGTGACGCGCTCAAAACGAGGATTATGGATTATTCTATCCTTGACGATGACCTGTATCTGCATGGCAACAAGGTGAGCGAAAACTATAAGAATATCCTGCGCAGGCAGAGCAATGTCAGCGCTATTCCCAAAAGCGTGGGCGTGCAATACGCAGTGACGGTGCGCCGTACTGCGGTGCGTGCGCTGCCTACGGGCGAAGGCCTGTATTATTATGCCGGCGACAGAGATTTTGACGCGCTGCAGGAAACTATGCTGGACCCCGGCGAGCCTGTGGCTGTGCTGCACACCAGTGCCAACGGTTATTTTTACTACGTGCAGGCAGTAAACTACAGCGGTTGGGTGAGCAAGTTTAATCTGGCTATGACTGATAAGAATTCCTGGAGCAGCTTTGTGAAGCCGCAGAAGTTCCTGGTTGTTACCGATGCAGAATATAACCTGAAAACGGACGGCGAGCAGGTGCTTTATCAGCAGGGTGCGCGCCTGCCGGTTGACAGTGTGCAGAGCGATACCTATACGGTGCTTGCGCCGGTGCGTACCAAAGCAGGCCAGCTGCAGAAGCAGAAGCTGCTGGTGCCGAAGGCTGCCTCTGCCGTGCATTACGGTTATTTGCCCTATACCAGCAATAATCTGCTGAGCTCCGCTTTCAAATTTTACGGCAAGCCTTATGGCTGGGGCGGTTTGAAGAACAGCGTGGACTGCTCGAGCCTGGTGTTCAATGCTTACCGCACTGTAGGCATTGTGCTGCCGCGTAATGCCGACCAGCAGGAGCTTACCGCAGGCACGAAGAAAAAGCTGAGTGGCAGCTCGCAGGAACGTGCCGCTGTTATCAGCAAACTGATGCCGGGTGCAGCGCTTTATATGGATGGCCACTGCCTGATGTATATCGGCAACATCAACCAGACACCGTACACGATTCACGCGCTGGGCTCTTATTTTTCCAAGGGCCGCCTGATGCGCGAGATGAAGGTGCTGGTGAGTGATTTGTCGTTACAGCGCTCCAGCGGCAATACCATGCTTAACGAATTGCAGACTGCAATAGAATATAAATAATGATAGGAGAGTTCAGGATATGTTAAACCAATTTCAATGTACCGCAGCGGAGTTCAACGCTGCAGCCTATAATGACGCGGACAGTATTGTCCTCTTTCTGTGCAAGGAATGCGCGGCGGCTATCGACAAGCTGGAGCTGCCGGAGGCTGTAGCCAAGGCGGCAATGGCGTACACCGCACAGCACGACGATATTTATGACGCAGGCAGTGTAACCACACTGGTGCTGCCGCAGGGTGAAGGTCTGCTGACACTGCTTTTGGCAGGCTGCGGCGAGGGCAAGGACTGCAAGCCGAACAATTTCCGTAAGGCTGCCGGCGCTGCTGCCCGCGCTTTGCACAAGGCTAAGGCACAAAAGGCCGTACTGGCTGCGCCCATCCTGCTGAACGCCGAACGCAGCAAAAACCTGCAGGCGCTTGTCGAAGGCCTGTACCTCGGCGCGTACACCTTCAACCGCTTCAAGAGCGAGGCCAAGGAGGCGCCGCTGTGCGAGGCTGTCGTACTTAGCGCTGTGCCGGAGGCAGCGGCAATCATTACCGCTGCGGAAATCTCTGCGGAAGCAGTTTGCTATGCGCGTGATCTGGTGAATAACCCCGGTAACGTGGTAACACCGCAGACCATGGCCGACGATGCCTTGAAGCTGGGGCAGGAGCTGCCGCTGGAAATTACCATTATGGACGAAACCCTGATGGAAGCAAGAGGCATGCATGCACTGCTGGCAGTAGGTCAGGGCAGTCATAACCCTCCGTGCCTTGTTGCTTTGCGCTACAACGGCAACGGTGACGCTCCCTATACAGCCTTCGTAGGCAAGGGCATCACCTTCGACAGCGGCGGTATTTCCATTAAGCCTGACGACAACATGGGCGAGATGAAGGACGATATGACAGGTGCGGGCGCTGTGCTCGGCGCTATGCGTGCCATCGCACGTTTAGGCCTTAAGTGCAACGTTATCGGCGTGCTGGCCTGTGCGGAGAATATGCCTGACGGCAAGGCGCAACGCCCCGGCGACATTGTGCGTGCAGCCAACGGCAAAACCATCGAGGTTGTTTCCACCGATGCGGAAGGACGCATGGTGCTGGCGGACGCAGTCTGGTATGCCTGCCAAATGGGTGCCAAGAAGGTTATCGACATCGCAACGCTCACCGGTGCGGTAATTATCGCTCTGGGCAACGAAACTAGCGGTATTGTGGCCAATGATGACGAGCTGGTGGAGCAGATTAAGCTGGCAGGACGCATGGCCGGTGAAAATTACTGGCAGCTGCCTTCCCTGCCCGAATGCAAGAAGGCCATCAAGAGCGACGTTGCGGACCTGCTCAACAGCGCAGGACGTGCCGGCGGCTGCATCACCGGCGGTCTGTTCATCGGCGAATTCGTCGACAAGGATATCCCGTGGGCGCATCTTGATATCGGCGGCACCTCCACCGCAACCAAGACGGAAGGCTTCAAGGTCAAGGGCGGTACTGCCTTTGGCACTATGACGCTTATTAAGCTGGCAGGTATGCTGTAATGGCTGCGCAGCTTGTTGATTTACATTTGCACAGCACCTTCAGCGACGGACGCTACACGCCGACCATGCTGGTGGATGAGGCTGTGGCTAAAGGCATCGGCGTAATCGCCATTACCGACCATGATTCGTGGAACGGTATGGCAGAGGCGCGCGAGGCGGCGAAACGCTACGACGGACGCATCCGCGTCCTCACCGGCGTGGAGCTGGGAACGCAGTACGAGGATGATGCCGTGCATATTTTAGGCTATCACGTTTCTATGGACTGTGAAGCGCTGCATAAGAAAATGGACGAAATGCGCCATGCGCGCGAGCACCGTTTATATGCCATGCTGGAGAAGCTGGAAAAATTAGGCTACCATGTGGAGGTAGAGGCCTGCGACCCCAAGAACAGGGCAGTGGGCCGTCCGCATGTGGCCAAGGCACTGGTGGCCAAGGGCTATTTTGCTACCGTGCAGGAGGTTTTCGACGCACTGCTGCACCGAGGCGGACCGGCGTACGTGCCGCAGCCCAAGCTTTCTCCGCATGAGGCAGTGGCGCTGATTCACGAGGCAGGCGGCATTGCTGTGCTGGCACATCCTTCGGAGCTGGTGGATAAAACTCTGCCCGAGCGCCTCTTAGCCGCAGAGCCTTTTGACGGCATTGAGGTGTGGCACCCCAGCGCGGATGCACAGGCGCAGGCTCATTGGCTGGCACTGGCCAAGCAGCGCGGACTGCTGGTGAGCGGCGGCAGTGACTTTCACGGAATCCATGACCGTTTCCCCACAAAGCTGGGAATCTGGCAGGTGCAATATGATGATGTTAAGGGTGTAATAGAATGGAAGTAGTTGCTTTTGTAGGACCAAGCGGCACAGGCAAGAGCCACCATGCCATCGGCGTGGCCTTTGACAACCGCTGCGACGCTATTATTGACGACGGCCTGCTGATTAAGGGTACCAAAATCCTGGCAGGCACCTCCGCCAAAAACGAAGACAACAGAATACAGGCCGTAAAGCGTGCCATCTTCACCGACGAAGGACACGCGCAGGCGGTGCGTGAGGCGCTGGCCACCAACAACATTCATCGTCTGCTGATTATTGCTACCTCGGACAATATGATCAACAAGATTATCGGCAGGCTGAAGCTGGATAAGCCGGTTAAGACGGTGTATATCAACCAGATTGCCAGCAAGGCCGAAATCAAGAAGGCCCGCCATGCGCGTCTGCAGGAGGGCAAGCATATCGTGCCGGTGCCGACGATTGAGTTGAAGCCTCATTTCACAGGCTATTTTGCCGATTTGCCCTATAATATTTTTTCCAGCCAGCGCAAGCAGGAGAAGGATGCGGACCGTTCTATCGTACGTCCTTCGTTCAGCTTTTACGGCAAGCTGCTGATTTCCGACAGCGCGCTGGAGGATATCATCAAAATAATCGGTCGCAAGCTGGAGGGCGTGGAGCGCATCACCTCGATTAAGGTGCGCCGCCGCAGCGACAACAGCAAGGGCATTGTTATCAGCGTAGAGGTTGTGCTTTATTACGGCGTTAAGCTCTTTGCCGTTACCAAGCAGTTCCAGGCGAAGATTAAGGAAAAGATTGAGTATATGACAGCCATGAAGGTGAATAACGTGAATGTTTCCATCCGTAGCTTGGCTGTGAAGAAGTGAATAAAGCAGCTGCATGCTTTAGGATGCACAAATCCCCCGCAGGGTTTTCTGCGGGGGATTTTTTTGTTAATACTTCGGTTTAATTCAACTTCTTTCATAACTGAAAGAAGTTGGAAGAAAGGTTCGCGCTTTTTGTAAAGCGCGGCAAAACAAAAACTTTTTCAGGAGAAAAAGTTTTACCAAAAAGCTCTCTTAATCGGGTCGCTTTGCTGTTACTAGCGCCTGTTCGTAATTCTTTTAAATGTTCTTTGTAACCCATGCAGTGCTTTGTGGTTTGTCTAAGCCTCAAAAAATGCCTGCACAATCGTTAATGTGTTGCACGAGCCTTTGCTTACTACGAACCAAAGAGAATATGGTAAAGCATTTTTTGCTAAGCTTTTTTGTGCGAGCAAAAAAGCGACTGTTTCCCGCGCTTTCGCAAAGCGCGCCCCTTTCTTGTTACTTCTTTCGGGGACGAAAGAAGTAAATATAAATCTTGAAGGCTGACCTTAGGGATTTAGAGAAAATAGAACTGCGGTAGAACGCCTTTTGTATAAATATAGCTAAAAATTCTCCCAACATAGCCACTTTCTGTCCACCATCTGTGCTATACTTATATATGTGAGAAGAAAGAAAAATGACGGCTGACAGAAGGGCGGATGTTTTATAGCAGGATAATTTCGCTCCAGCCTTCTATAACCTGGCTAACTGCTACCGCAAGGGCTTTGGTATTGCTGCCAATAAGGAAAAGGCGGAGGCATTAGAAAAGCGGGGTGCGGAACTGGAAGCAGAGTGTAAGGAAGAAATCGTGAAGGTAAAGGCCAAGTAGAAGGATTTAAATTGCTTTTGTGATGTACGATATGAGTTGGATTAGCAATCAGAAAGGTTGATACAAATATGATAGAATGTCTTAAACAATTTTTAGTCGATGAATTCAATCTTACCTTCGAGGAAGCATGTAAAATGAGCCTTGAGGAGAAAAAAGCTCTGTTTGACAAATGCGCGGAAATAGAACTTGACGAGGCGTATAAAAGCGACCCTATCAGCGAGCGCGGGCTTTTAGCTTCACTTTGGCAAGATATAATGCTGACTAAAGTACCCGAAAAAGAGGATGAGATGAAGAAATGATGGGTTAACGTGCTTTCAAAACTTTACAATCAAGGCATGCTTTAATTTTTCAGAGTTGGGAATGAAATCCAAATACCATACAAAAAATGTAAAAATCTGGAATCCATTTCAAACTTTTAGGGAAAATAGAGAAAACTTAGAATGCGTTCCAATTTTTTGAAGAAAGTGATGTAAATTGGGTATGCTTTCTAAGCCACTCCAATTAGAGAATTTTCATACTATTCTTGACATTATCACAATTATCTGATAATATAAGATCGTAAGATTTTGCACGCCTGCCCAGAGTATGGTCGTCGCAGCGTCATTGAGAACGCCTTATGTATTATTGAGTAGTACATAGGGCGTTTTTTGTTAAGAAGAAGGGAGTTGAAGTAATGCAGACAAATGAAGCAAGTCAAGAAAGTGAAATCAAGCAGGTCATACGCAGCCTTTGCATGATGAACAACAGGTTTATGAACTTCATGCTTGATGACAACAGGAAAGCAGCGCAGGTTTTCTTGCGCATTATTCTGGGAGATGATAAAATTAAGGTGAGGAATGTCAGGATACAGAGCTTTATCCAAAATATCTACGGACATTCTTCTCAACTGGATATTTTAGCGCAGGATAGCAAAGGACGTTATTTTAACGTAGAGGTGCAGAGAAGCGATGAAGGCGCTCCGGCAAGACGTGCCAGATTTTACAGCAGTATTCTTGATACGCATTTTCTGCAGCCAAGTAAGCTCTACGAAGAACTGCCGGATACCTATGTAATTTTTATCACCGAGAATGATGTATTGCGCGATAATTTGCCGTTATATGATATAAGACGAACGATTAAGCAAAGCGCCAAAGATTTTGAAGATGGTTCGCATATTATTTATGTTAACAGTCAGCGCCGTGATGATACAGCGCTGGGCAAGCTCATGCAGGACTTATACTGCACAGAGCCTAAAAATTTACATTACCAAGAATTTGCCGAGCGCATGGAATTTTTGAAATACAGTAAGGAGGGCGAAGAAAAAATGACTGACGTGCTTGAAGAATATGCTGCAAAAAAGGCTGAAGCAGTGGCAAAAGAAGCTGAGAAAAAAGAGCAGGCAAACAGAATAGAGCTTGCCAAGGGCCTCTTGGCTGACGGTATGAGCATCGAATTCACCGTACGTCACTCCAAGCTTTCGGAAGCAGAGGTGCGTGAGCTTGCCTCCAAGCTGACAGCATAATAACTTCTTCCATAATATTATAATTTCACCCGTTCTTCACAGCAGCTTGTGCCTTGCACTTCGCTGCTGTTTTTTTATGCGCCCCGATATGCTATAATATATAATGTATAATTAGCTTTACTGCAATGAGCGTTACAGCCTCAGCGAAATAAATTCCGCCCCGGCCTGCAACGCTTCTTCGCAAGCAATAAGGAGTGATAAGCATGGAGATAAAATCTGTTGCACTTTTGGGAGCAGGAGCCGTAGGCTCTTATATAATCTGGGGACTGAGCAAGCTCCCCAATATCAGATTCGGCATTATCGCCGAAGGTAGCCGTGCTGCGCGTTTGCGTGACGAGGGCTGCACCATCAACAACGTAACCTACCATCCGCAGGTATGGAGCCCGCAGGAGGCCAAGGGCGTAGATCTGTTGATTGTCGCTTTAAAATACGGCGCTCTGCCCGGCGCACTGGCAAGCATCCGCGAGGCAGTTGGCCCCAATACTACTGTCATGAGCCTGATGAACGGCGTAGACAGTGAGGAAATTATTGCCGGCGTTGTTGACCGCAAGCAGATTCTGCCTGCACTGATTAAGATTGCGTCGCGTCACGAGGGCAACGGCGTGCGCTTCAACCCGGAAAAAACTATCGGTATTGTTTTCGGCGAAGCACAGGCACCGTTTGAAAGTGAGCGCGTGCTGGCGATTGAAGCACTCATGCGCAGCGCCGATATCCATATCCGCCACACGGATTGCATTAATGAAGAAATCTGGTGCAAGTTCCGTCTGAACGTCTGCAACAATCTGCCGCAGGCTGTTATTGGCGCAGGTCTTGGCTGCTACCGGGACAGCGAGCATATGCGTGCAATTAAGGAGGGACTGCGCCGTGAGCTGGAGGCTGTTGCCGCCGCCAAGGGCATTGATATGAGCAAATGTCCCGCAAGCTCCGGCCGTGGCAGCGCCGTTCCGCCATCTGTGCGCTATTCCACGCTGCAGGACCTGGACGCAAGCAGACACACCGAAATTGATATGTTCTCCGGTGCGCTGATGAAGATGGGCAAGGAGCTGGGGATTCCCACGCCCTACAACGAATATACCTATCATATTATCAAAGCGTTGGAGGAGAAGAACGATGGCCTGTTCGATTACTCCGGCCAGAATAAAGAAACTACCTTCTCAAGCTAAGTGCACATAAAAGGAGGCTTTTGCAGATGAAGAATTTGCTGACGATTGCCGGCAGTGATTCCAGCGGCGGCGCGGGAATCCAGGCCGATTTAAAGACCTTTGCCGCTCATGGCACCTTCGGTATGAGCGTCATTACCGCCGTTACGGCACAAAACACCTGTGGTGTTACCGCAGTGCAGAATATTGACTGTGATATCGTCGAAGCGCAGATTGCTGCCGTTTTTGACGATATCCGTGTGGACGCAGTAAAAATAGGCATGGTATCGCAGCCGGAGATTATCCGCACGATTGCCGCCTGCCTGCGCCGTTATCGGCCGCGCATTATCGTGGTGGACCCGGTGATGATTTCCAAAAGCGGTTATCCGCTGCTGGCGCCGGAGGCCTGCGAAACGCTGATTAAGGAGCTGCTGCCGTTGGCTACGCTGGTTACACCCAATCTGCCGGAAGCAGAGGCGATTACCGGTATGCAGGTTACGGAGAAGGCGCAGATGCGCGCCGTTGCGGAAAAAATTATTGCTCTGGGTGCGAAGGCTGTGCTCGTAAAGGGCGGTCATTTGAGCGATACAGCGGATGATCTGCTCTTTGACGGCAGCACGGAAACATGGTTCCCCGGCAAGCGCATCCCTACGAAAAATACGCATGGCACAGGCTGCACGCTCTCGAGCAGTCTGGCGGCAAACCTAGCCAAGGGACTGGAGTTGCCTGAGGCAGTACGCGCCTCCAAGGCCTACGTTACCGAAGCCATCGAGCATGGCATCGAACTGGGCAGCGGCTGCGGACCGACGCATCATTTTGTTGATTTATACAGAAAGGCTGGTATCTTAGACTAATGGATTTAAAAAATACTTTTGGCGAGCTGGTTGACAAGCTGCGTAAGGCAAGACCTGTCATCCACGAAATTACTAATTACGTTACGGCAGAAAGCTGTGCAGATGCTGCGCTGGCAGCAGGTGCTTCTCCTGTGATGGCCGATGAGCCGGAGGAGGTTATTGAAATTACTGCCGGTGCCGATGCACTGGTGCTGAATCTCGGTACGCTGAGCTTCAATAAGCAGATTGCTATGGAACGTGCGGCGCAGGCTGCCAAAACCAAGGGCATCCCCGTGGTGCTGGACCCCGTGGGCGTAATGGCTTCTACCGTACGCTTGAACTTCGCGCTAAAGCTGCTGAACGCAGGCTATATTGACATCGTGCGCGGCAACCACAGCGAATGTCAGGCGCTGCTGCTGGGTGCAACCGGCGGCCGTGGCGTAGACAACATGGAGCAGGGAACCGAAGAGGGCGAAGCACTGCGCACCGCCAAGGACGCTGCTGCCAAATTCGGCTGCGTCTTTGCTGTCACTGGCCCGATTGACAACATCAGCAACGGCAAGCAGGCTGTTGTACTGAACAACGGTCACCCGCTGTTGCAGGACATCACCGGCAGCGGCTGCATGACTACTACCTTAGTTGCCTGCTGCGCTGCTATCACCAAGGATATGCTCGTTGCGGCAGCACTGGGCGTAGTAATCATGGGCCAGAGCGCCGAGCTGGCAGCCAACTTCCTCGAGAAGAAGGATGGCCCTGGCATGTTCAAGGTGCGCCTGATTGACGCAATCTACCATGTAACTACGAAGTGGAATCTGGTAAACCTGAAGCCGGAGGAAAAGGTGTCCTGATGAAAGCACAGCCTGATTACAGTATTTATCTGGTTACAGACGATGGCTGCCTGCAGGGCAGGGCGCTTATTGACTGCGTGCATGAGGCGCTCGAGGGCGGCGTGACGCTGGTGCAGTACCGTGCCAAGACAGCATCCAGTGCGGAGATGTACGCAGAAGCGCTGCAGCTGAAAGCACTGTGCGACAGCTTTAACGTGCCGCTGATTATCAACGACCGTCTGGATATCGCTATGGCGGTGGGGGCAGCAGGCGTACATTTGGGGCAGGACGACCTTCCATGCGCTGCGGCGCGCAAGCTTTTGGGCGAGGATTACATCATCGGCGTTTCGGCGCACAATCCGACGGAAGCCGCAGAGGCGCTGCAAAGCGGCGCCGATTACCTTGGCTGCGGCGCTGTCTTCGGCACTGCTACTAAGGCAGACGTGCAAAAGCTGGGTACTGATGGTTTGTCAGCCATCTGCAAGGCTAAAGGACTGCCTGTTGTCGGCATCGGCGGCGTAACTGCGGACAATTACCGCGAGGTGCGTGCGGCAGGCGCTGACGGTGCAGCCATAGTCAGCGGCATTCTGGCTCAGCCCGATATCTGCGCTACGGTAAGAGCGATTGCCAAGGTAAGCCAGGAGTTTGCCAAATAATAAGCGTTATAATAAGCGTTATCACAAACATTCCTTTTCAATAAAATTATGGTCATCTTTCAGGGTGGCCATTTTTGCATTATGGCTGATTTTCCGAATTATTTTTAGCTAAAACTGAAAAATGTTCACTAATATGCCTATATTTATCGTTATCCATATTGGATAAAACGCCGAAGTGTGTTAAAATAGATACATAAATAGCAAGTATTCACCTCGAAAAAATTACATTGGAGGCCGTGTATATGAGTAACATTAGAAGACTTTTTGTAGAAAAGAAGGATGCCTTTGCTGTCGAAGCACATGGCTTGCTGGCAGACCTGCGCAACAACCTCGGTATGAGCAATCTTACCGGTATGCGTATCGTTAACCGCTATGACGTGATGGGCCTGAGCGATGAAGAATTCGCTATGGCTAAACAGCTGGTGCTGTCCGAGCCGCCTGTCGACAATGTCGTAGAGGAGGAACTGCCGCTGGCTGCAGGCGAGGCTGCCTTCGCTGTAGAGCTGCTGCCCGGTCAATACGACCAGCGCGAGGATTTTGCCGAACAATGTATCCAGCTGATTACCCAAAAGGAGCGCCCGATGGTTGCTGCTGCTAAGGTATATGTGCTGGAAGGCGAGCTGACTGCGGAAGAAGTTGAAAAAATCAAGGCTTACTGCATCAACCCGATTGAAGCGCGTGAGGCTGAGCAGGCTAAACCCGAAACCCTCATCAGCACCTGCGAGGAACCGGAAAAGGTTAAATCCGTTACCGGTTTTTTGACCATGTCTGAGGAAGAAGCGGAAGCACTGCGTCAATCCATGGGCCTGGCTATGAGCCTGGACGACCTGCTGTGGTGCCAGAAATACTTCAATGAAGAGCACCGCGAGCCGACTATTACCGAAATCCGTGTGCTGGATACCTATTGGTCCGACCACTGCCGTCATACCACCTTCATGACGCAGATTGAGGATGTAGATATCGTTCCCGGCACCTTTACCCAGCCTGTACAAGAGGCTTATGACAAATACATGGCTGCCCGTGACGAGGTTTACGGTGAAGACACCGAGCGTCCGGTAACCCTGATGGACATTGCCGTAATCGGCATGAAGAAGCTGCGCAAGGAAGGCAAGCTGGCTGACCTTGACCAGTCCGAAGAAATCAACGCATGCTCTATCGTTGTGCCTATCGAAATCGACGGCAAAACCGAAGAATGGCTGGTAATGTTCAAAAACGAAACCCATAACCATCCGACCGAAATCGAACCGTTCGGCGGCGCTGCAACCTGCCTCGGCGGTGCAATCCGTGATCCGCTGTCCGGCCGTTCCTATGTATATCAGGCTATGCGTGTAACCGGCAGTGCCGACCCGCGCACCCCGATCAGCGAAACCCTGCCCGGCAAGCTGCCTCAGCGCAAGATTACCATCGGCGCAGCTGCAGGCTACAGCTCCTACGGCAACCAGATCGGTCTGGCAACCGGCCATGTACAGGAATACTACCATGATAAATTTGTTGCGAAGCGTATGGAAATCGGCGGCGTAATCGGCGCTGCTCCCCGTAGTGCAGTTCGCCGTGAGCGTCCCGCTGCCGGCGATATCGTAGTGCTGCTGGGCGGCAAAACCGGCCGTGACGGCTGCGGCGGTGCAACCGGTTCCTCCAAGGAGCACACCGTTGACTCCCTCATGAGCTGCGGCGCAGAGGTACAGAAGGGCAATCCTCCGACCGAACGCAAAATCCAACGCCTGTTCCGCAACCCTGCCGTAACCGCAATGATCAAACGCTGCAACGACTTCGGTGCAGGCGGTGTATCCGTTGCTATCGGCGAGCTGACCGACGGTCTTGTAATTGACCTCGATAAGGTTCCCAAGAAATACGAAGGCCTGGACGGCACCGAGCTGGCTATCTCTGAATCTCAGGAGCGTATGGCTGTTGTTATCGCTGCCGCTGACCGCGATGCCTTCATCAAATATGCTGACGAAGAAAACCTGGAAGCAACTGTTGTTGCCGACGTTACCGAAGAACCGCGCCTGGTTATGTTCTGGCGTGGCGATAAAATTGTTGACCTGTCCCGCGCTTTCCTCGATACCAACGGCGTTGCACAGCACACCAATATCGTAGTAAGCGAAGAAAAAGAGGACAACGTATTCGAGCAGGTTCCTGCCGAAGTAACCTCTGCTGCTGACCTGGAGGCTGCATGGCTGGCTAACCTCGGCCGTCTGAATGTCTGCAGCGAAAAGGGCCTGTCCGAGCGCTTTGACAGCACCATCGGCCGTGGCACCGTAATGATGCCGTTCGGCGGCAAAACTCAGCTCACTCCGAGCGAAGGCATGGTAGGCCGCATCCCCGTGCTGCACGGTAACACCACCGCAGCCAGCGTAATGGCCTGCGGCTATAACCCGAACGTTGCCTGCTGGAGCCCGTTCCACGGCGCTATGTACGCAGTAACCGAATCCGTAGTTCGTGCCGTAGCTCTGGGTGCTGACCCCGCTAAGCTGCGCCTGACTCTGCAGGAGTACTTCCCGAAACTGCATGATGCCAACAGCTGGGGCCAGCCGTTCAGCGCACTGCTGGGCGCTTTCACCGCACTTGATGCTCTGAACCTGCCGGCAATCGGCGGCAAGGACAGCATGAGCGGTACCTTCATGGACAAAACCGTTCCGCCGACACTCGTTTCCTTCGCCGTAGGCGTAATCGACGGCAACAAGGCTGTATCTGCCGACTTCAAGGCAGCAGGTGACAAGGTAATCTTCCTGTCCTGCCCGCGCAACAGTGCCGAAGTACTTGATTTTGCAGCCCTGAAGGAAAACCTGACCGCTGTACACAAGGCTATGGAAGCAGGCAAGATTGCTGCTGCTGCCGCTGTTAAAGAGGGTGGCGTAGCTGCACTGGTAACCACCATGAGCTTGGGCAACGAGCTTGGCTTTGAATTCATCAAACCGTTCCATGATACCGACAGCCTCTTCACTATGCAGCCCGGTGGCATGGTTATCGAGCTGGCAGCCGGCATAGAACCGGAAGAGCTGTTCGAAGGTCTGGATTACATGCTGCTCGGCCACACTACCGCCGAAGCAGGCATCACCATCAACGACACCAAGATTGACGCTGCGAAAGCCTTTGCCGCATACCGCGAGCCGCTGCTGGGCATCTTCCCGGACGGCACTCCGAAGGCAGAGGAGCCTGCTGACATCGCTATGCCGCTGTACAAGAGCGAGCTGACGCTCACCGCTCCGGTGAATATCGCCAAACCGCGCGTATTCATCCCCGTATTCCCCGGCAACAACTGCGAATATGACAGCGCGCGTGCTTTTGAAGCTGCAGGTGCCGAAGCTAACACCTTCATCGTGCGCAACCTTACCGCTGCTGCTATCGAAGAATCCGTAGAAGCAATGGTTAAATATATCAACAACTCCCAGATTGTGATGATTCCCGGTGGCTTCAGCGCCGGTGACGAGCCTGACGGCAGCGGCAAGTTCATCGCTACCATGTTCCGCAACCCGCGCATCAAGGAAGCAATCAGCGACCTGCTCGAAAACCGCGATGGCCTGATGCTGGGTATCTGCAACGGCTTCCAGGCACTGATTAAGCTCGGCCTCGTTCCGTATGGCGATATCCGCGACATGACCAGCGATGCACCGACACTGACCTTCAACAACATCGGCCGCCATATTTCCCAGATTGTTACCACCAGAGTTGTTTCCAACAAATCTCCGTGGTTCAGCCTGTGCGAGCCCGGCGAAGAACATGCAGTTGCCGTATCTCACGGCGAAGGCCGTTTCTACGCTCCGGAAAGCACTATCAAAGAGCTGTTCGCTAACGGCCAGGTTGCTACCCAGTATGTAAATGCTCAGGGCGTACCGACCATGAACACTCCGTTTAACCCGAACGGCAGCCTGTATGCTATCGAAGGCATCACCAGCCCCGACGGACGTATCCTCGGCAAGATGGGCCACAGCGAGCGCTTTGCTCCGGGCCTGTTCCGCAACATTGCGGGCGACAAGGATCAGAAGATTTTCCTGTCCGGCGTAAGCTACTTCAAATAAGCTGAGGCTTAATAACGACACAATAAAACGCTCTGCTGACCGTAAGGTTGGCAGAGCGTTTCTTTAGCTTTATATGCGTATATTTTGGCTATCCTCAAAAACCGCACAAATCGTACAAAACCGTACAAACGCAGGCCGGGCAAGGCTTTGCGCGTGTACGGTTTTTGTTATGGTGTACGGTTTAGACGATTTTCAGCTCTTTAACGAGAGCGTCCTGCAGCAGGCTGCTGAAATTGATATTGGCATCCAGAGCGCACCTGTTGAGCCATGCAGGAATAGTCAGCGTCTTTTTAACAGACCTTGTATTCTTCGCCAGGTCTATTTTTGACTGGATCAAGGAAGTATAGGTATTGGGTTCGGTCAATTTGATGTTTTGAAGAGCAAGCCTGATTTCAGCGATTTGCGCAAGCAGGCTGTAGCAAAGATGCGTGCCATTGGTAATGCATATCCTGATGCCGGTTATGGCGGAACGTTTTCCTGCTGGCTTAATTTCGACGACCCGCAGCCTTATAACAGCTATGGCAACGGTTCGGCAATGCGCGTGAGCGGTGTTGTCTATGCTGCGAATACCATGGAACAGGTCAAACAACTTTCGCTGATGGTGACAGACGTGACGCACAACCATCCGGAGGGCATCAAGGGAGCGGAGGCAACTGCTGTGGCAGCCTTTATGGCTAAGCAGGGTGCAGATATGCAAGCTATCAGGGATTACATTGATGCTAACTATTATCCTATGAACTTTACGCTCGACGGCATCCGCGATTCCTATATGTTCAATGAAACCTGCCAAAATACCGTACCGCAGGCATTGATGGCCTTCTTCGAGTCGACAAGCTATGAATATGCTATCCGTAATGCTATTTCTATCGGCGGCGACAGCGACACGCTGGCAGCAATCACCGGTGCGGTAGCAGAATGCTACTACGGCATTCCGCAAAAACTACGGGAGCAGGGCATGAGCTATCTGGACGAAAGACTGCTTGGTGTGTTGCGCGCTTTTGAAGCAAAGTATCCACCGAAGGTTGCGGAGTTATAAGTGCAACACAAAAACCGTACAGCCCCAAAGCCTTATGCAGCAAGGGGTTGTACGGTTTTGTACGGTTTTTAGAGAGCGCTCAGCCCTTATAGAAAAAATAGCTGATGAGTGCTACCTGCAGGAAGAAAATGAGCGGTACGCCGAAGATGAACTTCAAATGCTGTGTCTTGTGGCGGAAAAGCTGCATGGCAATAAACGCGCCTGCGCTGCCGCCGAGCGCTGCCAAAAGCAGCAGCACTATTTCCGGCACACGCCAGCTATGCAGCTTGGCGAAGGCTTTATCCGCACCGTAGACGACAAAGGCGGTGCAGTTGATGAAGATCAGGTAATAATATAAAAAGCTGTGCATGGTTCATACCCTCACTTTCTCCTGTTCAGCTGCTTTACTCCAGCAGCTTAGCGATATCCGGCAGGGGAGCGACGCTGCGCTTTAAAATGCCGTGCATATAGGCAATGGCAATGCCGTAGTTGGTCATGGGGACGTTCTGCGCTGCAGCACACTCGCTGCGGCTTTGCATTTCGCGTTCGTTGAGCATGCAGCCGCCGCAATGCACTACGAGCTTGTATTGGGACAAATCCTCGGGGAACTCCGTGCCGCTGCTGAAGCAGAATTCAGGCTCCGCTTTGGTAAAGCTGCGAATCCAGCCGGGAAGCTTTACTGTGCCGATGTCCTGACATTGGCGGTGGTGCGTGCAGCCCTCGCTGATGAGTATCTTATCGCCATCCTGCACTATATCGAGTACACGCACTGCCTCCACGGCAGAGCTGAGCGTGCCCTTGTAGCGCGCCATGAGGATGGAGAAGGAGGTTAACGGAACTGTAGGCGGCACAATTTTGCTTACTGCGCCGAAGGCCTGGCTGTCGGTTACGACGAGCTTAGGCGGGAAGGCGAGGCGTGCCAGTGCTTCCGCCAGTTCGCTTTCCTGTACGGTTACGGCGATGCCCTTGTTATCGAGCACGTTGCGCAGTACCTGCTGCTGCGGCAGTATCAATCTGCCCTTGGGTGCAGCGCTGTCAATCGGCGTTACGAGCACTACGATGTCGCAGGGCTTGATTAAATCGCCAAGCAGCTGGCGTTCTACCTCACGCGGGCGCAAAGCGGCGATAGCCTCCTTCAGCTCGTTGATGTTGCGGTTGGTGATAGCGCTGACGAGGAAGCATTGCTTGGTGAGCTTCATGGCCTCCATAGTGAGCAGTGCCTGGCGCATTTCGTCGAGCAGCTCTACCTTGTTCAGCACGAGGATGGAGGGCAGCTTTTTCGCCTGCAGCTGCTGCCACAGCGCTTTATCCGCTTCGCTGAGGCCTACGCTGGCATCTACAACGAGCAGAGCGATGTCGCACTTGTTCAGCACCTGCTGAGCCTTAGCGATGCGCTGTACGCCCAACTCACCTTCATCGTCGAGGCCGGGGGTGTCGATAATCATCACGGGGCCGAGAGGCAAAAGCTCCATAGCCTTATATACAGGGTCGGTAGTGGTGCCCTTTTGTTCGCTGACAATGGCAAGCTCCTGACTGGTGATGGCGTTAATCAGGCTGGACTTGCCGGCGTTACGCTTGCCGAAGATGCCGATGTGGGTACGTTCGGCAGCGGGAGTTGTATTCAATGACATGGTGGGTTCTCCTTTTTATGTAGATGAAAAATATTACAAAGATATATTGTATTTCGGAGAGTAAGTATCTCTACGGTCAGCAAAAATTGGGATTCGCTGTAACATTTATTCTCTATACAACGCTTAATCTCCTTTACTTTGATACGAAAAATATCATAGAATGAGCTATAGTCGGAGAATTAGTGTCCTTTCGGTCAGCAAAAATTACGGTCGCTCGTTGCGTATGGAACCAAGACAAAGTTCAGCAAAACTCGCGCGAAGCCAAGAGATTGTACTGTACGAGCAAAGCATAGCGCTCAAACAATGCGCCCGCATTTGGTTCCAAACACTCACTCGCTGTAATTTTTATTCCCTGCATGACACTATATTCTCCTGTTTTTACGTTGTACTTCAAGCTAAACTTCTAACTGACTTTTACGTTGCAGTTCTATTTATACTTTTAACTAAGCTTTTAGGTTACTATGGTGTTCGTATAGCAAAAAAGGCTGCAGCACTTTCGCACTGCAACCTCATTGTTGCAAATTATTTTACAAGCTCCATTTTGGGGTTAGGATTGTATTTACGGCCGGCCTTAGCGCAGTCCTTGCCGTCAACCTTAACGATATCAGCAGTGTAGTTGATGTTGCCGTCGAAGAAGGAAGAACCTACCGCATAGGTATCAACAGGCACGCCCATTTCCTCAAAGGCTGCTACGCGCTCAGCGTCAAAGCCGCCGGAAACGATAATCTTAACGTGGTTGAAGCCTTCGGCATCCAGCGCACGGCGAACGTTGCAAACAAGCTCCTTGCAGACGCCGGTCGGCTTAAAGGTACCAATCTGAGTCCACAGGCTCTTGTCAACCATGCTGCCGGAGGTATCCAGACGCACACCTGCCAGCTTTTTGCCCAGCTTGCGGGCAACAGCCAGAGAAGTGTTTACGCAGTCGTTGTCAAAGTCAACCAGAGCGATACGTGCGATAGACGGATCAACATATTTATCGAATGCTTCGGTAGCAGCAACAGTGTCACCCTTATAGGAAGCAATCAATGCGTGGGGGATAGTGCCCAACCCCCTGCCGCCTGCTGCCAGAGCGTTGGCGTCGGTAGAGAAGCCGTGGATGCCGCCAACCAAAGCTGCATAGCCGTCGGATTCCTGAGTCTGGTAAATATCATAGCGTGCAGGGAAGAAAAGCACCGGCTTGCCGTTGGCAGCCTTCACTACGCGGCGAACATTGGTAGCAATGCGGCTCTGACGTGCCAGAATACCCAGATAGATGGTTTCCAGATGCGCAAAGTCGGCATAATCGCCTTCGATAGTCATAACGGTTTCCCATTCGTCAACCTCTTCGCCGTCACGCAGGGAATGAATTTCGATAGTTTCCGGATGGAAAGCGCATTGACGGATCAGAGCAATGACCTCGTCGGTACCGCAAACAACAACATGGTCACGGGCGAACACCTGCATCAGCACGCGCGGATGGTAATTATCACCGTTTAAGATTTCTTCGGAACGCATAAAATATGCGTCAGTATAGTAACCTTCTTTAATTTTTTCTACAGGAAAGCTAAAGCTTTCAACAGGTCTTCTTGTAGTCATTTGATGAGCCTCCCAAAAATTTCTCACGAATTTTACTCTTTGCGAGAACATTAACTATTGATTGTAGTTAAAAATATGATACAATATAAAGGCTATGATAGCAAGCCTTTTTCGCAAAAAAATTCCGATTAGCTATATTTCAGATACAATATAGATGGTGATACATATGCACGAAACACGAAAAAAATATACTGTGCTCCTGCTTTCGGCACCCATAGGCTCGGGACACAGGCTGGCAGCCGAAGCGCTGGAGCAGACTTTCGCCGACCGTCCGGAGGTTGAGGTCATCCACGGCAACATCTTCGACTTCTTCCCGCAGTTTCTGGGCAAGGCCTTTCTCGGCACCTACCTGTGGATTTTAAAATGCTGCCCCTGGCTTTATAAGCTAGCCTACAGCTGGGGCAACAAGCAGGGCGGCTCCTTATGGCTGCGTGAGCTGTTAAACCGCCTCCTGGCGTGGTTAGGCGGCAGCTACCTGCGCAGCGTACAGCCCGATGCGGTAATCGCTACGCACGCTACACCCGCAGGCATCATCGGCTATTACAAAAAGCAGCATCCCAAGCTTTGGCTCGGCGCCGTAGTAACCGACTTTACGATTCACCGCTGGTGGGTTTGCGATGGCGTGGATACCTACTTTATCGCCGACGAGCTGCTGCGTGACAAGCTCACGACAACTGCCGACATTCAGGCTACGGGCATTCCCGTGCGTCAGCAGTTTATGATTAAGCACGATAAGCAGAAATGCCGCGAGTTCTTCGGCTGGGACGAAAACGAACGCGTCTGCCTGCTGATGGGCGGGGGAGAGGGCCTGCTGCCGATGGCCGAGATTATTACAGCACTGCAGCGCGCCGCTCTGAAAAACCTGCGCGTTGTTGCCGTCACCGGTCACAATGAAGCGTTGGCCGCACAGCTGCAAGCCAAATACGGCGCTACGGCCGAAATCTACGGCTTCCGCGAGGACGTACCGCAGCTCATGGCCGGCGCTGATATGATTATCACCAAGGCCGGCGGTTTAACCTCTGCCGAGGTACTGGCGAGCGGACTGGACCTTTTAATCTACAAGCCGCTGCCGGGGCAGGAGGAGGGCAACGCCGCCTTCCTGCAGCAGTATTGCGGCGCTCTGGTGGCACGTTCTACCGACGAGCTGGTGCAGCATATCAAAAGCAGCACGGCAAGCCCGCGTGAGGCAACAGCCTGCAGCGAGCATGCCCATCCTTTGGCAGCACAGCAGATTGTCGACTACGTTATGCAAAGACTGCAAAAATAATTTTCGGACTCCTTCGCATGAGGGAGTCCTTTTGCTGTATATAGGCCGATTTTTGTGCGTTTTCGTGAAGAATTTACCCCGCATTTTGCTGACGATTTCTTCTATTGTATAATTAATTTACTTGACCAATACGAATTTCATCATTATAATGTAAGAAAATCGCATATTATGAAGGCTGTGGCATGAAGTTCCGCTCTGACTGCATAATCATGTATTTATTACAGGAGGAGTGTGACCTTATGGATACCTTATATCTTGCCGCTGTCTGCGCTGTTGTCCCCGGTCTGGGACGCAGCAGAATACCTGATCTGATTAACGCTTTGGGCAGTGCCCGCGCTGTTTTTGAAGCAAGTGCCGCCAAACTCACGGCAACAGGGCTTTGTACGCCGCGAGCAGTGCAAAACTTTATCAGCAACCGTGATGCACGCCTGCCGCAAAGGCTGGATTACTTCTGCCGTCATAACGGCGTGCAGATACTGGCCTATACCGATGCTGCTTATCCGCAAAGCCTGCACCAATTAAGCGACAAGCCCTTAGTTTTGTACGTCAAGGGCGAGCTGCCGCAGGCAAATTATGCTTTGGCCATCGTCGGCTCACGGCGCTGCAGCGAATATGGCGTGCGTGCCGCAGGCTACTTTGCCAAGGCGATGACGCGCGAGGGCATACCCATCATCAGCGGCGGTGCCAAGGGCATTGATACGGCGGCGCACGAGGCCTGCCTGCAGGCCGGAGGTACGACGGTAGCAGTATTAGGCTGCGGGTTGGATATTGTCTATCCGCCCGAAAACGCCAAACTGTTCGCCCGCATTGCTGAGCAGGGCGCATTGGTGACGGAATATCCGCCGGGAGTTCCGCCCGCAGCGGCCAACTTTCCTGCACGCAACCGCATCATCGTCGGTCTGTCGCAGGCCGTACTGGTAGCAGAGGCAGGCAAGCGCAGCGGCGCTGTAATTACGGCGAACATCGCTGCTGATGAGGGACGTGAGGTTTATTGCGTACCGGGGAATATTTTCGACGGCAGCAGCATAGGCTGTCACGAGCTTATCCGCACCGGTGCCAAGCTGGTAGATATGCCACAGGATATTTTAGACGATAAAAGAAGCTGGCAGCAGGCGATGAACCGCCGCATAACCCAGCCGAGTATATTTGACTGCGCGCAGCAGGAACCAAAGCCTGCGCCCGCACCTGTCACAACGGAATTAGGAGCGAAGCTGCTTGCGCTTTTGCAGGCAGGAGCGCTTTCTTTAGAAAAGCTTACGGAGCAGAGCGGAGCCGCTTTTGCTGCCGTGAGCATGGAACTGCTTGACCTGCAGGCCGCCGGACTGGTGGCTACAGATCAGGCGCAGCGTTACTACCGAAAGTAGGAGGAACATAAATGGCAAAGACTCTGGTTATCGTGGAATCACCTACGAAATCCAAGACTATCGAAAAATTTTTAGGTAAAAACTATACTGTAAAGGCTTCAATGGGACATCTGCGCGACCTGCCGAAAAGCACCCTGGGTGTAACCTTTCTGCCGGACGAGGAGCATGCAAACGAATTTGAGCCGAAATATATCAACATCCGCGGCAAGGGCGATTTGATCAAATCCCTGAAGGCTGAAGCCAAAAAAGCCGACAAAGTTTTACTGGCAACTGACCCTGACCGCGAGGGTGAAGCAATCAGCTGGCATCTGGCATTTATCCTGGGAATTGACCCGACATCTGCCTGCCGTATCGAATTTCATGAAATTACCGCTGCCGCTGTCAAGGACGCTATCAAGCATCCGCGCTGCATTGACATGGATATGGTTGATGCACAGCAGGCACGCCGTATTTTAGACCGCATCGTAGGCTATCAGCTGAGCCCGTTGCTGTGGCGCAAAATCCGCAAGGGACTCAGCGCCGGCCGCGTACAATCCGTTGCTACCAAAATCGTTGCTGACCGCGACCGTGAAATCGAAGATTTCGTGCCGGTAGAATACTGGACGTTAAGCGCCAAGCTGCGTGAAGGCAGCAAGGGCCAGCTCTTTGAAGCTGAAGCAGTAAAATATAAGGGCAAAAAGCTGGAGCTGCACAACGAGCAGGAGGCCAGAGCTGCGGAGGAGGCACTTTCCAAGGCTGATTATATTGTAAGCGACGCAGTAAAAAAAGAACGCAAGCGTCACCCCGTACCGCCGTTTACTACCTCCAGCATGCAGCAGGAGGCCAACAAAAAGCTCAACTTCAGCGCTAAAAAGACCATGATGCTTGCACAGCAGCTTTATGAAGGCGTATCTCTGGGCAAAACCTCCGTTGGCCTGATTACCTACATGAGAACCGACTCCGTGCGTCTGGCAGAGGTTGCCATTAGCGAAATCCGCGACTATATCAAGCAAAACTTCGGCAGCGAATTCTGCCCGGCGAAGGAAAACCATTACAGCACCAAAAAGAACGCTCAGGACGCGCATGAGGCGATTCGTCCGACCAGCGTCATGCGTACCCCGGCCGAGATGCAGGAGCACCTCACCAACGACCAACTGAAGCTGTATACGCTCATCTGGAACCGCGTTGTTGCCAGTCAGATGACGGACGCTGTTTATGACGTTACCACCCTGACAATTGATGCTGCCGACTACCAGCTGCGTGCAACAGGCTCCGTACTGAAATTCCCGGGCTTCTTGCAGCTGCACAGCAAATATGACGATAAAGAAAAGGACTCCAAGGTTCCTTATGTTGAACCCGGCAGCAAGCTGCTGCTTTACAAGCTCATGCCGGCAGAACAGCACTTCACCGAGCCGCCTGCGCACTTCACCGAAGCAACGCTCATCAAGGAGCTGGAGGAGAAGGGCATCGGCCGCCCCAGCACCTTTGCACCTACCATCGTTACACTGCTCACCCGCGGTTACGTTGTTAAGGATGCCAAAAAGCTGCTCGTTACCGAGCTTGGCATTATGACCGTGGATATGCTCACCGAATATTTCAAGGAACTCATCAACATCGGCTTCACCGCCCAGATGGAGGAAAAGCTGGATGAGGTTGCCGAGAAGAAGCACACCAAGGACGAAGTCCTCAGCGAATTCTACGGTCCCTTCAAAAAGGAGCTGGACCACGCCGGCGTGGCAATTCCTATCGTTGAAATCCCGCTCGAGGTATCCGACGTTCCCTGCGACAAGTGCAACGACGGCACCATGATGGTTATCCGCGAAGGACGCTTCGGCAAGTTTCTGGCTTGCCCCAACTTCCCCAAATGCCGCAATACCAAACCCATTCTGCACCCGATTGGTGTTAAATGTCCTAAGTGCGGCGCCGATATCCTCGAACGCAAGAGCAAGACCGGCAAGGTATTCTATGGCTGCGAAAGATATCCAGACTGCGATTACACCACTTGGGATAAGCCGCTTAACGAAGAATGTCCGGAATGCAAGCATATGATGGTAGAGCACGTGGAACGTAACGGCAGCAAGCGCAAATTCTGCAGCAACCCGGAATGCTCCAAGGCAAGACCGGTATATGCTTCCAAAACAGCTGCAGCAAAGACTACGGAAGCTAAAACAACCGCAACCAAGAAAACTACGGCGTCTAAAAAGACTACCGCTAAGAAAACTACTGCTACCAAAACTGCTGCGAAGAAAACCACTGCAGCAAAGAAAGCTACTGCAACTAAAGCAACTACTGCAAAGAAAACTATTACAACTAAGAAAGGCAGCAAGGAATAAATGACTATCTCTCCTGTACACGTAATCGGTGCGGGCCTGGCAGGCTGCGAAGCCGTTACCCAGCTCACGCGCCATGGTATCCCTGTAATCCTGCACGAAATGCGTCCCGTAAAAAGTGACGAAGCACATAAAACCGCATATTTTGCCGAGCTTGTCTGCAGCAACTCCCTGCGCGCAGGCAACATTGAAAACGCTGTCGGACTGCTGAAGGAAGAAATGCGCCGTTTAGGCTCCCTCATCATGCAAAAGGCTGACGAGCATCAGGTGCCTGCCGGCGGCGCTCTGGCTGTTGACCGCGACGGCTTTGCCGCTGCCGTAACCGAAGCAGTGAAGGCCAATCCGCTCGTTACCGTCATCCACGAAGAGGTGACCGACCTGGAAAGCCTCGAAGGCACTGTTATCGTAGCCAGCGGCCCGCTGACCAGCGACGCGCTTTTCGCCGATATCAAAAAGCTGCTGCAGGCTGATTATCTGCACTTCTTTGATGCCGCAGCACCGATTGTTACCGCCGATTCCCTGGACTATGACAAGGTTTACCGTGCCTCACGCTACGACAAGGGCGGCGCCGACTACCTCAACTGCCCCTTCTACACGAAGGAGGAATACGTTGCCTTCTGGGAAGCTCTCTGCAATGCGGAAAGCGCTCCCGTAAAGGATTTTGAGCATGATGTATTTGAAGCCTGCATGCCTATCGAGGAAATGGCTGCAAGAGGCGAGGACACCATGCGCTTCGGCCCGCTGAAGCCTGTAGGCCTCATTGACCCGCGTAATGGCAAGGAAGCATATGCAGTAGTACAACTGCGTCAGGATAACGCCGCTGCCTCCCTTTATAATCTGGTAGGCTTCCAGACACATCTCAAATGGCCGGAGCAAAGACGTGTTTTCGGCATGATTCCCGGTCTGGAAAACGCAGAGTTCGTCCGCTTCGGCGTCATGCACAAAAACACCTACCTGAATTCGCCGCAGCTTCTAGATAAGCACTTCAACCTGCGCAGCAATAAGCGCTTCTACTTTGCCGGACAAATGACAGGCGTAGAAGGCTACGTTGAATCAGCAGCATCCGGATTGATGGCCGGTTTGGCTGCCGCAAGAGCGGTATTGGAGCTGCCTGAGGTAGAATTCCCCGACGTAACCGCACACGGAGCACTGGCCAACTATATCAGCAATCCGACGATTGAAAACTTCCAGCCGATGAACATCAACTTCGGCCTCATTCCGCCGCTCACTGTACGCATCCGCAAGAAGAGAGAAAAGAACGCTCAGATTGCAGCACGTGCTTTGGAAGCACTGGATGGCGTTCTGCCTGCGCTTAAAACTGAACAGGCGTAATTTTTAGCCTGTTATCTCTAAAATAAATAAAAAAGCCAAAAATATTTTTAGAGAAAGACAATATGTGTCCTCCCCCTATGGTAAAATTTGCTTATAGCCGGTGGCAAAACGTTTGCTTAAGAGAATGATTGTGCTATAATAAGCTTAAAGAGATTTTCTTACATCAACCGCTTTGCAAATTTCATGGCAGGGAGGAACTAATAATGACAGATTTACGCATCGCAAAGGATCGTTTGCTCTATATGTATTCGCGTCTGGTAGACGGCAAAATGCTCTACAAGAAGGAGGAGGCCCAACGCTTCGGCTGCTCCTTACGCTCTATTCAGCGCGACATAGAAGACCTGCGGTCCTTTTTACATGAGCAGAATGAAGCATCAGGACTGGTGCAGGATTTGGTCTACAATCAGAAGCTCGGCGCTTACCAGCTTGTACCGCCCTCACGCAATCTGCTGTCCAACGAGGAGGTTTTCGCCACGCTCAAAATACTGCTGGAAAGCAGGGCCTTCACCAAAAATGAGCTTTACCCGATTATCGATAAGCTGATTGACTGCTGTATCCCTAAAACGGAGCAGCAGCGTGTGAGCGAGCTTATAGGCAACGAAAAGCTGCTTTATGTAGAACCGCAGCACAAGGATAAGTTCCTGAAGAAAATGTGGGAGCTTAGCGGCGCTGTGCATGAGCATCTGGAGATAATCATCAACTACCGCCGCACCGACGGCGTGCTAGTGCAGCGCAGACTGCAGCCCGTAGGCATCATGTTCTCCGAATTCTACTTTTATTTGGCAGGCTTCATCGTGCCCAAGGAGAAAGAGAAGCTCAAATTCGAGATAGAAAACGATCCCTTCCCGACTATCTACCGCATCGACAGAATCAACAGCTTTAGCGTCACCGAAACGCATTTTGCCGTTCCGTATTCCAAACGCTTTGAGGAGGGCGAGTTCCGCAAGCGCATCCAGTTTATGTACGGCGGCCATCTGCAGCGCCTGCGCTTCCTGTTTAAGGGTGGCAGCTACGAGTACATCCTTGACCGCCTGCCTACTGCCAAGGTAGTAGAGGAGGGCGAAAACGGTACGCTTATCGAAGCAGAGGTTTTCGGCAAGGGCATTGATATCTGGCTGAAAAGCCAAGGCGAGCTGATTGAGGTTATTTCCAGACAGGAGATACCGGTAAACTAAGTACAAAATTCATTTTCACAAAAAATATCTAAAAATTTCTCAAAAAATTTTTTAGGATAGCCAATCTCTGGCTATCCTATTTTTTATAATAAGATTATGCTAAGGCATAACGCAAAAGTAACACTGATTGCCGGCACGTTTTTCAGGAATGCGCCTGTATTTACTTTGGCAAGCAGTATCAAGGCTGTCTTCGCACCTTTTTTTACATGAAGAAATGCCGGAAATACTGTAAGCTATAATCAGTAAGAAGTAGAGGAGTGGATGATATATGTATTGCGAAAAGTATGTAGAAATGGGCAGAAAAATACGTTATTACAGAATCATGCAGGAGCTGGGGCAGGGGATGCTCGCAGAGCAGATAGGCATTACTCCGCAGTATTTGAGCAAAATAGAGCACGGAAGCGCGCGCCCGAGTATGGACCTGGTATTCCGCATCGCCGATAAGCTGCAGGTAAAGGTGTCGCACCTGCTGGAGGCCTGCTGATACTTTAAGCCGGGCATGGATTTTTCCTCCTTTTTGTGGTACAATACCCATGTAATTGCTTCTGCTCGAGGCAATTAACAGCGTGACTGCCCCAGGGCAGCATACATGTAAGGAGGCAATTTAATATGAACGAGCAAAACAGCGTTTTAAACATCATTGGCAAGGTTAGCGGATTGTTATCCAAGTACATCGCCGTCGTGATTTTAATCACCTCTGCGGTTGCTTTTACACATCCGCAAAAATTCATGTGGATTCCGCAGTATACCGCTCTCTTCCTGGGCACGGCAATGTTCGGCATGGGCCTGACCATCAAGCGCGAGGACTTCCAAATCGTCTTTTCCCGACCTAAGGAGGTTATTTCCGGCTGTATCCTGCAATACACCATCATGCCCCTGGCAGCCTATTTTCTGGCTGTAGTGATGAATCTTGATACTGATATCGCTCTGGGCGTTATCCTCGTAGGCTGCTGCCCCGGCGGTACTGCCAGCAACGTTATTGCCTACATCGCTAAGGGTGACGTTCCCTTATCCGTTGGCATGACCATCTCTTCGACTCTGATTGCACCGTTGGTAACACCTGTGCTGGTGTACCTGCTGGCAGGTTCATGGGTTGAGGTAAGCTTTATGGCTATGGTACTTTCCGTAGTGAAGATTGTGCTGCTGCCTGTGCTTGCAGGTATCATCTTAAACAGCCTTTTCCACGAAACCATCGTCAAGCTGGGCGGTATTCTGCCGTTGGTTTCCGTTATAGCGATTGTAACCATTATCGATGGTATCGTTGCTGTCAATGCTGCTAAGCTGATGAGCTGCGGTCTGATCGTAATGCTGGCAGTTGTCCTGCACAACGGCATCGGTATGGCACTGGGCCTGGGCATGGCGCGTCTGATGAAGGTATCCTACGCTAAGGAAACTTCTATTGCTATTGAGGTTGCTATGCAAAACAGCGGTTTGGCGCTTGCTCTGGCAACGGCAAACTTTGCTGCAAATCCGCTGGCTACGCTTCCGGGCGCTATCTTCAGCGTATGGCATAACGTTTCCGGTTCTATTTTCGCCAGCTGCCGTATCAAAGAGGTAGAAGAAAAGCAAAAGCTGGAGCTGAAGGAGCACGCAATAGCAAAATAAGCATAAACACTAAAGGCACTACTGTGAGCGCAGTAGTGCCTTAATTATTTGTATAGCGTAGGGCAGGGGAGCCTATATATTATTTTTTGCTTTTATTATCCAAACCGAAGAGCATTTCCATAGGCTGCTCCGGCGCTTCCTTAACCGTTGCGCCTTTGCTGAAGCCAGGCATTTCCGCCTTGGTCAGCTCAATTTTGCCGTATTGGCGCTCGTAATCATCAATAACCCATTTCAAAATCTGTTCGATTTCCTTATTGACCGAACGGCCATTTATCTTTGCCAAATGCTTCATCTTATTCATAATAATAGGATGAATGCGCAGTGTAAAGCGTGCTTCTTCCATGAATACTCCCTCCAGATTCTGACTATTCTACTAATTATTATAGGCAAGAACAGCGCTTTTGGCAAGGAGATAATCTTTTTTAGCAACAGCTAACTGTTTTTACAAGAATTTCAGACAATAGATATGCAAATATGCTATAATAAATACCATAGTGTAAATTTTTAGGAGGCAACAATGACTTTAGCAATAAATGCCGTATACCACGGCTTTAAGGTTTTACAAGCACAATTTGTAGATGAAATCAGCTCCCAGGCATATATCATGGAGCATATCAAGAGCGGCGCACGCCTTTTGTACCTTGCTAACGATGACGATAACAAGGTTTTTTCTATTTCCTTCAGAACTCCGCCTGCAGATGATACAGGTGTAGCACATATTCTGGAGCATTCCTCTCTCTGCGGCTCCCGCAAATATCCCTTAAAGGAGCCCTTCGTAGACCTCGTCAAGGGTTCTCTGAACACCTTTTTGAACGCTATGACCTTCCCGGATAAGACCATGTATCCCGTTGCCAGCCGCAACGATAAGGACTTCCATAACCTGATGGACGTCTATCTGGACGCTGTGTTCTATCCTTCCTTCTACCAGAACAAATACACCCTGCGTCAGGAGGGCTGGCACTATAATCTGGACAGTCTCGACGGCGAGCTGAGCTACAACGGCGTTGTTTATAACGAAATGAAGGGCGTATATTCTTCGCCGGACGCATATCTGGAAAACGAAGCGCTGAAGGCGCTGTTCCCTGATAACTGCTACCGCTTTGAATCCGGCGGCTATCCGGACGCTATTCCGCAGCTGACTCAGGAAAAATTCGAGCAGTTCCACAAAACCTATTACAGCCCGGAAAACAGCTATATCTATTTATACGGCGATATGAATATCGACGCTACCTTGGAATATCTCGACAGCGAATATCTGAGCAGCTTCGAGAAAACCGGTACTGTTGATTCCGCCATCGCAGAGCAGCAGCCCTTGCTGCGTACTGCGGATATTGAAGCCTTTTATCCGGTTGGGGCAGAGGAGGATTGTACCGCTAAAACATATCACGAGCTTTCCATCGTAACCGGCAAGGCAACCGACCTGCAGACCAGCATGGCTCTGAGCCTGCTGAAAAGCACCCTGCTGGACAGCGAATCCTCCGCACTGCGCCGTGCGCTGATGGACGCAGGCGTGGGCCAGATTATCAACGGCAGCTATACCTCAAGCATGTATCAGCCGGTATTTTCTATTCGCGCCAGCGGCAGTGAGAAGGAGCTGCGCGATAAATTTATTAGCGTTATTTATAAAACATTGCAGGACATCACCATCAACGGCATTGATAAAAAGCTGCTGGAGGCTAACATCAACTCCATGGAATTCAAGCTGCGTGAAGCAGATTTCGGCGGCTATCCCAAGGGACTGATTCTGGGCATCGGCGTTATGGATAACTGGCTGTATGACGGCAATCCGATTGAGGGCCTCTGTTACAACAAATATCTGGCAGCTCTGCGCGAGGGCCTGAAAACCAACTATTACGAAAGCATTATCGAAAACTATCTGCTGGACAACACCCATAAGGTGCTGGTAACTCTGCTGCCGCAGCCCGGCAAGGAGGAGGCAGACCAGGAGGCCGCTGCTGCCAAAATGAGCGCTATCAAGGCACAGATGAGCCAGGAGGAGCTGCAGCAGCATATCGACGAATGCGCCGAGCTGCACCGTCTGCAGGCTACTCCCGACAGTGAGAAAGCACGCGCAACCATCCCTGTACTGAAGCGCAGCGACATCAGGCAGGAGGTAGAGAAGATTGAAACACAGGAAGAGCAGCTGGGCACAAGCCATTTGCTGTATCTTCCGCGCAATACAAATAAAATCGCTTATACCAGCTTCTATTTTGATATTACCGATATGGAAGCCGAAAAGCTGCCTCTGTGCTATCTGCTCACAGATATCATGGGCAAGTTCAACACCGAGCGCTACAGCTATCAGGAGCTGGCAACCAACGCCATCATGTATACCGGTGGTATTGCGTTCGCTGTACGCGCCTTCACCGAAGCAGAATCTACGGATGATTATAAAATTTACTTCTCCACCAAAGGCAAATGTCTCACAGATAACCTGCCGAAAATGCTGGACATTCTGCAGGCTATTGCTTTGGAAAGCAAGATGGACGACCTGGAGCGCTTCCGCGAGTTGGTGTCCGAGCTGAAAACCGATTGGGACGACAACTTCTTCAACCGCGGTCAGACAGTTGCTATCACCAGACTGTTCTCCTATTGCTCTGCCGGCGCACGCGTCAACGAGCAGGATGAGTTCAGCTATTACCAGTTCCTCAAAAAGCTGACGGACAACTTCGACGAGCTGGCACCGCAGGTACTGGAGCAACTGCGCCTGTTAATCAAACGCTTCTTCCAGAAGAATCGTTTCCTGCTCAGCTACAGCTGTGACGTAAAGGAGCAGGCAGCAGTAAAACAGCAATGCCTTGATTTCATCAGCAAGCTGTCTGAGGCAGAAGCAGGGGAGAAGGCTGAGGTTCTGCCCGTAGACACTGTCAACGAGGCTATTGCTACCGCAGGCAAGGTACAATACGTTGCTGCAGGCGGCAACTTTGCTAAGCACGGTCATAAATACGTGGGCGCTATGGCTGTACTGGAAACAATCCTTAGCTACGAATATCTCTGGACCAAAATCCGTATTCAGGGCGGCGCTTACGGCGTTACCGCACGCTTTGAGCTGAACGGTGTAGGCGTGTTTGCATCCTACCGCGACCCGCAGCTGCCGAAAACTCTGGAGGCATACCAAGGTCTGGCAGAATGGCTGAGAAACGAAGAATTCCCCGAACGCGAGCTGAACAAATACGTTATCGGTACCATCAGCACAATGGATAAGCCCCTGACCAACAGCATGCGTCTTGACAAGGCTACTGCGCAATATCTGAAGCACGTTCCCGTAGAGCTGCGTCAGCGCATCCGCAACGAAATCCTCAATGTAAGCAATGCAGACCTGCAAGCACTGGCTAAGGTAGTAGAGGACATGCTCAGCGACGGCCTGATCTGCGTAGTCGGCGGTAAGCAGCCTATCGAAGCCAATAAATCTTTGTTCAACAATATCATCAATGCGTAAATCTGTACGCTGTTAAGTTTACTCCAAAGCTAAGAAAAACCCGTGACCTCCGAAAGAAGTCACGGGTTTTGTTATACGGAAAAGCACTATTTACTTAGTCCAGCTCGCCGTTCTGCGCCTTTTTAACAAGCTCCTGATAAGCGTTATAAACGCCGCTGTTGAAGCAGGTAAGCACAACGCTCATGCCATAGTCGGCGTTAGCGTTAATCCATTCGGTGCAGGTCAAAAGAGCGATACGAGCAGCCTCATCCACAGGATAAGCATAAACACCGGTAGAAATCGCCGGGAAAGCAATGCTGTGCAGATGATGCTTGCGCGCCAGGTCCAGGCTGTTCTTGTAGCAGTCGGCCAGCTCCAGTCTTTGTTCAACCTTACCGTTATAAATAGGGCCTACGGTATGAATAATGTAGCTTGCAGGCAGGTTATAGCCATAGGTAATCTTGGCAGCACCGGTTGTGCAGCCGCCTAAGGTTTTGCATTCCTCCAAAAGCTGCGGTCCTGCAGCGCTGTGAATAGCACCGTCAACACCACCGCCGCCTAAAAGCGTGCTGTTGGCAGCATTGACAATTGCATCGCAGTCCAAAGTAGTAATATCTCCGCGCCAAACGGAAATAGCGTTCTGCTGCTTGTTCTTCTTGGCATCAGTCAGCAGCTCCTTGATCATCTGGTTTTGGATATTGAAGGGAGCGGGGGAAGCAGGGTTAAAGATAATACCCGCAATGCCGTCCATTTGCAGGATAGCTTCAAAATAGTTGACCAAAGGACGGCTGATAACGTTGCAAGGCTCTCCCTGCTCGTAGGCCTCTTTGCTGCTGTAAGCAGTCATATATTCCAGGCCGCTGTCCGTAGTCTGCGTCTGCAGCAGCAGCTGTCCCTCCGGCGCATCGGCAGCAGTAGGAATGAGCACCTCGGCACCTTCCTGCAGCATTACGCTGACTGCATGCAACAGCTTCACCAGATTCGCCTCGCTCTGGTCCGCAGCAAAGAATTGCTGGGCGTTCATGATAATATCAGTATATGGATGTAACATAAGCGTCATCTCCTTTTAAAAATCGTTTACACATATTCATAACTATAATATATAACAAAAAAACAGCTCTGTAAAGAGCTGTTTTTCGTATATGACGCTAAAGTGACATCATTTTACATGCATTTTACAGTCAAGCTATTAGAGCATGCGGAATACAGAAATAACCTTGCCAAGCACCTTAATGTTGTCAGAACCTACAATAGGCTCGTACTTATCGTTTTCCGGCTGCAGGCGCACGCTGCGCAGCTCACGGAAGTAACGCTTAACGGTGGTTTCCTCGCCATCAATCAGAGCAACAACAATATCGCCGTTATTAGCAAAATTCTGCTTACGTGCAATAATGTAGTCATGATCCAGAATACCTGCGTTAATCATGCTGTCACCGCATACGGAAAGCATGAAAACATCATCGTCGCAGCCAATCAGGTCGCGAGGAATAGGATAGGTCTCTTCAATGTTCTCAACAGCAAGAATAGGAACACCTGCAGTAACCTTGCCAACCAGCGGTACCGGAACAAGGAGTTTGTTTCTCCAGGCATCGCTCTCGCTCATCAGCTCCAGAGCACGCGGCTTAGCAGCATCACGCTGAATGAAGCCATACTCCTGCAGCTTCTTCAGATGATTATGCACGCTGGCACTGGAGGATAAACCCACAGCTGCACCGATTTCGCGTACAGCAGGCGGATAACCCTTATGATTAATAAAAGTACGGACGAATTTCAAAATGTTACGTTGGCGTTCAGACAACATATCTTCGGTATAGTTGCCATCAAAGTCCGGCGGGAGTGCTTTTCTTCTTCCCATTTTAGACCCTCCAATCATGTGTTTATAGTTACCTTATACAAATTATAACAGATAAAAGTAATTTCGTCAAACAGCAGTGCGCACGGTAGCTAATTTAACATAAAAAACGTTAAAAACTTCTCCAAACCTCCGGGGGAGGAGCAAAAAGCGAAAAATTATCATAATCCGACGCTTTTTTAAGCAAATTCCTCAGTCGGGAAATAACTATGTCTATAATGCTGCCTTTTTACCGCAAAGACTGCAAAATAATATTTTACGTCCGATAATGTATATTATGTTAAATTTTTCTTTTCTCAGACGTGAGATTTTTATGCACTGCAACTCATTACACCTGTGTAGTTAAAAGTGCCATTCGTTTACTTGCTGTTCAAGGCTTTTTTCTGTTTCCACGCCATTTTTAGCGATAAAAAGCATCGCTGTAGCAGCTTTTTGGTTACAGCTCAGCAAAATTTTGTTGTTATAAGCAAAATCCTTCAGCAATTGGGTATCAGCATTGATGCCGATAAGAGCTTTTTCCTTGGTGAAGTCAAAATTTGTCTTATAATCCTTCAAAGCAAAGTATTCGTTGCCAAAGCCCTTCAGTCGCTGCAGACCATCATTAATAATGCTTTCTACAGCAAGCTTGTTGGCAACAGGCGTTGCTAAAAGATCTTTAGCATCAGCGTCATTAATATTATCTACGCTGACGGTAACAAGCAGATGATTCCAATGCTCCAGAACATTGCGCATGCCGCTGGTGTAAAGATCCATGAACTTTTGCTGGTATTCAGGATCAGACGCCGGAATAGCAAATACAGAATAGATATTGTCATAATCCGTATTTGCGGCAACGTCCTGCATTTGCTTCATAGAAGAAGCCGTAGTCAGATAAAAGGTGCCTTTATCCTTATATCGCAGGTTCAGCTGGCCGTAGAACCAGTCATCCGGCAGTTGCACACTTTTGCCGACTGCAGTATCAGTAAAGCTAATGGCCTTCGGCGTGCTTGTCGGAGCAAAAGCCTTAAAGCCCTTCAGCAGATCAGTGTGTGCTTTATCAAAGCGCTGCATTGTTTCTGCAGGAATGTCGCGCAAAGCAACATTTTCTACCTGCAGAGCCTTTTCTACTGCTTCCTTTATAGAAGCTGCGTCCTGAGGCTTGGTTTTTGCTGCTTTATCCTCACTGCCTGCTTCGTCAGTATCGATATCTTCAATATCATCGATATCAACATCTGTATCAGCGTCAGCAGCTTTTTCGTCCTTCTTCGGAGCGTATACATCCTGATCACTGTTCACCGTCGACAGCAGATAAAGTCTGTCATTGGCAGAAACCATGCTGGTATCAATTTTAAACAGTACATCAGATTGCTTATAGATATAAGAAATGGTAATTGCCTTTTTGCCGGCAATCTTGCCTACCTTGATTACAGGAGTAAGCTGATCCAGCTTCTCCTTGAGCACCTTGCTTTGGATAGTTACATTACCATTGCTGTCGTGCTCGGCATATTTATCAAGCTCCAGCAGCGGCGCAGGCACGGTTTTCGGATTAAGCTGGGAGCGCTCCAAAAGTGCCAGCTTCTCATATTCCGCATCAAAATAAGCAGTAGAGAATTTTTCGCCTAAAATCTGCTCCATATCCTCTGCTGTGTAATAGTTAACAATATTAACTGCGGTATTTTTTAAATCCTCTTCGTTCTGATAAGCCTTTTTGCTGCTGATATTGGTATACGCATAAACCTTCTTCGCTTCCAGCTTATAGTAAGGCTGTCCGTCCTTGACACTGTAGCCTGCGTAGCTGTTTTCGTAGGCGGAAGCATGCGCAGCGCACAAAACAAGTGCTGCTGCCAAGGCTGTAATTTTTTTCATATACTCACCATCCTTTTGTTGGAAAAACGGTGGAATTATTTGTTATAAACGATGTTAACCATCACGCCGCTGCCCAGGTTGCAGGCATTAGCTTCATCAGTGTCGATATGAACCTCATCGGCATGCTTTACGCCCGCACGTACCAGAACATTATGCAGGGTTACGGAACGCTCGCCCTCTGTCTGGATATCAACGATATCGCCGTCCTTCAGGCCGTATTTTTCAGCGGTTTCCGGATACAGATGCACGTGACGTGCTGCGATGATAATACCCTCTTTCAGCTCCAGCTCGCCCTTCGGACCGATGAGCTTAGCACCTGCGCTACCTGCGATATCGCCGCTGTTGCGGATAGGAGCATCCAGGCCAACCTTGCGCGCGTCGGTCAGGGAAAGCTCAATCTGAGTTTCCGGACGCAGAGGACCGATGATACGCAGCTTCATGGAATCCTTGGGAGTTACCATGGTAATCTGTTCTTCGGAAGCAAACTGACCGGGCTGGCCAATTGCCTTTTTAACGTGCAGCTCACTGCCTTCACCAAATAAAATATCCATATGCTCACGGCACAGATGTGCGTGACGTGCAGAAACACCTAAAACTATCGGAAATTGCATTGTATGTCACCTCATAAAATAATTTTTTGTTTATATACCTATTATAGCTTTAATTGCGGTAATTGTCATCAGTTATCGAATTTTTTTTCATATAATAGGATATCAGCTACAGGCAAAGCTGCTTTTTCCTACATATATGCAGGAAAAAAAATAGGACCAGGCTTCCCCAGTCCTATTATTACACAATATTCTCTTAGAATTGACCGCTTACCATGAAATGGATGCGAGTTGAATCTACATCATTATTATTGATTTCCTTAATCAAAGGTATGCCCAATGTTACCGCAGCACCGATGTGCTTCGTGATGTTGCTGCGCACGCCCAGACCACAGCTTGTCAGTACATGGCTGTCAAAGGCACTGTCGCCAAAGACCTGACCATGATCCATAAAGACGAAAGCATTAGTCTTTTTGTCCTCAGTCACAGGCACGGAATATTCCAGGCCCACACTGTAGCCACTGTCGCCGCCAAGCAGGCTTTCCTTGTAGCCGCGTACGCTGTACATACCGCCAATGTAGAACTGGCGGGCGGAAGGCAGATAATTGTTGAAGCCACGCTGTGCGTCCAGGCGCAGGCTCAAAAGCTGTCCATGCTGATACATTTTCTGGTACAGACCATTCAGCTGGTACAGGGAAAAATCCTTGTCCTTATCGGCGATATCGGTATGCGTACCGGTGTTAAAGCTGTGCTTTTGGTAAATAACAGAGCTTGCGCCGTAATTAGTTACGGAATAGCCTGCCGTAACGCCTTTAATGGTATCATCAAGCCAATGTTGGCCGCTGAAATCAGTTTTGGAATTTTGCTGGCCGTAATCAAGTGTTGCCTCAGTACGAGTCTTTTCCGTCACTACTAACGGCTGGCTCAGGCCAACGTTCATGGCATAAGCATGACCGCGTACATTCAACGGCTCCAGCTGTCCGTCCGTAATGTGAACGCTGTTGGCGCTGTACTGCAGGTTCAGCTTGGTACCGCTATGGCCTAAGGGCCTGCTGTAGCCAAAGCCGAAGGATTTGGTGCCATCACTCAGCATCGTATTCAGCGTCAGCGCGTCACGCACACCTGTCAGGCTTCTGTCCGTAAAGAACAGGCCGCCGCGGTATTCGCCGCTCGTATCACTGCCTGCGTTGTCACTGTAAACAGTCCAGGTAATGTTCTGCGGTTCATAGGCGCTGATGACGTAATCCGTAGTTCCCGGCTCGCTGCCGGCCTGCAGAGAAATGCGCAGCTGCACGTCATTGGCAGCGTTAAAGCGCAGTAAATCGTCATTCAGCTTGTTGATGTTGGCAACCTCGCCCTGCTTCAGGCTCATACGCTTGCTGATGTATTTGCTTTTGGTATACTTGTTGCCTTGCACCTCAACAGCATTCGTTTTGCCTTCGATAAGCTCAATTTTTACCGTACCGTTTTTGATTGTCTGTGCCGGCAAAATGGCACGACAGGTAAAGTAACCATTATCAAGATACAGCTTGTTGATTTTATTCACCAGCTCGTACAGATCCTTGACGCCAACCTCTTTACCGATATATTCGTCCGTCAGCTTCTGCAGCTCTGCCTGCTCCAGTACGGTGGATTCATCCAACTCCAGCTTTTCCAGCTTAAAGGTTACTGCCGCCTGCTGCTCCGCATCAGGCTTTTCGCTCCCCTGCTCTATCTTGCTGCTTGCCTTGGCCTTGTCCTCGGCAATCTGTTTGGCAACACGCTGGCGCTCCATATACTCCATAGCTCTGTTGGCTGCCACACCGGCGTTGTTCAAACCGCTTTTATGGAATTCTGCTGCCTGCTCATCTGTAGGCCCTGCAAAAGCAACGGCACTGCATCCCAACAAAAGCGTAACCAGCAGCAAGCTTGTTTTATTAGTAATCATCGTCAACACCCCTTTGATATACATAACTTTGCTGCATCCGGCAGACTAATTAGCCTGCCAGATGAGCTGCATTATTTTTTTATATTCCTTTTCCAGATGCTTGATGATTACATCCAGCACGGTATAAATCATGTCGCCCTCCAGCCTGCCATTTTGGCAGAGCAGGCAGCTGTCCAGGTAGAGTGAACCGTCATCTGTAAGATAATATTTGAACACCTTATATTGACGATTCACCTTGTTGATTTCCCTCAGAATAGCCACTTCGTTAGTTTCGTTGACAGCATTTGCTGCCAGCTGCACGCGAAGCATACCATAAATACTGCTGTCCAGGATGACCAGCGTCGGCAGACGCTGGCCTTCAACAACAATGTGAGAACGGAAGACCACTGTGTTCAGCTTATCCTCGCTAATCTGTTCAATGGCAAAGCAGGTAATCTTCTTATCATCCAAGTATTTGATAAAAGCCTCTGCCTTTTTGTTCATCAGCGTTTCCTCCTATGCTTCTACAGTGATTTTTACGGGTTCACTCTTGTTATCGTCTTCATCCAGGTCATACAGGTCGTAGCGGAAGTATTGTACTACATCCGGTGCGTGATTGATGTCATATTCCTCTGCTTTGTTTTCGTTGAGCTGCTGCAGCATATGGTCTACAGCGGTAAAGCGTTGGTCATAAACATAATCGTAATTACGCAGATCAAGCAATGCGCCGTTGCTATGCTGAACGTTCGGCTGTGCAGTAAAGTGCAGGAACATCCATTTATCCGGGTTAGTACCCTCCTGCCGCCATTCAGTCAGATTTTGCGCCGGGTTGTTCACTGCAATGTTGTTCCAGTAAACGCTGTCGCTGCCGTCACGTTGCGGCGGTGCGCCCCATACAGCAGTCTTCATATGCTTATTGCTGAAATGCGCAACATTGTTGACTACCAGCTTATCGATATGGAACATGCCCTCGCTCACTTTGATAGAGCCGTTGTTCAGCCACAGATGCTCGAAGCGGACACCCTTATTGGTAATTATCTCACCAATCTTCAGATTGTCAATAGGCTTATCAGGCTGTGCGCCGTCCGGAACGATGGTCAGAAGGCCGTCAGCATCCAGACGCTGCTGAATCTTGTTCAGGTCAATGTCGCTGCCCTGAGCAATAATCTTGGTGCCTGCGATAAGCTCATCAACCTTCAGCTGCTTACCTTCGGTCTTCAGCTGCAGAGCTACCAGATTGCCGTCGATTTTTGCCAAGGTAAGATTGCCGTTGGCAACGTCGATAAGCGCATTGTTGGTAGCATAAATCTCGTGCAGGTCAACATCTCCGGCACCCTTTATTTGCAGTGCGAAGTTGCCGCTGTTGATATCACCCTTGTCGCCAAGAGCTTTGAATTTGTTGTCATGGTCGGTTACACTACCGTTCTGCAGTACGTCGATATTGATGTTACCATGATCGGCAGTTACATCGCCACCGAAGGTGATGTCGCCTTTAGCTGCGTCTGTCTGCAGGTGGATGTTTCCAGCCTTGCTGTTGATAATACCTTTGGTAGTAATGCTGCCTTTGGCATTATAATCAACATTCTTCTGCGCCTTAACTTCTCCGCCGGTTGTAATGCTGCCGCCTGCAAGCAAATCTACGTTAGCAGTCTCGGAAGTGAGATTGCCGTTAGCAGTAATACTATTCGCTGCGTCGATATCTACTTCTTTATTGGCTTTTACGTTACCGGTATTTACATTGCCACCCTTGGAGTTGAGCACTGCCTTACCAGTTTCCGCAGTAACATCGCCGTTGGTATTGATATCGCCGTTAGCGTTGGCAATTACGTCATCATGAGCATTTACTGTGCCATTCGTCGTAATTTTGCCGCCCGCATCCAGAGTAATTTCACCATTGTTAGAGGTGAGATTGCCGTTAGCAGTAATATCCTGCGCTGCGTCAATATCTACTGCCTGACCAGCAGTTACGTTCTTCGTCGTTACGCTACTTGCATTGGAGTTGAGAACTGCATTACCGTTTGTTGCAGTAACGTCGCCGTTGGTTGCAATATTCCCGTTAGCATTCGCAATTACGTTGTTAAGCGCATTTACTATGCTATTAGTTGTAATGCTTCCGCCTGCGTTCAATTCTACGTTTGCATTGGTAGAAGTAACATCATTATTAGCATTGATATCGCCTTTAGCGTTAGCAGTTACATTATTGCGAGCCTTGGTCTTACCGTTGGTCGTGATATTACCGCCTGCATCCAGAGTAATGTCACCATTGTTAGAGGTGAGATTTCCGTCTGCTGTAATATCTTGCGCTGCATCAATGTCTACTTCGTTATTAGCTTTAACGTTCTTCGTCGTTACACTGCCCTCACTGGATTTGAGCTTTGCTTTACCAGTTTGTGCAGTAACGTCGCCATTGGTATTGATATCGCCGTTAGCGTTCGCAATTACGTCATCATGAGCATTTACTGTGCCTTGGGTTGTAATGCTACCGCCTGCAAGCAAATCTACGTTAGCATTAGTAGAAGTGAGGCTACCGTTAGCAGTAATATTATTCGCTGCATCGATGTCTACTTCGTTGTTGGCAGTTACGTTACCGCCAGTTGCAACGGAACCCTTCTTAGAATTGATGCTTACCTTATCAGCTGCATTCAAATCAACTCCGTCTGCCGTAGTAATATCGCCATCGGTCGTAACCGTAATATTACCGGTATGCTCATCATTATACTTAGAGGTATCAATAGTGGAATTAATGGTAATCTTGCCGGTATCCGCCTGGTAGTTTTCAATCAGGACATCGCCCTTGATATGAGAATCAGCAACAGTAACCAGCAGATTATCCGTCGTACCGTTAAATCTGGTTACGCCATCAACCATCAGGCTGCTGCCTGCGTTCTTACCCTTAATCGTCAGGCTCTTCACCTTATTGCTCTTGCTGAGCAGCTGCTGCGTCTTGCCGGATTCAACTGTCAGATTGTCTGCAGTAATACCTGCAGCCGCTGCATCCTGCATTACGCTGCCGTTAGCATCCAGCGTCAGGCCGTTGTCAGCACCGTTCACTGTAATGCCGCTGCTGCCAAGTGCGATATTGCCATTAGTTGCGGTAATTACGCTATCAGCGCCCGCTGCCAGCGTGCTGCTGTTCAGGTTAACATTGTTGCCTGCAGTGATATTGCCTGCGCCGCCTGCGCTAATGCTGCCGGTTGTTACATTTACATCATTATTTGCATTGATATTGCTTGCCCCGCCTGCAGTAACAGTGCCTGCGTTCATGTTTACATCGTTACCTGCAGTAATGTTGCTTTCGCCGTCTGCTGTAATGCTGCCGGTTGTTACGTTCACATCTTTACCTGCAGTGATATTGCTTGCCCCGCCTGCAGTAACAGTACCTGTGTTCAGGTTAACGTTGTTACCGTTAACAGTTACATATCCGCCTGCGCTAATGCTGCCGTTACCTGTGTCGTTATCGAAGTTAACATTGCCCTTCAGATTGAGCTTAGCATTTCCTTTAGCAGTAATGCTGTCAACTACCAGGCCTGCATCCTTCGTGCCTGCGCCCTGCAGGTAAACAGAACCATTATCTGCTTTAGCGTTAATCACAGCGCCGTTTTCCAGAATGCGGATACCGTCATCAGCTTTGCCGATATCGCCGTTGGCTGCCTGCAACTCAATGCTGTTAGCGTTCAGATAACCGATATTCTTGCCTGCTTCCGTAGTCATCTGCATACCGTTATCTGCCTTGAGCACCAGTGTACCTGTTGCTGCATCCTGAATTGTCAGCACCTGCGCCGGCTTGCCGCCTGCAGCCGTCTGATGCAGATATACGCCGTAACCGGTATCGGTATTTGCTTCCAAATTACCGCTGATATTAGTCTTGATTAAGGCATCCTTGCTGCCTACATTGCCCTTGCCGCCCTGGATAATAAGGTTATCGGCAACAATGCTGCCGTCGTTCATGCGAATACCCTTATCACTGAGCAGCTTAACATCCTGCGTCGTGTTAATCGTACCGGAAATATCCAGCATAGTATCCTTAACGCCTGCCAGATAAACATTACCGGTATTGTCAGCACCGCTGGTGTTGGCCTTAAGATTCAGCTTGCCGCCATCTGTCAGCTGTACCGTAATCTGACGCTGCTGACGAACTTCAATTCTGTTGTCAGCATCATTCCAGGTAAGATCACCGGCCTTAGCCTGTGCCAAAAGCTTAAGATTATCCAGCTTGCCCATCTCGCTGTAGGCAATGTTGGTTGCTTCGCCGTCGATACCGATGTTCTTGCCTGCGCTCAGGCTGATGTTCTTGCCCTGAACGTTGGCCTTATCTACTGTAAGTACCTGACCGGGGGCTGCATTGAGAACGCTGTCCTGAATAGCATACAGCAGTTCATTTTTGCTCCAGCCATAGGCAGTGCTGTTATCAACCTCTGCATACATCTTAGCCCAGTCCTTAACGTCCTGGCTATAGTTTTTGCCTTCGAAGGCTGCTTCGCCATTAGTTTTGTAAGCTTCTGCCAAGGCCTTGTATTCTGCCAAAGCTGCATTCTGCGCTTCTGCAGTATATTTCTTATCTGCCATAGCCAGCTGCTTTGCCCTGTTTTCCAGTGCCTGCACACGCTCACTCTTGGCTGCCGCTGCAGATGCTGCGCTTTCTTCTGCCTTGTCATTACTGTTAATCAGTCCCAGCTCCTGCCACTTTTGCAGCTTGCTTTCGCTGTCGGACAAGGTGCTGTCGCCTACTGCGTCGATAAAGCTGCCGCTGGTTGTGAGGCTTACATCACCATTCTGGCTGGCAATATGACCGATACGCATATCACCATTACTGTTGGTCAGTGTAATATCGCCATAAGCATTGGCATTTACGCTTGCAGACATGGTATCACTGCTGGTCAGCGTCTGACCGGGAGCAATCGCTGCGTTAATCGCACCAAGAGTGGTGAAATCAATGCGGTTGCCGTTCAAAACAGTATCACTAGCCGTAGTAATGTCGCCTGCTGCGTTAATTACCAGGTTACCGCTCAACGCGCCCTTATTGCCGCCGACAAATTGCAGCTTGCCGCGGTCGGAATTGATGCTTACGTCACCAGTTGTTGCTTCAATATTCAGCTTCGCCATGTTGCCCAACGCACTGTGATTGATGCTGATACCTTTGGCTGCTTTAGCAGTCAGGTCATCCGCGTCAACGCGTGCACTGCCAACAGAGCTGATAGCGCCGCCATTGCTGTTTAAGGTAACCTTGCCGATTGCACTGCCGTCAGCCTTAGTCGCATTGCTGATATTGCCTGCAAGATACATATCCTTGGCGCTGGTAACGCTGATGTCACCGCTGCCGCCGGTCATAAAGCCAACATTAATCGGCTTATCGCCCTTAATCGTATAGGTGCTGCTAGTGGAATGCATCTGGGTTTCAGTCCAGGTATAGGTGCAGTTGCCATAGCCGAAGATTTTGCCTGACAGACCGGAATATTTCTTGTTTTCGACAACAGGCGTGTAAGTCGATTCATCAGGATTATTATAGTCCTTAGTCGTTACACCATATTCCTTGGCGTTATTGTTAACCTTAATAACAGTACCTTGACCAAGCGGATCGGCGCCACTGATACTGGAGGAAGAAACCTCTGTCTTACCGTTCTTAACTTCCTCGTTCTCGACAAAGTCCTTAGTAGTGCCATATTTGATCAGGCCCCAGAAAACGAAGTCCTTCTCATACTGCCACTTGATAATCTTCTTATCACCGGAGGTGCCGCCAGTCCAATTGATTGTCATGCCTTCAGCCGGTGCATAAGTGGTAGTAGAACCATTAACCTGCGTTGTGCTGGTAGAGGTTGCGTTACCTTTATTATTAAGCAACGTAGTTGTTTTAACGGACATCTTCTGGCCATCAGTTGTGTACTCAGTCAAGGTGTTCTTCTGCGTATCCTTAATGCTGATGAGACCGGTGATATCCTTATTAGTGATTTTGTTCACCCGCAAATTGCGGTCTGCGTTTGTAGTATTAATCGCAATGTTGGCAGTACCGTCCATCGCCAGCAGCTTGCCGCTGCCAGTGCTCGACAGAGCGCCGGTAATATAAATCTTACCGCCGTTAGGCTCAATTGCTTCCGTCAGCAGCTCCTTAGTTGCAGGGTTGTAGTAAACCTTCACGGTATAGTCATAAGCACCGGTTGCTGCGTTATAAACTGCGCCAGCATTGGTGCTTACGCAATACTTATCGTTGGACATAACATATTGATCGGTAAGTGCAGTCAGGTTACGAGCATAGTCCCTATCCAGATTGCTGATTTTGTTGTTGGCTGCATTATCAAGTGTAACCTTGAAATTCTTGTAGCCACTCTGTACCAGGCCGTCCAGGTTAACATTCAGGCCGCTGATATAAACGTTATTGCCTGCAACGATACCGCTGGATTTATTGACGCTGTAATTTCTGATCTCATTAACCTCTGCATCAGTAAGGCCAAGATCGTCCTTATGCGCAATCAGAGCGTCCTTATACTCCTGATAGCTGCCGATATTGCTCAGCCAATCAATAGTAGTATTGCCATTAACAGCCTGATTGGAAACATAGCTTTGAATCTTTTTAGCAATAGCATCGCTGAACTGGTACTTGGTTACCGGGTCACCGCCGATAAGCAGCAGGCCCTTGCTGTTCTGCGTTACCGAACCTTTCTCAGCCTTCAGCTCGATGTTACGCGCGCTGATATTGGCATTGCCGTCTACGTTGATATTGTAATTGCTGTTTTGGATTAAAACGTCACCGGCGCTGTTCTGCACAGTACCAAAGATACCGATATCAGCCTTAGTCAAACCGTTGGTAGATGTGCCAGTGCTCTTGACAGTAATCTTCGGATCTGCGTTAGTACCTGCAGCAGTATTCATTGTACCATTGAAGCCATCAACCTTGCTCACCTCGGCATCGTTGTAGCGGATTACGCCGCCCTTATCCTTGATAGCCAGGTCGTTAATCTTCAGGTACAGGTCACTGCTGTTATTAATTGTCAGGTTCTTAGCACCCTGCGCCGTCAGGCTGCCGCTGCCCTGCAGCTTATCAGCCTCGATATTGATGTTGCCGCCGGAAACAACGATATCCTTGACATCAACTGCCGGCAAAGAAATTTTATCGAAAATACTTCTGTAGGTTTTGCCACCCTCTACGCTGGTCTTGACAAAGCCATTTTCTTCCATCTGGGTGATGATGCGGTCTCTTTCACTGTTCAAAATGCTGTATTCGTCAGAAGTGGAAGCATATTGGCCCAGAAGATCATTTATTTCCTCCAGACGGGCGTAAAGACCATTTTGCAGCTCAACCACATCTGCAGTAACATTCTGCTTGGTATCGAACCAATCCTGACCTGCACCGGTGGTAACCTTGATGCCGCTGAAGTCTATGCTGCCTTCTTTACCGGAAATAACATTGCCGTTCGCGTCAAACTCAGGATTAGTAACCTTAGTGCTGCCGCTGATGGTAAGCTCCAGATTATTATGGATGCCTGCGCGTACATTTTTACCGCTAGCAATATCCACATAGTTGGCAACCGTTTCGCCCGGAGTTACCTCTCCCAAAGCTGTGGAGGTAACGGAACCGCTGCCGCTGGTACCCTTATAGATGTTATATTCGCGGGCAGAGGTCGATACAGTGGTCATGCCCTTGCCAGCCTTGAAGTTGACGTGGCGTACACTGTCGATATCGCCGTTGATGCTTACCTGATTTTCCTGCGTCATCGTGTTCTTAGCTTTCGGAGCAGTAGCCAGAGGAACTGCCGTCTTGTTATATGCATCCGCCAGCACGTTATAGGTCAGCGAGGAGGTGATGCCGTCCAGGTTTGCGCCTGCGTAAATATTTACGTCATTGGTGCTGAGTATCTTACCATTAGTAACGGTAATCTTGTTGCTGCGGTTCAGAGTGTTATCTGTCTTGGCAGAAGCTGCACCCACAGCACCACCCTGGGTATCAGCAGTAGTATCAAAGGTTGCCGTTGTTTCATCCGTTGCTGCGAGGGTGATATCCTGATCAGCCTTCGCCGTCGACAGATTGCTGCCAGTAACATTGATGCTGTTGTTATAGGTGATAACATTCTTGCTTGCTGCGATAGTAACAGGAACAACGCCAGCAGATTTAAGCGTATTACTGTAATTCATCTTGCCGTCGGTATAAGCAAGCGCCTCAATAGAGCCTGCGCTGCCGGTACCACTCAAGTTTGCATTGTCGATATTCACGCCTGCAGTATATTTCAGCACGTTGTCCATATCATTGACGTTGATACTGCCACCGCCATAACCGCTGCCCTTCAGGTCAACGTCATGGTTCAGCGTGTTGTTGGCAATGTAGGACTGCTTGCCGCTGGTTGTAATATCGCCTGTTACGTTGATGTTGGCATTATGCTCAACATTGTTTTTAATTTCTGTGCCGCTGGCACCGACAACGGCCGCCGTCAGGGAATCTGCCAGAATATCCAGCTTATCCGCATTGTTGGCTGCAACGTTCAGGGAGCCTACACCCTGCCATTTGCCGCTCACATCAGCAGTAGTATTGGTCTTAATCTCATTCTGCGACCTTGCGGCAACAGGGTTGAAGCCTACGATACCGCCGCCATAGCCATTGGCATCATTATTTACTGCACTGTAGCCGGAGCTGCTGATGTTTACAGCTCCCAGTCTGTTGTATACATTCTCTTTAACGCCTGCAGCCTTCACGCTGGTCGTCAGGTTCGTCTTAGTATCAGACCAGTTGCTGCCGCTGGCAATATAACCGCCCACCGTTACGCCCAAGGTATCTGCCGAAATAACAGAAGCATTATCAGCCTTGAGCTTCAAAGCGTTGACACTATACTGCTCTTTGCCCACATCAACGCTGACAGTCATATCATTTTCTGCATAAGCAGTGTTGAAGCCTGCAGCGTATTGACCGGAAGCAGTAGCACCAATTGTTTTGGCACTTACGTTATCTACAGCATATTCATTGTTATTCTTATCTTTGGCAGTCTGGGTGGTTACGTTTGCCGTAATCTCCACATTATCAGCTGCAAAGCTGCTGCCGTCCGCAACCTTTGCTTCTACCGTACCGCTGGCCTTAGCCTTGGATACAGCCACACCTGCTACCGCCAGCAGGCCGCCGGAATAAGCCTGTGCCTCTGCGCGTACTGCAGGCTTATTGGTTGCGTTCAGGCTTACGCTGTTGCCCAGGAAGCCGGAAGCACCGGTTACGTTAACCTTGCTGCTGCCTGCATCCGTAGCGAGTGCAACAATGCCCTGCGCCGCAGCAACGCCAACCATGCCACCGTAGGTTTCTGCAGTAATGCTGTTGGCTTTGACAGAAGCAACATCAACCGTACCAATGTTGTTGTAGCCAATCACATTATCGTAATTCGTCTTGTAATAACCTGGTTTATCGTTTGTGGAAGGCACGTAGATTTTTTCATATACATCTTTACCAGCAATCAGCTTGCTGCCACCGATAGTTACAGTATTATCGCTATTATTCGTAGCATTAGTTACCAGCACACCGCCAGCCATAGCGCCCGCAGTTGCGCCGATAGTGCGTACTGCTGCACTGCTGGTATCCTCTGCTTTAACGGTCAGCGTACCTTTGGAGCTGTTATCGCCTGTAGCCTGAAGCGTACTGTTATTGATAGTAATAGCATTAGCACCATGCAGACTGTTCTGCGCGTAGGCAGCACTGCCTGCGAAAGCAGCGCCTGCTGCTACCTGATAAGCATCAATCTTGGATGTGCCGTCCTGCGCACTGCCAAGCGTTACATTCTTGCCGCTAAGCTTGCTGTTATTGTTGATGGTTACGCCGGTCTTGCGTTCTACATCCAGCACTGCAACAGAAGCGGCAATGCCATTGCCTGCAATACCTGCTGCCACCTGCGCCGATGTCAGCTTGGTGTCAACAGTACGCTTAGCATTAACCTTCGTATCGCCTGTTGCCTGCAGCGTAGAATTGCTTACCTTCGCCTGCACGCCAGCAGCCTTGCTGCTACCCTTGCTGGCATTAGTACCGGGGCCTGCACTCAGATTTTGGCCGTTGCTGCCGGTGTATTTATCAAAGGTCATGCCTGCAGCGTTAGCACTGTTGTTGCCTTTTTCATCAGTAACAGTGCCGACAGTTCCCTGTCCTGCAATTGCGGCATTCGCTTTATTGAGGATATCATTAGTATTAAATGTAGCCTTTTTATCACTATCCGTAGTTTCGCTGTCGCCATACTGGTCTGCAGCTGCTGCGCCAATTGTAGTTACGCTGACGTTCGCACTGTAGCCATGTCCGCCGAGCGCAGCGTTTTCTACTACCTGCTTAACGTCCAGCTTTTCAGTTGCTGCTACGTCGATAGCACCGGCAGTAATCTTGCTGCCGCTGATTTCGGTGATAACGCCTGTGTCAATCGTGTTCACGCCTACGCCAACGGCAACGCCTGCAGCGCCAACAGCATCCGCACCGTTAACAAAGCTTGTCTTCACACTGTTATCTGCCTTCGCAGCGAAGGTAGCCTGTGCTTGCAGGTTGCTGTTATCCTTCACCAGCGTAGAAACAGTATTGTCCAGATTATTTACAGCCACGTTCAGGCCACCTGCAACCATGCTGGCAGCTACGCCAAATACTGCCGTTGTCACGTCAGTCTTGTTGGCAGCGTTGACAGTAATATCACCTGTTTCAGCCTTTACATTGCTGCCGCTCAGCTCAGCAACAGTCTTGCTGTCATCATCCACTACGCCAATGCCTGCGCCACCGGCAGCGCTCACAAGCGCGCCAGAAGCTGCGGCAGCAGCGCTGCGCAACGTAATATCATTAACATGGTCAGCAGTAATTGCCAAACCATTATTCGTACCCTGGATATTCTTGACTGCAGCAGTAGTTTCTGCGTCAAGCTTAACAACCGAAACAGTGCCTGCGCCAGCTCCGGCGCCATAAGCGCCGCCGGCTGCGGCAATACCGTAGGAGTTGGTGGACATTTTCGCCTTATTCAAGGCAGCGACGTCAATGCTATTGCCGTTGACACGCTTCTTCGCGCTGCCACCATCAATCATTGCCTTTACATTTCTGCTGACAACACCGGTATCAGATGCCAGACCGACACCTGCACCACCGTCAGCGCCACCGCCTACACCCAGCGAACCTACATGGCTTTCGCTCTTGGTAGCATCGTTTGCTGCTACATAAACGTCTGCCTTGCTGCGGTCGGTCAATTCAGCATTAATGCTGCTATTGGTTGCCGTGGCATTGGTTGCACCCAAAATGCGGTTAACAGTAACCGTACCTGCTACGCCCACGCCAACGTCAGCACTTACTGCCACACCGCCACTGATTGCTACATTCGTCAGGTTGTGCTCCGCATCAGCCGCAATGATAACGCCGGTGCGAGTGTTATTGCTGACTACATTGTCATTTTCCTTATTGCGTTCGTTGACAGCCACGCCTGCATCATTACCTGCTGCCGTCAGCTCTGCATTATTAACTACGCTTTCAGTAGTACCGCTGATTTCATTGTAGGCTACGCCCATGCCAACGCCGGCCTGGCCGCCTGCCGCCACACCAAAGGCACCCGCAAAATTCTGCAGGGTATCCTTGCTCTTGGCAATTACAGCCAGCGTGCCGTCTGCATTAATCTTGGCACCGTCAATCGTAGCCTTGGTATCGTTCGCCAGCAGATTTACGCCGATATTACCGGCAATACCTGCAGTTTTGGCAACACCGCCAGCTACGCCAACAGAAAGAATGCTGCTGTCGGATTTAGCTTCGGCCGTGAAGCCCTTAACCTTATATTCACCCTTGGTAACAGTAGTATTGGTATCAGCATCAAGCTGGTTAACCGCAATACCTGCACCAATCGCAGCGTCCTTGGCACCTGCAGCAACAACGGCAACAGTAGTAATCTTGCCCTTGCTGTCAGCAGCAGCCTGTACAGTCGCTGCATTATTCTTATCCTTATTGACATTGGTATTAACAAGCTCTGTATCGGTATCCTTCTTGATCATAGCAGCAGAGCCTGCGCCACTGAAGGCCACATTACCGGTAGTAATGGAGGTACCTACGGAAATAGTCGTCAGCGTTGCCCTGTCAATGGCATTAACGCTAATCGTGCCATCATCTGTAGTGGTAATATCGGCATATTTGATAGCAGCCTTGTTGGTTTGCTTTTTCTCGCCAGCACTGCCGGTGATATTGCCGATTTCGTTGTAGGCTACGCTGCCGCCAGCCGCAAATTTGGCATTGCTGCCTGCGCTGACGCTTACCGCACCTACTACCGCCAGCTGGTTGCTGTCATCCGAAGACTTCACAGCCACCTTGCTCATGTTGTTGAGCTTCGTGCGTCCGCCGTCAGTTTTAGCTTTTTCGCCATCATATTTGTCAATAACAGCCTCTACATCGTTACGACCGCGATTAACTACAACCACGCCATTCAAAGCATTGGCCGTACCTGCAGCAACTGCCGCGCCGATGCTGTAAACACTGCCCTTGTTGGCTGCGTCCACAGTAAGAATGCTGCTAGCATCGCCCGCGCCGCTTATTTCGCTGCCTTTGACATATGCACCGGTGTTATTGTTCAAGGAATTGTAGGCAACAGCTAAGCCTGCACCCAGCTTGGATTGGGAACCGCCAGTAACACCAATCTGTCCTGCAACATTCACTGCCAAAGCACCGCTTTCGGCCTTTACATCTGTTTTAGGAGTAATAAGCTTGCTGTTTTCAACAGTTGCCGTAATATCGTTATTCAGCGACTGCCAGTTAGCACTGCCGCCTACGCCGAAGCTGCCTGCGGTTCCGGCAACACCGGCCGCAAAGCCTGCCAGAACAGTATGGCTTGCCGCATTAACGTTCGTGCCAACCAAAGCGTCACCGCTACCTTTGCCGGTAGTTGTAATATTGCTATCCTTAATCTTAGCATTGTAATCATTGTCAATATCGCTTACGGTTACAGATGCAGTTGCGCTGCCGCCGTCGTTACCGGTGGTAACGCCTACGCTTACCGCGCCGGTAACAATCACATTGCCGCCGCGGGTAATATCAACATTGGTAGGCTTATCGCTGTCGCCGCTTTCATCTGCTGCTTGCTTAACCTGCTTCAGGTAGGCAGATCCATCAGCATCGAGGCCGCGTTTTTTGAGATACTCAGCCTGCGTGTTGGCAGATTCCGCTGTATCATAAGCTGCAACATTCAGGCTTTCGCCGGTCAGTGTTACGCCCTCAACCGTTGCATTGGCATAGTTATCCAGTTTATTGTAGGCGGAATTGCCAGAGAACGCATAGGAGGTCTTAGCGCCGCCTGCTACACTCACATTGGCAGCTACGCCAACCTGCGTCATGTTGGTAGTAGCTCTAACATCAGCAGTGGTGATTTTGTCATAGGTGCCGCCTAAAATGGCCGCCTGCACGTCATTCTTCAGCGAGCCGTAGGCCACAGTCGCACCACCGACAAAGGCGTTATCGCCACCAACAGAAATGCTGGTGTTCACGCCGCCGGTTATCTGAATATCGTTATCAAAAGCTGTATTGGTAATAGAGGTTGCACGCTCATCTTCACCGCTGACATTTTTGGTGTTTACCTTATTATTCTGCAACAGTGCATAAGCAGTATTATCTGCAATATTTACCGATGCATTGACGGTTGCAGCAATATTGGTGCCACCATTGCCACCGGAATTTTTCGCCAGCGCCAGGCCCAGGCCTGCAGCTGCCAGCGAACCGGATTTTTGCGCATTGTTAATAATCGCAGCAGCGTTTTCAATTTCGCTGTTGCTGATTACCGCCAAGGTCTGCGAATCAATATCATTTACAGCAACAGTACCGCCAAAGGCCGCATTATTGCTGTTCGCGTTATTGTCCTTAGTCAGATTCTTCCAGGAGATGCCTGCAGCACCACCGGCAGCTACCATCATAGCAGTGTCCTTAGCAGTTACAGTGATATTCTTATTCTCAGTAGTATCCTTGGCAATGTTGATTTTAACATTGTCCACAAGCGCACCGGTATCGCCATCCAGCAGATTAATTGCTGCGCTACCTGCACCGGCAATAGTTACAGAGGACTGCTTCCCAGTCTTAGCAGCTTTAGGTGTCTGGTCGGTAGGCAGTACCTTCTGCGCTTCGGTCTGACGATCCATCAGGCCATTAATCTTGCCTGCTACCTTATGGTCAAGTGCATGGAGCTTATTTTGAAGTGCATTACTCTTGTTGCTTACGAAATTGCCCAGCTTGTCAAAAATACCAGCTTCACCACTGTCATCAGCGGTAGACACGCCACCGGCAACAGCTACGTTGATAATTCTGCCGCCGGTTTCAGCATTAACATTAAACGATCCTGCATCGACAGAGCCTTTTTTAGTGCCAGTTGCCGTAGTTGCAGTCTTGGAGCCAAAGAAGTCTGCCTGCTCGTTATTATCCGTATCTTGACGCAGACCGGAAGCATTCTGCACCAGCTGCTGCAGCGTTGCACGTTTTTCAGCAGCGGTATTCGCCAGCTTTTTGGCTTCCTTGCTGCGGTCCGCATTCGCGTCCTCGCCCAGAGTAGTGCTGGTATCGCCACTATCACTACCGCTATCCCCCTGCTCAGCCGTGGCCTGCGGAGGAGCAGTATAGCCATTATCACCAATTGCTGCATAGGTATAGCGGTCAAAATTGGTAATCGTTCCTGCCACACCGATGCCTGCAGTTTCGCCCATAGCCACAGCACCGGCTGCGCTATAAACATTGGTATCATTCTTAGCATTGAGGTTGACTGCGCCCGTGCCTGCGTTGATAACTGCTTCGTCATCTACGGAAACAAGGCTGTTGCTTGCCCCCTCAAGGTATCCCACCATGCCGCTGACGCCGCTGGTTGCACCTTTGCCTGCGCCAAGCGACAGCTGGATATGGTCAATTTTATTTTCTGTACCTATATCTATAGAGCCTGCAGTCAGCTTAGCTCCCTGTGCTACTGCAACAAGGCTGTTGGCATCCGCCAAACCAACCGCAAAGGTTCCGCCAGCTGCGTTATTAGCGCCGCCGTTTAAGCCAAGCTTACCTGCTAGCGATACATCAAACTGCTTCGAAGCTGCCTGCATTGCCAGCTCGTTCTTAGCAGTAATCTTAGCATTCTTGCCAATTAATACGCGCGCATTGTTGCTGATATCCGTTGCTACGGCACTGCCTGCCAGCGCAATTGTAGCAGCCTTTTCGCCTTCGCCAGGGCCGCTCTTGCCACCGTTGGCACTGCCTGCCGAGAAATTAAGGTAGCTATTGGGATTAGCAAAGGCTGCAGCCGCACTCACTACGTTAATCGGGCCTACAGCGATATCCGTCGCTTCATTGCCAAGTGCGCTGGTCAAAGCGCTGCAAGCAGCAGTGAAATCCTTAAATTTTTGTCCGCCAAACAGGTCCATGAAGTCTACCTGCTCTTCGCCATTAGAGGAGAAGCAGTTATCCTTGGCATAATTAAAGAAAGCATCTGCTGCATCACTCAAAGCTTGAGCCTTAGCGTTGATTTCATCATGGTTAGCGCCTGTATAAGCTTTCTTAACCTTATCGCAGGCATCCTTAACCTCCTGCACCATGCGGTTGATACGGTTATATTCAAAGCTGCTGTTAGCCGCAATATTCACCTTGCCACCGGTAAGCGTAACGTTGGTAGCAGGGGTAGAGCCTTTTGCTTCCTCGCCGCCGGCAACAGTTACGGTTGCAGTATTATCCAGCTTGCTGTAAAGCACGGACGCATTGACAAGCGCCTTGTTGTCTACATCCTTGTCATAGTTATTGCTCTTGCCGGTAATCTGCATCTGGGTATCCTGAATAACGCTTTTAGCAGTGATATCAAGACCATTTTTGGCATTCAATGCAACACCCTGCCCTATTTTTACATCAGCAGTATTGCTTTCCACCGCAACGCCCACGCTAACGCCGGTGCTCATGAAATCAGCCAGCTTATCCCACGGTTTAGGCTGCGTCGGCGTAGAAGGTGTAGACGGTGCGTTAAGCTTATCCTTCAGCTTTTGCGGCGTGTACTTGGCGTTTGCCAGCCAGTTTGTAATACCACTCAAAACTTTATCCTTGGCGCCGTTTTCACCAATAAGCGAATCTACTGTCTGGCTGCCTTTGATATTGGTAACAAGGCCCTTCATGAAGTACGAAGAACCCATAGCATTATTGGCACTGACAGTATTATCTGTCAAAACATTTTCTGCATTAATCGCCAGGCTTCCTTCTTTACTGCTTACGTTACCATTGATGTTGACTTTTGCCTTGCTGTCGTAATCGGTTACGTTGATAGCAGTAGCAACAACAGCCTTTTCACCTGTGCTTACCTCTGCCTTGGTAATCACACTGTTCACAGATTTTGCTTCAATTTTGACGTCCTTTTGCAGGTCAGTCATCTTCGCCTTCTCGCCAATGGTAACACTGCTCTTATTGTCACCCGTAGTGATATTCAACGCAGTGTTGAGCGTGTTGGGGTTATCAGCAAAAGCCATAGTGGTGTCTTTGGCTTCGCTGTTCACCTTGCTGTCGGCCAAGGCAGTAACGGACGTACCGTCATTGGATTTAAGTGTGCCATCAATCTTAACTGCTGCCTCATTATGTGTTTCACTGTAGGTTACAGCAGCCGCCGGGATGATATTGGTGCCTGCCACATTCATAACCTTCAGCAAAGCAGTGCTGGCGCCTACGCCGGCTTCCACGCTGCTGTTCGCCTTGATATTCAGCGCCGGCTGTACAACCTTGCCCTCGCTGACGGTGTCAGTGCCAGTGGCGTTGATAACAGCTTTCTGACCTACGTTAACCTCAGCCTTGCTGTTCAAAACTGCATAGGAAGCATCAAGATTAGCTGTGAGTGCGCCGACGATATTAGAAGTAATGTTGTGGGCGTTCAGCACACTGCTTTCCGCGCTCACATAACGGTTCACTGCATCGGCAGTAATATCAACCTGCTTTGCTTCAACCTTGCCATCAACATTGACGGTGGCATTAGTAGTAACAATCTGCCCATAAAGATGGGAATTGGTTGCGGTAGAAGCATCATAATCTTTATTATATTGGTCAGAACTAGTAACAACAACATTGTTCAACGCCTGCGCACTCAGCTTGGCATTGCCTGCAGCCGTTACTTCTGCACCCTGGGCAACACTAACATCGGCTTCCACCTTAGCGCCGGCAATCTTGCTGAAGTCATCCAAAGCACTGTAGTTATCATCATAATTGTTATAAGCTGCAAGAACGATATCGCCGCTACCAGTTTGTTTTGCAGTAAGTGCAGTACCAGACAGACCTGATTTAACATTCCTAACGTTAACAATATCCTTAAAATCAACAACACCAGTACGAATAGACGCACCCGTTGCCGTTGCGCCTGCAGCTACATCACCGATATCATCTTTACTTACATTTTTGCCCACGCCAATCTTGGCAGCACGCAGATTAACAGCGTTAACAGCATTAACCTGGCCTAAAACGCTGATGGTGCCGCTGGCGTTGATGGGAATCTGGGCAAAGTTTTGATCCGTGATTATGTTGTTAAACTGATCTCGAGTATTATAGTCCTTATATTTTGCAAAGGCATCCGTAGTCGGCGTAGCAACGTAAAGCGCACCGGCATTAATCACACCGGTTTTGCCCACGGCCATACCATCGGAGCTGAAGAAGAAAAGGTTACCGCCAATCTTTTTGTTCTGAATTGCATTGACTGTACCGTTGATATCAATGCGCGAATCAACAAAGTTGACCAAATTAGCAGCACCATTGCTGTTTTTGCTCTCACCAAAGTACATATTGGCAATATTATTAGCATCCAGCTTGAATTCAGCAAACTTGTTAATTGCAACGTCACCGACAACCTTACCGGCAAATACGTCAGCAACACCGTTATTAAAATTTACAGCCGGACCATTATCCGTTCTGGTAATCGTGCTCGCCAGTGCAGCTATAGGCTGCATTACAAAGCCAATGGCCGTAACAGCGCTGACAATTTTCTGTGCAGCGGAATCTTTCGCAATAGCGCTCAAGCTGAGCCGTTCCGCGCTACGCAGGAACTTACGGTTGACCTTCATCTTAATTCCCTCCTTATTAGTGCCTGTCCAATATGCATAAAAAGCAATAATCTTCTTAAATTAATCTTAGAGCATCCTCTGCAAAACAGCAATTAACTATAGGTTATGACCATCTGCTAGCAGCAAGACATATTCTATTAATTATTGGAAGAAAACATATAGATAAGCGTAAGATTATATTCAATCTTCTATATTTAATTATAGAGCCATCTTGCCTAAACGTCAATGAATTAATAAGTTTTTTTCTTATATGAGTAATTTGGCCTATAACCACTCAATTAAATTGTTTAAAGCTCATCAGTGAATAGATTTTAAGATAATTTATTGTCTCATCATGCATCTTATGCTATAATAAAAACAAAAATAATCAACTAATGCTAAAAACGGAGGAAAAAATGACAGACTGGAACAAGTGGCTTAAAAAGAGACAGCTTTGTGCGGATAATATTCTCTATCTCTATCGACACGATCGCAAAACCATCATCCATCGGGAAGATGGTGAGGAATTTGCGCTGTTTGCTCCCGTATATACACTTTTAGCGCTCTTTCCGGAGGATGCCTTTCTGAACATCAACAAGGGAATCGCCGTGAACAAAGCCAGAATCGTAAATATCAGCAGTGAAGGCGTCTATACCATATCTGACGGGCAAACCTTTCAGGGACGCAAACGCAACCTGAGTGCCCACCGCCAGCTGCGCAAGCAAATGGGTATCAACTCTCTGCCAGACGTGCAGCCGCAAGCAGCACCCATGAGCTTTCTGGAAAAATGCACCCTGCTTGATGAAATGCCTCTGGCATATTGCATCATCGAGCTTGTTTTTGATGCCAATGGCCATGGTGTAGACTTTGTCTTCCGTTACTGCAATAAGGAAATGGCTCACATCGAGGGAGTTTCCATTGAAGAAATGCTAAACCGTTCTTTCTATGAGGTTTTTCGCAATGGTGACAAAAAATGGCTGGTAACCTACGCTGATGTGGCCATCAACGGAACAAAACATCTTATCCACGATTACAGTCCGGAGATAGGCCAACAGCTCAACATTTACTGCTATCAGCCGGAGCAGGGATTTTGTGCCTGTATCCTGCAGGTCGCTGATAATATTGATCATGAATAATGAAGGAAGTAAGCAATAATGAACGGACAGGAATATTTACAGCAATTGGAGCAGCGTCTTGCTCACTATTATGATAAGAAGCCTTTGCCGAAGGCTCCGGCCTTCGCCCTGGCGGCAGAGCTGAATGCTGCGGATGAAGGCTATTTCATCGTACCAAATTTAAAGACCTACAGCGTGCAGCACAACGAATATCTTTATGCAGCACGCTTCGACAAGCAGCTCACTGCAGAAACGGCTGCGCCCTATCTGCAGTTCACCAAGGAGGCTATGGCGGCACTCAAAACTACTACTGAGCACATGAGCAGCATCTATGCCCTCGTGCTCATCTGTGAAGAAGGTATTGAGGAAAAATCCCTGGCAGACCTGCAGAAGCTCAGACAGCACAAGGACTACTGCTTCACCCTGAAGGGCTGGTCCGACCTGGCTTTATATATTGTAGACATCCCGGCGCAGAGGCTTTATTGCAACAAAGCAGGCGCTAAGGAAAAGGCGCTCTATGAGTTTGCCAAAGCTTAATGCTTGTCGCTTCACACTAGACAAGTTATTCCTCCAAGGAAAAAATAAATCGTATACAGCTGTTAAGTATTTGCACATTCTGTACAAATCTTAACAGCTTTTTCTTTTTTTCAAGTTAATAAATAATTCTGTGACAATTCGTTGACATTAGAAGCAAATGTGTTATACTATTTCTATGTTGCACACGAGATATAGAGTGCACTAGTAGTTATTATTTTCTAAATTGTTTATTTTGCAATGATGCAAAAGGGAAAGAAAGGATGTTATTTATGAGTGGTTTATTGTTGCTTGTAGGCTCAATGGTTATCTTCTTTGTTGCCTACGTAACCTATGGTTCCTGGCTGTGTAAAAAGTGGGGTGTTGACCCTACCCGTAAGACCCCGGCTGAGAGATTGTGCGATAACATCGACTATATGCCGACCAAGCCCGCTGTATTGATGGGCCATCACTTCTCCTCCATTGCCGGTGCCGGTCCTATCGTTGGTCCTATCACCGCTGCTGTATTCGGTTGGGTTCCTGTAATGCTGTGGATTTTAATCGGCAGTATCTTCTTCGGCGGCGTGCACGACTTTGGTGCTCTGTACTCCTCCATCCGTTTTGATGGCAAAACCATCGGCCAGATTATCGATGCAACTCTGGGCAAGAGCGGCAAGTTCCTCTTCTCCATTTTCGCATATGTAACTCTGCTGGTTGTTATCGCTGCTTTCGCTAACATCGTAGCAGCTACCTTCGTAGCAAGCCCGCAGGCTGCAACCGCTTCCCTGCTGTTCATCGTGCTGGCTGTTATCTTCGGCTTCTCCGTATATCGCTGCGGTCTGAGCCTCGGCGTAGGCACCGTTATCGGTGTTATCATGCTGGTTGTTGCAATCGCTATCGGCAACATGTATCCGCTGCACCTGAGCAAAAACGTATGGGTTTGCATCCTGATGGTTTACATCTTCGTTGCTTCCATCGCTCCTGTCTGGATTCTGCTGCAGCCGCGTGACTATCTGAACTCCTTCCTGCTGTATGCCTGCATCGCATTCGCTCTGGTTGGTATCGCAATTTATCAGCCTTCCATGCAGCTGCCGGCATTCACCACCTTTGATCCTTCCGGCAAAGGCACCAACCCGATGTTCCCGATGCTGTTCGTAACCGTTGCCTGCGGTGCTATCAGCGGCTTCCACTCCCTGGTATCCTCCGGCACTACCTCCAAACAGCTCGATAGCGAAGGCAATGCTAAGCTCATCGGCTACGGTTCCATGCTGCTTGAAGGCGTGCTGGCTGTAGTTGCAGTTGTTGCTGTAGGCTATGTTGGCGGCGACAAGCTGACCGAGCTCTTAAAGAACGGTGGTCCTGTAAACGTATTCGCTGACGGCGTTGGTACCTTCATGACCAAGCTTGGCTTCTCCTTCGGCGTTGCTAAAGGCTTCGTTGCTCTGACCATCTCCGCTTTCGCTATGACTACTCTTGATACTGCAACCCGTCTGGGCCGCTTCATTTTCCAGGAGCTGTTCACTAAGGTTGATCCGAAAACCGGTGAAGCACAAGGCAATGTTCTCACCAACCCGTTTGTTGCTACTCTGATTACCGTTGTACTGTCCGGTTACATGTCCCTTGGTTCCTACCTCACCATCTGGCCGATTTTCGGTGCTGCTAACCAGCTGTTGGCTGCCCTCTCCCTGTTGGCTGTCGGTGTATGGCTGAAGAGCGTTGGCCGTGACAACCTGATGGTTCTCATCCCGATGGCATTTATGTTCTGTGTAACTTTGGTTGCATTGGCACAAATCATCTTCGCTAACATGGCAACTCATATCATTACCGCTGCATTGGGTTCTGTACTCTTCATCCTGGCAATTGCACTGTTCCTGGAAGCAAGAAAGTATCTCTTCGGTAGTGCAAAATAATAAAATATGCTATAAGCATTAAACACTGAACGTGTTCAATGGCTGTTACGAATTTCGTAATGAAGTACGTAACAGCCATTTTTTTGTTGATATTTTATACTATATATAGTATCATAAAGAAAGAAGGTATATTATGACATCCCTCGAGAAAAAACTCCGCGCTCTGGCCAACGGCAAGGATTTGCCTTGGGACCAGACCAAAGCTCTTTTAGAAAAGTTAGGAGCTGAAGTTAAACCACCTACTGGTGGTGGCAGTCATTTTAAAATTCGTTATTCAGACAGACAATCTTTGAGCATCCCAGTCCATAATGGGAAAATCAAAAAAGTCTATGCTCGTATTATTGCAAATTTAATTGATGATATTCAGAAAGGAGAGTGATGTAACATGAAAAAAGATTTAAGTTACTACTTATCTTTAAATTACGCTTCTGAAATCAGCGTTATTCCCGAAGATGAGGGCGGCGGTTACCTCGCCTGCATTCCCCTGCTCCCCGGTTGCATGACAGATGGTGAAACAGTTGAAGATGCTTATGCAAATCTGCAGGATGCTAAACGTGAATGGATTATTGATATGCTCGACCGTGGTATGCCCATCAACGAGCCTAATATGAAACCCCGTTTTAGTGGCAGGTTCGTAGTGCGTGTCCCCAAAACACTGCACCGTCTGCTGGCCGAAGAATCAGAACGCGAGGGCATCAGTCTGAACCAGTTCGTCAACAACTCGCTGGCCTTTGTTGTTGGTCAAAAGCTTGCACACTAAAAAACAGCTCCCCGATACGACCGTATCGGGGAGCTTTGTTGTTATATTACGCACTCAGTTTTGAGGCCAGTTCACGCACCTCTGCTTCCGAAAGTTTAGAAAGACGGACTGTTCTTTCAATATTTTCACCTTCGCTCAAAAGCTCTTTAGCCAATTCAATGTTACGTGCCTGTGCAGTCTTTTTAGCTGCCTCTTTTGCCACTGCTTCAGCTTTTTTTGCAGCATATTCCTCAATTACACCAGTCATTTTTTCTTCAACTGCCTTCGCTGCTGCTTCAGCTTTTTTTGCAGCATATTCTTCAATTACATCAGTCATTTTTTCTTCGCCCTCCTTGCTGTATTTCAAAAACTCCATGCGCTCGGCAAATTCGTGATAATGCAGATTCTTTGGCTCTGTGCAATATAAATCCTGCATCAGTTTACCAAGCGCTGTATCATCTCGACGTTGGCTGTTGACATAGATAATGTGCGAACCATCTTCAAAGCATTTCGCATTTTCATCGATTCTGCGCCTGATATTATACAGTGGCAGATTATCGTGCAAGACATCGTTTTCTGTGATAAAAATCACGTAGGTATCCGGCAGCTCTTCATAAAGCTTACCAGGCTGCAGGAAGTGAGTATCAAGGATACTGCTGTAAAATCTGGCGCGTCTTGCAGGTGCACCTTCATCGCTTCTCTGCACCTCTACGTTAAAATAACGTCCTTTGCTATCCTGCGCTAAAATATCCAGTTGCGAAGAATGTCCGTAGATGTTTTGAATAAAGCTCTGTATTCTGACATTCTTCACTTTAATTTTATCATCTCCCAGGATAATGCGCAAGAAAACCTGCGCTGCTTCTTTGTTGTCGTCAAGCATGAAATTCATAAACCTGTTGTTCATCATGCAAAGACTACGGATGACCTGCTTTATTTCGCTGTCTTGACTTGCTTCGTTTGTCTGCATTACTTTAGCTCCCTTCTGAATAAAAAACGCCTTATGTACTACTCAATAATACATAAGGCGTTCGTGACGCTGCAGTGACCATGCTCCAGGCAGGTGTGCAATATCTTACGGTCTTATATTATCAGATAATCGCGAAATTGTCAAGAATTATTAGAAAAGTTTTAAATTACCAAAAACTCTATTAAGCTGTCAGGAGCAGGCATTTTCTGCTTAAGGATATCGCTATTGTTGAGCTTCGGCTCATCCTTTCCGCAACCGATAGTTGCGGCTACCAGCAGCGCCCTTTAACTCATATTTACAAAAAAGCCTGCCTGCTACAATAAAAATTGCAACAGACAGGCTTTGTTATTTATATATAGAAGGTTTATCAAAAAACTTAGGATCTCTTCTTCAGTTCTTCAAACAGCATCGGATTCAGTACACGGATATAGGTGCCCTTCATGCCCAAGGATTTGGTTTCAATCAGGCCGGCACTTTCAAATTTACGCAGTGCGTTAACAATAACGGAACGGGTAATACCTACGCGATCAGCAATCTTCGAAGCAACCAGCAGGCCTTCGTTGCCATTCAGCTCGCCCATAATGTTGATAATAGCTTCCAGCTCGGAATAGGACAAGGTGGAGAAAGCAACCTGCACAGTAGCCTTCTTGCGGATTTCTTCGGAAACAACTGCTTCGCGGTCATGCAGAATTTCAACGCCCAAAACAGTAGCAGCATATTCAGCTAACAGCAAATCATCATCATCGAATTCCGCATCATATTTAGCAACAATCAGGGTACCAAGGCGTTCGCCATTGCCGTAAATAGGTACAACAGTAGTCATCTTACCGTTAAAAATACATTTTGTATCAGCAACAAAGGAGCAGTTTTGATTCTGATGAGGAATGTTGGCCAGCGTTTCCTTAACGCTCATAATAAAGCCCAGATAATCCTCAGGGAAACGCATATCGTCAAGAACCTGCTCACGCATAATATCGCATTCAAACTCGTGAATCAGCGCATAACCCTTTACGCCGCCTTTACGGCCGACAATATAGGTGTTTGCTTCAATAACGTCACGCAACAACTTTGCAATAGCGTTAAACTCAACCTTATCCCCTTTTTGTAAAAGCTTGTTAATCTTTCTGGTCTTTTCCAACAATTTCATGATTTTGCCCTCCTAAAAAAAATTATGCTCTTGGATGATTCTTCTTGTAAACATTCGTCACATGTTCATTTGAAACGTGCGTGTAAATCTGCGTTGTTGATAAATTCGCATGTCCTAAAAGCTCCTGTACCGAACGCAAATCGGCACCATGCTCTAGAAGATGCGTTGCGAAGGAATGGCGTATAGTATGCGGACTGACATTTTTATGGATAGCCAGCATGTTTATATATTTCTCTAAAATACGCCTTACGCTGCGGTCCGTGAGCCTACCACCACGGTTATTGACGAAAATGAAGTCATGCTCCTGCTGATATTGAAGCATCAGCTGCTGTCGTACACGGTAATATGTGCTTAACGCAGCACAGCAGGTGTGGCCTACCGGCACAACCCGTTCCTTATTACCCTTGCCGAGCAGAAGCACGAACCGGTTGCTCAGGTCTACCCTTTCCAGAGTAAGCCCTACCAACTCGGATACACGGCAACCGGTAGCATACAGCATCTCCAGCACCGCCTGGTCGCGAATACCCAACACCTTACTTTTATCGGGCATCGCCAACAGTTCGTTGATTTCAATTTCGTCCAAAAAAGCCGGCAGCTTTTTTTCCAGCTTTGGCGTGCGCACCTTTGTCAGCGGACTATATTCAATAACCGCTTCACGCACAAGGTATTTAAAAAAGGAACGCAGTGCAGATATCCTGCGGGCAATCGTCCTGCGCGCATACTGTTTTTCGTTAAGCTCCGCGAGATAGCCACGCACATCCAAAGGACCTGTCTGCTGCCAGAAAAAATTCTGCTTGTTTCTGCGCAGCATAAACTCCGCAAAGGCAGCCAAATCCTTTCGATAGCTTTCAATCGTATGCTGAGAACAATTTTTTTCAACCTCCAGATAAGTTAAAAACCTTTCCGGATAGTTATTAACTGTAGTGTCCATATTCTAAAAATACCTTCATTTTATTTTATCACACAAAACCGTAAGAATCAAGCTAATATTGCTATTCTTTCTAATTTTCTAACAGCTTTGCAACACTTGAAAAAAACAGTGCTAAAAAAGCACTGTTTCTTCATTGAATCAGCAGTCATACGTTACAGAGTTTATCCTATAACATATAAACTGATTTGTCAAGTAATTGAAAATGATTTTACTATTTTGTCAAAACTTGGCTCTGAAATTGTATCTTTAGCTACGATTTCAGCTATAATCATTCCTAATTACTCACAATTATTTACGTGTCAGCTTATAGATAAGCGCATTGCAGATTGCTGCAGCAACGTTGCTGCCACCCTTGCGGCCGCGGGCAACGATATAAGGAATACCGGTCTTCATGATGATTTCCTTGGATTCCACAACGTTTACAAAGCCTACAGGAACGCCGATAACCAGCTCCGGCTTAATCTTGCCTTCCTTAACCAGCTCGTCCAGACGAACCAGCGCAGTCGGTGCATTGCCTACGGCAATGATTACCGGGCCTTCGATGGTGCAAGCCTTTTCCATGCAGGCAGCGGCTCTGGTGGAGCCTGCTTCCTTAGCGCGTGCCGCAACATCAGGATCTGCCATGAAGCAGACAGCCTTTGCGCCCAGCTTGCCCAGGCCCATTTTGTTGATGCCGGTGCAGGCCATGTTGGTATCGGTAACGATGGTAGCACCCTTTTGCAGTGCAGCCAGCGCCTTCTCTACTACGCCGTCGGAGAACAGCATATTGCGGGCATAATCAAAATCTGCGGAGGTATGGATAACACGCTTAACGATATCAATCTTCTCGGGGTCGATACGAATCTGGCCCAGCTCCTCGCCGATAATTTCCATACTACGTTTTTCAATGTCAGCGGGTAAAACATTTTGTAAATGCATTATTTTACACTACCTTTCTTAACATATGCTGCAAGGCCGAAGCCTTATTTTTCAATGCCTACACGCGCCGGAATACCTCTTTTGAAGGGGTGCTTGCGCATGCAGACCTCAGATACATAATCAGCCAGCTCCACCAGCTCAGGCGCTGGATTACGGCCTGTCATAACAACCTCCAGCTCCTGCGGCTTGTTCTTTAGGAATTCTACTAAAGCAGCCTGGTCAAAAACGCCGGTATTGCAGGCACCGATGATTTCGTCAAAAATCAGCAGGTCGATATGCTCATTAGCACATTTTTGCTTAACCTTGTCGAAAAGCACCATGTGCTCGCGCTTAACCTCAGCTTTTTCCTCATCGTTCATCTGGAAGGTGAATTTTTTGGTTTCTTTACCGCGCATTACCTCAATATTCGGCAGCAGTGCCAGGCTCGCAAGCTCGCCTGTCGGTCTGCTTTTGAGGAACTGTACTATCAGCACATGGTTGCCATGGCCTGCGCAACGAATCGAAAGGCCCATAGCAGCGGTAGTTTTTCCCTTGCCATCGCCACAGTAAATATGAATCAGTCCACCGTCTTTCATTTAGACACCTGCTTCCAAAATCTTGTAAATTTCCTTCATATCCAGGTTTTCGCGAATGCTGTCGGCAAGAATATCATATTGCTGACGCTTGTATTCCGCAAAGTTGATGGTCTGGATGTCCTCCATCTTTTTGCCCTTCTTGGCCAGCAGCGCTTCTACTATCTTCACAGCAATGCCGTCACCGTCAAAGACGCCGTGTACATAGGTACCGTAAACATTGAGCTTGCCCTCGGTGTTCTGAGAGCCTTCTGCCATAATTTCGCCGTTTTCGTGAATCGGGCTGATAGAGGTCAATGCTTCCTCCTCCGGGAATTCGGTTACGCCGGAGTGAATCTCATAGCCATAGAGAGGCAAACCGCTCAATGCGGAGAAGATGCCCTGTACCTGACCGAATTTGCCGGCCATCTGGATGGTACGTTTCTTTTCGATAAAGGTTGTTTCGATGTCCAACAGGCCCATGCCGGGAGTAACGTTAGCCTTGCCTGTGCCGTCCTCTTCACCGTACGGGTCGGAAATCTGCTTGCCCAGCATCTGATAACCGCCGCAGACACCGAACACTACGGTACCGCTGTTAGCATGCTTCAAAATAGCAGCCTCCATACCGCTCTGACGCAGCCATTTCAGGTCGCCGGTGGTATTTTTGGTACCGGGGATAATAATCATATCCGGCTGGCCCAATTCGCGTACACTGGTTACATAGCGCAGGGATACGCCGGGAATCAGCTCGAATACGTTGAAGTCAGTATAGTTGGACATACGCGGAATGCGTACAACCGCAATGTCAATCAGCTTAACCTCGCTGCGGCCGCTGATACGCTCGGAAAGGCTGTCCTCGTCCTCGATATCAACCTTCAGCATCGGCAGCACGCCTACGATGGGCACGCCTGTTTTTTCTTCAATCATCTTCAGACCGGGACGCAGGATTTCTACGTCGCCGCGGAACTTGTTGATAATAACACCCTTAACCATTGCTCTTTCGTCATCCTCCAGCAGCATCAGCGTGCCGTAGATGGAAGCGAAAACACCGCCACGGTCAATATCTGCTACAAGCAGCACTGGAGCCTTGGCCATTTTAGCCATGCCCATGTTGACAAAATCGTCCTTTTTGATGTTGATTTCCGCCGGGCTGCCTGCACCCTCGATGCAGACAATATCGAATTTGGAAGCCAGCGTATCAAACGCCTTCTGTACCTCCGGACGCAGAGTATGCTTCATAGCATAATATTCGCCGGCCTTCATGGTACCGATTGCTTCGCCGTTGACAATAACCTGGGAACCGCTGTCGCTGGTAGGCTTCAGCAGAATAGGATTCATCAGTACGCTGGGTTCGATATTGGCTGCTTCAGCCTGCACAACCTGCGCACGTCCCATTTCCGCACCCTCGGCGGTGATAAAGGAATTCAGCGCCATGTTCTGGGATTTGAACGGTGCTACCTTGTAGCCGTCCTGATTGAATACACGGCATAAACCTGCTGTTACCAGGCTCTTGCCTGCATTTGACATGGTACCTACTATCATAAGTGCTTTTGCCACTTTAATCACTCTCTTTCATCAAAAAGTCCAGTATGTCACGGTAGCTTTGCAGCCGGATACTGTGACCTGTGGTATTAAGATAGCCTGCAATCACAGGCGTGCAGCCGTCACCGTGCTTGCCTGTTACCGAGCTGGTAACGTGGTCGCCGCAGATGACGATCTTCAGTGGTTCATGATACTTTGCTGCAATGGTCTGTAAAAACTGTGTATCTATCCTGCTGATAAAATCAGCCTTACCCTGATAATCATAACGATGCGCAGCCTCGTCACTGCCGTTGAAATGCGCAATAACGAAATCATCCTGCTGCAGCATAGCAAGTGTTGCTTCGGCCTTCGCCATAATATCAGTGTCCACATCGCCGGTTGCATTCGGCGGTGTTATTACATCCATGCCCAAGGCTTTGGCGATGCCGATGACAATCTCCGCCTTGCACACCGCCCCACCGCGCAGTCCGTGCAGACCGCTGAAGGAAGGCAGTCCCTGACGGGCTGAAGGGCCCCAGGGATAGAGGATGTACTGCAGGCCGTCGCGGGCAAAGGGCTGCAGCCGTTTTGCCGCCTCCTGCAAAAAATAGCTGATGGACAGAGATTGCCCGCGCAGCTCCTGCAGCAGTCCGTCTACATCCTCGCCCACACTTTCGTGCGGAGGCTGTACGGCGCAGTTCAGTACGCTTGCTTCTCTGTTCATCACTAAAAGATTACGGTATTCGGATAAATGAATAAACTCTATATCTTTAAGGATACCGTCACACTGCTTGGCAGCCTGCTGCATCTCCAGCGGCGTCAGTCCCTGCCCGTTAAAGGCAGCAAGACGGCCAGATGCATCGACAGCAGCCAGATTGCAGCGCAGCACCATTTCATATTCGGAAATGTCACGGTTGTGCGCCAACAGCTCCAGATAAGCACGGTTGTGCGGTATATCCTTTTTATCTACACCCAGAAGCCGCAGAATACAGCTGCAGCTTTCGGGAATGATGTCATTTTCACATATGCTGAGGCTCCCAAGTGTCCCGGAAGCAGCCAGCGCATCCATCGCAGGATGCACTGCGTGCTCAAAGGGAGTCTGTCCCTGCCATGCAGGAATCGGGGAATCGCCTAAGCCATCAATTAATACTAATAAAGAGCGCATGTTTTTATTGCTTCCTTAAGTGCTTTAATTAGACCGCGGTTCTGCACTCTCGTTTTGACCGCGATACGGTAATAACCTGCCTGCAGATTGTGATAGTTGGCGCATGAACGTATCAGATAGCCACGCTCATGCAACAGCTCCGGAAGATTTTCCGGCTGCGACAGATAAAAGAAAATATAGTTGGCCTCAGAGCCGTATACCTTGGCACCCAAAGCCGCAAGCTGGTTACGCAGATAGCTGCGCTCCTGCTCAATCAGCTTAAAGGATTTAGCCAGATATTCGTGCTCCTTTAAAGCAGCCTTGCCTGCCTCCTGCGCCAGAATGGAAACGTTCCAGTCCTGACCGCTCTGATGCAGCGCTGTGATCAGCTCACTGCTGCCGCTGAGGCAATAGCCTAAGCGGATGCCCGGCATTGCAAAGGTTTTGGTGAAGGCCTTAAGGATAACCAGCTCTGGATAGGATTCCAGTAAATCACGCATGCTGAAGGCCTTTTCCTCACTGACAAAATCCATAAAGCATTCATCTATCAAAAGATGGGCTCCTACCAGACGGCATTTGTCGAGAATCTGCACCAGTAGCTCACGGCTCGTCAGCTGGCCGGTAGGATTATTGGGATTACAGATAACAACCAGATCTGTATCGGGCGTAATCGCATCGACAATATCATTGTCAGCGGCAAAATCACGCGCCTCCTGCAGATTATAATAGCTTATTTTGCAGTCTACCGTGCGCAGAGCCTTTTCATAATCGGCAAAGGTAGGTGCCAATAAAAGTGCTCGTCCGGGCTTCAAGGCCAGCGCCAGACGGAACAGCACATCGGCCGCACCGTTACCGAAGAAAATATATTCCTGCGGCAGCTGCAGATAGCTTGCTGTCACCTCTGCCAGCTCGCGGCAGAAGGGATCAGGATAGTTGATACAAAGCTTTAAAGCCTGTTGAACGGCCTGCTTTATACCAAGCGGCAGGCCAAGAGGATTGATATTGGCAGAATAATCTACGAAGGGACGACCATCCTTGGTCAGCTTTTCCGTATAGATATCTCCGCCGTGTTCGTATTTATACATCATCTTCTACCTGCTTCATTTCAAAATAAGGCTGTTAACCAGATAAATCAGAGAAAACAGCAACAGGCTGAGAACAGCCGTCATATAAAGTAAATTGTTGGTGGTAACTATATCCTCGGGGCACACCGGACGGATGTCATCGCCGATTGTTTCCTTGTGGACAAGCTTACCGAAATAAAAATGATCGCCGCCGAGCTGGATGTTCAAGGCACCGGCCGTAACTGATTCCGTCATTGCGGAATTAGGACTCAGATGATGATAGCGGTCGCGCCAGAATGTTTTCCACGCTCTCTTGGCATCAAGATTAAGGAAATAAGATGCCACAATCATTACCAGACCGGTAATACGCGCGGGAATCAGATTGGCCAAATCATCTAGCTTGGCAGCACAGCGTCCAAAATAAAGATACGTGTCATTTTTATAACCGACCATGGAATCCATAGTATTGATGCCTTTGTACAAAAAGGCCAGAGGAGCGCCGCCGATAAACATATAGAACATCGGAGCGATGATGCCGTCAGCAGTATTTTCCGCAACGGTTTCTACTGCTCCCTTAGTCACCTCTGCAGCATCAAGTTCTTTTGTATCACGCCCAACGATCCAGGATAGTTTCAGTCTTGCATCCACAAGATCGTTATCCTTCAGGGCGGTGTATACCTTCATGCTTTCGTCACGCAGACATTTTGTAGCAAAGATTTGGTAGCACATAACGGTTTCCAGTGCAAAACGCAGCCAGGGGTTGACCTGTTCCGCCAACGTCAGCACAGCATACGGCACGGCAAAGGTAAGAACCAGAACAATTATTACCATCAAGGCACCGCCGAGCAGTAATGCTGTCTCGCCGGGAGCAAGCATACGCCGCAGTTTTTTATCCAGAAATCCTATTAAATTGCCAATTAAGCAGATTGGATGCGGCAGCCAATGCGGGTCACCGAAAATCAAATCTAAAATAAAACCTGCTACAATTGCGCCTAAGGTCATCATCTAAGCAAACTCCCCTTTTCAGCAGTCTGTCGACTGCTATTTAGCAGCGTACGCTGCACATTGTTTGATAAAGCTGCGGGCAAATTCATGATTGCCCCACAGGTGGATGTGCGGATAACCGGCATAAAGTGTCGGTGTTGTATTCGCGCATTCCCAGCTGCCGCGACCGGAAGCCTTGGCAGCTATAAAGCTTGCACCGTTATTGGTGCTGTCGGAGTAATGGAACTCGTGTCCGTTGATTGTTCCGCCGGCAGGACACAGCAGATTATCCTGTTGCGCCGTCAGGTGCACATAGCCGAAGCGCGTCAGCTTTTTGGTCATGGCCGATTCGCCCTTCAGAGCACCAACCCAGCTGTACAGCTTATCGCCGTCGCGATAATGCTCCAGCAGATACATAAAGCCGCCGCATTCCGCAAAACAAGGCATACCGCCGTCGATAGCGGTTTTCAGCTCCTGCAGCAGCGTTTTGTTGTCCGCCAGTTGCTGTGCGTAAAGCTCAGGATAGCCCCCGCCCAATACAAGGCCGCTGATGTTCTCCGGGAGATGCGCATCAGCTATCGGGCTGAAGGGTACGAGCTCCGCACCCAGCTCAGCTAAGAGGTCAAGTGCGTCCTGATAGTAGAAACAGAAGGCTTTGTCCATAGCGACTGCCACACGCATACGTCCGACGGGTTCAAGGCTCACCTCGTCATACGCAAGCGGTGCGGCCTGCGCCGCTACCTGCAGCAGGCCATCCAAATCAACTGACTTGGCTGCCTGAGCTGCCAGCTTAGCAACTATCTGCTGCAAATCTCCTATTTCCTCGGCTGTAACCAGGCCTAAATGACGGCTTTCAAAGTTACAGTCCTGCATCACCGGGAAGTAGCCTAACAGCTTCACACCGGTTTCGCGTTCAATTACATCCTTATAGAAAAGATAGCTCATCGGATTAACATTGTTTAAAATAGCGCCGACGATATGGCTGTCACTGCGGAATTCCTTAAAGCCCTTGATAGTCGCAGCAATGGATAAGGCGGCTCCCTTGCCGTTGACAACCAATACTACCGGAACATCGCAGGTGCAGGCCAGCTCGTAAGCACTGGCTTCCGTGGTTTTACCCATACCGTCGTAAAAGCCCATCGCTCCTTCAAAGACAGCTACATCCGCATGACGCGCGTTTTTTGCCACCAGATAACGGGTTGTAGCCTGCCCCAGCATGAACAGATCCAGATTGCGGGATTTAGCTCCGATAACACGTGAATGAAACATCGGGTCAATATAATCAGGTCCTGATTTGAAGGCTGCCACAGACAGCCCTTTTTCCATCAGCGCCTTCAGCAGGCCGCAGACGATAGTAGTCTTGCCGCTGCCGCTACCGGGAGCACTGATCATAAAACGTGGAACTTTTACTTCAGCCATGTTAATCTTCCTTCTTCAATGCAGTCATTACATATACAGGGTTTTGTGCCATCATCAGGTTGTAGCTGCCCAGATGCTTGCTGCGCGCTACAAACACATTGACGATTTCCAGACTGTAAGCGGGATGCTCCTTGTAATAAGCAGCAACCTCTGCCAGAGTTTCTACCGTAATGGCATTGATTACAACACGGCAGTCACTGTTCTTGGCATAAATTACATCCAGCATTTCACACAAATCGCCGCCGCTACCGCCTACGAAAACACAATCGGGAGCAGGCATGGCTTTGATGTTTTCCAAAGCCTCACCGGCAATAACCTCCAGATTGTCAACGCCAAATAAGGCCTTGTTCTTTCCGAGGAGCTCAACGGCAACAGGGTTGCGCTCAAAGGCCCAAACCTTACCTTGGCTGGCAAGCAGAGCCAGCTCAATAGAGCAGGAGCCTGTACCAGCACCGATGTCATAAATCAAATCCGTAGCCTTCGGCTGCAGCTTGGACATCGATACGCTGCGTACCTCCTGTTTGGTCATGGGCACCTTGCTGCGCTGGAACAGGTCATCGGCAAGGCCGTGTACGGTAGAGGTAAAGCTTTGCGCATCCTCGTTCAAAATCATCATTACGGACAAGGACGGGAAATCCAAGGCACTAATTTCTTCCGCCGTACCGCTGGTGATTTTTTCTTCGGGATACGAAAGGTTTTCACCGACATAGACCTTAACCTGACCAAGACCATGCTCACACAGCTGTGCGCACAGCTTTTGCGGAGAATTCTCTCCGCCGGTCAAGGAAAATACTTTTTTGTTACGGGCAACTGCCGCTACCAGGTTTTGTGTGCGTCCGTGCATGCTGACGATTTTGGCGTCGTCCCAGGACAGCTGCAGCTTGGAGGAAAAATATACCAGGCTGCTGATGCCGCAGTAGCGGACACATTCACAATCCGGCAGCTTACCGCTGATGGTTTTGGCGAGGCTGAAAAAGCCTACATCGCCGGAAACCAGCACCGCCAGCACATCCTTATCAGGCTGTGCCTGCGCTGCAATCTCAGCAATAGCAGCAGTTTTGATTGTATCATATACAGTTTTGCTGCTGTCTGCAAAAGCAGCCAGCATGCGTTTGTCGCCTATCAAGATATTACTTGAGGCAATAGCCTGACGTGCTTCGCCGGTCAGCAAATCGGGGTTACCGGGGCCGATACCGACGATGTTTACGCGCAATTTTTGCGACATAGGAAGCAAGCCTCCTTTTTATTTATATCAATTACCGGCAGCAAAATGCTGCTTGAGGTAATCAACAATCTCACTATAGCCGGCACCGGTTTCCTCCTGTGCACGGCCGATGACTATCAGCTTGGCGCCGGCAGCTGCCGCTGCCTCCACCTTTTCGTCAAAGCCGCCGACAGCACCGGAATCCTTGGTCACCATAAACTTGCTGCCATACTTTTTCAGCATAGCAACATTCAGCTCCTTGCTGAACGGTCCCTGCATGCAGATAATGTGCGCAGGCTTATAACCAAGCTTCAAGGCAATCTGCAGGCTGCTTTCCAGCGGCAGGATACGCAGAACGATACGCTCGGCGTAATCATGCACAGCGGTGAAGTCCGGCAGATTCTTGCTTCCGGTAGTTAGGAAGATGCCTCCGTCCAGATGATTCAGAAGCTCAACTGCTTCCGCAAAATCGTGAACGGTAATGTAATCGCCGCCCTCGCCCGACGGACGCACCAGGCGCAGATATTCAACCTGCTCGGTGCTGCAGGCCTCCTGCACCGTTGCGGTAACAACGGTAGCATAAGGATGTGTAGCGTCAATAACGCAGGCAGGGCGATGCTCTTTAATAAAGGCACGCATAGCTGCAAGGTCCATACGCTCTGCCATGACGGTCATTCCCGGCTGCGGCTCAATCAAGGACGCACCGTAATCCGTAGCAACAGAAACATACAGCTCCACCGGCAGCTTTGCCAGCTCCTTAATCAGGCGGCGTCCCTCACTGGTGCCGCCGATAAGCCAGATTACCGGTTTCATGCCAGCTTGTAACCACGCGGGGTTACCATACGGCCATTAATTACTTCTGTCTGAGTGTTGCCGATAATAACGGTAGAGAACATATCTACCTGTTTATCGCGCAGCTCTGCCAGAGTAGTCAGTTCAAAGTCCTGACCATCGCGGCCGATGTTGCGTACAATGCCTGCAGGAATGGTACCAGGCTGATTTTTCAGCATGATATCGCAAGCCTTTTGCAGGTAATCATGACGCTTGTGGCTGGAAGGGTTATACAGGCAGATGCAGAAATCGCCTTTAGAAGCGCAGTCAAGACGCTTCTCGATTTTTTCCCACGGAGTCAGCAAATCGCTGAGGGAAATCAGGCAGAAGTCGCTAATCAGCGGTGCACCCAGTACAGCAGCGCCGGAGCATGCTGCGGTAATGCCGGGAACAACCTCGATTTCAATTTCGGGATGATCCTTGGCAACCTGACACATAATGCCGGCCATGCCGTAAACGCCTGCGTCACCACTGGAAATCATAGCAACGGTTTTGCCCTTCAGAGCTTCGTCCAGAGCCAGCTTGCAGCGGTCAACCTCTTTACGCATGCCGTTGGAGAGGAATTCCTTCTCCTTGAAATCTTCCTTAATCAGGTTAACATATACATTGTAGCCTGCAATAACATCGCAGGACTTCAGTGCGTCGTAAGCTCTTTTGGTCATTTGCTCTACGCCGCCGGGTCCAAGGCCCACAACAAATAATTTACCCATTATCTCGTCTCCTTAATCAGTCTTCAATCCGGTTCTGGCAAAATCCAGGACCAGGTTTTCGGCTGCAACAGCCAGAGTTACACCATTCAGACTTGTCTTGCGCAGCAGCAGCCTGCCGCCCTTGCTGTCTTTCACAGCACTGCGCTCGCATACGTTGCTTACACCAACTACGCTCTGCACAAAGGCCGACGGCGTGAAATCGCCTGCTACGCTGTTCAATTCATCGGCTGAATAGAAATTAGCAGCAAAGTTATATTTTTTGGCAAATGCCAGTAAACCCTGCTCGTCTTTTTTCAAATCTACGCTAGCGATTGCCACAACGGAACGCTTGTCCAGCTGCAGCTTTTCCAGCTCCGGCAGTACCAGAGCTTCAATATTTTCCAAAGGCGTATTGCGACGGCAGCCGATTCCCAGATGCACAATCTTGGGAAGCAGGCGCACCGTAGTTGCAAACGGCTGCAAATGCTTTTGCAGCGTAACAGCCATACCTACCGGCAGGCTGCTGTCCTCAACTACCAGCTTGGGCAACGGACCTGTAAGCTGAAATTCCTTATCATAATACAGGCCTACCTTTTCATCACCCACCAGTGCTGCGGCAAAATCCTTGGCTGCTGCCAAAGAGCACAGCACCATGCGGTTGCGGGCCGCCCATTCGTCAACAGCGAAAAGGCCGTTGACATCTGTCGCCGTAGTTACGCAGGCAGTTGCGCCCAGCGCTGCCGCCAGGCAACGCGAAAGCTCATTGGCTCCGCCGATGTGACCTGCAAGCAGAGGAATAACAAAGCTGCCGCGTTCGTCTACCGAAATAACCGCAGGGTCCGTCAGCTTACTTTTGATAAAGGGCGCGATAGTACGCACCGCAATACCCACAGCGCCGACGTAAACCAACGCCTGACATTTGTTGAAAACAGCTGCGCAGGCACCGTTATGATCCGGCAGCATCGGGGCAATGCCCGTCTGCTCCGCATACTTCGCTACAGTCTGCAGCTCCGTTTCATAACCGATGCTATGCAGGTATTCGGCAACCTTTTTGCTCAGCTCCGCGCCACGCGCCGAAAAGGAAAATATAGCCGCGCGCATAGCTTATTTAACCTCGGGCTTAACGTCCAGTTTAGTCGGATCTGCTTCACGGAAGCCGTGAGCGAAGGTCGGGTTGTACAGCTCGCTGCGGTCATAAGCGTTGCCCAGGAAGCCGCCAACGGTAATCAGCGCAGTTTTGTTGATACCGTATTTAGCAGCGTTTTCTGCCAAGGTACCAACGGTGCAGCGGATAACCTTTTCATCCGGCCAGGATGCTTTGTAAACAATAGCAGCCGGAGTATCGTTTCTGTAACCGCCTCTTACGAGCTCGGTCTGCAGTTTTTCCAGCATACCGCTGCTCAGGAAGATAACCATGGTTGCCTTGTGGGCAGCATAGTCGGCAATCTTCTGATGGCTCGGAACCGGAGTACGGCCTTCCATACGGGTAATAATAACGGATTGGCTTACGTTCGGCAGAGTGTATTCAGCCTTCAGGCAAGCAGCAGCAGCGCAGAAGGAGCTTACGCCCGGAACAACCTCGTAGTCAAGGTTGTAGCTGCGCAGCAGGTCAATCTGCTCGCGGTGTGCACCGTAAACACTGGGGTCACCGGTGTGCAGGCGTACAACCAGCTGGCCGGCCTGAGCTGCGGGAACCATAGCAGCAATAACCTCTTCCAAGGTCATGGTTGCACTGTTCATAATAGTACATTCCGGTTTGCAGTATTTCAGCAGTTCCGGGTTAACAAGGGAGCCTGCGTAAATAACCAGGTCAGCCTTTTCCAAAAGTTCTTTACCTTTTACAGTAATTAAGTCAGCTGCACCGGGACCAGCACCAATAAAATAGATCATTATTCATCAAACTCCTTTTCTTTAACCAATATTACTGAGAAATAGCTACTCTTAGGATCTACTTCTTCAAGGTTACGATAGATTTTTTCACCCGGCAGGCCGCATCTTTCAACCATACCGGAATTTTTAATGAGCTTACGCTCGCGCAGCTCGTCAACTACACGGCCGATTTCGCTTGCGGATTTCATCAGCACTTTGTTGCCGGGGCCGTCCAGGAATGCTGCGGACTGTTTATAGCTGCCGGGCAGAACAATCAGCGGTTCTGCTCTTTCGCACAGGGAAGTGTTCAGCTTAGCTGCAACAGCGCAGATAGAGGTTACGCCTGCAACCAGCTCTGCATCATAGCCATCCTTCAGCACCAGCTTATGAACGTAAATGCAGGTTGCATATACGGTAGGACAGCCAAGAGTGATGAATACAACGTTTTTGCCTTCATCAAGCAGCTTTTCAATAGCATCGGCACCCTCGCGGTGTGCCTTGTCCATTGCTGCCATATCCTTAGTCATAGGCATATAAACAATAAGCTGGGGTTTTGCATCAAGATCTACTACGTGATTAACGATTTCCTTAGCCGTCATTACGTCGGTATCTCCCTTAGGCAATGCAACAACGTCACATTCCTTCAACAGGCGTACAGCCTTCAGGGTCATTAATTCCGGGTCTCCGGGACCGATACCAACACTATAAAGTTTGCCTCTCATTCTCTCATACTCCTTTTTGCTTATGTAGCTGGATTAATTCGTCTGCGTACTTAGTCTTGCCCAAAATGCCATAGACATTGGAAAACATCAAAGCAGCCGTTTTTATTTTGCCATGCACTCTATGCTGCATGTAAAAATCAATTTTTTCCGTAACCTTGTCCATCACAGGCTCAAAGATTTGCTCCCGTTTCAGAACCTTGGTCACCTCATCGGTAGTAAGGCAGCCGTAAATCTCACGCCCTACCTCCACCGAAGCTCCGTGGAATATTGCCTCCAGAGCAAACAACTCCGTGCGGCAGTCCGCATACTTGGAATGTGTATTCATTACGCCCTGCGCCACCTTCACCAGCTTACCGGAATGGCCGATAAGCAGCAAGGTTTCAAAGCCGCAGTAAACGGCATAATCCAAAAGCTCACCCACAAAGTTGCTGCAGGTAACATGACCGTCAAGATCAAGCTTCATTTCATCGCGGGTAAAATCCTCGCCATAGTTGCCGAAGAACACCAGCAGATTTTTATTGCCGCGCGCCTTCTGTGCTCTGATTTCCACATACATCGTTTCAATCAGCGCTCTTTCACTCATCGGCTCTACAATACCGCTGGTTCCTAAAACCGACAGGCCGCCGATAATACCAAGACGGGGGTTGAAGGTTTTCTTGGCAATTTCTACACCTGCGGGAATAGAAATCGTCAGCTTCATGCCGCCGTTATAACCGGCAGCCTCCATAGCCTTGCCAACCTCCTGCGTAATCATTCTGCGCGGCGTGGGATTTATCGCCGGTCCGCCGACAGCACACGCCAGACCGGGCTTGGTCACCCTGCCTACGCCTACGCCGCCTTCCAGCTCGATACCGCTGCTGTCAGTTTTTTCGGCTTTGGCATAAACCAGTACACCGTTAGTATCATCAGGATCGTCACCGGAATCCTTGCGGATTGCACAGCTGACATAATCCGGAGTCATCTCTACATCCAAAGGCTCAAGGTCAAGCACAATGCCCTTGGGAGTGTCAATGCGCACAGTTTCAACGCGCTCGCCTGTCAGCAGCATAGTTGCTGCTGCCTTAGATGCGGCCGTTGCACAGCTGCCGGTAGTATAACCACAACGCAAAACCTTTCCTTGCGAAAACTGATATTCTTCCAAAGTGCAGCTCCTTCACAATTAATTTTCCCATATGGTAGGGATTATCAATAATAAAAAAAGACTTCTGCCAAATCCGACAAAAGCCATAAAGACAGAATTAACTAATGACAATTATTCCATGCAATTAGCAAACCCAACTGCCTCCATCACCCGTGGATTCAGAATAAAGCATGGGCTGACTGCTGACTTAGACACAAGGCCTTCACAGCGGCGGGACCGTCAGGAGTTAACCATCTTGTCAATTAAGAATGAATCACCCACACCAATAACCTGTTTTATTATATCATAAATAAATAAAATTTCCAATACTTTGCATAAGAAAAAGCAGATAAGCCGAAGCCTATCTGCTTATAACCTTTTAGAGAACGCGGCAAGCGCCGTAATAACGTGCGCCCCAATAGCCGGTGAATGCGGAAGAAACAGTTACGCCGGTGCTGGTGCCTGCATGAATGAAGTTGCCGTCGCCAACATAAATACCAACATGAGAAGCACCCGGTTCATATGTGGTAAAGAAAATCAAATCGCCGGGACGAAGCTGGCTCATGGAAATCTGACGGCCGGAGTAGAACTGGCTGTCAGCCATACGCGGCAGATATACACCTGCTCTTGCAAATGCATATTGGGTAAAGCCGGAGCAGTCGAAACCGTAAGGAGTAGTTCCGCCAAATACATATGGAGTACCGATGACGCTGTAAGCAGAACGCAGTACGTTGCGTACAACGGAATTGCTACGGTTAGGAGGCATCTCCCTGTTCATCAGCGCTCTATAGGTAGCTGACCCTACAATACCATCAACCTCTAATCCTTTATCAGCTTGGAAGTTTTTAACAGCTCTTTCGGTTTCGGGACCGAAATCGCCATCTATATTATTAATAGAATAGCTTAATTCTACCAATCTCTTTTGAATTGCCACTACTTCCTGTCCATCATCTCCGCGTTGGAAGGAAGCCAAAGCTGTTACAGCACAGCTTAAACTAAACAAAACTGTCATACAGAAAACTAATACTTTGCGTTTGACCACTGGCACCTACATCCTTTCTTCTTTTTTAAGACATACCTATTATACCACAAAATACCGTTTCTGTAAAATCCTAATTTGTTATAATATTAATGCGCTTATTTTGCTTTATTTTCGTTTATTTTGTTACAGTTCTGCAGATGACGCGCTACTAAATATAGTGGTCTATGCTTGATTTCCTCGAAAATACGCCCAATATATTCGCCAAGGATACCTATCCCTACAAGCTGAATTCCTCCAAGAAACAAAACACTGACTGTAGTAGTTGCCCACCCCGGAACGGCATCGTTGGTCACAAATTTCACATAAAAAACATGGCCCAAAAGAAGAATACTGCACATACCGAAAACAATGCCTATGTAAAATGCCCAGCGCAAAGGCAGGTTGGAAAAGGCCGTAATACCGTCAAGTGCAAAGTGCAGCATCTTGCGCAGATTGAATTTGGACCGGCCCGCAAAGCGTGGCGGTGCCACAAATTCCACCACAGCAACATGAAAACCGAGTGTATTGACCAGGCCGCGGATAAAGCGTGCACGCTCGCGATACAGCTTGAAGGCATCAACCGCAATTCTGTCCATCAGACGAAAGTCGCTGCCACCGGGAGTAATTTCTACTTTAGATAATGTGTTGATAATCTTATAGTAGGCTGCAGATGTCAGGTTCTTAAAAAAGCCTGCATCCTCCGTAGCCATGCGCTTAGTCTGCACAATCTCGTTGCCTGCCTCCCAAAGGCGCAGCAGCTCGGGAATCAGCTCAGGCGGATGCTGCAAATCGCCATCCATCGTAATAACCGCATCACCGTCGGCATGATCAAGGCCACAGGTAAGCGCCATCTGGTGACCGTAGTTGCGGCTCAAAAGATAGGCCTCCACATGCTCGTCCTGCGCCGCTAGCTCCGCCAGAATCAGCGCACTGGTGTCACGCGAACCGTCGTCAACAAAAATAATATTGTAATCATAGGCTTCCTGCTGCATAACAGCGGTCACATGCTTGTGAAATTCGTGCAGGTTATCTTCTTCATTAAATACCGGCACTACCAAAGAAACTTTTTTCTTCATTATATTACACCACTTATTCTTCTGCCAAAAAATCTGCTCAAATAAAATCAGACAAAAAAGGCTGCCATCAGGCAGCCGTTTTGCAAAGTATGAGTACTCAATAAGCCGAGTTCTGTTCCGCGAAGCGGTGATGATCATTTATCTAGTCTTACAGTTACCTGCAAGCTCAAGCGACACAACCCGGAAGGCTCAGCGGGCAGCTTCATCCCTCCCCTATTTGGTCTTGCTCCGGATGGGGTTTACCTAGCCGGCCTGTTACCAGACCGCTGGTGCGCTCTTACCGCACCGTTCCACCCTTACCTGCAAATGCAGGCGGTACACATTTCTGTGGCACTATCCCTGAGGTCACCCTCGCCGGACGTTATCCGGCATCCTGCCCTGTGGAGCTCGGACTTTCCTCATCTGGCTTAAAGCCAGCCGCGATCATCTTTCGTACTCAACTGTAGATTTTAGCATATTTATTCCGCTTAGTCAATACCGGCGGCTGCAGTATTATTGTCGCAGGCATAACTTAAATGAAGCTGAAACGAAAACCGTCCCACAACAGCAAACTGCCGGCTGACTCACGTCAGTCGGCAGTCCCATAAACGCTTTATTCAGTTGTCGCAGGTTTAATTACGCTTCCTTATGCTCAGCGATAATTTTTTCTGCCATCTTAGGCGGAACGTCTTCGTAATGGTCGAATTTCATTTCGAAGGTTCCCTGACCTTGGGTAATTGCGCGGAGGTCTACGGCATATTCCGAAATCTCTGCATAGGGTACCTGAGCATTAACTACGCTCAAGCCGTCTTCTACGCTCTGCATACCGAGAATGCGACCGCGTTTGGAGTTCAAATCGCCGATAACATCGCCCATCATAGAATCGGCACAGGTTACGTTTAAGCTGTAAATAGGCTCAAGCAACACCGGCTTGCATTGTTCCATGGCCTTCTTGAAGGCGATATTGGAAGCAGTTTTAAATGCCATTTCAGAGGAATCGACAGTATGATACGAACCATCAAGCAGGGTGATGCGCATATCTACAACCGGATAGCCTGCAAGGATACCCTTTTCCATAGCTTCACGCATGCCCTTTTCAACAGCAGGGATATATTGGCGAGGTACTGCGCCACCGAAAATCTTATCTACAAACTCAAATCCACCTCCGGGCGGCAGGGGTTCCATTTTAATAACTACGTGACCATACTGGCCATGACCGCCGGACTGCTTCTTGTGCTTGCCTTCTACCTCGGCAGAGCCACGAATAGTTTCGCGATATTCGATAATCGGTGCTTTGAGAATAGCCTCAACACCAAATTTACGCTGCATACGCTCCATGATTATATCAATGTGCTGGTCGCCCATACCGCTGATTAAGGTTTCCTTGGTAACAGGGTTCTTGGTAACGATAATCGTCGGGTCTTCATCCATCAGACGATTCAGAGCGGACATGATCTTGTCCTCATCACCCTTTTTCTTCGGATAAATTGCTCTGGTGTACATCGGCAGCGGGAAGTTAATGGGCGGGAATTCAACCTCAGAGTTCTTGTCGCAGAGGGTGTCACCGGTAGAGGTATATTGCAGCTTGGCAACTACACCGATATCACCGGCAGGAACCTGCTTCATAGGAATCTGAGTCTTACCACGCATTGTGAAGATGTTAGCAATACGCTCTTCTTCTTCACGGCGAGAGTTATAAACTACGCTATCTGCTTTAATTGAGCCTGAGAATACACGGAAATAACTTAGACGGCCAACAAAGGGGTCGGAAGTTGTCTTAAATACCAACGCTGCCATCGGAGCATTGGCGTCACGTACTTCTTCTTCACCGGTTTCTTTATCCATAACGATATAGTCGTTCAAAATTGCCGGATAGGTAAAGTCGATGATAGCGTTCATCAATCGACCAAGACCAATGTTCTTGTAGGCACTGCCGCAAAGCATAGGATAGATGATAGCCTGACGAATGCCCTTAATCAGACATTTCATAATTTCCTCGTCGCTAATCTCTTCTCCTTCCAAATAACGCATCATGCAATCGTCATCTGCTTCAACCGCAGCCTCTACCATCTTTTCGTGGGCAGCAGCAGCAGCCTCTTTATACTCATCCGGAATCTCTATTTCATCGGAGCCATTACCGTTGGCACGATAGGCCTTCATTTTGTAAAGGTCTATAATACCCTGGAAGTTGTCCTCCTTGCCCAAAGGCAGCTGTAACGGCAGTACATGCTTACCGAACTTACCACGCAGGTTATCCAAAATGCTATCAAAATCAGCGTTCTCACGATCCATCTTGTTGACAAAAATGATACGCGGCAAACCGGCTTCTTCAGCCAGCTTCCAGCATTGTTCGGTACCAACCTGTACACCGCTGGTTGCGCAAACCACGATCAACGCACTGTCTACTGCTCTAAAAGCTCCTTTAACCTCGGCAACGAAGTCAGCAAAGCCGGGAGTGTCGATGAAGTTAATCTTGGTATCACGCCATTCAACAGGTGCCAAAGTGGCGTTAACGGAGACCTTACGTTTGATTTCCTCGGGTTCATAGTCAGTGGTGGTAGCACCGTCTTCAACCTTGCACATTCTGCTGATTGCTCCGCTGCGATACAGCAGGGCTTCGGTAACGGACGTGGTTCCTGCTCCACCATGACCCACAATGGCCACATTTCTAATCTTATCTCCAGTGTACTCTTTCATGATAAATCCCCCTTTATCAGGCATTTGTTATGACAAGTATTTCGCTGATATTGCCCATTTATCCTGCTTTTTGTGAAAAATTTCTCATAATTTTTTAAATTCACTTAAAATTGTAACGCATATTACAGTTTTCCGGGAGAAGACGGGGTTAGGCGAAAAAATCCGACGCACCGCTTCTACAGCACGTCGGATTTACTTTATTCATCCCACAATATTCACTTTACCATCTCTTGCTGCTGCGCCAGTATTCACCGCGAAGCAAGGCCAGCACGGTAAACAGCTCCAAGCGTCCCAGGAGCATTGCCAACGCCAGCGTCAGCTGTCCCAGACCAGTAACACCGGCATAGTTACCCGTAGCACCGATACTGCCAAATGCAGGACCGACACTGGAAATACAGGAAGCCACGCCGAAAACAGCCTCGTCTACATCCACACCGCTTAAGCAGAGCAGCATCGTCAAAATAGCTATAACCAGAACATAAACAAAGAAGAAACGGCTTACGTTGATAATCGTTTCTGTCGGCAGACGTCTTTTAGCATAGTAAACGTTGAGCAGCATCTGCGGATGCATAGTGCGACGCAGCTCCGCCATAACAGTTTTCAGCAGTACGATAAAACGGCAGACCTTAATACCACCTGCGGTAGAGCCGGCGCAACCGCCCGTCAGGAAGGTTACAGCCAAAACGAGCTTGGAGAAGGAAGGCCATTGGTCATAATCCGCCGAAACATAACCCGTGGTACTGCCGAAGGAAGCCACCTGGAAGAACGCTTCACGCACACCATCCGCCACACTGTAGCCATTCACCATAATGATATTGATACTGATTAAAACAGTGAAAATAGTCAGCAACACAATGTAGCTTTTAAATTCCAGGTCATGCCACAAAACCTTCAGGCCGATTTGCGTAACCTGATAGTATAAAGCAAAGTTGCCTGCCGCCAAAATCATGAACAGACCGGTAACAATCTCAATACCCGCACTGTGAAAATGCGCAATGCTGTCGTTATAGGTAGAAAAACCGCCGGTAGCAATCGCAGAGCAGGCATGATTTACCGCGTCATAGGTGCTCATGCCCAAAATCGCCAACATACCGGTAAGAATAATCGTAAACAGCAGATAGATATAAAACAAAGCTACGGCAGTTGTACGGATACGCGGCAGAATACGGCTGTTGGAAAAGCCGCTGACCTCCGCGTTGAAAAGATACACCGCACCGCCGGCAATCTGCGGCAGGAGCGCTACGAACAGCACGATGATACCGATACCACCAATCCAGTGCGTCAGCGTGCGCCAAAGTAGCAGGCTGCGTGACACTATATCAAGATTGGCAATCGCCGTTGCGCCGGTAGTGGTCAGTCCGGACATACTTTCAAAGTAGGCGGCGGCAGGGTTCAAAATTCCGTCAAAGCAATATGGCAGCGCACCCAAAGCTGCGGCCAAAAGCCACGAAAAGAATACCGTACCGATGCCTTCACGCACTGATAAGTTGCGTGCATCCTTTCCGTCACCATAGTAATCAAAAATACCGGCCAAAATAACAGCTACCGCTATGGAAAAGATAAAGGTTCTGGATGTAGCATATTCGCCGTAAACAACAGACATCAAAAGCGGCAACAGCTGTGCAATTGCCAGGCCGGCAGAAATTTTTCCCAGGAGATATATTATAACATTTGCATTCATCTTCTATACCTCCTGCCGTTACCAATTCTGCTTATCGCGCCAAAAATCCGGGCGCATGATAACTAGCAGCGTAAAAATTTCCAGACGTCCCAAAATCATCGCCCAAATGCTGATAAAACGTGCCCAATCCGAAAGGCAGTTATAGGTAGATGTCGGGCCGACGATGCCGAAGGCCGGGCCTACACTGCTCATACAGGCAGCAATCAAGCCCATTGATTCCATTATCGGTATCCCCGACAAGGAAATCAGGATAGTCAGCACAATAAATACCAAAATATACAGGAAGAAGAAACGCGTAATATTACCGACGATAATCGGGTTAATTTCGCGCTCACCCATCCTGATGGAATAAACGATGCGCGGATGCAGAGTACGCAGCAGCTCCGCCCAGCCTGCCTTCAGCAGAATAACAAGACGTGTAATCTTGATGCCGCCTGCGGTTGAACCGCTGCAGCCGCCGATGAACATCAGCATCAGCAGAACGCTGCGGCTGAAGCTGGGCCAGTTGTTATAGTCATCCGACGCATAGCCCGTCGTACTGCCGATAGACACAGCCTGGAAAATACTGTGACGAAGAGCGCCGTTAAAATCCATATAACCGGAAAAATACAGATTGCCACAGATAAGTGCAGCCGCTGTTGTGAGTATCAGCAGATAATATCTGTGTTCGCTGTCCTGACGCACGGATGCCCAGTCACCACGCCAGATTTTATAATACAAAGAAAAGTTCATGCTGGCAATCAGCATAAAAACAATAGCAATAGTCTCAACATAAACAGACCTAAAGGAAATCAGGCTGTCGTGATAATAGGAAAAACCACCTGTCGCCATAGTTGCCAACGCCAGGTTCAGCGCCTGAAATATCGGCAAGCCTGCAAGCAGCAGTAAGGCAACCTCCACAGCTGTTAAAATAACATAGATTAAGAGAATCATCATGGCAGATTCCTTGATTTTCGGCAAAGTTCGTTCAGCCGTACCACCAGGAAGCTCTGCGTTGAACAGGTAGCTTGTACCGCTGTTCATCTGCGGCATGATGATAATAAACAGCATGATAACGCCTATACCGCCGGTCCAGTGCGTTAAGCAACGCCAGACACGGATGCTGGGCGGAAAATCGTTAAAAGAAAGTGCGGTAGTAACACCGGTAGTAGAAAAACCGGAAACACTTTCAAAAACCGCTGCAATCGGGTCCGTTGGGGTTAAAAACAAATACGGCAGCGCACCCATCAGGCAGACCAACAGCCAACCGCAGCCTACTACCGCAATGGCTTCACGCACACGCAGGCGCTGACGCGGTCTTCTGCTGCCAAAGAGGTTAAAAAGCGAAGCGATAGTGCTCGTTGTAATCAGCGTAAATATAAAAATCCATATATGCTCCCTATCTGCAAGTAATGCAGCAATCAGCGGTACCAGCAATACACAGGAAAATGCTATTGTCAGCTTGGCTAATAAACGGTTAACAAGCCTTGAATCCATAGTTAAGCGCCCCGGCCTTCAAATAACGGTACTGTAGTCTTGGAAAATTCACTTTTGATAAAGAGAATTACGCGGTCGTTGGCATGCAGGACAGTATTACCATTAGGAATATAGGCTTCATTGCCACGCACAATAGCACACAGCAAGCATTCAGGCGGCAGGTTCATATCACGCACTGCCACACCGTCTACATCGCTGTTTTCGCCGACGATAATTTCCAGAGCCTCAGCCTGTGCGCCCTCCAGCAGGGATACGGATACAATACCACCCTTGCGGACGAAACGCAGCACCTCGCCTGCACTCAAAAGACGCGAAGACAGTACGATGTCTACGCCAACCTTTTCCATCAGCTCAATATATTCGTTACGTGCAACACGCACGATAGTCTTGCGCGCTCCCAGATGCTTAGCAAGCTGTGCCAGCAACAGGTTCAGCTTATCATCCTCAGTCAGGCAGATAACAACATCTGCTTCCGAAACGCCCTCTTCAATCAGAAGGTCGATATCGGTACCGTCACCGCACAAAACCAAACCACGCTTCAGCTTAGCAGCCAAAAGCTGGCAACGGTCCTTATCCTTTTCGATAACCTTTACCTGAATGCCCTGCTTTTCCAACATGGGAGCCAAAAAACGACCAGTGCGGCCTGCACCGATGATGAGAACCTTCTCCAGCTTTTCATAGGTATTGGAGAAGGAATTTTCAAATTCGCGAATTGCTTCGTGCTTGCCTACGAAGTAAACATTATCACCCGGAATAACGTAATCATTACCATGAGGAATAATCATCTGATGACGTCTGAATACCATGGCCATCAGGATATCCTTAGGGATATTCAAATCCTTCAGCGGGATATTAACGATTGGAGAATCCTCCTTCACCTTAGCTTCGAACATACGCACCTTGCCGTCAGCAAAATCATCTACGTTCAAGGCAGACGGTGTCATCAGTATATGATCGATTTCACCTGCGGTAATACGCTCAGGATTGATTACGAGGTCAATTTTCATATCATCCTTAAGCATTTCCGGTGAATGGATAGCATAATCAACGTTGCGGATACGGGCAACGGTATGCTTTATGCCGTGATTCTTGGCCATCAGGCAGGTCACCATATTTACTTCATCACTATCTGTGCAGGCGATAAGCACATCGGAGGCACTGATATCAGGATCAGCAAAGGTAGTAGGGCTGCAGGAGTTGCCTTCAATCGCCAGTACATCCAAAGTATTTTGTATGACATCCTTGCGCTTGGGGTCGATTTCTACAACTACTACATCAAACTGATCTTCAGCTAAAAGCTGTGCAATACTAAAGCCAAGTTTACCTGCACCAGCTATTACAATACGCATTTTAGTTACTCCTTTTATACGGGAATTCCGTTAATCTCTATTACTCAAATACTGCTCTATATTATAACACAAATGCCCTTAAACGTCGACAGATGGGCTTTGGGCAGTGTCTGAGAAGTGTTAATAATTTGTAAAAAGGGATGGGGAATGGATATTTAATTGATTATTATAGTAAATTGAGCGAGAGGTAATATCGTGCAAGGAATAGCAATTTTAGCGAATGAGTGTCTGGAATCATCTGCAGGCGCATCCAAGAAGCGAGTCCGCAGGTCGATGCTGATTGGCTCATGCGCGCCATGCGATAGTGTCCCAAGAAGCAAGCTCGAAGAGCGAAGCTGATTGGTTTGACACGAACCGCTAAGTGTTGCATTGTCTGAGCGCTAAGCTATCTACTATAGTAAAATCTCTTTGCATAGCGCGAGTTTTGCGACACTTCGTCTTGATTCCACACGAAATTTGCGTTAAGAAATTGCTGCTGACTGGAACGATATACCTCTCGCGAATATAGAAAGTTCTGTAGAAAGCCTAATACATGCTTGTGCGTCGCTTTGCTCCTTCAAGCATGGCTACCTATCCCTCCAAAAATACTCCCTGACATTCCCTACACCAGTACTTCGTTTAAAAGTTGCCGCTGCCGACTTGATTCCATAATTGTAGAATCTATCCCTCCAAAAATGCTCCTTATTCAGTCGCATTTTCGGAGAAAGCTCCACCTTTTCGATTTCTCACGCCGCAAAGCTCGTGACAAATCTGGTGTCGCTTCTCCCAGGTTCCCTGGTCGGTAAATAGTTTATCCGTTACAGAAAAATAAAACTCCGCATCCTAAGATACGGAGTTTTATTTTTCTAACCGGCAGCTATCTATCCTCCCAGGCCGCTTCCAGCCAAGTACTTTCGACGTATAAGGGCTTAACTACTGTGTTCGGGATGGGAACAGGTGGATCCCCTTAGCCATCACCACCGGATTATTTATTTTTGAGGTTGTACCCTCAAAACTTCAACAGAAGAATTTCTTTAACTTCAGGCTTACTTCTTAAGTCAAGCCCTCGACATATTAGTATCGGTCCGCTGAATACATTACTGTACTTACACTCCCGACCTATCAACCTCGTCTTCTCCAAGGTGTCTTACTAGATTACTCTATGAGAGATCTCATCTTAAGGCTGGTTTCACGCTTAGATGCTTTCAGCGTTTATCCTTTCCGAACGTAGCTACCCAACTATACCTCTGGCGAGATAATTGGTACACCATTGGTTCGTCCACTCCGGTCCTCTCGTACTAGGAGCAGCCCCCTTCAAATCTCTTGCGCCCGCGATGGATAGGGACCGAACTGTCTCACGACGTTCTGAACCCAGCTCACGTACCACTTTAATGGGCGAACAGCCCAACCCTTGGGACCGACTTCAGCCCCAGGATGTGATGAGCCGACATCGAGGTGCCAAACCTCCCCGTCGATATGGACTCTTGGGAGAGATTAGCCTGTTATCCCCAGGGTAGCTTTTATCCGTTGAGCGATGGCCCTTCCACTTGGATGCCACCGGATCACTAAGCCCTACTTTCGTACCTGATCGCCGTGTTTGGCTCTCAGTCAAGCTCCCTTCTGCCTTTACACTCTTCGCGCGATTTCCGGCCGCGCTGAGGGAACCTTTGGGCGCCTCCGTTACTCTTTGGGAGGCGACCGCCCCAGTCAAACTGCCCGCCTGACACTGTCCCGAGTTTCGTTACTCCTACGGTTAGAATTCCGATACATCAAGGGTGGTATCCCAACGGCGGCTCCACGAAGACTAGCGTCCTCGCTTCCATGCCTCCCACCTATCCTGTACGTGATGTATCAGAACCCAATGTCAGGTTACAGTAAAGCTCCATGGGGTCTTTCTGTCCAGTCGCGGGTAACCTGCATCTTCACAGGTACTTCAATTTCACCGGGTCCCTCGTTGAGACAGTGCCCAAATCGTTACACCTTTCGTGCGGGTCGGAACTTACCCGACAAGGAATTTCGCTACCTTAGGACCGTTATAGTTACGGCCGCCGTTCACCGGGGCTTCGGTCGAATGCTTTGGATTGCTCCGGACATCCTTCCTTAACCTTCCGGCACTGGGCAGGTGTCAGCACCTATACGTCAGATTTCTCTTTAGCAGGCACCTGTGTTTGTGGTAAACAGTCGCTTGGGCCTCTTCTCTGCGACCGCCTTATGCTCCATCTGTACAGACTTCACAACAGCGGCTACCCTTATCCCGAAGTTACGGGTACATTTTGCCGAGTTCCTTAACGAGGGTTCTCCCGCGCACCTTAGGATTCTCTCCCCGCATACCTGTGTCGGTTTACGGTACGGGCGGTAATTCTCTAACTAGAAGCTTTTCTCGACAGTGTGGGGTCAGCAGCTTCAGTTCCGTTTCCGGAACCTCCACATCACGCCTCAGACTCACAGGTTGCGGATTTGCCTGCAACCCATCCTACACGCTTGTACAGGAACAACCAATCTCCTGCCTGCCTGCCCTCCTGTGTCACTCCATCGCTCAAACAATCATTACCGGTACTGGAATATCTGCCAGTTGTCCATCTCCTACGCTCCATGCCTCGGATTAGGTCCCGACTTACCCTGGAACGACGATCGTTGCCCAGGAATCCTTATGCTTTCGGTGGAATGGATTCTCACCATTCTTTTCGCTACTCATACCAACATTCTCACTTCTGTGAAGTCCACCGTTCCTTACAGAACGACTTCAGCCCTCACAGAACGCTCCCCTACCCCACGACTTACGTCGTAGCCACAGCTTCGGTTTCGTACTTTAGCCCCGGTAATCTTCGGCGCAGGGTCTCTCGACCAGTGAGCTATTACGCACTCTTTAAATGGTGGCTGCTTCTAAGCCAACATCCTGGTTGTTTTAGAGACCCCACATCCTTTTCCACTTAGTACGACATTAGGGACCTTAGCTGGTGGTCTGGGCTGTTTCCCTTTTGACCACGGATCTTATCACTCGTAGTCTGACTCCCAAGCTCTACAGTATAACCATTCGGAGTTTGACAGGGTTCGGTAACCTTTATGGCCCCTAGCCCGATCAGTGCTCTACCGCCTATACTTACTACTTGAGGCTAGCCCTAAAGCTATTTCGGGGAGAACCAGCTATCTCCGCGTTCGATTGGAATTTCACCTCTACCCACATCTCATCCTAAAGCTTTTCAACGCTCACAGGTTCGGTCCTCCACGCAATTTTACCTGCGCTTCAACCTGGACATGGGTAGATCACTGCGGTTTCGGGTCTACGTACACTAACTATCCGCCCTATTAAGACTCGCTTTCGCTTCGGCTCCGTGTCTTCCACTTAACCTCGCTAGTGCACGTAACTCGTTGGTTCATTCTTCAATAGGCACGCCGTCGCTTTCGCTCCGACTGCTTGTAGACATACGGTTTCAGGTTCTCTTTCACTCCCCTCCCGGGGTTCTTTTCACCTTTCCCTCACGGTACTATGCGCTATCGGTCGCCATTCAGTGTTTAGGGTTGGAGGGTGGTCCCCCCGGCTTCCCACAAGATTCCTCGTGCCTCGTGGTACTCTGGATACTGCTCATCTCTCTGGCCTTTAACCTACGTGGCTTTTACACTGTTTTGCCTACCTTTCCAGGTAGTTCGGATAAACCATTGAGACTAAATGCAGTCCTCAACCCCGGCGAGCCGTAGCTCACCGGTTTGCCCTCTGCCCTCTTCGCTCGCCGCTACTGTGGGCATCTCGTTTGATTTCTCTTCCTCCGGGTACTTAGATGTTTCAGTTCCCCGGGTTCCCTTCCTTTCGGATACCTGCCCATGACGGCAGGTGGGTTTCCCCATTCGGACATCTACGGATCAATACTTGCTTGCAGTTCCCCGTAGCTTTTCGCAGCTTACCGCGTCCTTCATCGGCTGATGGCGCCTAGGCATCCGCCGTATGCCCTTAGTAGCTTGACTTTTTCAGCTTACTAAGAACTTTGCGTTCCTAGATCTCGTTAACTCATTCTCTTTGCTTTCGCATTGATTAGAGGTGCCTTGTCATCTCATCAATAACAAGGACTTTGTATTCTTCTGTTTGAAGTTTTCAAGGTACAATAGAAGGTTTTTTGGACCTTCAAAACTAAACATCATCCTAAGCGAATGTGCGTCGACTTGTCGTACGAACAAGTTTCCTCGTTCGTGTACTCCATAGAAAGGAGGTGATCCAGCCGCACCTTCCGATACGGCTACCTTGTTACGACTTCACCCCAATCATCGGCCCCACCTTAGACGGCTGGCTCCTTACGGTTACCCCACCGGCTTCGGGTGTTACCAACTTTCGTGGTGTGACGGGCGGTGTGTACAAGGCCCGGGAACGTATTCACCGCAGTATGCTGACCTGCGATTACTAGCGATTCCGACTTCATGCAGGCGAGTTGCAGCCTGCAATCCGAACTGAGATCGGGTTTCTGGGGTTTGCTCTGCCTCACGGCTTCGCTTCCCTCTGTTGCCGACCATTGTAGTACGTGTGTAGCCCAAGACATAAGGGGCATGATGACTTGACGTCATCCCCGCCTTCCTCCAAGTTGTCCTTGGCAGTCTCCTATGAGTCCCCGGCATTACCCGCTGGTAACATAGGATAGGGGTTGCGCTCGTTGCGGGACTTAACCCAACATCTCACGACACGAGCTGACGACAGCCATGCACCACCTGTTTTCATGTCCCCGAAGGGAAAGCTCCATCTCTGGAGCGGTCAATCAATGTCAAGCCTTGGTAAGGTTCTTCGCGTTGCGTCGAATTAAACCACATACTCCACCGCTTGTGCGGGCCCCCGTCAATTCCTTTGAGTTTCATCCTTGCGGACGTACTCCCCAGGCGGGGTACTTATTGCGTTAACTCCGGCACAGAAGGGGTCGATACCTCCTACACCTAGTACCCATCGTTTACGGCCAGGACTACCGGGGTATCTAATCCCGTTCGCTACCCTGGCTTTCGCATCTCAGCGTCAGACACAGTCCAGAAAGGCGCCTTCGCCACTGGTGTTCCTCCCAATATCTACGCATTTCACCGCTACACTGGGAATTCCCCTTTCCTCTCCTGCACTCAAGTCTTCCAGTATCCAGAGCCATACGGGGTTGAGCCCCGCATTTTCACTCCAGACTTAAAAAACCGCCTACATGCTCTTTACGCCCAATAATTCCGGACAACGCTCGCCACCTACGTATTACCGCGGCTGCTGGCACGTAGTTAGCCGTGGCTTATTCGTTTACTACCGTCATTACAAGTCATTATTCACAACCTGCACATTCGTCATAAACAAAAGAGCTTTACGGAACGAATTCCTTCATCACTCACGCGGCATTGCTCCGTCAGGCTTTCGCCCATTGCGGAAGATTCCCCACTGCTGCCTCCCGTAGGAGTCTGGGCCGTGTCTCAGTCCCAATGTGGCCGTTCATCCTCTCAGACCGGCTACTGATCATCGCCTTGGTAGGCCGTTACCCCACCAACTAGCTAATCAGACGCAGGCCCATCCTCTAGCGATAGCTTATAAATAGAGGCCATCTTTCACAGCATCCTCATGCGAGATTGCTGTCACATTCGGTATTAGCACCCCTTTCGGGATGTTGTCCCCATCTAGAGGGCAGGTTGCCCACGCGTTACTCACCCGTTCGCCACTAAGATTATCGAAATAATCTCCGTTCGACTTGCATGTGTTAGGCATGCCGCCAGCGTTCGTCCTGAGCCAGGATCAAACTCTCCAATAAAGTTTATTGAAGAACTAATCTAGCTCTTATTATTTAAAAAAGAAGTTATTTGACTTGGTCTTGCGTTTTCACGCTCGACCCGCACATTCGCTTTTTTCTAGGTTTATGTTCAGTTTTCAAGGTTCAGTGCCTAGCGATTTTGGCTTTTGTTTTGTTGCCGTATCGCGTCGACTTGTATATAATACCATGTGACCTGCATTATGTCAACACCTTTTTTGTTACTTTTTTAACATTTTTTCGTGATACACGTGGCTCAGTATTCAAAAGAAGTATCATGTATACACGCTTTAAAGCACCTAAATTTTCTTCGAAAAATCTCAAAAAAAGTTAAAATTTCTACTGAAAAACGGTAAAAAACGCGTAAATTTCTCCAAAAAAAACGAGCCGACGCAAGAATTTTTTCTTTCGCCAGCTCGATTTTTTGTACTGATTCTATTCTATTTTTCTTCTATCGGCAGCTTAATCAGCTTCTGTTGCTCGCCGCTGTTATCCAGCATCACAAAAATTTCTTCTGTATTACCGGTCTCCCAGTCTGCTTTAAACAATTCAATCGGATACAGCTTATGGATTTGGCGCCAGCTGCTGAACTTATATGCAGGAATATATCGGCGCACCTTTTCCTCATCACGCCAAAACGCAGAAACTGTCTCAAAAATTGCTTCTGTCTGCCACTTCAGCCACTCCGGACGCCATTGAGGTATCTCACAGAACACGTCAAAGCGCAGAATCTCCAGCAATTCCGCCTGCTTATCAGCATAATTTTCTTCTATAAATTGCTTTAAGATAGCTGCTACACCCTTGGCGTTATGTGTCTGCGGATAGAAGCCTGCCTTCATCCACCACTGCGTCAGCTTTCTGTAAAAGGCAAATGCTGTCATGCCGGAAGCACGCAGCAATGCCCTCAGCGTATACTTAAAGCCGCCGCTGTTGGCCGTCTGGTCCAGAATATTATCTAAGTGCTTCAAATACAGCATATCCTCATATGGCATATACTTAGTCGCCAAAATTTCATAAGGCGGTTCGTCCATATAACGCAAATCATGCTGCTCTGTTTCCCTGCGCATCTGCGTACCCGGCAGAACTTTCAAAAATCCCAGCTGCAGCATATCCGCACCCAAACCGTAAACATCATCAAAGGATTTAGCAAAGGTCGGCAAATCCTCATAAGGCAGGCCGGCAATCAAATCCACATGGATATGCATATTACCGAAGGACAGCAGACGCTTAACATTTGCTGCCAGCTTCTCCCAGTTATCCTGTCTATTGATAGCTTTTAATGTTGTCTGATGCGTGCTCTGAATGCCGATTTCCAGCTGGAAGCGTCCCTTCGGCACCGTCGCCAGAAAATCCATAACGCGCTCTGACAGTATATCGGCCTTAATTTCAAAGTGAAAGGTAACATTTGTATCAGCCTGCGCCAGATGCTGCATCATCGGAAGAAAGTATTTTTCATCCAAATTATATGTACGGTCGACAAACTTCACCAACGGCACGCCTGCAGCAATAAATCTGTCCAAATCGCGCAGCACAAGCTCCAGCGGACGCTTGCGCACAGAACGTGAAATGCCGGACAGACAGTAAGCGCAGTTAAAAGGACAGCCACGCGTGCATTCGTAATATACTATCTTATGTTCTGCCAGCATTTTTTCCAGATCAGGATACGGAAACGGCAACAGCGACATATCCTCTATTACGGTGATGCCGCCGTTCAGGTTCACCTGCTCCCCTTCGCGATACGCAATATGCTGAGGAACAGCGCCACCGTCAGCCAAATACTGCAGCAGCTCGCTGAATACCAGCTCGCCCTCACCCTGCACGATATAGTCTGCCTGCGGCAGTTCCGCAAAGATTCTCTCTGCATCGAACGCTACTTCAGGACCACCAATCACGATTGCAGCCTGCGGACGCAGCTTGCGCAGCATACGTATCAGCTTAAATACGAACGGTTTGTTCCAGATATGTACCGAAAAGCCGTAGACCTGTGCCGGTACAGCCATGATTTTTTCCAACACCGCCAAAATCGGCGTGTTGATTGTTTCTTCTATTAATGTTACCTCATGCCCCTGCGCTTTGGCATATTCGCCGACATAGCGCAAGCCAAGGCCGGTATGGATGTATTTACTGTTAATTGCGCTTAATACTACTTGCATTTCCTTGCTCCTCAAATTTTTAACCACAAATACAGAAAAAGCTCTACAACCGAAATTGTAGAGCCTAAATTTACTGGTGCCGAAGGCCGGACTCGAACCGGCACGAGCGTGAACCCGCTTGATTTTGAGTCAAGTGCGTCTGCCAATTCCGCCACTTCGGCATAAGTTCCAATCACTCGGAACAATAGTAATTATACTCGTTTCTTAAAGCTTTGTCAATAGCCTTATTTAAAATTTCTTATAGAGGATTACATACTGTCAAAATACCTCTTAGAACAGACTATCCATCTGCCCTTCATCAGTCACCTCAACACGCGCCAAACTCAGGAACTCCCCATCATTACCGGCAATATGCTTGCTCTTCAAATAAGAAATATTATTCAGCTTAGACGAAATCAAGTTTATAACATAGATGTTGTCATAGCAATTATAAATTGACTCACCACCAAGTCCGGTAAAGGATATCAGCTGAGTGTTATTCTTTGCTGCCATCTCCATTAACGGCGTAAGCAGATGCGCTGCATTAGTCTGAGCAAACGGATTATCCATCATTAGTACCTTACCTTCATTGCGGTCTGCATAAACGTCTGCATCATCACGACGCATGTAATACAAAAGGCTCGAAAGAATAACAAATGCTGATAAAAAGCCCTCGCCACCGGAATTACGTGCTACGTCACGCCAGGAAATCTGTATTTCACGTTGCGCCTCAACCTTGAACATCTGCACATGAACATTATTAATACCAACAACGGCATCGAAAAGTTCTTTGGTAGTCAACAGCTTACCAAGCAGTTCAGCGAGGGGTTCACCTTTGCTTAATTTTGCCAATCCTTTTTCCGCTATTGTATCTACTAAATCTGTAATACTACGATGATAAATATTAGCGCTTTCCTCCCAGTCAGGAAGCTGCAATTTGAGCATTTTTACATAATGACCACGAATTTGAATGCTAGAATTGCGATCAATATATCCTAATTGCTTGTGAACTTCCTTAAGATAATCCTCTAACTGAGTAATGATTTGTTCTTTTTCCTGCTTAACTATAGCAATATCAACCTGCAGCTTTTCAGATATTCTGACATAGGACTCTAAAACAGCATTAAGCTGCTTTACAAAGATCTGCGCATCGCTTGTAAGCTCCTGCAGCATATCTATACATTTTTTATAGGAATCCTCTTGAAAAGCTTCTACATTGCGCAACCTGATTAGAGCCTGCTCCAGCTTTCGTTTCGCCTCATCTTCCTGCACCTGAGCAGTCTTATATTCTTTTCTCAACGATAACGTATAACTCGAGAGCTCTTCTTGTGAAAAATCCTCCAAATTAAAGCTTTCACACCACTCTACATTTGTCGCTCCTTCACTATATTCAGCCAAGCCAACAATATTCTCCCTAATATTCTGCTCCTGTTCTCCCAAGGATTTTTGCAACCCTTCCTTTAGAGTGCGCTTATACTGAAGCATATTTTTCTCTTCTGCAAAATTTTTCTCAACAACTTCATCCTTAGGCAAAGGCTCAACAGCATGGCATTTTTCTTCCATCTGTCTGAGAATATTATTTTGCTCCCCCTGCACCTGGGTTAATCTTTTTTCAATATCTATACGTGCATCTCCAAGCTTTTTCTTATCTTGAGTCAGCTGCTTCTGCTTTGCATCCAGCTCCTGCATTTTAGCTTCGCTATAACGTTCATTCACCCAGTCTTTACTTTCAAGTCCAAAACGATTTGCTCTATCTCGCAGCTTTTGTTCAACCTTTTGCACTTTCTTTGCAAGATTTGCTCTATTATCCTCAAGCGCTCTTAATTCTCCGAAAAGCTTTTCCTGAATACTCTTAAGATACGCTTTTAATGTATTAACATTCTGCGCAATGTCATCAGCAAAATTTTTTGGCTTAGGCACCTGCTTATAGCCTGCATATTGAGCCAATTCATCATTCAGATCTTTCATATTACCTGAAAGATCCGCAAGAATTTTTATTTGCCACTCCAGCTTATTTTGCAATTTTTCAAGCTTATCGTCCAAGCTATTCTTTGCATTTTCTGCTTTAGCCAAAGCATTACTACATTCATATAGCTGGCTATTATCAAGCAGATATTGTTGATATTTTTCCGTCAGCTGCTGCAATGCTTCCTGATGCAATTGTAGCTTCTCTATTAGCCGGCCTGTTTCTATTAAATCCTGGCTAAGCTTTTCCTGCTCCAGTAAATTATCAGCTTTTTCTGCCCGCAGATGCTCCTCCCGCTTCTGCAGCTTGGCAATTGCCTCCTGTAAAGAAAGTAGCTCATCCTTAAGCCTCTCATAACTTTCTTTGCTAAGGCTCTGGTCCTGTAGCTCGCTATATTTCGTCCTGTAAAAATCATACTCATCTTTTCTCTGCTGAAGCTCCTGTTCAATCTTCTGCAGTTCTGCCTTCAATTCAGCCAGCAGACGCTGCAGTTTCTCTTCGTTTAGCAGATTATCGTTAAATAGCATGAAGAAATTCACATCTGCACTTTTAAGGACACCATTATCGACCTTTGTCTGTGTAGCTTGCGCTAAGCTTTCGCGTAAAATAATTGGCACCGGAAAAGAAGTATAAATATTTTTTTCAGCCCTTTGCAGTATTTCTATATCTTTGCTGGTCATAATCAAAGCATACGGTAAGAACGGATGCTGTTTTACTAACTCCAGGTTCAATTCCTCACTGTTTTTATTATTTTTCAGCCATTCCATGCCATATACAATATTTATACCTAAACGCTCCAGCATCTGCACCAGTTCATCTGACAGCTCCAAGATTTTGCCAGTCTGCAATCCCTGATACTTTTTCTGTACCGCATTTAATTCATTCAACAGCTTTGTTCTGGCTTCATCCATTTCCCAAAGCTTTTTGGACAGCTCTTTTTGAATATATCCTTTATCAAAAAGATATATCTCGTCAAGCTGAAGATATTGCAGCAATGTTTTTCGTTTTGCAAGCTGTTCATCAAGCTGTTTTTTAACCTGGGTACGCTCAACTAAGAGTTGCTCTTTACTTCCCCTTTCTTTTGAGCAATTCTGTAAGCTACGCTCCAAGTCACTAAACGCAGTTTTTAGGCCACTTAAATTCTGCTGCTGCTGTTTCTGCCTATCACTAGCTTCCTGCTCATCAGCTACCAGCTTTTCTGCCATAACCTTTAACGCACCGGCCTCATATTCGCCCAGCATATTACGCTGCAACCCAGCAGCACCATGTTCCCACTTTTTATTATAGCTTTCCTCAGCATCATCATAAGCCTGCACTAAGCCTTGAAGACGTCCCTGCGTAGTATGCAGCTCATTCAACCTGCTGATTAGCTCTGATAGTTCTTGTTTGGCTTGTTTTTGTAAATCAAGACAAGCCTTTTTATCACTCTCTTCCTGCTGAAAGTGCCCCCGCGTCTTTTGCAGCTCCTGCTCAATATATTCTTTCAGCAAATAGCCAATATATTCGCGTTCCGGCTCAAGGTCCTTATTCTTTTTACGGGAAACAGCAACTCTCTGCTCTACTCTTTGTAATTCCAACACATCTTCATTTAAGCGCTCCTGAATTTCCGCACAATCCAGAATATGCCGCCGTCTTTCCCATAATTGTGACTGTTCTTCCAGTTGACTGCTTTGCTGTTCATTATCTTCTTTTAGTACGATTAACGCTTCTTTTTTATCTTCTGCATAATAAAACTTACTGGAAAACTCTTCATGCAGCAAATGCACCAATTGTTTGCCTAAAGCCTCCAGTTCAGCATTACAAATAGCAATTTCCGTTTCATTTTTAGCAGCGAACCGGCTAAGCTCGGCCAGGCACTCATAAATTTTGTTCAGCTTAACAGCAACAGCAGAGGAAGAAGCCTCATACTCATTGCCAAATGCTAAAATAGGTGCTGCCTCCTGCTGAAATGCAGTAAGCTTTTCCTGCTGTTTGATTTTATTAGAGTTTTCGTTATAAGTAGCAATATATTTTTCCAGGATATTACGGAACTCCTGCATCCTGTTGTTGCCTTTATTCAGCTTATTTTCCACAGCATCAAGGAACCATTTTTCTACTAGGCCCTTCTCATCCTTGCATTCAGCAAACAGCTTAGAAAGGCCAGACTCCTCTTCGTTGATTTTCTTAATAATATTCTGCCATTCGCGATAATCTATACCATATTCTGCAAGCTTAGCAAAGTACTGCCTGCTTTGCGCAGAGTTGTTCATATCATAGCAAAAAAACTTGTTTATTCTTTCCTTTTTATACTCATCAAACATCTTGTGACAAGCATTGAAGCTTTTAATTCTGAGCTCCTTTTTATCACTCTCGACAACAGGCAGGTGATTTATATCCTGCTCACATGGCTCGGTATACTCGCTGATAAAATTTATCAGCTCCAGCTCCTCTTCGTTATCAATATTCTGGCTCTTACGCACCATCATTCCTGTAAGGCAGTAACCGGCGTCATCCTCCAATACCCATTCCACCATAATAAAAGATGGTTTAGATGTAGTAAAATAGCTGGCAAAACTACGCTCATTAAGATTACGGTAACGCTTTTGTACAAATGGTGCCGTCAAAAGTTGCACCAATACGGACTTACCACCACCATTCTGCAAGGAAATCAAAGTGCTTCTGCCATTAAAGTGCAGTGTTTCATCACTGATATGAATGGAATTATGGTTATAATTTACATTAACCAGCCTAATAGCATTAATCTTGCTCATTTTCTTCCGCTCCTAAAATTCTCTGCACCCGCTCAAAATTATTTTTATTCAACAGATTCCAGTCCATAAAATGATCGAGCTTGCGTGTTGTCTTAATCATTTCATCCTGCTCAATATAATCTATCAAGCCCTGCTCCTGCAGGAAATGCAAAATGCTAAACAGAAAACCTTCTTTAGTAGTTTTCTGGCGATTTCTTTTTTCATCAGAACGTAGGGACTCATAAGCCTGTTGCATAGCAGTAAAGGCCATCCCATTCTGCGCCTGCTCATCCTCCGAATAACGCGCTGCCCCCTCCTTGAGCTTGTCTGTTACGGAATTCTGCAGATCACCCAATAGAATAAAATCGCGCGTCTTTGAGCTGCTGCCTTGTCCGTCATAAAACTCCAACAACAGCACCAAGATAATAAACTGGATCAGATAATAATCCTTATCGGTAGCATTACTTCGGCAAAGCTCCTTCTTCAGTTGTCCTTTGGAATAGCCTAAAAAATTATTTTCCTGCCCCGGTATAAGATAAATAACGCCACCATACGTTTCTACATGGCTATCAGCAGCATCAGCTTGCGACTTGACTAACGTCTGCACTTCATCCTGTTCAATATATGCCTTGTGTAGCTCCGGTGCTTTTTCCTCCCGCAGCTCGTGATGCTCTAATAAATAATAAAATATTTTTTGTGACTGCTTAATTGTTTCAATCTGATAAGCCATATTTTCACTCCCAAACTGCCTTCAGCATGACATCAGAACAACGGATATTTTTCAAAACACCAGTATTTTCATCAAGCTGCTTCAACAAAACCGGATTAGCCTCTGGTAGGCGATGTACTATAAGCTTTTTTACTTTCTGCCATTGCGCACGTTTGTCCAAAATATCCAAAAGCATACTTTGCAGACGAAAATCCTTCGTCTCTTCCTGAATAAATGCTGCTCGCTCGATGCGCATGCTGGTAATATCAATTTGCTGAACCTTGAGCAGCTCTACCATAATCTCTTTAAATACTGCTATATTGGGTACTAAGCGCTCGCGCTCATCCTGACTAAGCTGCTTTATCAACTCAGACAGACACAGCTGACCTTTGCTAAGGGTATACTTCAGAATAACAGTCAGGCTTGCTTCGTACTGCGCCAGTCTTTCCGCCAGCAGCCTTTTTTGCTCCGCCTCCCAAGCTGCAGCGTCAAAGCTTTCAGTTGCCTCTTCCTCCCAATCAGCTTCCAGCAGACGCACTCTTTGCAGCTCCAGAAACAGATTCAGATTAACGGCTTTTTCCGGGTACTTATTAAATAACGGATGCAGAAAAATATCTAAATCCTGCAGGCATTCTGGCTTCGTTAAAAGCTTCTCATAAAAGTCGGCACGTAAATTAAAGCGCTGCACCAGAGACATTTGCGAAACCTTTTCCAGCTCTGCTGTATATAAGGCCTTAAGATCAAAATGATTATTTAAGATTTTTTGATATTCATCTATCGCACGGCCTAAATAATTATCTATTTCACGCAGATTACGTAGCTTGGCAACATCATCAGGCGGCAGACTATCTAAGCTAATATTCTGCTTCTCCAAATCCTCTACACGTGCCTGCACAACATCGCGATGTCCTTTGAATTTTTTCTTCGACTGGTCGATAGTCTGCAGATTATCATATAGCAGCTCACTATATTCGCTGACACTGTACTCCAAAGCATTGCGCCTTATCCTCAGCATAGCAGCCTGAATTTTTTGCAGTTGAATACGCATCAGGTTAAAGATATTTTTTACATCATCTAATGCCTTATCGTAGCTTTGCTTTTCCAGATGCAGCTTAAATATCATCTCCTGAATCGTCAGATTCAGATTACTTTCAACCTCCAGCGTTCCCAAAAGCAGATTATAGCCATCATCTGTAAGATAGTACGAGGTACGGCGCACATCCTGTTCGTCATAGATAATGCGATTGTTGACGTAGCTTATATGAAGCTCTTTCATCTCCTGCTGCTCATAATCATAACCACCAAAATACATCGGCCTTCCTTCATTGGACAGTACTACATTAACAATGAACTTAGCAAAATCACTGCATTCAGCATAGCTCATGGACTTTTTATAATACTTTTCGTTAAGACTGTCCAAAAAAACAGTAATATTATCAATAGTACAGCTTTCTTCCTTCAGTGACTGCTCCATAATATAAAGCATCACAGAAAAAATGACATTCAGCTGCTCGTCCAAAGTATTAAAGCCCAGTTCCTTCCAGATATACTTCTGACTGCTATTATCATAAAGCAGAGCATATAAGCCTACGCATTTCATGCGTCTTGTAAAATCCTTCAAAAAATCGTACTGCATAATCAACCTCAAAAATCACTTATCGTCAAAATCTCCTGCGGGATATACAAATCCTTCTGCAAAATACTTTGCATTTGCGCTTGCGCATCAGCGGAAAAATAACGGAAGAAAGCTCCCTGCAGATTTCGGTTCTGGTCTTTTTTCGTGGACGGCAGCTGCTTATAATCGCCTGCCTTCGCCAGCATCGCCAGATACGCAGGAATAAACGGTTTAATTTCCCCCTGCTCAGCAAAGCTTTCTGCCAGCGTTTCATAAATGCCTATGCCTTCGTAATCCAAATCGCCAAAGTACAACAGCTCATTTCCGTCTGCCAGCATATATGGTTCAGCGCTGGCGTTAAACTCCTGAAAATAGCTGCCAACTCTTTTGCCGGCGCCGTAAATAATAGTACTTATATTTTCTCCCAAAAGCTGACTGTTTCCTGCCAGCAGATGCTTTCTCATGCTAAAAAAGGTGTCTTTATTTTCTATAATCAACAGCTTTTGCGGTACGGCACGTGTTGAAGCAAAATAAGCAAAGGGCTCAGTAGTACTGTAGCAGTTGAGTTCAACAAGCTCCAGGCCGCAGTGACTCAATATTTTTTTGCCTGCTCCCTGAAGCAAAAACTTTTCTCTTTGCCAGATTTGGAAGCTACGCTCGTTATAAGAAACCTGCTTCGCAAGCAACGTCGCACTGTTCTGCAAGAAACTGCTCAACGGCAAAACATCCTTACGTTCTTTATTATAGGCTTCAAGATTATGCTGATAATAAGTTATATCAATTTGCGGAGCCAAGTTAAACAAAAGCTCCTGCTTCAACGCTGAATAATCCTGCTTCTGCTCCAACTCCCAATATTCCCGATACAATGCTGGCTTCTTGCCGTTTTTCTTTGACGCAAGCACAGGCTTTATCCGCCCACTATCTACAAGCTTCATGATATAAGCATGCTGTTCGCTATATTCTGCATTAATCTTACTGCCTAAAATTTCTTCCAATGTCCTGCGCTTTTTCATTTTGCACCTCAAACAAAAAACTCCTAAAGCAGCTAAAAACTATCTGCTTTAGGAGTATTATAACATATTTTTATCTTACTTTAATTTACTTTCCCAACAGTGCCTTCAGCTCCTTGAGCTTAGCAGCAAACTTCTGCAGGGTTACGGTTACAGGCTGCGGCGTATTCAAATCCACGCCGGCGTTCTTCAGGATGTTCAAAGAATAATCGCTGCCGCCCGCATGCAGGAAGCCCAGATATTTTTCCACTGCTCCCTCTTCGCCGCTTAAAATAGCGCTGGCGAAGGCGGTCGCTGCACTGTAGCCTGTTGCGTACTTGTACACATAAAACGGCGTGTAGAAGTGCGGTATGCGTGACCATTCGCTTGCCAGTTCCTTGTCCACAGTCAGCGCCGGGCCATAGTAATCCCTGTTGCTCTGCAGCCAGTATTTCTCCAGCTTTTCGGCCTGCAGGGACCGGCCTGCAGTGATTTCGCCGTGAATATATCTTTCGAATTCAGCAAACTGCACCTGTCTGTAAACCGTTGTGCGCACTGCCTCCAAAAACTGGTTCAAAAGATAAATCTTCTGCTCCGCCGTAGCATGCTTCAAGGTATGCTCCAGCAATAGGTTTTCGTTCGTTGTGGACGCAACCTCAGCGCAGAAAATAGTATATTCCGAATTAACGTAGCTCTGCGCCTGACTGCTGAAATAGCTGTGCATAGCATGGCCCATTTCATGTGCAATGGTAGAAATGCTGTTGTAGCGCGGCTGATAATTGAGCAGCACAAAGGGATGCACGCCGTACACGCCCCAGGAATATGCGCCGGAGCGCTTGCCCTTGTTTTCGTAAACGTCAATCCAGCCTTCGGTCATGCCTTTATGCAGTGCCGTCAGATATTCCTTGCCCAACGGTGCCAGTGCCTCCTCAACCTTGGCGCAGGCCTCCGGGAAGCTGCAGGCAAAGCTGTCGCCTGCATTGGAAATAGGCATATACATATCATAGTAATGGAATTCATCTACGCCAAGTACATCCTTCTTTAATTGGATGTATTCATGCAGCGGTGCAAAATTATCATGCACGGTATCAATCAGTCCGTCGTAAAGACTGGACGGAATATTATCCTCCGCCAACGCTGCTTCCAGTGTATCCTTGTAATTATGCACGGTAGCATAGAAATAACCGGTGCGCGCAGAGCCTGTGAGCGTTGCTGCCAGGGTATTGCGGTATTGATGATAGGTATTCATCAGGCCGGTAAAGGAATTTTTACGCAGCACACGGTCAGGCGATGTCATATTCAGCAGATAGCAGCCTTCGCTGACGTTTGCCTTATTGCCCTGGCCGTCGGTAATTTCCGGGAACTGCATATCGGCACTCACAAGTGCGCGGAAGGCCGCTGCTGCAGTACCTGTTGCCAAATGGCTTTGCGCAAAAACAGCCTCTTTATCTGCAGACAAAACATGGTCTGATAAACGTACCATATTTTCAATATAAAAATGGTATTCTGCCAATGCAGGCTCTTCGTCCAGCATCTGCAGCAGCTTTTCTTTGCCTAAGGCCAGCATTTCCGGCTCTACAAAGGCGTTAGCGTTACTGAAGGCTGCCGCCATACCTTCGGCCTCGCCTGCGAGCGCCTGCAGCTTCTGGTCGGTATTATCGGCATCCTGCTGCAAGCGTGCGTAAGCGTAAATTTTATCAAGCAGTTTTGCCAGCTCTTCCTGCAGCTTTAAGGCTGCGCAGACTGCGGCTGCAGTATTCAGTTTGCCCTGCATAGCCCGCAATTGCGGCAGCTTGCTTTTATATTCTTCGCAGGCCGCCTGCCAATCCTTTTCACTGGCATATATATCGCTTACATGCCATTTACAGGCTGCCGGAATCTGCTCTCTGGCAACATTGCTGCCATGAAGCGGAGTAGTATTTTTTTCTTCTGTCATTATTAATCAGCTCCTTATAAAACTGCTTATTTAGGCCACAGGCTGGGGTTGCCGTATTTTGCATCCAGCTCATCGCTGAACCAGCGTCCGTTCAGCACATTATGAATGATATAATTTTTGCTTTGCTCATTAACGCTCTTATCATTAGCCATCTCTGCCAAGATACCGGCATAGCTTACTCTGCTGTTGATGCTGCTGATGCGTGCATGCTGACGGTTGGCATCCAATACAAGCTCTGGACGGTAGGTGGGATTCCATGCCTGCCACGTTGTTCCCAAGGCCGGAGTATTAGGATTACCGGTACGCATAAAAGCTGCAATCGAAGCAATAAATGCTTTGCTCAGCTCCTTGGAGCCTGCCTGCTCAAAGGCATCGGTATTTTTGGTATAGCCATAGCCCTGATCCGTCAGGAACGGTTGGAAAATGCCGTGCAGCGCACCGTTACGCACCATGTATTCCTTGCCGACAACGTCAGCAGTATGGGCAAAAGCAAAGCTGCAGACATACATATCAGCCTTATAATGCGGATACAAAACCTCGGCAGACTGCTGGCCGTTGAAGAAGCCATACAAAGCACTGCCGTATTTGTTGGCAAATTTAAATTCACTCGTAGTCTTATAATCGTTGTTGATTAAGCCAAGACGATCCTTAAAGAAAGGATCACGTGCGGCAAAGGAGCTGAACTCGTCAGCACTTGCCAGCATCAGCAGCGGTACGCTGTAATAATGCTTCGTAGCAAAGCCTTCTTCCGGCAGTACCTCGCCATCACCGTAAAGATGAGGAAAGGCGCTCATGCGGATGACAGCGCCTGCCATCACCGGAGCCAGACGTTCTGCCGGCATTGCCTGCAGATATTGACGCACAGCCTTTTTATCCTTACCATTATCGCTCAACAGCCAGTTTTCGGCGTTAATCAGATTATTTTGCTTGCCGTCCTCTACCACCATCGGCGCTAATTTCTGCGCGATAGTTTTTTGACTCTTGGCAGCATCGGCAACAGTCAGGCCGCCGCTAAAGGAAATAGCCTTATCGAATTTATTTTTGAAAACAGGCGAAATCAGCATCGCCATAACATCACGTCCGCCGGCGGAAAAACCGGAAACAGTAATATTCTTGGCGTCACCGCCGAATTCCTTAATATTGTCGCGTACCCAGTCCAAAGCCGCCGCCTGGTCAAGGAAGCCGAAGTTACCGCTCTTTTCCTTCTTGTTGCCGTCTGCCAGAGCAGGCAGATTGTTAAAGCCAAAAAGTCCCAGGCGATACTGCACGGAAACATAGACCATGTTGCCTTCCTGCGCCAGCTTGTTGCCCTCCATCAGATGGCTGTTGCTGGCCTGGTTATTGCCGCCGTGGATGTAAACCAGTACCGGCAGATTTTTTTCCTGCGTATCAGGGCGCACAATATCCAGCGTCAGCATGCCCTCCTGACCGAGCACCTTTTTGCCGTTGTATTGGATATTAGCCGGTGCAGCCTTGGTGCAGTCCAGAATTCCCTTATGCTTTTTAGCCTGTTGCGCCTCACGCCAACGGTCAGCGCCCGTCGGCTGCTGCGCATACGGAACACCCAACCATTGTACTACCTGATGCTTGTCGTCATAAGCACCGGCAACAACACCCTGCTGGGTTTTAACTTCATTATTAAAATTAGCAGCCTCGGCCGCAGTTGTAAAAACGCTTGCCGCCAGCAGCGAAGCAAGCACATATTGCATCTTTTTCATCTGTATCATCTGCTCCCTCATAGAAATTTATTAAACACTTACTTTCTATTATAAAGAAGTAGCGCCTGCTTGACAAGCTAAGGCACGAAAAAAGAGGCTGCCTTCTCAGCAGCCTCAAATAACTATTGTGATTGACTTGTTCAGATAACCTTTGCAGCGTAAAGAGCGCACAGGGTTTTGGCATCGTACAGCTCGCCGTCCGCGACCATGCGACGCAACTCTGCGGGAGTAAAGGCCTGCACGCCGATGAATTCGTCCTCATCGGTATGCTGGGCAAACTTTTGCAGTCCCCAGGCCTTATATAAATGGATAATTTCATCAGAAAATCCCGGCGTAGTCGCAATGCTGATCAGCTTCTGCCAATGCTCTGCGTCATAGCCTGTTTCCTCACTCAACTCACGCTTAGCGCATTCCGCAGGATCCTCCTCCGGACCATGGTCCAGCTTGCCTGCGGGAATTTCCCACAGCAGTGTAGCAAGCGGATAACGGCACTGTTTCACCAACACCACACGTCCGTCAGGCAGCACCGGTACAATCGCCACTGCGCCAGGATGACGGATATATTCACGCGTTGTGTCATTACCGTTCGGCAGCGTTACGTGGTCGCGCTGCACCTTCAGCAGGCGGCCGTTAAAGACCTCCTCGTTGCTTCCCGGTACATATATTTCATCTAAAGCTGCCTCATGAAATTTTTTCAGCATCATCTTACCTCATTTCTCCTGCAGTCGCTTTAAGCTGCTTTTTATCTGCTCCGCACCTTGCAGAAGCTCGGTAGCACTTTCAAATGCCGCCCTGCTGGCAGTTGCACCTGCAGTCATACGCACCAGCTCCTGCAGACGTCCGTTATAATCAAGCGTTGTCAGCTGTGTTACCGTGCGTCCGTCGGCACTTTGCTTTTCGATATGAATATGATTATCCGCAAAGGCAGCAATCTGCGGCAAATGCGTAATACACAGCACCTGGCCGACACTGGAAATAGCAGCAATTTTTTCCGCCATCTTCTGCGCCGTAACACCGCCGACACCGGTATCAATCTCGTCAAATACCATCGTCGCAACATCGCCGCTGTTCATCAGCACCGTCTTTACCGCCAACGCAATACGGCTCAGCTCGCCGCCGCTTGCAACCTTTTCCAGGTCATTCAGCGGCTCGCCCATATTTGCGCTGAAAATAAATTTCAGCTCATCGCGACCCAGCGGCATAAACTTGTCCAACTGACCGCACTTTATCTGCAGCACACCGTTAGGCATCGCCAAATCACGAATATGCTGCGTAATACGCTTCGCCAACGCCTGCGCGCTGGCCTCACGCAGCTGCGTCAGCACTGCGGCAGCACGTCCCAAACGCACAACTGCTTCCGCTACCGCCTTCTGCGCCTGCTCTAAGAGCTTTGCAATCTGCTGCAGCTGCTCCAGCTTTTCCTGCGTCTGCTGCAAATAATCCAGCGCCGACTGCGTACTGCCGCCGTATTTCTTCTGCAGGCGGTAAATCACATCAAGCCGCTGCTGTACCTGCGCTGCACGCTCACCGTTAAACTCACTGCCTGCCATATATTCGCTAAGCTCCGTACGGCAATCGTCCAGACTAATCCAGGCACTGTCGGCGCATTCTGCCAACGGTGCCAGACGGCTGTCGTAGCGTGCCGCATACTGCAGCTGGTCACGCACACGTGCCAGACGTGAAAGAATCGCGTCCTCCTCATCAAGCTGCTGATAAGAGCTGTCCACAGCCTTCATAATGCGCTCACTGTTCTGCAGCAGGCGAGCCTCAGCCTCCAGGCCATCTTCCTCGCCCGGCTTTAAGGCAGCGTCCGAAATCTCCTTGATTTCCCAAGCGTAACGGTCCAGCAGCAAATCCTGTTGCTCATTTTCCTGCTCCAGACTGCTCAAATGCTTGACTGCAGCAGTATACTCGCTGTAAAGCTGCTTATACTCCTGCAGTGCCTGCGCCAGCTTCGGACCGCCAAAAGCATCCGTCAGATGCAGCGGTGCATCCGGCTTCAGTAAGGCCTGGTTTTCATGTTGGCCGTGAATATCAACCAAACGCGCACCGATAGCCTTCAGCACAGCCAAGGGCACCTGCACGCCATTAATATAAGCGCGGCTCTTGCCCGCAGCGCTAATCTGACGCTTGAGGAATAAATCCTCCTCCGGCTCCAGACCGTGCTCCGCCAGCAATGCTTTAATCTCCTGCTGACCGCTCACGTCAAAAACAGCCTGCACCCACAGTCCGTCAGTGCCGCTGCGCACGTAATCGGCAGATGAGCGTCCGCCAAGCACCATACCGAAGGCATCTATCAGAATAGATTTACCGGCACCGGTTTCGCCTGTAAAAACATTAAAGCCGGGAGTAAAATCAGCATGCGCGTCTTCTAACAGTGCAAAATTGTGAACATGCAATGATTGCAACATTATCCTTAGCCTCGCTTATCTGTATTCCTTGAAGCGTTCCAGCAAAGTGATTACGGCTTCTTTATTCGGCAGAGCAATGAAAACGGTGTCATCACCGGCAATAGAGCCAAGAATCTCCGGCCACTTCATGTAATCAACGGCAAAGGCAACAGCCTGCGCTGTGCCAGGCAGAGTGCGAATTACCACCATGCTGTCGGAAGCACGTACACTTACGATAGAATCGTTGAAGGTACGTTCCAAGCGCTCCATGGTCAGCATCGTGCTGTGCTCCTTCGGATAAGCATAGTGATAATGTCCGTTGGCATCCGGCACCTTGACCAGCATCAGCTCCTTGATATCACGCGAAACAGTAGCCTGCGTAACATCAATGCCCTGATGACGTAAAGCGGAAGCCAAATCCTCCTGCGTTTCAATTTTATTGTTGTCAATAATCTCTTTAATTTTAGCGTGTCTGGTCATTTTCATAGTCAATCACCTCTAAAAGCAAAATATTTCTATGTCTTATCATGCGCCGCGCCCTGTACGTCGAGGAGCCCTGATGACGTATACGATAGTGCCTTATCATGCGCCGCGCCCTGTTCGCCTACACATCGCCCACGTCACGGCACACGAGAAGGTGCCGGAAGCGAAGAAGAGTAACGATGGTGTACTTACTACAACGTCGAGGAGCCCTGATAATGTATACGATAGTGCCTTATCATGCGCCGCGCCCTGTTCGCCTACACATCGCCCACGTCACGGCACACGAGAAGGTACCGGAGACGAAGAAGGGCGACGACGGCGTATACTGCTACGCCTAGGAGCACTGATGACGTATACGGTGCCTTATCGTGCGCCGCCTATAGATTGCGCATTAGCTTCTGTTGCCAAGTCTGATAATAGTCGCGCCGCGTCAATCTTACAAACTTCATCTCATAAGGCGATTTGGCGATATGCACACTGGTATCGTTCGGCACCTCAATAACATTCTCGCCGTCCGCCGAAAGCAGCATTTCCTCACTGCCGGGAATCGGCCTAAGCTCGATTGTTTCCGACATAGGAATAACAAGCGCTCTGTTCGTCAGCGAATGTGCGCAGACAGGTGTAATGACACTAACATCAAGCTCCGGCATAACAAGCGGTCCGCCAGCAGACAAGGAATATGCCGTAGAGCCGGTTGCCGTTGCTATAATCAGACCATCTGCCGCATATTTACCGGATAAGCGTCCGTTGATAAAAAGCATCATGTGCGCCAGCTTGCTGAACATGCCCTTGGCCAGAACTAAATCGTTGAGCGCATGCGCAGTAGCAAGCAGCTTATCGCCGCAGATAACTCTGGCCTGCAGCAGACTGCGGCTTTCCAGCGTATAGTTGCCCTGTGCCAGACGGCTGATAGCCTTATACATCCCCTGCAAATCAATCTCTGCCAAAAATCCCAGCTTGCCGAAGTTGATACCGAAGGCAGGCACATCGAGCGGTGCAAGGTGACGCGCCATCTGCAGCAATGTACCGTCACCACCGAGGCTGACACCATAGTCCAGCGTTTTCAGCGTCTGCGGCTCACTTTTGTTATAGCTGCTTACGCCATACTGCTGCGCTACCTCCACAGGCAGCACCGGTTCAAGTCCCCAGTCCTTGCAGAGCTGAATAAATTCCGGCAGAGCAATGCAGACGTTTTCTTTACCAAGGTTGGGAAAAATCCCTAAACGTTTCTTTTGCATCTCATGCCTCTGTCTTTTCTGCTTTCTTATCTAAGTCGCCATGACTGCGGCCTACAAGCTGTGCTACCTGCTCGCTGCTTACGGCATCGTCGTCACCCAGCGTCAGGTGCAGCAAATATTCAATGTTGCCCTCAGGTCCCTTGATAGGAGAAAAATCCAATCCGGCAATGCCGAAGCCTTCACCCTTGGCGAAGCTGATGACGTTATTGATAACCTGCTCGTGCACGGCAGCATCACGCACAACGCCCTTCTTGCCGACATTTTCCTTGCCTGCTTCAAACTGCGGCTTGATTAAAGCCACTACAAAGCCTTCGGGCTTGAGGATTTTGTGTACCGCCGGCAAAATTTTATCCAACGAAATAAAAGCTACGTCGATAGTAGCAGCATCCACCTGCTCGGGCAGGCTGTCTGCTTCCAGATAACGTACGTTGGTGCGCTCCATATTCACTACGCGCTCATCGTTGCGCAGCTTCCATGCCAGCTGACCGTAGCCTACGTCAATCGCATACACCTTCGCAGCACCGTTCTGCAGTGCGCAGTCGGTAAAACCGCCGGTAGAAGCACCGATATCGGCAACAACCTTGCCATCTACGCTGATGGGGAAAATTTGCAAAGCCTTTTCCAGCTTCAGACCGCCGCGGCTTACATAGGGCAGCTTGTTGCCCAGCAGACGGATAGTAACCTCCGGTGCCACCGGTGTACCCGGTTTATCTATTTTCTGTTCATTGACCAATACCTGTCCTGCCATAACCGCAGCCTGCGCCTTGGCACGGCTTTCAAACATACCGCGGTTAACTAACAGAACATCAAGTCTTTCTTTTTTCACTCTTCTTCACCCTTTACAAATGCTGCAGCCTTAGCAGCAATGGTTGGCGTATCCAGTCCCAAATCACGGAACAGCAGCTTTTTGTCGCCATGCATAACAAATTCGTCAGGAATGCCGAAGCAACGTACTTCACACTGCTCCAGCAGTTTATTTTCATTGAGCTCTTCGAGAATTGCACTGCCGACACCGCCTGCCAGCACGCCTTCTTCCAAAGTAATAATCTTGCTGTAGCTTTGCGCATGCTCACGCAGCAGTTCTACATCCAGAGGTTTGGCAAAGCGCATATTTACAACGCCGGCGCTGATTCCCTGCGCTTCCAGCAGGTCTGCAGCATCCAGCGCAGTCTGCACCATGCTGCCAATCGCCCAGAAGCAGACATCCTTGCCTGTGCGCAACACCTCTGCCTTACCAATCGGCAAATCCTGCCATTCTGTATCCAGCGCAACGCCTACACCGCTGCCGCGCGGATAACGCACGGAAACAGGTCCGTCAAAATTCAGCGCTGTTTTCAGCATGTGCTGCAGCTCATTCTCATCCTTCGGCGCCATAATGGTCATGTTAGGAATACTGCGCAGATAAGCGTAGTCAAAAACGCCGTGATGCGTATAGCCGTCATCACCGACAAGACCGGCACGGTCCAGGCACAATGTTACGTGCAGCTTCTGCATGCAGATATCGTGCATGATGGAGTCATAAGCACGCTGCATGAATGTAGAATAAATTGCCGCTACAGGCTTCATTCCGGCAGCAGCCATGCCTGCAGCCGCAGTAACCGCATGCTGCTCGGCAATGCCAACATCAAAGAAATGGTCCTTATGCGCCTCGGCAAAAATATTCAAGCCGGTGCCGTCAGGCATTGCAGCCGTAATACCAACGATTTTATCGTCAGTATCGGCAAGCTTAGTCAAAGTTTTACCAAAAACCTCGGTGTAGCTTACAGGTGCATTCGGATTAGTAATCTTTTTGCCGGTAGCAATATCAAAGGGGCCGGTACCATGGAACTTATTGGGGCTTTCTTCGGCAGGCTTGTAACCCTTGCCCTTTTTCGTCAGCACGTGTACCATAACCGGTCCGTCAATCTTTTTGGCAGCCTGCAGCACATCCAGCAGGCCATCCAGATCATGTCCGTCAACCGGTCCCAAATAAGTAAAGCCCAGCTCTTCAAAAATAGAGGTCGGCACCATCAGGTATTTTACGCTGCCCTTCAGGCGGCGGATAGCTTTCAGCACATCACTGCCGAATTCCATATTTTTGAGCCAACCCTCAATATCATTTTTAATTTTATTATAGGTTTCGCCTGTACGCAGCTGGTAAAGATATTCACTCATCGCACCAACGTTTTTGGAAATAGACATTTCGTTATCGTTGAGCACGACAATCATCTTTTTATGCAGCATACCGGCGTTGTTCAACGCCTCAAAAGCCATACCACCGGTCATCGAACCGTCACCGATAACAGCTACGACATTATAATCCTCACCCTGCAGATCGCGGGCGCAGGCCATGCCCAGAGCAGCGGAAATAGATGTACTGGAATGACCGGTACCGAAGGCATCATGCTCGCTTTCGCTGCGCTTAGGGAAGCCGGAAAGACCGCCGTATTGGCGCAGCGTAGGAAATTGCTCCCTGCGTCCGGTGATAATTTTATGGATATAGGCCTGATGACCTACGTCGAAAATAATCTTATCTTCCGGCGTATTGAAAATCTTATGCAAGGCCAAAGTCAGCTCTACCACGCCCAGGTTCGGCGCCAGATGGCCGCCGGTGTGCGAAATAACACTGATTAAAAGCTGTCTGATTTCCTTAGCCAGCTGCTCCAGCTGCGGCACGGAAAGCTTTTTGACATCAGCCGGTGAATTAATTTTATCTAAAAATTTATTCTCTGCCATAATTACTTCTTTCTGTCAGTCATCAGGCGAGTAATTTCACGTAACGGTTCTGCGTTCTCGCCAAACATTTCCAGACATTCCAAAGCCTCTGCCACAGTCTTTTCTGCCAGCTCGTGTGCTGCCTGCAGGCCGTACAGTGTTACATAAGTAGATTTGTGGTTCTTGGCATCGCTGCCTACCGGCTTGCCAAGCTCCTCCTCAGTACCTTCGACATCAAGGATGTCATCGGTAATCTGGAAGGCAAGTCCCAGCAAATCAGCAAATTTGGTGAGCGCCAAAAGCTGTTGGTCATTAGCACCGGCCAGATGCGCGCCGCCGCGGATGGCAGCAATAAAAAGCGCACCGGTCTTGCCCGCATGCAGTTTGCGCAGCTCCTCCGGCGTAATCTTTTTGCCTTCAAATTCCAAATCAAGGCCCTGGCCGCCAACCATACCGAAGTTACCGGCACACATAGCCATTTCGCGTACAGTTTCAATCAGAACCTTAGGATCAACATTCTTCTGCTCCAGCATTACCTCAAACGCCAAGGTGAGCAGGCCGTCACCGGCCAATACCGCCATAGCCTCACCAAAAACCTTATGGTTGGTCAGACGGCCTCGGCGATAATCATCGTCATCCATGCACGGCAGATCATCGTGAATCAAAGAATAGGTGTGAATCATTTCCAGACCGCAGGCCACAGGCAAATAATTGTAGCCCTTGCTGCCCACAGCCTCTGCCGCAGCCATCAGCAGAATCGGACGAATGCGTTTACCGCCTGCCATCAGGCTGTATTCCATAGCCTCATCTACCTTGGAAATACCCTTTTTGGCAATTCTGTTCTTCAAATAGTTTTCTACAAGTTTTTGCTGGTTAGCATAATAAGCTTTAAAATCCATTATTTTACCTCCAAATCCTGGAATGCTTCTAATTTATAGCCAACGTCGTTACCATCGGTAACAACGATTTTTTCAACCTCCTGCTTCACTGTTTCCAGTCTGCTGCTGCAGACACGGCTCAGCTCCACGCCGTATTTGAATACCTCCAGAGCCTTGTCCAAAGGCAGCTCGCCGCTTTCCAGAAGCTGTACCTGTGCTTCCAGCTCGCTTAAGGCATCTTCAAACTTAATGTTCTTTGCAATCTTTTTCGTTGCCATCCTTTACCGCCTTTCTACCTGCTGCACAACCGAGGTTATCACACCGTCTGCTACTGTTGTCAGCAGCTCGTCGCCCAATCTGAGGTCATCAACACTGCTTACCAGCGTATAATCGGATTTTTGGCTAACAGAATAGCCTCGTCCCAAAACAGCCAGTGGACTGAGGCTGTCCAGCCTTGCCGCCGCCAGCGCCAGCTTATGCTCATCCTGCTGCAAATGCAGCTCCAAGGCCTCACGCAATCTGCGTGAAGCAGTATCAAGACGCTGCGACTGGTCGGCAAAAAGCCTTTCCGGGTCACGCAACGCCCACGAATTAACTAAATTATCCAATCTGCGCTGCTGCTGCGTCAGCAAAGCTGACAGCAGGCTGCGCGCACGCTGTTCCAGATAAGCAACGCGCTGCTTGTAGCCTTCAACATCAGCTACCACCAGTTCCGCAGCCTGCGACGGTGTCGCTGCTCTCACGTCGGCAGCAAAATCACACAGCGTAAAATCTGTTTCATGGCCTACGGCGCTGACTACCGGAATTTTAGAGGCAGCCACTGCTCTTACGGTAACTTCTTCGTTAAAGGCCCACAAATCCTCAATAGAACCGCCGCCACGCCCCACAATCAGAACATCGGCCAATTTTTTGCGGTTAAAGAATTCAATCGCCGCAGCAATTTCCGCCGCAGCGCCCTCACCCTGCACCTTGACGGGATAAAGCAAAAGCTTTATGCCCTGATTTCTCCTGCGTGACACTGTTATGATGTCACGCACAGCGGCACCTGCAGGAGAGGTAATAATACCCACAGTACGCGGATGCAGCGACAGCTGCCGTTTACGCTCAGGCGCAAACAGGCCCGCACGCTCCAGCTTCTGCTTCAGCTTTTCGTAAGCCTGCATCAAATCGCCCACGCCCTGCTGCAGCAGTAAATCGGTATACAGCTGATAAACACCGTCGCGTTCATAAACTGCCAAGCGCCCTACGGCAACAACAGTATCGCCGTTTTGCGGCTGAAAGCGCAGACTGACGGCCTTACTGCGGAACATTACGCATTTGAGCACCGCACCGGCATCCTTCAAAGTAAAATAGCAATGACCTGAAGGATAACGCTTAAAATTGGAGATTTCACCGATAACCTGCAGATTACGCAGTTCCGGCTCCTGCTCCAGTATATGCTTTATGAAATTATTTATTTCGCTTACCGAATAAACAGCTTCAGTCATTTTTCTTATGTAATCTCCAGGCAACAGCGGCACAGCCACTGGCATTATCACAGCTGAAGCGTCCTTCCGGCACCCACAGGTGCACACGGCGCTTCGCCAGCTTTTCTTCAACATGCTTGCGGATGTACTTGTTGGAGCCTACGCCGCCAACCAAAATCACATCACGCACACCATATGCCGCTGCGCCGTTACGCAACAGACGGGCAAAGGTCTCAGCCAGCGTATACTCTACGCCCAAGGCCAGAGAAGCAGCATCCGCCCCCGCCTCCAGCTTGCGCATAGCGGCAGTTGCAGGTCCCGATAAGCTCACATCCAGCTTACGCACGGACACCGGCAGCTCCAGCGGCGCTTCCGCCTGTTCTGCAAGCTGCTCCAGTGCCGGACCTGTCGGAAACTGCAGTCCGAGCGCCACACCTATGCGGTCAACAAACTGACCGGCGTGCAAATCCAAACTGCCGCCAGCCTGCGTCAGATTGTAACGGCTGTCCTCACGGCGTTCGCACAACAGCAAATCGGTAGTGCCGCCGCTGGCATGCAGCAGCAAAAAACGCTCCGCTTGCGGACCGCCTGCCGACCAAAGACCGGCCTCCAAGTGATTTTCCTGATGGCTGATAACCTCCAGCGGCACATTATAAACAGCCGCCAGGCTGCGAGCAACGCTCATACCGGCTAGGAACGCCGGCATATAGGAGTCCGCGAGCGGACGCGGATAACCGCTGACACCAATCGCCGCCAAGGTACAATCCTTATCGGCAAAGACATCCTCCACCAGGCGCGGCAGATTACGTGTATGCTGAAAAACCATTTCGGACTGCTGCAAGCCGCAGCGTCCCGGCTTAACGCTTAAAATCTGTCTGGCCTCGGCAAGCAGGCTGCCATCCTCCGCCAAAAGTGCGGCAGAAGTAGTATAACAGCTGGTATCAATGCCTAAATAAACCTTTTGGCTCATTTTCTTGCCAGCTTACCTAAAACACCGTTGATAAAGCGCGGAGATTCTTCGGTACCATAAGCCTTGGCAATCTCCACTGCCTCATTGATAGCAACACCTGCAGCCAGAGCAGGCTTTTCATGGCGCATTTCAAAAACCGCCACGCGCAGGATATTTCTGTCGGTAGCAGGCATGCGCTCTACAGTCCAGTCGGTTGCACAGCTGTTCAAAGTCGCATCAATAGCTTCTTTATTTTCTACAACACCGTTAACAAGCACCATGGAATATTTCTTTACATAATTTCTAGCACTTGCTGCACCCAGCTCCTTATGCTGGTCCAAAGCCTTGTCTACAGCAGCCTCAGGATGCAGCAGTTCTTCATGCTCATCCAGCGCTGCGTCAACAGCCTGTTCTACCTCATTACCGGTAAAGTCTATTTGGAATAACGCCTGTAAGGCAACCTCTCTTGCAAGTCTACGAATCATTTGCACACTCTCCTTGTATAAAAATTTTTAATAAATATCTTGTATGATGATGGATTTAGATTAGGCAGATGGGGCCTTATCTTTCGTTGCTACCTATTAATTTGAGGCGAAATAGAAGGTTTCAGATGTGAAGCAAGGGCAACGACGGCGTACTGCCGCGTACTCTTAGGAACCCTTGTAAAACAGATGATACCTTATCTTTCGCCGCTGCCACTGTTATCTGTGGTAGCCTGGCGGCAGCAGCCTATCCAACCACTCCAGCAAATCCTCTTTCTTATCCAGCTTGTTGCCGATAAAAAAGCCCAAGCCGATGCAGATCATCAGAAACAGTGCCTGGAAAAATCCCAGCCACAGCACAACCACGCCGATAAACAGGCCAAACACCGAGCAAAGCAGACGGCCGCGATAATTATTCCAGATATCATTAAGAATATCGTTAAACATAGCTTCTGCCTCCTATTCTTCCTTTGCCTTAATCTGTTTGAAGAACAGCTCTATTTCCTTAACCTCAATGCCGGTAACCTTTTTGATGGTTTCACGGACGTTGTTCTTAATCTCACCGGAGGTTTCCGGAATATTTATGCCGGGTTCAATCGAAGCATTAATGCGCACATCAATGCATTGATCCTCCAGCTTAACAATAACCTTTACATGATGAATGCCGTAAATTTCCTGCGACAGAACAGCAATATAATCCTCCAAGGCGCCCTTGCCTACAAGCACCTTGCCCTTATCGCTGTCACTCAGTTTCAGCGAGCTTACGCCCGTCAGTCCCAGGCCGGTAATCAGCAGGCGTACGCTCACCAGCAGCATAATCACGCCGCCGACAGCATAAACCCAGTTGCCGGGAATATGGCTGATAAACGCCACCATACCGGTATCAGAGAAAACGCCCAGACTGCACAACAGCGTCAGCACTGAAGCTACCGTCATCAATATCGTATACAGCGTCAGGATAATTCTATCCGCAATACCCATAACAGTTAATCCTCCTCTAAAAACTTCCTATGCTTTTCATCCATGTCTTCCTCCGGCGGCAGTTCAAAATCATGGTCATCATGCAGATTAACCAACTGCTGCTCAAAGGAATTGGCCTCCGTTGCTTCCGCACGCTTAGCCTGCGCCTGCAAAATCTCTGCCATATCAACATCAGATGAGCTTTCCTTTTCCAGCTCACTTTCACGCCTCTTGGCCACGCCTTCAACATTGACGTCAACAAACTGCACCTCGTAACCGGTCATAGCCTCAATGGCATCTTTAACCTTTTCCTGTACCTCCAAAGCAATCTCCGGAATGCAGCAGCCGTATTCAATAACAATATACACACTGGCATTTACCGTCTTGCCTTCAAAATGCAAGTGTACGCCCTTAGAAGCGTTCTCCTTGCCCAAGAAGCGGTTAATGCCATCTGTCAGACCACCGCTCATGCCGACAACTCCCGGCACCTCCTGCGCCGCCAGGCTAGCAACGATACAGATAACCTCGTCGGCAATACGTATATCACCATATTCTTCCTTGTCCTGTGTTTCCGCTGCTTCGGCAGCAGCTTCAGCGGCTTCTGCAGCCTTGGCCCTGATAGTGTCCTTTATATTTTTTTCTTCCATATCCGGCACCTCCTGCTCGCTTACGTGCCGGCAGAAGCGCGACAGCGTAATGAAGACAGTTATACATTATTATCTTCTTATTATAACACATTTTATACAATCCGTATGCATAAAATGTATAAAAAATAAGTGCTTAGCCTACATATGATTGATTCCGCTTTTCGCTTACAGTACATGAGCAATACAAGGGAACACAGTACTTCACATATCATATGTAATCATGACCACCCGTCAAACGGGTGGTTTGACGACGGGCTATAAGCCCTTAATACTAGCCAGCGCCTCAAGACGCTGGCTTTCACTTTGTTCAAGCCACATTGCACTTTTCTCTTTCGCTGCCCCTGTCAGGGGCGTTTTGAATACTAGTTACCCTTAAAAGGGTCTTCGTACTCTTTTACACTTAACTTATCTAAAGCTATATCGTGCTTTTCTTGTTCCGCAATATATTTCTTTACGGTGGCTTCATTTAAACCTACTGTAGATGCGTAGTAACCTTCTGCCCAAAAATGTCTATTGCCAAACTTATACTTTAAATTTGCGTGTTTATCAAACATTTGAAGCGCTGACTTTCCTTTAAGATAGCCTATAAATGTCGATACTGCAATTTTAGGTGGAATACTAAGTAGCATATGCACATGATCAGGCATCATATGACCTTCGATAATTTCTACACCCTTGTACGAACATAACCGTTTAAAAATTTCTATTAAATCCTCACGGTATTGATTATAAATGATTTTTCGTCTATACTTAGGTGTAAAGACTATATGATATTTGCATACCCACTTTGAATGCGATAATTCGTTAGTTTTATTTGCCATTAATACGTCATTCCTTTCTTTGCAATAGTGACTTGAACACTTACTATTGTATATCGGAATGACGTATTTTTGTATAACAATCAATGCGCACCCGCATAGCGGGTGGTTCTGTGTGAAGCACTATCTCATTTCTTTGAAAAGAAACTCGATAGCGCTCCACGGGCTAAAGCCACATAACGCAAAAAGACCACTCCGCAGAGTGGTCTTTAAGAACAATTTCAAATTAAGCTTACAGCGCTGCTTTTACCTTTGCAACCAGGTTTTCAACAGTAAAGCCGTATTTTTCCATCATTACATCGCCAGGTGCGGAAGCGCCGAAGGTGGTAATGCCCAGAACATTCTTTTCAGTGCCGGTGTAGCGGCTCCAGCCGTAAGGAACGCCTGCTTCAACAGCAAACTTGGTTACGCCTGCAGGCAGAACGCTTTCCTTGTACTCATCGCTTTGAGCATCAAAAGCATCCCAGCAAGGCATAGATACAACGCTAACGTCAATGCCCTCTTCTGCCAGCTTAGCCTGTGCAGCCAGTGCCAGATGTACTTCACTGCCGGTACCGATCAGAACAGCCTTAGCCTCATTCTTAGCCGGGCTCAGTACATAAGCGCCCTTATGAGCGTTTTCATGGATAGTTGCTGCATAGTCATGCAGTACAGTCAGCTTTTGACGGCTCAGCAGCAGGCAGGTCGGTTTATGCTTGTTCAGGCAAGCCTGTTGCCATGCGGTAGCAGTTTCCAGAGCGTCAGCCGGACGGATAACGCTTACGTTCGGAATCAGGCGCAGAGCCATAGTGGTTTCAATCGGCTGATGAGTAGGACCGTCTTCGCCCAGTGCAATGCTGTCATGAGTCAGTACGAATACAGACTGAATGCCCATGAGTGCTGCCATACGAATGGTAGGACGCAGGAAGTCAGCGAATACCAGGAAAGTACCACCGAAGGGAATGAAGCCGCCATGCAGGGAAATACCGTTCAGAACGGTACCCATAGCGTGCTCACGAACGCCAAAGTGAATGTTGCGGCCGGTTCTGTCCAGCTTGGAGAAGTAACCGCCGGTTTTCATGATAGTTTTGTTGGACGGGCCAAGGTCAGCACTGCCGCCAACCAGCTCAGGCAGCTGTGCAGCCAGAACCTGGATAATATCGCCGCTTGCTTCGCGGGTAGCGTTTTTAACGGTATCCTTGAAGATTGCTTCCAGAGCAGTCAGGTTAACCATGGAGTTGCCGGCAATGCGGTCTTCCAACTCTTTAGCCAGCTCAGGATATACCATCTTATAGTCATCCATCAAAGCATTCCAAGCAGCTTCATTTGCAGCGCAGCCATCCAGCTTAGCAGCAAAATGTTCTTTAACCTCAGCAGGTACATAGAACATTTCCTGCGGCCAGCCGGCTTTTTCTTTAGTAGCTGCCAATGCTTCGCCACCCAGCGGCTCGCCATGGCAGGACGGGCTGTCCTGTTTCGGGCTGCCGAAGCCGATGTGAGTGCGTACAATAATCAGAGAAGGATGCATTGTATCAGCCTTAGCCTCTTCGATAGCTGCCTGCATAGCGTCAACATCCTCGCTGCTCTCTACGCGCAGAACCTGCCAGCCATAAGCTTTGAAGCGGGCTTCAACATCCTCGGTGAAGGCAATATCGGTGCTGCCTTCGATAGTAATCTTGTTATCATCATATAAGTAAATCAGTTTGCCCAAGCCAAGGGTACCAGCCAGAGAAGCAGCCTCGCAGGAAACGCCCTCCATCAGGTCACCGTCAGAAGTCAGGCCAAAGGTATAGTGGTCAACAACCGGGAAATCGGGTTTGTTGTACTTTGCTCCCAGCATAGCTTCAGCAATAGCAAAGCCAACGCCCATAGCAAAGCCGTGGCCCAGAGGACCGGTAGAAACGTCAACGCCAGGAGTCAGGCCGAATTCCGGATGGCCCGGAGTCTTGCTGCCCCATTGACGGAAGTTTTTCAGCTCGTCCAGGGACAGGTCATAGCCTGCCAGATGCAGCATAGCATAAAGCAAAGCGCTACCGTGACCCGGAGAAAGGATGAAACGGTCGCGGTTGAACCATTGCGGATCAGCCGGATTATAATTCATAAAGCGGTCCCAAATGGTGTACATCAAAGGAGCGGTACCCAAAGGGAAGCCAGGATGGCCGGATTTAGCCTTTTCTACCTGGTCTGCTGCCAAAAAGCGAAGAGTGTTTACACATGCCTGATCAATTTTCTGCATCGAGAAAACCTCCATTTTTCCAAAATTATCTAAATTAATTATATCACATTTCCTTATATTGTCTACACTTTTTCATTAAAATTGTAAACTATTTACACTTTTAACTGAATCTCCAAGCGAAGTAATACTGTGATATTATTATTTGCCTGTGCTGCCGAAGCCACCGCCACGGACTGCTTTTTCTACCTTATCATCATCATCAACAGTCAGATAGTTGTAGAAAATGCCCTGCGCAATGCGTTCACCCTGCGGAATCGTCACTGCCTCGGTACCCATATTCAGCAGTGCCACCATAATATGACCTTCATTATCAGCATTATTATAATAATCGGCATCAATAATACCGACATTATTCACCAGCATCAGATGCTTCTTCACCGCCATGCTGCTGCGGATATGCAGGCCCAAGAACTCGCCTGTCTGCATATAGGCCTTCACACCGGTAGGCACCAGCACCAGCTTGCCCGGCTCCAGCACAACCTTCTCGGCAGCGCTGATATCATAACCGGCACTGAACTGCGTCTTGCGCTCCGGCATCGGGAACTCAACATCCATATACTTGGCAACCTTTTCAAAGCCTCGTGTTTTCATTAGTAAACCTCCTATTCTATAACCCCCTTCCGCCTCGCTATGCTCGGCACCTTCCCCAAGGGGCAGGCAAGAGGGTTCGTCAAAAACCAAGCATGAGTAAGTTGTATATCGTACAGCGAATAAAATTTTTTTCTGAGCGAAATGACATATCACTTACGATACTAACAACATCATACACATTCCAATCTACAAAAAAGAGCTGTCACAAAAGCGACAGCTCTTTTAAATTCACAAATTATTTTTGCACGCTCTTCATCAGAACAGCCTTGCGGGACAGGTTAATGCGGCCCTTGTTGTCGATTTCGGTAACCTTAACAACAATTTCATCGCCAACACTTACAACATCCTCAACCTTTTCTACATGCTCGGTAGACAGCTGAGAAATATGTACCAGACCTTCCTTGCCCGGCAGAATCTCAACGAAAGCACCGAAGTTCATCAGACGGGTAACCTTACCGGTATAAACCTTGCCAACCTCAGCTTCGGCAGTAATGCCTTCGATCATCTCGATAGCCTTATTAGCAGCCTCGGTGTTAACAGCAGCGATAAATACGCGACCGGTATCATCGATATCAATCTTAGCGCCGGTTTCGTCAACAATCTTCTTGATCATCTTGCCGCCAGGTCCGATAACCTTAGCAATCTTATCAGGATCTACATGGATAGTAGTAATCTTCGGAGCATATTTGGACAGCTCTTTGCGCGGTTCGCTGATGCATTCCATCATTTTGCCCATGATGAACTCACGGCCGCGTTTAGCCTGTGCCAAAGCCTGAGTGAAGATATCCTTGTTGATACCGTCAATCTTAATATCCATCTGGATAGCAGTAATACCTTTTTCAGTACCTGCAACCTTGAAGTCCATATCGCCCAGAGCATCCTCCAGACCTTGGATATCAGTCAGAATAGTGAAGTATTCGCCATCCTTAACAAGGCCCATAGCAACGCCGGCAACAGGAGCCTTAATCGGAACGCCTGCATCCATCAGGGACAGGGTGCTTGCGCAAACAGAGCCCATGGAGGAAGAACCGTTGGATTCCAGAACCTCGGATACCAGACGGATTGCATACGGGAACTCCTCTTCAGAAGGAATAACCGGACGCAGAGCACGCTCAGCCAGAGCACCGTGACCGATTTCACGACGGCCGGGGCTGCGCAGCGGTTTAGTTTCGCCTACGCTGTACGGTGGGAAGTTGTAGTGATGGATATAACGCTTGGTTTCCTCAGCGCCAAGACCATCAAGAATCTGTGCTTCACGCAGCGGAGCCAGAGCCAGAACGTTCAAAATCTGAGTCTGACCACGGGTGAACAGAGAGCTGCCATGCGGACGAGCCAGCAGGCCAACCTCGCAGCTTACCGGACGTACTTCGTCTAATTGACGGCCGTCAGGACGAATCTTATCTACAGAGATAGTGCGGCGAACGATTTTCTTAACCAGCTTTTGGGTGATGTAAGCAACGTCTTTAGCATTATCAGGATATTTCTCCAGGAATACTTCAGCGATTTCAGCTTTAACCTTAGCAACGTTTTCTTCGCGCTCCAGTTTGTTAGCATCCATCAGAGCATCTTTGAGCTTTTGAGCACCGTATTCTTCGATTTCCGCAACCATTTCTTCAGGCGGAGCGTAGAACGGAACTTCCATTTTCTCTTTACCGATTTCAGCAACGATTTTCTCCTGGAACTCAACGAGTTGTTTGATTACGCCATGACCGAACCAGATAGCGTCCAGCATGGTTTCTTCGGAAACTTCGTTAGCACCTGCTTCTACCATCAGGATAGCATCTTTGGTGCCGGCAACAGCCAAGTTCAGTTGACTGATTTTAGCCTGTTCAACAGTCGGGTTGATGATGAATTCACCATCAATCAGACCTACGCGCACACCGGCGATAGGACCTTCAAACGGAATATCGGAAATAGACAGTGCGCAGGATGCACCGATCATAGCGGGCATATCCGGAGCATTGTCGGGATCAACGGAAACAGCGGTAGCAACGATTTGTACATCGTTGTGGTAGCCTTCCGGGAACATCGGGCGAATCGGGCGGTCAATCAGACGGCTGGTCAGGATAGCCTGCTCAGACGGACGGCCTTCGCGTTTAATAAAGCCACCGGGGATTTTACCTACGGCGTACATTTTTTCTTCAAAATCAACAGTCAAAGGGAAGAAGTCTACACCCTCACGCGGGGTTTTGGTGCCGGTAACGGCAACTACTACGGCGGTATCGCCATAACGAACTAATACAGCGCCATTAGCTTGTTTTGCAATCTTGCCGGCTTCAATAGTAAGAGTTCTGCCGCCAAGATCCATGCTGTAACTATGCATATCTTATGCCTCCTATTCTTTTCACACATTGTGTACCTGCATATTATTCGCCGTCAATCAGAAAAATCCTCTATATTTTTACGGCTTTTTAAAATTTTTTTGAAAAAATTTCTACAACAGACGAAAACAACCGGCAGCTCTGCCCAAGGCAACACTGCCGGCCGTCAGAAATACATTTTTTAAGCCATTAAAAGCCCATAAAAAGGCGCATGATAAACAAAACAACTGCGCCCACAGCGGCAAAGACAATAAACGTCGGCAGCAGGAAGAAGATAACTGCCACAATGCCGCACAAAATCAGAAAGGTAATCAGAATGCCGCTGCCACAGCCAAAGGTATGTACCTTGATATTCGGCGGCACCTGCTGCTGTCTTTCATTGTAAGCATCAGCGCCGCTGTCATATACAGCGCCTTCCCGGGCACTTTTATTTTCCTCTGTGCCTGCGCTCTCGTCTATAGTCACGCCCTCAAAGGTATCGCGCTCCTCCGGACTGAGCACCTGCGCATCAATCTTGAACTGATAATGGCAGTACGGACATTCCACTGTGCCGGGAGCAACCTCGTGGCCACAAAAATCACATTTCATATTCGGGTGCCTCCTCTCACTGCAGCAGCATCAGCAGCAAACCCTCTTCGTTAACGTAACGCGGGTCATGCGCCTCCAGCTGCAAGGTTTCATTTAGCATATCTATCATCTGCTTCAGCTTTGCATGGTCGGTAGCACGGCACATAGCAAAAACCTGCTTTTCCGTAAAGGTATAAACATCATTCAGCTTCACAAAGCAGTACATAACAGCTGCCGTCCAATGCTCAAAATCAGCGTCTGTATTATCAGGCAAAGCATTGCCACGAAGCATAAAATCGCTCCACATGGTACGCATCAGCTGTATATCATAGGCAGAAAAAAGGCCTGTTCCTCTAAGAGATTCCAGCATAGCCGAGGTCTTGTCCACAAGCAGCGCCGCCGGCTGATAATCGCTGATCTGCGTGCTGAAATTAAAGCCTTCCATACGCACATAGATGGCATACAAAACAGAAATATGGCGTACGAACATCGGATTACGGTTGATGAACTCCTCCCAGCTCATCTCGCCGCTTTGGCGCACGGCAAACCAGTCTTTCGCCGCACTGACAACCTCGAAAAAGCGCTTACGCGAGGTTTGCGACATCACCAGTCCGCGCAGGAAGTTCATCACCATAGTATTTTCATAAAAAATATGGCCCATGAAAATATAGCCTTCCGTGTCAATATTATCATCTACCGGCAGCATCAGCGTATATTTTTCATTGGTGAAAATATTTCTGCAGACATACATTCCCTCCTCCGTGCGTCTTTGCACATCAAAGAGAACCAGCTTTGCCTTAATCAGCTCATTCAAAATATCAACAGAGGTATCCATCTCTGAAGCGTCACGGCAGATTACATCACGGTAATGCTGTAGCGGCGTTTTGTCATCTTCAAGCAGACGATAATCAAAAAGAAAATAATCCCAGAAGGTCTGTGAGTATTCCTCCGTGCCCGGCTTTTCCTGAACCGTACCATTCTGGAAAATACCGCCGAAAAGGAAATCGGCCCGCTCCAGATCGCGGCGGAACTGCTTCTGCGTATAGTAGCTTTGCACATCATCCAGCAGATTCTGCATCCTCTCGCCGATGTTCAAGTACACCTTCGTCGGCAAATCCGGCGTAGAATACACATTGTAGCGGTCATGCCCGGGTAAAAAGCTGCCATCCTTGCCGACAATCTGCAGTTTTCCGTCAACCAGCAGCTTGGCTTTGGCTTCGGCAGGCGCATTATCACGGGTAATAATGCGTTTCTTTTTCATATATGTATAAAACTCCTGCATAACATCCAGGAAATGTGCGATATTGCTCTCCGTTGCCGGGAAACCGGAAACATTGCGGCAGCACCAGCCTACGCAGTCAATAAAATCCTCACGCGACATATCACCGAGAAAATTCTCGGAATTGCCAAGGTAAATACAAAGAATCGTAATATAATCCCAAATCTTGACCAGCTCGCCGTCCTTGGCTCCCTGCCATGTTTTATAGCGCAGGAAATCTTCAGCACAAGCTTGCTGCAGTACCGAATTCCATTCTTCATCCTGTGTATAAAATTCTTCTATCAAATCGAAAACATTAGTCATTTTTTCTCCATTCTCTGACGTATTATGGAGATATTATACCACACTTTTGTGGCTAATTTATGTTTTTTTGCGCCAGCTGTGCCGCCAGATAGATATCCTGCAGCGGCACTCCCTGCTCCTGCGCCAGTTTGGCAGCGCTGTCATATTCCACATAACAGCGTTCGCCGTTCTCCAGCAGGCAGCGCTTCACCGCCACATCACCGTAAGCAGTGTGCACTACATCCCTGCGACGCGGCAGCACAGTGCGCTCCAGACGCGCACGACGGATGCCGATGGTTGTCGTTTCCGCAAAAATCAGCACTTCCAGCTTCGCTCTGTCCTCCTCGCGGCAGATAACAGTAAGCTCCCACGCCGGACGGCTCTTCTTCATAAACACCGGCTGATAATGCGCATCCAGCGCACCTGCCGCCAGCAGGCGCTCCAGCGTGTAGCCCAAAAGCTCGCCGCTGCAGTCATCAATATCAGACTGCAGCTGGCAGATGCAATCTGTCTGCAAAGCATTGCTATTTACAGAGTTTTTTTTTGCGCGTTATCCTCAATCAGCAGCGCACGCAGAATGCTGGGGCGCTCATACTGACGCTTGCCTGCACCCAGACCAATGCCCAGAATCTTAAAGCTCTGCGGCAGCTCGTCCGTAGTCATCAGCGCAGCAGCGGCAGCAGCACCGGTCGGTGTAACGAACTCGCCCTGCACCGGCAGCAAGCGTACATTAAAGCCAAAGCGTTGCATAATATTAGCTGTTGCCGGAACAGGCACCGGCAGCACGCCATGCTGGCAGCGGACAGTACCGCGGCCCTCGCACAGCTCCGGCACAATTACGTTTTCAACACCAAGACTATCGGCACACACAGCAATCGCCACAATATCAACGATGGAATCAATCGCACCAACCTCGTGGAAATGCACTGCATTCTTCTCCACTGCATGTGCCTTTGCCTCGGCATCCGCAATAATATCAAAAATCTTCAGTGCCAGTTCCTTGGCTGCAGCACTCATATCCGTAGCATCAATAATCGCAATAACCTCTTGCAGACCGCGGTGCTCATGGTGATGATGATGCTCATACGGTACATGGCTGTGTTCATGTTCGTGACAATGCTCATGGTCATGATCATGATGATGTTCATGCTCGTGCTCATGTTCATGGTCATGATGATGTTCGTGTTCGTGCTCATGCTCGTGGTCATGATGATGTTCGTGTTCATGCTCGTGGCTATGCACTACAGCATCACCATTGCCATGCAAAAAGGCCATATCATGGTCATGATTAGCATGCTCCTCGTCTAAAATAACATCAAAATCACAGCAGTCAACGCCTGCCTTAGACACTCTGCTGATTTTATACTCAAAGCCCTTTGCAGGAATACTCTGCAGAGCCTTATCAAGCGCCTCTTTGTCCGCGCCCAAATCCAAAAGTGCTGCTACCAGCATATCGCCGCTGATGCCGGCATTACATTCCAAATATAAGCTTTTCATAAATCTTCCTCCTAATTTGAAGCCTGCATACTTGTAGCAGGCTAATGCTAAAATTCGCTGTAAGTACAAATTAATCCTGCTTTAAAGTTTCATTCATGCTGCCTGTACGATAGCCCTGTAAATCAAGTGCCACATAAGCAAAGCCTGCAGCCTTCAATCCTTTGTAAATCGTACTGCGCATCGGCTCAGCCACCGCCTGCTCCAGCTGCTCTGGCAACAGCTCAACCCGCGCCAGGCTACCATGCACACGCACACGGAACTGCTTAAAGCCCAGCTCCCACAAAAGCTGCTCCGCCTTATCCACCGCCGCCAGTTTCTGCGCCGTGATACGCTCACCGTAAACAAAGCGCGAAGCAAGACAAGCAAATGACGGCTTATCCCAAGTCGGCAGCTGCAGCTTGTGCGACAGCAGGCGGATTTCCGCCTTTGTCAGCTCTGCAGTGCGCAGTGGGCTCTGCACTTTCAGCTCAGCCAAAGCCCTCAGACCGGGGCGGTAATCGCCCAAATCATCCATATTCGAACCTTCGCAAAGCACAGCACCGTTTTCCTGTGCCATGCGCAGAAAATTACTGAACAGCGTTTTTTTGCAGATATAGCAGCGGTCCGGCGGATTTTCAGCAAACCCCGGCACCTGCAGCTCATCAAAATCAAAGTAAAGATGACGGATTCCCTGCTTTCGACAGAACTCCTCCGCCTCCGCTATATCACGCTGAGGCACAACGCCCGAACGCGCCGTCACAGCAAGCGCCTTATCTCCCAACGTCAAATGCGCCGCCTGCAGCAAAAACGTCGAATCAACGCCGCCGCTGAACGCAACCAGCACACTGCCCAAGCGCCGCAGCTCCTGCTGCAGCACGGCAAACTTGGCTTCCGCCTGTATTTCTAAATCTTTATCTTTTGGCATATTTTTCTCCCTCATAACAAATTAAAGACATAGCTTGATTTTCCCCATTCCGCCTCGCTTCTCTCGGCACCTTCCCTATACTAAGACCCATTTTTCATAAAATGAAAAATGCTGGTCGTGTTATACTCGAAGAGTGCGAGGGGCAGGCAAGAAGGTTAAGCTAAAGCTTACACAAGCAATTAATATATTGCAGAGCACAACCCTCAGTCATCGCCTACGGCGATGCCAGCTCCCTTGCAGGGAGCATATAAAGTTAAGCAGATTTGCGAAGTTTAGCCTTCCGCAGGTCTGAGATATCTTCCCTGAAAGGGAAGGTGGATGCGAGCTTTAGCGAGCAGACGGAAGGGTTGCAACGCGATATATCAATTGCGACGCACAGCCCCCTTCCGCCTCGCTTCGCTCGGCACCTTCCCCAAGGGGCAGGCAAGAAGGTTAAGCTAAAGCTTACACAAGCAATTAATATATTGCAGGGCACAACCCTCAGTCATCGCCTGCGGCGATGCCAGCTCCCTTGCAGGGAGCATATAAAGTTAAGCAGATTTGCGAAGTTTAGCCTTCCACAGGTCTGATATATCTTCCCTGAAAGGGAATGTGGCTGCGAGCTTTGCGAGCAGACGGAAGGATTGCCCCTCACTTACACGCCAGCCTGTTAATCTGCGTCGCAATAATACCCGCACCATATCCATTATCAATATTCACAACCGAAACACAGTTAGCGCAGGAATTAATCATCGTCAGCAACGCGCTCAGCCCATGAAAGCTCGCACCGTAGCCGACAGAAGTCGGCACCGCAATCACCGGATTACGCACAAGGCCGCCGATAACGCTCGCCAGCGCGCCCTCCATACCTGCAGCCGTCACCACACAATTCGCCTGCTGCAGCAAATCAACCTTATCCAAAAGACGGTGAATACCGCTCACGCCAACATCATAAAGCCTCTCCACATGCGTCCTGAAAAACTCCGCCGTCTGCGCCGCCTCCTCCGCTACAGGAATATCGGCAGTACCCGCAGTACACACAACAACACAGCCGCAGCGCTCCTTATCCGGGCGTTCCTGCTTCAACGTCCGCGCCACCGGGTCATAAACAATATCAGGCAGCTGCCGCCGCACCAGCTCATACTGCTCCTGCGTTGCCCGCGTGCCGAACACCTCGCCCTGCTCCGCCAAAAGACGCTTATAAATCTCCGCCAAATACGCGTCAGGCTTACCGCTGCAGTAAACCACCTCCGCAAAGCCAGTACGCTGCTCACGCGAAGTATCAAGACGCGCATAATTCAAATTCTCGTACGCTTTACGATTAAAATAGCGCTCCGCCTCAGCCACCGACAGCTTGCCGCTGCGCACCTGTTCAAGTACACTCCTGGAGTCCACTTTATACCTCCTTTTATGACAAAGACTTAGTCCGCCGCCCGGCAGACTAAGTCTTGCATATATAAATATTAAATTTCGGTTATATTATAGCGGAAACATACCCGCAACGCAAGTATTCTCCGCATCAAGTTACAGTTAAACCAGGTTCTTCACAACCGCCAGCTCCATCTTGTCCGCAGGAATAACCTCGGAATGCAACACAGGCAGATTCTCCAATGCCAGCATACGCGGCGGAATCTCCGTACCGGTATCGGCATGCAGCTTCTGCAGCAGCTCAAAAGGATTGCTGCTCTGCGGCTGAGCATCATCAAGCGCTGCCAGCACGCTGTCGGCAAACTTATACGGACTTGCGGTAGACAGCACCACAGTATAGGTTTCATCACTGGTCAGGAAGCGATATTTTTCCATCGCACGCCAAGCAACGGCAGTATGCGTATCCATCAGATAATGATGATCATTATAGATACGGCCGATAGCCTCCTTCGTTTCCAGCTCATCAACCCAGGCACCGAAGAACTGGCTTTGAATCTGCTTCAGATCATCGCTATCAATCTCATAATGACCTTCGGTATTCAAACGCTTCATATAATCTGCCACACGCGCAGCATCATGCTCCGTCACGCTGTAAAGCAAACGCTCCAGATTACTGGAAACAAGAATATCCATAGAAGGAGAAACAGTCTTAAAGAACTCACGGCGTCTGTCATAAACACCGGTATTGATAAAATCAGTCAGCACGTTATTGCTGTTGGATGCACACAGCAGTCTGTCAATCGGCAAGCCCATCAGCTTAGCATAATAACCTGCCAGGATATCACCGAAGTTGCCGGTCGGGACAACAAAATTAATCGGGTCACCGGCAGTAATCTTACCTGCCTTCACAGCATCAACATAAGCGCTGAAGTAGTAAACAATCTGCGGCACCAGACGGCCCCAGTTAATAGAATTGGCCGAAGAGAAGGTATAGCCCTTTTTCTCCAGCTCATCACTGAGCGCAGTATTACCGAAGATTTCCTTCACGCCGCGCTGAGCATCATCAAAGTTACCCTCAATGCCAAAAACCTTCACGTTCTTGCCTGCCTGGGTAATCATCTGCTGCTTCTGGATATCACTTACACCCTCACTGGGGTAGAAAACAATAATCTGCGTACCAGGAACATCAGCAAAGCCCTCCAAAGCAGCCTTGCCGGTATCACCGGAGGTAGCAACCAGAATAACAACCTTATTCGTTTCACCGGTCTTTTGCATCGAACGTGTCAAAAGATGCGGCAAAAGCTGCAGTGCCATATCCTTAAAAGCAGACGTCGGGCCATGCCACAGCTCCAGCACACCGGTGTTATCATTTACCTGTACCAAAGGCACAGGATTATCACCGAATTTTTCCGGCGCGTAGGCAGCATTTACACATTCGCGCAGCTCGTCCTCGCTGAAATCAGTAAGATACTGTAGCAACACATCAACAGCACGCTCTGTATAAGGCTTGCGCTCCATCGCCTTTATATCGACCATACGCATCGCAGGAATATTCTGCGGTACAAACAATCCTCCATCCGCTGCCAAGCCACGGGTTATCGCGTGTGCAGCGGAAAACAAATCAGTTTTCCCTCTTGTACTAACATATAACATATATTCAACCTACTTTCCTCTTTAAATTTTGACGTCATACTGCCATCAGCGTTAACTATACGCCTTCAGGCCAGCACAGCCGTATTTCTTTCAAACACAATTGTGCAAATAGGTTATCAAGATTATAATAGCATATTTTATAGGAAGGAACAAGAGTTACTCTGCAAAAATCAGCGGTGCCACCGTTGCTGCCGTAGCGCGCTGCAAATCGGCAGGTGCTGCAATAATCTGCATACCGCGCTGACCGGCGCTGATTGCAATCTCCGGCCAATTATTGCTTGTCTCGTCCATATATACAGGATAGTTTTTTTTCGCGCCCAAGGGTGAACAGCCGCCGCGAATATAGCCTGTCAGCGGCAGCACCTCCTTCAGGTGCACCAGCTCGGCACGCTTATTGCCGCTGGCTCTGGCCAACGCTTTTAAATCAAGCTCGCCATCACCGGGAATCACGGCAAACATAATGCCGTTCTTGTCACCGCGCACTACCAGAGTTTTGAAAACCTGCGACGCAGGCATACCAACCTCCGCAGCAACATGCACAGCATCCAGATGCTCCTCGTCCACCGGATATTCCATAATACGGTATTCTATCTTCAGCTCGTCCAGACGGCGGGCTGCATTAGTTTTTTTGTTATGTTTCATAAGGAAAAACCCCCTCTAAGCTAGAGAAATTACTTCATCTCTGTTATAATAGCACTATAGTAATGTAAAATGCAAATAAAATTGTGAGGACAATAAATTGAAGCTGAAAATTATCTGCGGACAGCTGGAAATAACTCCCGGCCGTCCTGATGTAAACTATAAGAAAATCATTGACGCTATTGAAAAAGCACGTTGCCTTGAGGCCGATATCCTGCTTCTGCCCGAAATGGCACTGCCGGGTTATCTTATCGGTGACATCTGGGAGCAGCAGACCTTTTTGGATGACTGCGCCTATTATGCCGAAAAAATCGTCGCTGCCACCAAAAATATCTGCCTAATCTTCGGCAGCGTTGCCACCGAACCCGGTAAGCTCAACGAGGACGGACGCGTGCGCAAATACAACGCCGCCTTTGCCTGCCAAAACGGTAAATTGCTCGGCGGTTATCAGGGACGCAGCTTCTTCATCAAGACATCGCTGCCCAACTACCGCGAATTTGACGACTGCCGTCATTTTTACAGCCTGCAGAAGCTCTGCGCCGAAGAAGGTGCAAGCGTCAGCGAAGCACTGCAGCCTTTGGAAATCATCATCCGCGGCGCCACCCTGCGCATCGGCGTCATGCTGTGCGAGGACGGCTGGACGGAAAACTATCACCTGAACGTACCGCAAACATTGGCAGCTAACGGAGCACAGCTTTTATGCAACCTTTCCTGCTCACCCTATACGCTGGGCAAAAACCGTAAGCGCAACCGCCTTTTCAGTGCGCAGGCACGCACCGCAGGCATTCCGCTCATCTATTGCAACAACGTCGGCATTCAGAACAACGGCAAGAACATCTTCACCTACGACGGCTGCACTTCCGCCTATAACAGCGACGGCAGTCTGGTAACCTCTGCGCCCATGTATGCCGATATCTTTTTAGAATTCACCTGGGATACAGAAGCGAACCGCATCATTCCCACCTGTCCGCCGGCAGAGCTGCCACAGGAGCCGGAATCCGTATACCGCGCTCTGCGCTACGGCACCGCCAAATTCCTGCAGCAATGCGGCATCAAACGCATGACCGTCGGCCTTTCCGGCGGCATCGACAGCGCTGTAACCGCCGTCATGTATGCGGATATTTTGGGACCTGAGAACGTGCTGCTGCTCAATTTGCCTTCACGCTTCAACTCTGCTGCCACACGCAATAGCGCGCAGCAGCTGGCGCAGGCACTGGGCGCAAACTATGCCGTAATGCCCATCAGCGAAAACTATGAGCTGACAGTCAAGCAGCTGGAAGAAACTCCCATCACTCATCTGGCAGACGGCACAAACTTCAACCTGCAGCTCAGCGGACTCATTAAAGAAAATATTCAGGCCCGCGACCGCGGCGCACGCGTCATCGCCGCCGCATCAGCAGCCTTCGGCGGCGCCTTCAGCTGCAACTCCAACAAGGCAGAGCTGGCCATAGGCTACGCCACCTTCTATGGTGATATCTGCGGCGCCATGGCCATGATCGGTGACCTTTGGAAGCATCAGGTATATGCTTTGGGACGCTATCTTAACGAAGTGATTTACAAACGCGAGGTAATCCCCGAAGCTATCTTCAATATCCGTCCCAGCGCCGAGCTTTCGGATGCACAGACAGTAGGCAACGGTGGTGACCCGCTGGTTTACGGCTATCACGATTACCTGCTGCGTGCCTTCATCGAAAACTGGCACAAAACAACACCGGCAGACATCCTGCGCTGGTACAAGGCAGGCACGCTGGCCGCAGAGCTTGGCTGCTCGCAGGAAGCGATTGACGAAGCCTGTCCCGATGCCGCTGCGCTGATTGCCGATTTGGAGCGCTGGTGGAAACTGTTCGCCGGCTTTGCTGTTGCCAAACGCATTCAGGCACCACCGGTTTTGTCGCTCACCAAACGCGCCTTTGGCTATGACCATCGCGAAGCACAGCTTACGCCCTATTTCTCACGCGAATATTACGAGCTTAAGGAAAAACTGCTGAAATAAGCAATCTGTCAGGCAGAAGGAAAATATGATTTCAAATATTTTTCTTCTGCTTCATGATTAACAAAGTATATATTTTCTCTTGACATCTGTTTAATTAAATAGTATAATACCTTTTGTATTCGGGGTGTAGCGCAGTTTGGTAGCGCGCCTGCCTTGGGAGCAGGGTGTCGCAGGTTCGAATCCTGCCACTCCGACCATGCGGGTGTAGTTTAGTGGTAAAACCTCAGCCTTCCAAGCTGATGTTGTGGGTTCGATTCCCATCGCCCGCTCCAAGTTAATATGGTTCAGTAGCTCAGTTGGATAGAGCAACGGCCTTCTAAGCCGTGGGTCGGGGGTTCGAATCCCTCCTGGATCACCATGAGAGAAACCCCGCAACCATGCAGGTTGCGGGGAATTTTTGTGTGTAAAAAAAAAGCCCACAGCATGGCTATGAGCTTTTAAAGTATTTCAATTTCGGTAATTTCATGCTTAGCAATTTCAATAAGTACATTATTTTCATTTCTAATAATAATGCTTTCTTCTTCATCCTCTTCAATGGTCGGAATATAGTCAATAACGCGACCTTCAATCGCACCACCATCTAAGCACAAAATTTTAATTTTTTTCCCAAAAGTTTCTTTTAACTTCATATCATTCATCCTTTCTAGGATAAATATGACTACCAGTTTTAGAATAAACTATAACCGCTGCTTTAGTCCTCGTTTCTTTACCATTTTCATTATCTACATGAGCACCTATAATTTTATCACTAACAACCATTTCTTTATTTTTCCAATTACCATTGCTGTCAAAAACAGCCTCACCAGTAGTACTCAACTCATCAACTAACCGTTGAGCCTCTGCTAAATCACCGTCCAAATAGCTTCTTCCGTCAATATAGCCTCTACTACCCTTAATATGCATGTTTTGCTTGTCAGCATTAATGGTTTTAGAAATTTCGCCGAGCCTTAGCTTTTCTTTTATTATACCATTATCTTTATCAGCTTGCTATTTCTCATCAGCGTGAAACTGCAACATAAGTTCAAATACTCTGCTCTCCGCTTCCCGCAGCCCAGCATACCCACGCATATACTTGCGCCAATCCTTGCCGTCTTCCCAAGCCTTCAAGCCTTTACGCCTCAGCACCTGCGCCCTGCGTGATTCTGGCAAGCTATTCAGCCATTTGTCGCCTGCTTCCCGCACCTGGTCACGTTGCTGCTTCATATCAACCTCGCCTTCAATGACTTCCACGTAGCGGCATAAGCAATGCGGGTGTACCCGTAAAGGCGGCAGCGATTTTGTGCTTGGGAGAAGCAACGGAATACTTGACTTCATGATTGTTTGATGATACAGTATCATTTATAGAAGCAGTATTACCACTACCGGTTTTGGACGTATACTGAGGGCTGATTTCATCAGCATGACGTTTAGTGGTTACTGCTTCTTTTCTTGTTCAACACGGTCTTGATTGCAAATCAGTAACACTCATTTCATATAATAAAACAACGCAGAATGTACTCATCTTCTCAGTACATTCTGCGTTTTGCTTTACAGGCTCAAAAAGTTTTTCAAAATCGTCCGTCCCTGCGGCGTCATAATCGACTCCGGATGGAACTGCACACCATACACCGGCAGAGTTTTATGCTGCAGCGCCATAATCTCATCCTTCGCCGTTTTCGCCGTAACCTCCAGGCATTCCGGCAAGCTTTCCGGCTCCACAATCAGCGAATGATAGCGTGCTGCCTCAAAGCCATCCGGCATATCCTTAAAAATGGGGCTTGCCTCCTCCAGATACACCTTATCTGCCTTACCGTGCACAATCTCCGGCGCATGCACCACGTTGCCGCCAAAGGCTTCACCAATCGCCTGATGCCCCAGGCAGACGCCCAAAATCGGGAACTCACCTGCCAGCTGACGAATAACCTCCAGACAAATACCTGCCTGCTTGGGATTACCCGGACCGGGCGAAATAATAATATGGTCAGGTTGCATAGCTCTGACATCCTCAATCGTCAGCTTATCATTGCGCACAACCTTGATATCAGGATTGATTTCGCCAATCAGCTGATACAGATTAAAAGTAAAGCTGTCGTAGTTATCTATAATTAAAATCATTGCTTACTCCTCCTCTGCCGTCATGCGCAGCGCCGTCATGCAGGCGCCTGCCTTATTCACGGTTTCCTGAAATTCATTATCCAACACGGAATCCGCAACGATACCGCCACCGGCCTGAATATAAACCCTGTCGTTCTTTTTAACCATAGTGCGGATAGTAATGCAGATATCCATGTTACCGCCAAAATCGAGATAACCCATGCCACCGCCGTAAATACCGCGGCGCTCCGGCTCCAGCTCGTCGATAATCTCGCAGGCGCGAATTTTCGGCGCTCCGCTCAGCGTGCCTGCCGGGAATACTGCCCGCAGTGCGTCCAATGCGTCCTTATCGGCGCTCAGCTGGCCTGTAACCTTGCTCGTGATGTGCATAACGTGTGAAAAACGCTTAATTGCCTTATAATCGCTCACCTTGACGCTGCCAAAATCGCAGACACGTCCCACATCGTTACGCCCCAAATCAACCAGCATATTATGCTCGGCGATTTCCTTAGCATCTGCCAAAAGCTCCTGCTCCAGCGCTTTGTCCTCCTCGCTCGTCCGTCCGCGGCGGCGTGTTCCCGCAATCGGCATGCTGATGACCTTTTTGCCAACCACCTTTACCAACGTTTCCGGCGAGCTGCCGGCAATTTCCATATCGTCATTATGTAAAAACACCATGTACTGCGAAGGATTCGTCGTTCTCAAATAGCGGTAAGCGCTGAAAAGGCTTTGGTCATAGGTTGCACTGAACTTTTGCGCGTAAACAATCTGAAAGGCATCACCGTTTTTGATATATTCCTTGCAGCGAAGCACATTTTTATTATACTGTTCACGGCTCTGGTTACTGGTGAACTCGCCTAGCTTAGCCTTCACAGGCTTCTTCGGCTGCACAGGCTGCAGCAGCATTTTCTCCATTGCCGCAATTTCGCGTTCCGCTTTAGCGTAGTTGATAGCAGCATTATCCGTTTTGACATTCACAATCAGGAAAATCTTCTGCTTGAGATGGTCAAAGGCAATCAGCTTATCAAACAGCATCAAATCGACATCGGCAAATTCCGCCTTGCGCTCTTTATTCACACGCATATCCGGCTCGCAGTAGCGCATAAAATCAAAGCCAAAGGTGCCTACAAGACCGCCGGTAAAGTTAGGCAGACCATCAATCTGCGGTGCCTTGTATTCCTCCAGAATATGGCGGATGCATCCTATGGGATCGCTTTCCTGATACTTCACGGCAGCACCGCTGATGATTTCCGCATTGCCATCGGTTATTTTCAAACGCAGCACAGGATCATAGCCTACAAAGGAATAGCGCGCCCAGTGCTCACCGCCCTCAATGCTTTCCAAAAGGAAGTAATTGCGGCTGCTGCGTCTTACATTGTCCAAAAATGCCAGCGGCGTAAGCATATCCGCCAAGCATTCCTTCGCTACCGGCACAGCCTTGTAGTCCTTTGCATACTGCATGACCTGCTCCAAAGATAAATTCAACATTTTGTCACCTCATCTGCTTATTTTCACCACCCGTGTCAACAAAAAAGCCTGTCCTCGTACTGCTCGCTCTGAGCAATATCAAGGACAGGCTATAAATACTTATACCTGCGGTACCACCTTGCTTCGCCGTACATCGGCGCTCTCTCGCAGAATGCTGACACATTCCTCACCCTTAACGCCGGTGTAACGTTGCCGAATACTCTCGCCTACGCGATTTGACAGCACCCTCAACGGTCCATTTATCAGCCTGCATCTCTATCCGGCTCCCAGCCTCCCGGACTCTCTGTAAGCGCATCTGCTGACTTGATCTCCGTCTCAACGGTTTGTGGTCTTTTTTGAAGTTGTGCCTAGTGTAACACTCTACATTGATAGAGTCAACAAAATTTTACATATTGAGTGCTTTTGCTTATTTTACAACAAATAATGTAAAGCAGGTTACAGTTTTGCAGTTTCAGTGCAACAATCAGCAAGCTAAAGATTAGATTACGCTAATTTTTCTTCTCTCCAAGAAAAGCTCACCCAAAATCAGAAGTTTTTCTTTTGTAAGCGAAAAACTTTGGATTTTTAAGCACTTTTTCTTCTCCAGGCGAAAAACTTTGGATTTTTAAGCACTTTTTCTTCTCCAGGCGAAAAACTTTTGGTTTTTAAGCACTTTTTCTTCTGCAAACGAAAAACTTTGGATTTTTAAGCACTTTTTCTTCTCCAGGCGAAAAACTTTTGATTTTCAAGCACTTTTTCTTCTACAGACGAAAAACTTTGGCTGCTATTTTTTCTTTCACATGCCAAAATGTAGTCTCTATGTCTACTTTTTTAAATTGAATTTGCGCAACTCATTTTATACGTCATCAAAAAAGGCGGTGCACCAGCACCGCCACAAGGCTTCAATTAACAACTTCTTATTTCATGCACGCATCACGTGGCAGTCCCAGCTGCTCACAGATATCGCCCCATTTTTGCTGACGTGTCTTCATCGCCAGCAGCTCCTCCACACTCTTGTCGCAGTGGCGCGCCAGAAACATCGCGCGCTTCACCTGATGTGAAGCGTAACCCATGCGCATGTACTTGTCCACCAGCTTTTTATCCAGGCCGAACAAACGGTGGATGCGGTCAACCTTGTACTCATGCTCGGCACGCGCCAGCTTCTCCGGTGTCAGCCCAAGAAGATAATCAACGCGTGTCCATACGTATTTGTCGCGCAGCTGCGCAACCTCCTTCACCGGCTTTTTCGCTGCGTAGGCATGCAGACAGAGTTTTTTCAGCTCCATATAGCTGATACCGCTGTCAAAAAGCTCGCCAAGCTCTTCCTTGTCAAAAAGAAAGCTGTCGTGCAGGCCGTTCACTGCCTTTTCCTTATCCATAGGCTTCTTGCCTGCGGCACTGGCAGTAGCTCCGCCAACCACGAAAAGACCGCAAAGCATCAGGCAGATTAAAAGCGTTATTTTTTTCATTCTACACCTCCGAGGTAAGTCAGCAAGTCAAAAAGTGGCGGCGCAAACGCGCCGCCGAAATGGTTAAGTGTTAGAAGCTGTATTCGTAGCCAACCATGAAGTTACGGCCCAAGGAATAAAAATTCGATGTACTGTTACTTGTAATATCTAATCTGTCAAAAATGTTGTTAATGTGCAAAAATGCCTTTTGATTTTTTTCGGGAGCATAGGTAAAATGCAAATCAGTAAAGCATTGCGGCTTGATTTCTCTTTGAGGTTTGGTGATAGAGGCTCTGGTAGACATCCTGTCACCTACAAAGTTTACAGACATGCTGGCAGCAAATTTGCTTTGCGTATAATCAACAGCACCCTGCAGCTGATATTTATTATAAATCTGATGCCAATCCATATCACCGTAGTTATGAATATTTTGTGCTTTAGGATTTTGGTAGGTAGCACCCCAACGTGTAGACCAATTATCATCATGCTTTATTGCATAAGATAATTCAACACCGGTGTTTTTAACATCTTCGTTGAAATAGTCTACTTCATCAATAACGCCATCTTTATCATATTTTACGTCAGCGTCTATGGAATCCTTAATTTTATAATTGAACACTGCAAAACGCAAGTTGCCTTTACCAATGTTCGATTTATAACCGATTTCATAATGTGTTCCCTGTTCAGGTTTCAAATCAAGAGCAGGATTCATATTACCGTTACCGAAAATCTGTGTCAAATTAGGCAAACGGAATGATTTACCAATCTTTGCATAAAAACTGCTATCATCATTCACCTTATAAATATATTGCAGTTCAGGAGTAAATTTGCTTAAGTTATCATTGTGGGTATATTTACTGGTACCGGTTTTATTATCCTTTTGGTAGCCGTCACAGCCTGTTGCCCACGTTTCACGCGCATTAAAAATTAAATTGGAGTTATCGGAAACCTTCCAATCATAAGAAGCATAGACAGAATAGTTATCACGTTGATATGTACTATTATTATTTTTGCTAGACGAGAACAAATCCATATCTTCTTTTTGATAACCGGCACCGACTAACAATTTGTTTTCACCCATATCAAAGGTTTTTTGTAAATCAATATTGGTATTGTGTCCTTTGCGCCAGCTGTAAGGAGACTTTGCGGACCAGGCACCTTTCGCAAACTTGGACTGATCATATGATTTTTCCTGAGTTCCGTAAGACACATTAGCTTTCAAACCATCTTTATCGTATTGAAGCAAAAACATATTGTCGGTATCTTCGTAATAGTTATTTTGAGTACGTTCGCCGGACAAAGCCTTTTTCTGCCAGTATTCATGCTTGTTGTTTGAATAACTATGCGTAAATGTTAAACCGTCAAGCATTTTCCAGTTCCACAAAACGCTCTTTCTATCACCCTTACCATAATCATAAACAGTAGTCTTAGCGGTAGGTTTACCGATATAGCCACTCATATTATCGGCTTTACCACGCTTCTCATAGCCGGCAACAATGTTAAATTTATCGGCACCGACACTTACATTATAGCGTTGCTTGCCAAAATTGCCCGCAGCAACTTTAACAGTATTGCGCATTGCTTTCTTGGTAATAATATTAATTACACCGCCGGTAGCTTCACTGCCATATAATACAGAGCCACCGCCCTTTACTACCTCAATTTTTTCAATGGATTCGGTCGGAATATCCTCCAGGTTATACTTACCGTCCTGATTCATAGGAACGCCATTAACCAAAACCAATGTGCCCTTTTCAACGCCACGAATCATAACCTTACTGGTCATTGTACTCATACCGGTACCGTTGAAACCTTGAGATTGTGTATTAACGCCTAATGTATTTTGCAATACATCATAAGCGTTGGCAGCACTGCTTTTTTCAATCTGCTCTTCAGAATAAACCTCAACAACAGCCGGAATATCCAAATCCTTTTTTTCTGTTCTTGTTGCTGTTACAACCATTTGGTCCAACGAATACTCCTGCAGCTCTTCGGCAAAAGCAACTGCACTGCTCATTACCGTACCGGTAATCAAAGCGGTCATTAATAAGCCTTTTTTCATCTTCATTTTACACATGCTCCTATCAAAAAAATTATTGAAAAGCTTCAGTACATCCAATCTTTCATGGCCATATACCGCGAGCCTTAAAATAGTAAGGCAATATCTATATAATTGATTGCCTAAATGATATTATATCTCATATTAAACCATTTGACTACTTCATAATGAAAATCTCGCAAAAAAAATTTGCAGACGAAAAAGGCGGCGCAAATGCGCCGCCGTAATGGTTAAGTGTTAGAAGCTGTATTTTACACCAATCAGGAAGTTAATCGGAGTATAGTAATATGATGTAGAAGCAGATCTGTAAGAAATATCCTCTCTATCAAGAATATTATTAACTGTCAGGAAAACACTGCCGTTTTTAGTCATCTGATATTCAGCATTGAAGTTAGTGATTAAGGACGGTGTAGTATCCTTATCAGACAATACTCTGTCGCCGGTATAAGCCGCATTCAAGGCTGCACTGAACTTATCCATTCTATAAGTCAGTCCTGCTTTAAGATATAATTTTGCGTAATCTCTTTCCCAATCACCAACAACACCATTCTTCATATTTCTGGTTTTAGGACTGCTGTAGGAAGCAGATAAGCTGTAACCAAAGCCTTTATCAGCACTTAAGGAGTATTCAGCCTCAATGCCGGTATTCTTCAGATCTTCGTTTTCATAAGTGAAATCATTTAATTTATCGTCATACTTAGCTGTAATATTGTCTTTTACTTTATAAGAGAATAAAGCGATTCTTGCTTTTCTAAAATCATCAAAATCCTTCTTCAAGCCTAACTCATAATGCATACCTGTTTGAGCCTTTAAGTCAGCACCGGCTTTAGTCTTATAAATCTGATGTAAATCAGGCATCTTATAAGATTGGCCAATGCTAGCATACAGATTCGTATCTTCTGCTAATTTATGAGTATACTGAACCTGTCCGCTGAAGTTGGTATTGTTATAATCATTAGGTGCACCGGTAGTCCAAGATTCACGCGCACTTAATGCAAGTGTATTCTTCTCATCAAATTGTTTTTCGTAGGAAGCATAAACAGAATAGTTATTTCTGCTCTGCATAGCTTGTTCATACGGTGTATATTGTTCTGCCTTATAGTTAGCACCAACCAATGCTACATCGCCGTCATTCAGATTCCAGGTTTTCTGTAAATCCAAGCCAAAGTTTTTGTTATTTTCTTCATCGTAAGCTAATTTGCCAGTTTTCAAGGTAATAGCATCTTTTTCACGGTTTCTGTCAACATAATAAGCAGTTGCCTTGAAGCCGTTATCATCATAAGCTAATTGAAGATTGTTACGTTTAACATGTTGTTTGGTATCGGTAGCTTTTTTACCTTTGGTAATGTAATGATACTTAGAATCATTGTGACCGGCAGTAAACAGCAATTTGTCATTAATCTGATAGCTTAAATCGAAGTTGTTGTTTTCAGGGCCTTTCCAATCTCTGCCATCACTGGCAACATTGTCAGTAGTGCCTACTTTGGTATATTTATAGCCAAAGCCAAAGCCTTCAGCCTGGAAGCTGCCGCTATATTCCTGACGGCCGTCGTTACCTACAGCAGCTTTAACATAATTCTGTTTAGTTTTCTTGGTAATAATATTGATTACACCGCCGGTAGCTTCACTGCCGTAAAGTACAGAACCGCCGCCACGGACAATTTCAACACGTTCAATATTTTCAACAGGAATATCTGTCAAATCATACGTTCCGCGAGCATTTAACGGAATGCCATTAACAAGAACCAGCGTACCGTTGGCGTTACCACGCATAACAATTTTACTGGTCATATTACCCATGGAGCTGCCTGCAGGACCATACTGATGTGCTTCCAGACCTGCACCGAATTTCAGTGCGTCATATAAGTTCGTTGCACCTGTCTGTTCCAATTTTTTAGTATCAAGAACCTCGGTAGAAGCTGCAACCTCTACATCTCTTTTCTCATAGCGGGTAGCTGTTACAACCATCTGGTCAAGAGTGTACTCCTGCAGTTCCTCGGCAAAAGCAGCTGCACTGCTCATCAAGGTACCGGTAATCAACGCCGTCATCAATAAGCCTTTTCTCATCTTCATGTTTACTCATACTCCTATCAAAAATATTTATTGAAAAGCCCTCACATATCCAGTCTTTCATGGTCATATGCAGTAAACTTCACAATCGGTAAAAAATATCTGTATACCAACTCATCTAGATAACATTATATCTTATTTTAAACCATATAGCTACGCTATACGCAAGAGTTTTATGAAAATTTTTACAAAGAAAAAGGCGGCGCAAATGCGCCGCCGTATGGTTAAGTGTTATTAGAACTTATAGGTATAAGTAAGCAGGAAACTTGTCGGAACAGCATAATAATCAGAACCAGAATGGTTCAAGTTATCTTGTCTGTTAAGCAAGTTATCAATAGTTAAAGTGATATCGCTATTTTTATCAGGGCTATAAGTAGCATTTAAAGTAGTGATGAAATAAGGTTTAGTCTTAGAAGAATGTGCACTGCTCGGAGTATTTACACGATCAGCCAAATAGCTACCTGTTAAGCTGCTTCTAAATTTATCTTTAGCATAGGTAATGCCACCATTAAGCTGCCAACGACCAAATTTTCTATCCCAGTAAGTTTTGCCTGTTTTAGCTTTAACCTTAGGATCGCTATAGTTCACGCCATAGTTATAAGAGAATCCGTTGTCACCTTCAATGTCACAAGTAAGTTCTATACCGGTATTTTTAAAATCTTCATTTTTGTAAGTGTATTCAGTTTTGCTTGGAGTCCATGTAGCAGAAATATTATCTTTTATATCAATATGATACAATGCTGCTTTCCAGCTATGGCTATCAGATACTTTTTTCCAACCCAATTCGTAGTTTTTACCTGTTTGTGGTTTTAAATCCGGATTCGGTTTTGCAGTATCACTGGCGCCATTCATCTGAGCATAAGTCGGCATAATGAAAGATTCTGTATAGCTTGCATAAATTGTCTGATCATCATCTAATTTATGGATGTATTGTACTGCACCACTAAAGTTGTTATAGTTTTGATCTCTGAACGCATTAGTTGTCCAAGTTTCACGCGCACCAAAAATCATAGAATTTTTATCATCAAATTTTTGATCCCACTGACCGAAAACTGCCCAAATATCACGACTTAATGAACCACCACTGAATACTGATTTCTCATACATTTCATGTTGATAATCTACACCAAGAACTGCTTGAGCTTTTTCTCCAATTTTCCAATTACGTTGCAAATCTGTACCAACTGTAGAATTTCTCTCTTTAGTATGATACATACTAAATTTCTTTGCACCACCACTTGTCGTACTTGTATTGTAGAAAGTCGGACCTTCTGATTCTACGTTAGTGATATTATAGTAAATACTAGCTTTGTAATCATCATCTTTATAATTTAATTGAATGTTATTTTGTTTTGTTGTATACAATCGACCATTAAACTGATCATCGATTTTCGCATCACCCTTTTCAACATCAACAAATATTCTCTCATAGTTAGCTTGAGACTCATAGTAATTATAAGCTAAGCTAAGTCTATCATTAAAATTATACCCTAAATTAACGCTCTGTTTCTTAATATCATCCGCATCAGTTCTTGTTTTACCTTTCAAAACCGGTTTTTTGCTAGGGTAATTAACATCACTTATGTTACGATAATTAACTCTTCCCATTTTTTCCAAAGAGTAACCAGCAGTAAATTTTTCGTCGCCAACATTTACTCTATAATTCTGATGGCTTCTGTTACCATAACCTACGCTAATTTTATTACTGCCCTTTTTCTTAGTAATGATATTAACAACGCCACCCATTGCCTCAGAACCATAAAGTACAGAGCCACCACTCTTTACAATTTCGATACGCTCAATACTGTCCGTAGGAATAGATTCCAAATTATATTTACCACGCCAAGAAATAGGATTACCATTGACTAATACCAATGTACCATTACTGATACCACGAATATTAACCTCATTAATCATTGTACCCATCGAAGTACCCAAAGGGCCAAAGGATTTGTACTCGATACCTGCTTGTTTGCCTAAAACTTCAGCAATACTATTGGAACCAGAATCCTCCAATTGTTTTGAAGTAATTACAGTTGTACTTGCAGGAACCTCAACATCACGTTTCTCCGTTCTCGTTGCCGTTACAACCATCTGATCAAGCGTATACTCCTGCAGCTCTTCAGCAAATACGTTTGTGCCCCCCCATATTACACTACCGGTAATGAGGGCCGTCATCAATAAACCCTTGGAAAAATTACTCTTCATGTTTACTCATACTCCTCAAAAATATATTTTGACCACTCTTCCCCCGTCCAGTCTTGCATGGCCTCAGGCTACCAAGCGCATCAAGCAGATTTACAAGCTATACGGCAATATAGCTATAAAAAAAGCGCCCTTGCTTTTATAATCAGCAAAGGCGCAAGTTTCTCTTCTGATAATCTATGAGAAAACTTCCTTGCAAAATCAGATTTTGCATTAAGAACTTCTCTTTTTATATACATATAGTATACTACACAAACCTTACATATTCAATGCAGATTCTTATTTTTGAATTAGATTCGATTAGGAAATTTTTCTTTCAACCATAAAAACAGTATCGGCAATACCAACAGCGTAAACACTGTCGACGTTATCATACCGCCGATGATTACCCATGCCATGCTCACGCGCGTTTCCGAGCCTGCGCTCAGCGACAGCGCCGTCGGCAGCATACCCACCACCATCGTCATCGCTGTCATAAAGATTGGCTTCAGACGCGTTTTGCCTGCTTCGATTACCGCTGCCTTCGCCGTCATGCCTTCATGCATCAGCGTCAGCGTATAGTCCAAAAGCAGCGTACCGTTTTTCGCTACCAATCCATCCATAACCAAAATGCCGATGAGCGAATACAAATTTATCGTATTATGTGTCAGCAGCAAACAGAAGATGGCACCGATAATACCAAGCGGCAGTGAAAACATACGGATGAACGGCGTGAATACCGATTCATAAAGCACTGCCAAAAGCAGATAAATCAACAGCAGCGACAGTGACAACGCCATAGCCATTTCGGCAAAGGAATCGTTCATGGTCATAGCCTGACCGGAAAAAGCATAGCTGCTCTTAAGCCCTGCGGCATTGAGCTTTTGCGTCAGCTCTTTGATTACTTCGTTCAGCGGTCTGTCTGTCAGGTTGCACTGGATGTTGATAATGCGCTCCTTGTTCACGCGACGGATAGTAATTGGGCCTACGCCCTCTTCTACGTCGGCAAGGTCGCCAAGAAAGACGCTTCCTCTGCCTGTCTGCACGGGAATAGCGCGTACATCCTCGATATTATAACCGCTGCCGCCGGCAAAACGTACTGCAATGTCTGTATCATTGCCATGGTTTTGCACATCGTTCGCCAGCACGCCGGCACTACGTCCGCCAATAGCGGCGTTAAAAGACTGCGCCACATCATTAACTGTCGCATGATAATATTTCAGCTTGTCGCGGTCTACCGTCACCTTCAGCTCCGGCATACCCTTGACATAGGAATTTTTTATATCCTTCAGGCCTGCGGTCGAAGCAAAAATCTGCTCCACCTTGGCAGAATCATCCACAAGCTGGTCCATATCACTGCCCTTAAGCTCTATCTGCACCGGCGAACGCACAAGGTTACGGCCGCCGGAAACGCCGGTAACAGATGACTGAATTTCGTTGACACGCACTTTGATTTCGCCCAAATTCTGTTTGGCGAAGCTGCGGATGCCCTGTGCTACCTGCCAAACGTCCTTACTGCGTTCATCGCTGCTTTTCAGCGCAATGACTAGCTTGCCCATGCTCTGCGTGGTCGTTACATTCGTCATATAATGCTCGATTTCCGGCACCTTGGCCAGATAATCTTCGAATAAAAGCAACGCCTCGTTGGTTTGGTCGGCGTTATAACCCGTCGGCAGCTCGATATTAACCTGAATAGCGCTTTCGTCGGTACGCGGCATGTACTCCGAGCCGACGATACCGAGCGGCACCAGCGCCACCGCCACCGCAAAGGCTGCCAACACCCCCAGCACCAGCCTCTTCGGCTTTTCTATGCATTTGCGCAGAAGCACGTCATACTTTGCAATCGTCTGCTCTTCAAAAGCATCCAGTCTGCTCCACAGCTTGCCCTTAGGCTCTTCTACGCCGTTTTTATAAAAGCGCGAAGCCAGCATCGGCGTTAGCGTAAAGGAAACAACCAGCGACATCAGCGTTGCAAAAACAATCGTCATGCCAAACTGCTTGAAGAACTGTCCTGTCGCGCTCTGCATAAAGGCAATCGGCAAAAATACCACCACATCACAAAGCGTCATGGCAATTGCGGCCATACCAATCTCATTGCGGCCTTCCTCCGCCGCCACGTCGGCGCTTTTGCCCATCGCCAGAAAGCGATGGATATTCTCCAACACAACAATGGAGTCATCGACAAGAATACCGATACACAGCGCCATACCCATAAGTGACATCATATTGAAGGTAAAGCCTGCCAAATACATAAGGAAGAAGGTTGCAATCAGCGAGGTCGGAATAGCAATCATAACTGCCATAGAGGACTTCCAACCACGCAGGAACAGATACAAAACAAGTCCTGTAGTAACAAGACCTTCCAGCAAAGTTTTAAGCGTGTTGCTAAGGGAATCACGCACGAAATGCGACTGATCATAGACAACAGTAAAAACGTAGTCCGGATAATCCTTACGCAACGTTTCCAGCTGCTGCAGAACGCCATCCGCTGTATCAACGATATTGGCACCGCTGGCCTTATACACCTCCAGCGATACCGCCTCGTTACCATCAACACGGCTATAGGCCACGGCACGCTTATCCTTGGCCTGCACGTTGGCCACCTGGCCCAGCTCGATGTATCTGCCGCCTGCACCCTTAAGCTGCAGATGCTGAATCTCCTCCGGAGCCTTATACTGCGCCTGCAGACGCACGGTTTTTTCCAAAGCATCGGTATAGACGGAGCCGGAAGAAACAATGACGTTTTCCTTGCGCACCGCCGTAATGATATCCTGCAGCGTCAGTCCGTAATAATTGAGCTTATCCTTATCAACCTCGATTGCTATTTCCTTGGCACGTCCGCCTGTAACGTCAACATCGGCTACGCCGGCTGCCTGCTGCAGGCGTTCCTTAAAGCTGCTGTCTGCCAAGGCAAAAATATCATCCAGGTTATCCTTGGATGTTGCTGCAATCTGGATAATCGGATATTCCTCGGAGGAACGCTTGAGCACTGCAGGCTCATCAATATCCTCCGGCAGATTCTTACGTATACGGCTGACTTTTTTCGTCGCCTCGATGGCCACCATATCAGCATCAGCCTGACTGTCCAGCTCGACAAAAATCTCTGCACGGCCGGGACGGGTAGCGGAACGCACCTGCTTAAAGTGCGAAATTGAGGACAGCTCATCCTCAATCGGCTTCGTCACCTGCTGCTCTACGGATTCCGTACTGGCGCCCGGATAGTTGACAATGACACTGATAAATTTAGAGTCCACGTCCGGCAGCAGCTCCACGCCAATGCGAAAGAAGCTGATAAGACCGAGGACGCAGACTAATATGTAAATCATGCAGATACCGATAGGCCGTTTAATAGAAAAGCGCGTAATATTCATTACTTCGCCTCCTCCTTGGCCACCTCAACCACCATGCCGTCACGCAGACGCGCAAGATTATCAAGGATAACCGTTTCGCCTACCTTCACACCCTGCACTATTTCAATGCTTTCATTATTACTTGCACCGGTAGTAACAGGCTTTTTCAGAGCCTTATTACCCTTGCCCAGCACATAGACAAAATATTTGCCATCCCGTTCCAGAACGGCATTTTTAGGTAAATATATAGTGGATGGCTTTTGCAGAAAACGCAATTCACCCTTGGCAAACAAGCCTGCCTTTACATTGGAGCCAGGCTCATCCAGCCTGATGCGGAGGGTAAATTTGTTTGTTTCCCTGCTTCTTACAGGGCTCACATATACAACGGTACCCCGGCATATTTCGCCAATCGCCTCCAGCTTCAGCTCGACCTGCGTGCCAACGGTCACAGAAGCAGCCTCTGCTTCCGTAATATCGCAGTCCACTGTAAAACCACTGTCATCTAAAAGGGTAAGCAGCCTGCTGCCTGCAGGCGCATAGCCACCCACTTCTGCATCGCGGTAGGTAATAATACCTGCGCGTGGTGCCTTAAAAATCAGATCTTGATACTTGTTTTGCGCAATAATGTACTCCTGCTCGCGTCTGGCAGCAATCTTCTCCTGACGATAGACCTGCGACGGTGTGCCGTCATAGCTCACCTGCTGCGCCAAAGCATCATACTGCGCCTTTTTATTCGCCAGCATCTGCTCCATACTGTCCAGCTCGGACTTGGAAACAGCGCCCTGCGCATACAGCTTACGGTAACGCTCCGCGTTGACCTGCGCAAGCTTATAATCCGCCTCATAACGGGTCAGACTGGTACTGTAGCTCACATCCGTAGTTGCCGCATTAGCTCCGGCCTCGGCATAGCGTGCCTTGGCCTTGAGCATTTCGGCGCGGGCATCATCAAGATGCTGCACCAGCAGAATATCTCCTGCCTGCACCTTGCTGCCCAAATCCACATTAATCTCATCGACGATGCCGGCATACTTATTGATGATATCAATCTGTGCTTTGGCCTTGAGCTGTCCAAAAAGATTAATGCTTTTATACAATGGTCGTCTGCTTACTGTCTGCGTGTGCACAATAGGTTTCATTACTGCTTTTTTTGACATAGACTGGTTGGAGAGATGCCTAAGGCCCAGTGTCAAGGTAATGCCTATCACACAGATAGTAAGCAGACTAAGGAGTTTGTGTTGTACTATATAATTTTTTGCCTGAGTAAAATCGGGGCGCAGCATTATTTCGCTGCTGCTTGGGCATCAGCAGCTACGGCTTGCTGGCAGACTTCCAGCATAGCCTCGGCAAAACTGCCTGCGGGAACCGGAACAAACTTCAGTTCCTTAGCCTGATGGCTCAGCAGAGTTTTCTTGCTGCCATAAACATCCATTACCTCTACGCCGTAGGTTTTATCCTGCAGATTAAAGGTCATGACGATTTCACAGTATTGCACCTTCTCTTTTTTAGTCAGAGAAGCCTTGTATTTTTCATTGAGCTTTTTCAGCATATCCTTATCGGTAAAAACGGTTTTCGTCAGCACGGAAATAATATTTTTATCGGGCAGGCCGTTAGTAACCTTGCTGAAGGTCAGAGAATCCATATCGTAAGCATAAATACCTACGTTGTTTTCTACAACGATAGACCAACGTGCCTGCTCCTGTTCTTCTTCGCTCGGTTTAGGCATCATGCTGATTTCCCAGTTCATGCCCTCCTGGGTTGCAGGCTTCTTGTCTGCATCCGCAGCAAAAGCGGTGGCACAGCAAAATAAGGTCATCAATAAAATAAGCAGTTTTTTCATGAAAACTCCACTCCTTTATATTTCAATATACCTATTAGTATACTATACTCTTATCTTTAATTCAAATTTCTTACGATATGAATGATATTTTCCTTAGACAGCTTCTGCAGCGTATAATAATTGGCCTGCATTGCGGCGGCAACCTTCTTTGCCAGGCCCAGCTTAATAAAATCGCTTTCCGTATCAATCACCACAGAGGTAATTTTAGTCTTGGCGATTTTTTCGGCAATACTTATCGCTGCAGCGACGGGATCCTTTTCGCCCTCGTGCACGGCATTCGCGCGTCCGTCAGTTACAACAATCAAAATCGGCTCCAGCTCGCTGTCACGCTTGTTCAAAAGCGCCAGTGTCTGCAGTGACAGCGCAAGTCCATCAGCCAGCGGCGTTTTGCCACCGGTCGGCATTTCTGCCAGACGCTTCTGCGCCAAATCCACGCTGCGTGTAATCGGCAGCAGCATATCTGCCTTATCGCGACGGAAAGCAATCATGCCTACGCGGTCACGCTTTTGGTAAGCCTCCTGCAGCATATAGAAAATAGCACCCTTAACGGCACGCATACGCTCGCGTGCACCCATGGAACCGCTGGCATCCACTGCAAATAGGAAGGTGTTACCGATGCGTTTTTCGCGCACCTTCTGGCGTAAATCCTCTTCCTTAATGTTCAACGCACAGCCGTTATCCTCACGCAAGCGCTGATAAGGCGCTGCAGCACGAATGGTTGCGTCAAAGGCCAGGTCCGTAACCTTGCTCTTAGGCTGTTCGGCGCGCACGTAACGTCCCTGTTTAAGGTCAGTCTTTGTCACGCTACGCTTACCGCTTCCACGGCGCACATTGCGGTCCTTGCCCAAATCCAGCAGCATCTTCGGCAGGCGGAAGCTCTTGTCGATATCGGCAAGCTGTTCCTCCGGCGCAAGATTGCTGTTATTATGCTCCTGCTGCTCATCCTCGTCGCTTTCGTCATCCTCATCCTCGTCATCAGAGGCATCGTCATCTTCGTTGTCCTCGCCGTTATCCAATGGCGGTGGTGGCGGCAGCTGATTATCTTCGTTGTCCTCGTCGTTATTATCATCGTCAGGATCGTCTTCATTATCCTGCTCGTTTTCATCTTCGTTTTGGTTATCGTCCTGTTGCTCCTGCTCCTCGGGCTGTTGCTCGGGTGGCTTGCGCATACGGTGCGGCAGTACAAACTGCGCTGCTTTCTCCACATCCTTCGGCAGCACATAAGCGCGTCCCGCCAGAGCGGCGATAGCACGTGCAGCCTCCAGCAGATAAATTTCCGCACGATGGCCTGCACAAAAGGCCTGTGAGCACAGCTGAGCAGCAAGCATCAGCATTGCATCGCTCACCTCTACCTGCGGCAGCAACTCACGCGCTGCCTGCACCTTCGCTGCCAGGGCAGCGGTTTCTTCCGCATACTGCTCGCAAAACGCAAGGGTATTGTTACTATATGCCAAGGCACGTTGGATAACCTGCACGCGTTGGCCGATATCCTGCAACGCCTGCATATCTGCGTACATGCCGAAGCGGTCCAGAATATGTCCTGGCAGAGTTCCTTCCTCCGGATTCATCGTTGCAATAACAGTCGTGCGTACCTCATGGCTGCAGCTGATGCCATCACGCTCCACATTGTTGATGCCTGCACTGTTGGCATCCAGCGCTGCAGTAAGCAGCTCCTGACGCAGCAGATTCGCTTCATCAATATAAAGAATATTATCGGTCGCACGCGCCAGAATGCCGGGTGAAAAACGTTTTTCGCCCAGGCTTACGGCAGCCTCCAAGTCAATGCTGCCAAAAAGCATGTCCTCGGTTACGTTCAGCGGCAACGTCAGCATCTTTTGCGAACCAATCAGGCTCTGCACACTGCGCGCCAGTACGGATTTCGCCGTGCCCTTGGCACCGCCTATGAGCAGGCCGCCTGCTCTACGGTTGACAAGAGCAATAAGCAAGGCCTTTTTAGCCTCATCCTGCCCTACAACCGCAGTAAAGGGATAGAGATTATTTTTCAGCATATTCAACGCTCCTTAGGCTTCGGCAGCCAAAAAGCTCTCTACTTTATTCCAATCAAGCTCGCCCTCTTCAAACGGACGGCGGCGCATACGGTGCGGCAGCACCAGCTTAGCAGCTTCCTTCAGGTCATCAAGGTTAGCCTGCTTGCGGGCGTTGAAGGCAGCCAAGGTCAACGCTGTCTTGATAACGGTAATATCCGCACGGTGGCCGTCTACGCCCAGTTCTACCGACAGTTTAGCCACAGTTTCCAGCAGCTTGTCATCAATAGTTACCTCCGGCAGCAGCTTGCCGGCAGCAATAATTTTTTCTGCCAGCTCCTCCTGTGCCTCTTTATAGCCTGCAATGAAGCTTTCCGCATCGTTTTCGTAAGCCAGACGGCGTTTGATTACCTCTACGCGCTGCAGCGGGTCATGCTCGCCGGTAACAACAACGCTCAAACCAAAGCGGTCCAAAAGCTGCGGGCGGATGTCACCCTCCTCAGGGTTCATCGTGCCAACCAGCACAAAACGTGCGGGGTGGGAGTAGGAAACGCCCTCGCGTTCAACAGTGTTTACTCCCATAGCAGCGGCATCCAACAGCACGTCGACAACATGGTCATCCAACAGGTTGATTTCATCTACATATAAGATATTACGGTTAGCCTGCGCCAAAATACCGGGTTCAAACTTTTTCTCACCATGCTTAATCGCATGCTCAATATCCAATGTACCGACAACGCGGTCTTCTGTTGCGCTGACAGGCAGCTCCACTACGCGCATGTTGATGGTTTCTTCCGGCAAGCTGCCCTCTGCCTGCAGCTTCGCAGTGCAGTCATCGCACAGCTGGCTGCTGTGCGGGTCGCAATGGAAGCGACAGCCGTGCACAGCCGCCATCGGCGGCAACAGCTCGGCAAGAGCGCGCACAGCGGTGGACTTCGCCGTGCCCTTTTCACCCTTAATCAAAACACCGCCTAAAGCCGGGTTAATAACATTTAAAATCAAGGACAGCTTCATTTCCTCCTGTCCTACAATCGCAGTAAAAGGATATACAGCAGTACGTTTCATTTATATTCCTCCGTTTATTAAAAAGAACTATCAATAAAATATGTATCTAATTATACAGTGTCTACTAGGTATACACGCAAGCGAATTAATGAAAATTTTTATTCATCGCCGCGTTCTTCAATTTCTCCTTCAATATTCAGCAGCAGCTCCTGCAGCGACTGCTTTGTTTGCGGCTTAGCATTCCACATCTGGCGCTGCTCCGCCTCAAGCAAAACCTCCGTCAGTCTGCGCAACGCCCAGGGATTAACCTCAGCAAACCATTTTTGCATATCTGCATCCAAGGCATATTTTTCCGCAAACTTTTCATACATCCAGTCCTCCATAACGGCACTGGTAGCATCCCATTGGAAACAGTTATCAACATAGGTTGCCAAATCGCCTGCTCCCTTATAGCCAAACTCCTTCATGCCTCGGATATATTTGGGGTTAATCGCTTCACCGCGGAACAGACGCTTGACCTCTTCCGCCAACGTGCGAATCACAACATGCTGACGGTCGGAACTGTCACTGCAATAGTTCTTCGGCATCTTGCCGCTGAAATTGCGCACTGCGGCAATCATACCGCCACGATAAGCGTTGTAATCATCGGAATTCAGCAGATTAGACTCGCGGTTATCAATATTGCTGACGGTAACCTCCAGCTTCGCCATACGATTAGTGAACAGCTGCGGCCTGTACTGACCTTTTTCGCCCTCGCCGTAAACATGTGCACCCCAACGCACATACACATCGGCAATATCGCCCAGGTCATCCCAATTGCGGGAAGCCAAAAGTGCGCTCACGCCTGCGCCATGCGCTCCCGGCGGATCGCCGAAAATGCGGTAGGATGCCTGTCTCCAGGCCTGCTCCTTGTCCACGCCCTCGCTTTCCAATCGTTGAGATTCCTCCATGACATGCTTGCGCACAAAGTTGTCCTCGAAGCTTTCGTCAAGCGCTACCACCTGCTGTACTGCTTTATCCAGCCAGCAAACCGCTCCAGGCAGTGTATCACGGAACAGGCTGCTGATACGTCCGGTAACATCAACACGTGGACGCTTCAGCTCATTAAGCGGAATAATCTCGATGCCTGTCACCTTCAGGGTTCCTTTCTGCCAAACAGGACGCACTCCCATCAGACGCATAAATTCCGCCATACACTGACCATTAGAGCGCATGTTATAGGTTGCCCACAGCAAAATACCAACACTTTCGGGATAACGCCCTTCCTCCGCCACAAACTTGTTGATCACGTCCTCCGCCATCTGCGAACCGATTTTCCACGCTACGGGCGTAGGCAGCAGCTGCGGGTCAACGCCGTAAAAATTGCGTCCGGTCGGCAAAATCTCGGCACCGCCGCTCGTAGGAGCACCGCCGGCGCTAGGCTCGATATATTCTGACTGCAGCGCACGGATGCAGTTGCTTCGTTCCCAGGTAGTATGTGCCAGACTGGGATACAGCTTGTCGCAGATGAAGCCGGCAATTTTTATAATATCCTGCTGCACAGTCTCATCCCAACACTTTACGCACTCCAACGCCCGCAATTTATCTTCGTGGACTACGAAACCATCATTTTGCAGCAAACGGATAATCTCCAAGCATTGGCTGTTGATTTTATCAAGCAGCATGCCGTAACTCAAAATACCGTCAGGCAATAGCTTACTGCTGTTGTCAATCAGCTCATAATAATCATAGCCGTAAGCCTGTGCCAATGTTTTAGGCAGTGACGGCATATCGGGATTTTCCAGACGCACCAACGCATAAAGATATTCCGTAAGCTTTTCGCCCTGCGGCGGATTGCCCATGATATGCAAGCCGGTAGTCATCTGCATATTCTTCAAATCCGTCAGATATGTGTGCAGATGGCTGACATATTCATCAAAATCAGCAGCATCCTCCTCACGCACCTCATCCATAAGGTCAGCAGCAGCGGCCTTCTCCCTGATTTGTGCCATCGGCTCACTCAAATCGGCATCCTTATCAGCCTTAAAGTGCACATATTCCTCCAGAGCCTTTTCCAGCTCCGCCAGCTCATCATATACACCGCTAATACTCAGAGGTGCCGAAAGATAGCTGATAAGGCAGGCAGCACTGCGGCGTTTGGCCTGTATGCCCTCACCCGTATCGACAACCCAATAGGGATAAACATTGGGCAAATCACCGGTGCAGATATCCGGATAGCATTCATTGCCCATCGCCACGCCCTTGCCCGGAAGCCATTCCAAACTGCCATGCGTACCGATATGCATCATCGCATCTGCGCCCCAAATATCGCGCAGCCAATGATAAAAGCCTATATAATGATGTGTCGGCGCACAGTCAGGGGAATGATAAATTTTGTCAGGATCCTCGCCAAAGCCGCGCGGTGGCTGCATCGTAATAAAAATATTGCCGTTCATCGTTCCTGGAATCAACAGAAAATCATCATAAAAGAAAACATCACCTGGCGCTTCGCCCCAATCGTTCGCCAGACGTTGCTGTACCTTTTCCGGCAGCGTCCTGTAATAATCGCGGTATGCACTGACTAAGAGCTTGGCATCGGCATTATCAATCTGCTTTTCGCTCATGTAGTCCCTGTCATTCGTCGCACCGGCAATAAGCTCATCAATGAATTTCTGCCTGTCTGTCGGAATATGGTCAACGACATAGCCTGCATCCCGCAAATCCTGCAGCAGCAGGCGCACACTTTCAATACTGTCTATCGCCGCACAGCTGCCAATGTTGGAATTGGTCGACGGATGGTTGTGAAAAACAATAGCGATTTTCTTTTCCGCATTCGGTTTAATACGCAGAAGTGCCAGCTTTTTTGCTTTGCGCACCAGCATATTCATGCGCTCGGCAATCTCCTGCGTAACCTGCTTGCCTTCCGCATCACGCTCCACCGTCGTCACCGGGCAGCTGTGGATAATACCGTCAAACTCCGGCAGGCTCACGCTGTACGCCACCTCTACGGCGCTCATGCCATCAAAATTTTCGTACCATTCCTGATACGAACGATACAGGGTATAGGCCTGCAGCACCGTGATATTAAGCTTCGTCAAATCATCCAAGGCACAAGCGCGAATGCTGAACAAGGAAAATTTTATAGTGTTGATGAAAACATCGGCATAACATTTTCCTTCTGTGCAAACATACTTGCTTAAGGCTTCTTTAAAGCCGCCGCAACCGCTTGCGGCGTCAGGCGAGCTTGTAGAAAAGAAGCATAAGGCGTTGCACCCCAGCGCTTCAATCTCTCTGACTACCGCATCTGCAAAAACGGTATTGCCCCACAGCCAGTCACTGCGGAAGAAAACTACTGCCAATGTCGGTCTGTCCGCCTTGCAAAAATCACGGCGATACTCCTCCACATCATCATAAACCTTGGCTGCACGCGGATGGTAAATGCCATCCCAAGGCAAAAGCTCGGGAGCAGGCGCATTACATCCTGCCTGCAAAAACTGCTGCGCCAGCCACAGCCATAAATTTGTCCAGTTCTGCAGACCGCCGAATTTATAATAATCATTTATCCGCTTCAGCTCCTCCTCAGACAGCCCGCCGTGCAGTATATCCTCCGGATTACCGGTCATCAGATAGACGTGCTTCTTTTTGTTGGCCAGCAGATAGGATGAAGATTCCGACAGAAACTTGGTGCTCAGGCCAGTTCCCATCCAAGGGAAGATGACTACCTCCGCCTGCTGCAGCTGCTTTTCCATATCCTTTGTCCACTCTGTATCGCTGGGGACATACAGCACCTGTCCTGTGACAGCGTCCTGCGTCTGCTGCGCCAACTTCAATGCGTCCTGCAGATAGGCTGCAGTCTTCTCCATATTGGTGAGAAATAAAATTTGTTGCATTCTTTCACCTCCGAAAATTATCGATACTCCTATTCTTTCATAAAAATGAGGACGAACAACCATCGCCCTCACAACACTAAAAATATTACGCTATATAGTTCTCATACAGTCAAGCACTTCGGCCTTATTTGCTAATATCCCTTAAGAAAAACTTCCTCTTCATCAGTAAATATATTTCCATAAGCAAGATTGGCAATCTTCTTAATTGCCCATACGCAGTTTTGATTGGAAGCATATAAATACTTGTCCTTCAAATAACAGACATGATTATTCTTGACCGCCTCCAGATTAGCCAGCGCAGGATCATCCAAAAATTCCTTTTTATACCCGTCCTTGTTATCATGCTTAAGCTCCCATGACAGTGAAAGCAGAAAGTAATCCGGGTTAGCACGTAGCATTATTTCTTTATCCATTAGCTGACCGTTGAGCACACCTATCTCTGCAGGTGCATTTTTCACCCCGGCAAAGTGGCACATATCGTCAAAAAAAGAGCCCTTACCACCGTAATTATGGTTCATTTTAGAAACAAGCATCACACTTTTTGGCTTCATGCTAGCGCTATCAACCTTGCTTTTGATATAGTCAAGCTGTGTCTGCATCCTCTGCTGTAGCTTTTCCGCACGCTCTGATTCCCCCACAGCCTGACCTATCTCCTGAATCTGCTTTTTTATCTCTTCCACATTATTCGCATTGCTCACCACGTATACAGGTATCCCCATGGCGCGATAGGTCTGTATGCGGTTTTCACCTGTGCTCTCTCGGGCGATGATTAAATCCGGCTTAAGTGCCAGAACCTGCTCTGAAGAAAAATCATAATTTAATTTTGTAGGCTTTTTTATTGCCTCAGTACTTATGTAAGATACCGAAGCATCATACATTGATTTAGAAAGTGCAACAACACGCTCTTCATAAACAAGTCCCATCACAATATTATCCAGATTAAAATGTGTTGTCATAATCCGCTGGGGCTTTTGGGAAAATTTTATTACAGTCCCTTGCGAATCAACTACCTGATAGGCTGCTCCGCTTGTTTTTTCAACATACTGCTTTTGACAGCCTGCTGTACAAAATGCCAACAGCAGCAAAAGCATCAGTAACTTCTTCCACATCGTTTCACCTCATTTTCCTGTTATATGAAAAAGCAGGACGGAATACATCCGCCCCACTTTTTCGGGAGTGTGAAGTTTGAAAAAAGCTTAAGTTTTGTCAAATATGCTTAAAATGCATATTCCATGCCTACCAGGAAGGAACGACCGGGAGCACGCCACCATTGTCCGTCAGGATCTGCGCTCCAGTTATAACGGGCATTAGAATGCTCTGCATAGAATTTATCAAAGATATTATTAACTTTGAAATAAATCTTCGCATTCTTATTAACATTGTAGTTCATAGATGCATCCCAAACAAAGTAGGTTGTTGCCGGGAAGAAAGCATCAGCAGCGTCTGTAGACTGAGGTCCCATACGGTCAATAACACCCTTACCGATCAGGCTGGCATTAAAGTCCTTGTTATCATAATCCAGGCCAATATCCCATGCGCCTTTCGGTACATAGCCGTCAACATTTTTCGCACGTTGAGCAGTTGCATCAATAACTGAATGTGTATAACCGACATAAGTAGAGAATTGCGGTGTAAATTGTTTCTTCAGCTGGATATCCCAACCACGCGCTTTTTCATCACCTACATTCGCATATTTAGGATATACATAACCGATTCTATTCTCAGAATAACGTTTAAAAGCATGTGCAGATAATACAAAGGTATCATCAAATTTATGGTTAATGCCTATTTCCTTAGTATTACCGGTTTCCGGCTTGATATTCGGATTGCCGTATGCTGCACTGTAAAGGTTGCTTGGAGAAGGCGGAATAAAATACTCGCTGTAGCTTACATAGACATTAGTTCTGTCTTTATTAAAGGTATAACCCAGGTTAGCACTGGGAGTAGTGTGCTTGCCAAAGCCGGAGTTATTATCATGACGCACGCCGGCAGTCAGCTTCAGCTGGTCGGTAATATCAAACTGATCCTGCAGGAAGAAGGCTCTATTCATCATCTTCTTGCCGTTAAATGTAATAACCTTATCATGGCTGAACTCAAAGCCTGCAGTCAGTAAATGATTACCTAACTGTGTAGACAGCTGGTCAGTAATACGTTTAGTATTTGTTTTGGTCTTGTAACCATTAAAATCAGTATCATTATCAAGATTTACGAAAGACAAAACATTTGTCGTATTGCCGTCAAAATCACTGTTCAAAATAAATTTATAGTTTTGATTGTCTACTTTACCATTCTTCAAAGCAGGCTCCCACAAAGCAGTATATTTATAATCTGCTTTATAGGAATCATAAGTAGCTGTCAGCTCATGCTTATCGCTCAGTTTTTTAGTGATTTTGAAATTAGTGCTGGTAGACTTGGAAGAAGACGGAGTAGTTACACCATTGCCATCTTTGAAATCGCCACTAAGGTTTCTGCTTACGTTAGCATCCCATGACCAGTCTTTTTCTCTGCCGGACTGACCCATATAGTAATTGGTTACGCTATTGCTGCCGCCGTCTACACGGAAATAAGTAGAAATTTTTTCCGGTTTTTTGGTAATAATATTGATAACGCCGCCCTTAGCATCGGAACCGTAAAGAGTAGAAGCAGAACCCTTCAGAACCTCAATACGTTCAACATTATCCATGTTTTTGAGCATTACCGCAGAAACACGATTGCTTACATTGTTAATCTTAACGCCATCTACCAAAACAACGATTTCGTCAGCACCATTAATTTTCAGAGCATTACTGTTATCATAGCCGGCAGGAGCGTAGTTACCGATATAGACACCGGGAACCATGCGCAATGCTTCAGATAAATCACTATAATGTCTTTCCTTAATTTCCTTGCTTGTAATAACACTGACGTTGGCATTTGCTTTAAATGCTTCTACCGGAGTTCTTGTTGCCGTAACAACCATCGTATCCAAAAAATATTCCGGAGTGTTTTCAGCAGCAAACGCTGTTGTACCCCATACTACACTTGTACTCATAAGTGCAGACATCAATACCGCGTTACTCAATACCTTGACCTTGTTCATTGTTGATTTTCAATCCTTTCATAATCATCGGTTTACTTTTTGTTCCCGTACAAACACAGCTAGTCTTTCATAGTCCTGTGCTATCTATTGAAACATGAATTATCATAAACGATATAGCAATCATATAGTCAAGTATTTTTATTTTATTATTTTTCTTTCTAAGACTCATTCCGCTTTTATATTAAAAAGCAGGACAGAATAAATCCGTCCTGCCTGGCATTGCATACTACATTATTATTTTCTCACATATCTCTGCTTGGAGCTTTTAGGCTTATCTGGCAGCGTCAAAGCAATTTTGCCGTCATCAATCAACGGCTGCACAATTTTCGACATGGAATAATAGCGCGAAAAGCCCAGAAAAGCAATAATCTCTTGTCTGGAGCGCGGCACTGCGCAGAATGCCAACAATCGTTCTTCAACGCTGTCCGCCTGATTGCTACTATATTGCACCTGCTCCTCATGTACAGCGCCAACGCCAGAAGCAGGCATATCATACACCTGGGCAATTTTACTCTTAAAGGTAACTACAAACTCGCCATGACGTACAGCAAAAACCGGCGGCGGCAGCTGTGCCTTTTCCAGCTCGTGATAAATAGTCGGAATGCCGCTGTAACGGTTTTCGGTAACATGCAGCAGCTCCAAAATATTCGCCAGCGCACTGTTGCGCGTATCCGGCCGCACCTTGCCCAAAGCATCAAGCGTCAGCTTGCCATACAAGCCACCACTGGAAATAAGCTCCAGACGATTACGATATATTTCCAAACGCACAGGCACGTTTTCCGAGTGAATACTATAATCCCGGTGCACCAAAGCATTAAGAATCGCCTCACGCACTGCCTTTAAAGGATACTCATCTCTGTCTGCACGCTTGCCCTTATCATCAATAATCGTACTGTGACGACTGTTGCGGTTCACAAAATCAACTGCCTCGTCCACCATTTCATCTATCGTTCCTGTAATCCGCTCGTTATCAATAAAGCGCTCGCCCTGCAAGCCGGGCTCGCCCATTTCATTCCCCGGCAAAGCAACGGCCGTAATGCATAGCTGCGGAAACGCTCCCTGCGGGTATTTAGAAAAGCACAGCTCGCCCGCTAACGTCGGCTGTCCGTTTACCGTAACACCCATCAGCTCCAGGATTTCTTCGTCACTGACATGCTTAGCAAGATTTTTGCGGTCCTTTTTGACTGCCTGCAAAAACGCTGCTAGCTTTTCTTCATCAAAAAAGCTTCTGCGTGCACCCGTTGCTTCGCGAATATCGTCGCGAATGCGTTTGCGAAAGGCATCATAGCTGTAAATCTCATATTCACTCATTGGCTCATCGGCATCACCCACACGGATATAAGCGCCTTTTAATCTGCCTGTACCACGATAAAAACAAGGCCTTTCCGCAACATCTATCCCCGGAATCTCTACCGAAACTACAACCTTGTCATCAATTTCGCAAACAGTAAATAAAGCACGCACGCAAGGTGACATCTGATTACACTGTTCCGTTACCTTTTTCTGCAAATCCTGCGCATCATAAACGCCGACAACCTCAAAGCCTTTGCTTTCATCTATGCCGAACACGATAACGCCACCCTCGTCCTGATTAGCAAAACTCGACAATGTATCGTATAAACGTGTAGGACAGCCCTTATTAGCAGATTTAAGTTCTACTGTTTGCATTTCGCATTGCAGGCGTTGTATCTTGTCAACAAGCTTGCGTAAGTCTTCAGTTTGCATACTTTTTCTTCCTTTCCGTTGCTATTTATCTATAGTTTAACAACTATTTGTCAACTAGTCAATAAGTTTGGCAACTATTTTGGCAACTGTTGCAAAAAAAAGTCGGCAAGCAGCATTTCACCGCTCACCGACGTCATTGATAATTTTATTCACTATATACAGCGTCCGCCAAATCCTCTACAGCGTTGACAATGTACTGCGACACGCACAATACATGCTTAGCCGGCACCGTATAAACCTTTCTGTTTTTCACAGCATCCGTTGTCAGATAGCCGGGATTATTCAACAGATCTTCCTCCATCTGCTTCGGATCATGCTGGCCGTCATAATTCCAGCCTGCGAGTAAAAATACCTCCGGGTTAAGCTGAACAACTGCCTCCTGATTAACTATGCCGGGCTTATCATAATGCAGCTCCTCCAAAGCATTGCGAACCTGTGCATATCTGCAGACATCGTTAAACGAAGCCTCCGGACTGTAGTAAGCACCGTTGCTGCGCATAAAAACTATACGCTTCTGTTTTTCCTTAGGGATTTTGCCTATTTTATCCTGCACCTTCTTCAGATGCTCGTCCATAGCGGTAACCATCATGTCACCGCGTTCCTTTTCGCCAACGGCCTCGCCCAGAAAGCGTATACACTGACGCACATCTTCCATACTCTTGGGAGTTTTATAAACATAAACCTGCAAATTCATGTCGCGCAGCGACTGAATAACCTCCGGCTTAACAAAATCCGGTATCAATATCAAATCAGGGTGCAGCGCCATAATGGCTTCCGAGCTTTGCCCATCCACTCTGCTGCCCACACTCTGCGCCCGCTCAACAATGTTGGAAATCCCCGGGTCGTCCACCAGACGTGAAAAGGCAGCAATGCGGCTGCTTGGTACAAGGTCAATGAGGATTTCATCCGTGCTTATAGACATAGATATAATGCGCTGGGGTTTTTCTTTAAAACACAGCTTATGCCCCTGCGAATCTGTAACGGTATAGGCAGCAGTGCTGTTCGATTTCTGCGCAGCTTCTCTGCTGCAGCCTACAACTATTAAAAGCAGGCTCAGGCACAGCAGCAGCGATGTTATTATCTTGTGATATTTTTGTTTTTGCATATTTTCTTCATCCTTTTTTTCCTCAGTATAGCTATTATAGCACGAACAACAGCTTTCGCCATAAGCAAGTTATAGCAGTTTGGCATATGAAAAAGGCAGAACAGATTTTGCTCTGCTCCGCCTTTCTCCAAGGAGTTAAGTGTATATGAATAAGGTTAGGGGCTGATTAGAAGGTGTATTCTACGCCGACTTGGAAGTTACGTCCCGGTGCAGGATACCAGTTGGAGCTGGAATCGAGAGGAGTCATATTATAGCATTGATCGGTATACAGCTTATTAAAGATGTTGTTTACTTTAAAGAATGCTTTAATATTATCTGTAGCTTTATAGTTTACATTCAAATCGCACAGCCAGAAGGATTTAAAGCTGTCAGGAACGGTACTTTGAGTTACCATACGGCCAGGACGTTTTACAATAGCTTTAGCAAACATATTTACATTCAGTTTATCTAAAGTATAATCTGCACCGATTTTCCATTCACCTCTAGGAATATAGCCATCACGGTTGCTGTTTTTCTTTGCAGTTTCCGGAGCTATATCAATATGCGTGTAATTTACATAGGAAGAAAATTTATCACTAAATTTCTTATTTAAGCCAAAATTCCAACCATAGGTATTCTCGCTAGCAATATTAGCATAATGACCTGTTGCACCATTGTAAGCAATCATATTAGAAGCCTTTGTTTTAAAGTAGCTCAATGTTGCGGTAAAGTCATTACCAAGCTGTTGCTTAATACCGATTTCCTTGGTATTACCATCTGCTGCTTTTAATGACGGATCACCATATTTAGAATACAATTCCGCAATTTTAGGTGCAACAAAAAACTCTTTGTAAGACGCATATACATTGGTTTTATTATTATCATAGCCAATAGTCACGCTCTTAGAAGTATTGCTGCCGAACTGAGAAGTTTTAGTATATCTCAAACCGGGAGTAATATTGAAGAATTTAGCAAACTTGAATTCATTTTGAATAAAGAATGCCTTGTTATCAATGCTTTTTCCGCTAAATTTATTAGAACCGCCAGAAGCAGAATAATCATTAACAGTATCCTTATAATAATCATAGCCGGCAATCAATGTATTATTATCAACTTTATAGGTCAACTGGTCGGTAAAGCCAACAGTTTTTAAGTCCATCAGCCAAATGCTTTTTGGCTTATTATAGCTGTCATTAAGGTTATTAGTATTGCGATAAATAACCATACTGTTGCTTAATTCATCTGTCAGTTTTTGCTGCCATGCTAAGGATAATTTATCAATATCCTTTTTACCTTTATTTCTGTCGGCAAGCTGTGGTAATAAACCGCCTTGTGCTGGTCTTTCATAATCGGATTTATATTTGTTATATTTTAATGTAACATCAGCATTATCACCAAATTTATGACCTAAAGTCAGCTTATAATCCTTGCTGTCAACTTTGTGAGAAATCTTATCCCCATCAGCATCTTTGAAATCTTTCGCCAAGTTTTTCTGAGCAGCAACCATCCAATAGGTTCCGTCTACATTACCTTGGTTCATGAATCTGTATGTCTGACGATTATAGCTGCCACCAATTGCACTTATAGAAGTACGTACACCATTCTCTGTTTGTTTTCTTGTAATAATGTTAATTACACCGCCAACTGCATCGGCACCATACAGCGTAGAAGCAGAACCCTTGAGTATTTCTATTCTTTCTACAGTATCCAGGTTTGCATATTCCGACGGAGATAAAGCACCAGATGTAGAACCATTAACATTAGCACGCATACCATCTACTAAAACTACTAAGTTAGAGGAACCATTAATATACAATCTGTTAGAGGAATAGTTTTCACCGGTAACACCATAATTTTGTAAGGTTACACCCGGTACATCCTTTAATGCATCACCTAAGTCAGTATAATGCTTTTTCTCTAAATCCTCACGTGTAATAACTGTAATATCAGCTTGCGTATCAAATGCCTTTTGTTCAACTCTAGTTGCTGTTACAACCATTGTATCAAGCGCATATTCTTGAACCTCATCAGCATAAACAGCTGATGCACTACCCAAAAGCAGTGTCAAAAGCACTGCACTGCTCAATCCCTTAACAACCTTCATTTATTCGCACATCCTTTACTCATACTTTTCGCAGATAATCCTTTAGGCTAACATAATTTATCTGCAATTCATTTTCATCAAATAACGTATACGAGTATAAACTATATACTGTTCATATAGTCAAGAAAAAATTACTCTCCCCGTTCTTCCAACTCGCCCTCCATTGACAAAAACAGCTCCTGCAAGGCCTGCTTCGTTTCCGGATTAGCCTGCCACATACCACGCTGCTCCGCCTCCAGCAAAACTTCTGTAATACGGTGCAGCGCCCACGGATTTACCTCCTGCATCCATTGCTGCATATCCTTATCCAAGGCATACTTGGCCGCATATTTTTCATACATCCAGTCTTCCATGATATCGCTGGTTGCATCCCACTGATAGCTTACCGCAACATATGTCGCCAAATCACCGGCGCCCTTATAGCCATGCTTTTTCATGCCTGCTATATATTTGGGATTCATCGCCTCTCCGCGGAACCAGCGCTTCAGCTCTTCTGTAAGACTGCGCAGCTGTACCTTGCTTCTGTCAGAGCTGTCGCTGACATAATTTCGCGGCATACTTCCCTTATAGCTTCGAACCGCTGCAATCATACCACCGCGATAATTATTATAATCATCACCGCTGAGCATCGAAGATTCCCTGTGGTCAACATTTTGCACCGTAATATCTATCTGCGCCATACGCTTTTTAAAGACCTCCGGCATATATGTGCCTTCACTGCCCTTACCATAAGCATGTGCGCCCCATCTGGTATATACTGCGGCAATATCATCAATCGTTTCCCAATTTTTCGCTTCTAAAACAGCGCCTGTACCTGCTCCATGTGCTCCCGGAGGATCGCCGAACACACGATACGATGCCTGTCTCCAGGCCGCCTGCTTATCCAAGCCTGATTTTTCCAGCTCGCCTGCTTCCTCCAGTACATGCTTACGCACAAAGTTCAGCTCAGTCGGCTCATCCAACGATGCTATTCTCTGCGCAGCATCATCCAGCCAGATGACACTTCCGGGCATACTGTCCCTAAAGAGACCGCTGATGCGTCCTGTTACGTCTACACGCGGACGCTGCAGCTCCTCCAAAGGAATAACCTCCAAATCAATAACACGTTGGCTTCCCGGCTGCCATACAGGGCGCAAGCCCATCAGATATAAAAATTCGGCAACGCATTGTCCGTGATTACGCAAATTACTCGTAGCCCACAAAATTATACCGACGCTTTCCGGATAACGTCCTTCTTCTTCAATAAATCTGCCGATAACATCCTCTGCCATCTGCTTACCAATTTCCCAAGCAGGCTTCGTCGGCAGGCAGCGCGGGTCGATACTGTAAAAATTGCGTCCCGTAGGCAGCAAATCAGCGCCACCGCTTGTAGGCGCACCGCTGGGACAAGGGTCAATATATTTGCCGTTTAATGCGTTTAAAGTATTTTCCTGCTCCAATGTAGTCAAAAGCAGACTGGGCGCAATATGCTCGCAGATATACGTCACAGATTGCAGCAGCTTATCCCGCATTTCCCCTTGTAAGTCCTTCGCCCAGGATAAGGTAAATACTTCTTCAATTTTAGCAGCATCGAAGGAATTCTTTTGCAAAATCAAGATAGCTTCTCTTGCCTGCTCGCGTATTTTGTCCAAAAGCATACCATAGGTCATGCTGCCATCAGCCAGCATCTGCTCGCTGTGCTCCATCAGCTCATAGTAATCATGCCCATGCATAGCAGCAAGGTTTTTCATCAACGACGGCACCTTGCCGTTATCCAGCTTCGTCAATGCCAGCAGATATTCTAGCAGCTCTTCTCCCTCCGGAGGCACACCCAAAACATGCAGGCCTGTACTTATCTGCATATTCTTTAAATCCGTAATAAAGTTGTGCAGCTTGCCGATATAATCATCAAAATTCTCTGCTTCGCTTTCCGGAACATCCTCATCAAGATTGCACTCTGCAGCTTTACTGCGAATCATTTCCTTGATGCTGTCCATACCCGCGGCGGCAGCATCATCATTTTTAAAATGACAATATTCCTCCAACAGATTTTCCAAATCAGCTAGTTCTTCGTAAGTACCGGAAACACTCATCGGCGCAGACAAATAGCTTATCAGGCAGGCAGCACTGCGGCGTTTTGCCTGAATGCCTTCACCGGTACAGGTAATCCAATAGGGATAGATGTTAGGGATATCACCTGTACAGATATCCGGATAGCAGGCATTGCTCATAGCATTGCCCTTTCCCGGCAGCCACTCCAAATTTCCGTGCGTTCCTACGTGAATCATGGCATCCGCGCCCCAGATATCACGCAGCCAGTGATAAAAGCCAAGATAATGATGTGTCGGTGCGCAATCCGGCGAATGGTATATCTTTCCTGGGTCATCACCAAAGCCGCGCGGAGGCTGAACCGTAATAAAAATATTGCCGTTGAGCATACCGGGAACAATCAGCACGTCGCCGTAACGGAAAACATCACCTGGCGCTTCGCCCCAGTCACGCAAAAGCTGCTCCTGTGTTTTTGCCGGAAGCTGCTCATAAAAGCTTTTATAGTCCAGCTTTTCCAGCTTACCATCAGCTGTTTCCAATAACGCCTCCGAAATGAAGCGTCTGTCATTGGTAGCATGTGCCGTAATATCATTTACAAAGGCCTGACTGTCTGTCGGTATATTATCCAGCCTGTAGCCCTGCTTTTGCATTTCCTCCAGCAGCAGGCGTACGCTTTCAATCGAATCCAGACTGGCAGCGCTGCCGATATTGGAATTGGTCGGCGGATAATTATGAAAAACTATCGCTATTTTTTTATCACAAGGCTTTTTATAACGCAACGTTGCAAGCTTGCGCGCCTTTCTTGCCAGCATATCAATGCGGTCTGCAAGCGGCATGCGGTAATGTGTACCGTCCTCACGTTTCTCATTGGTGGAAACCGGCACAGAATGCAGAGCTCCGTCAAATTCAGGCATGCACACAGCATAGGAAACCTCATTAGGTGTCAGTCCGACCATGCTCTGCTGCCACCATTTATAAGGCATATATGTATTTACTATCTGCAGCACAGGAACTCCCAGCTGCTGCAAATCCCGCAGCTTTAAAAAGCCTGTTACTGTCAACGAAAAAACAAACGGATTTATCAGCACGTCAATACAAGGTCGGCCGTTTTTATAGAAAAACCTTTCAAATGCTGTTGCCAGGCTGACAGCACCGGTCTTTTCATTCGGCATCGTAGTACTGAACACAGCAATAACATTACAATTTTGTGCTTCCACTGCCCGGATAATCTCATTTTGATAAGCAAGCCGTTGCCAAAGCCAATCCTCACGCGAAAAAATAAAGCCCACGGTAGGCTTGCTGCTGTCATAATGTTTTGCCAGATATTCATCAAGCTCAACAAACTCATGCTTAAATTCAGGATGATAGATTCCGCACCAGGGCAGCTGTTCCGGCAGCTTATAAGCTGCCTTTTGCTGTGTAAAGGCAGCAACAAGATATAAGCACAGATTCTGATAATTCTTCAGACCACCACAGGCCAGATATTGCTTCAGCAGGCTCTTTTGCTCCTCCTGCAGGCCATAATCCATCTTATCATCACCGGGGTCAATGATATCAAAAAGATGGCACAGCTTCTTCTGTTGTAAAAAGGCAGAGGCTTTTTTCAGATAATCACAGCTCAGGCCTGTTCCCATCCAAGTGCAAAAGAAAAAGCCTGCTCCCTGCAGCTTTTGCTTCCAATAGCCGTTCCACTGCTCACTGTCGTTGATTTGGATTACTTCTACAGCATTGCTGATTTCTTTGTCCTCTATGGTATTTAAAGCATCACGCATACCAACATAATGGGGTTCCATGTTGGTCACAAAAATAATTTCTGCCATCTCCCTGCTCCTCTCAGCTTACTTAAAATATTCAGGATACACCAGATTATCAATAGCCAAAACACTGTCGGCAACATATTGGCTCACACAATACATATCCTGGCCGGACAGCGTTACCAGATTTTTATTTTGAATTGCTTTGACGCTTTGTAAAGACTGGTCATTGAGTAATTCCTTTTCTGTTTCCAGTGTATGAGTAGGAGCACCGTTCCATCCCGGCATAATAATGACATCAGGATTGCACTGAACAATAAATTCCTTGGAAACTGTGGTATTCTGCCCTGTCTGCAATTGCTCCATACAATTATCAACCTGCGCATATCTGCAGATATCGGCAAAAAGCGAGCCTTTAGTACCGATCACACCATGACCTGACATCACAACAACCTTTTTCTGCTGTTTGATGTCAGCAGCCTTGATAACAGCTTGTGCCTTGGCGATTTTAGCATCATATTCCTTAATCACAGCTTCTCCCTGCTGCTTAGCATCCACAACATCGGCAATCTCGCGAACAGCTTTTTTTATATCTGCCACTGTATACGGTGTTTTATAAACATATACGCTAATTCCCATATCGCGGATAGTCTGAATGCAGTCAGGTGTCCACCAGTCGCCCAAAATGACAAGGTCGGGCTTTAAGGCCATGATACGCTCTACACTTGGCGTGCCCTTAATACGCTCTTTAACCGCCTTGCTTTTTTCCACAACATGCGAAATTCCTGCATCGTCGCAAAGATAGCTGACAGAAGCAATTCGCTCCGGCTCCACCAAGCCAAGTAAAATTTCATCACAGCTGATGGAAAAGGAAACTATCCGCATAGGATGTGCAGGTACCTTTACCTCATAGCCCTTGGCGTCCTTAACAACTCTCGTTCCACTGCCTTCCGGCTTATCATTGCCGCACCCCAGGCAGGAGCAGCATGCTATAATTACACAAATAAAAAATACTGCTAGTTTTTTCACTGTTATTCACCTTAAATATCTGTCAAATTTATTGTTACAAATTCTGTAGACAAAACTTGTTTCTTTTCTTCATCAAAATCTATGATCAGCACTGCCTCGCGTCCTTCATAAGTAAAAAGTACTTCACCATTGCAAATAACAGCACTTTGCGCACGGCTGCAGTCCATGCCTTCCGTACCCGTCTGATTACAGATAAGCACAGGAATACCGTTAGCTGAACGGCTCAAACGCTTCCACGCCTCCTCCGGCGGTCCTGCATGTCCTCCCGGCGGCCAGGCAGCAACAACTACAGCAAGCTCTGCTCCCTGCTCGGCAATTTTTTCTCCGTGCTCAGCAAAATATGCATCCGCACAGACCATAACACCGGTATTAATACCTTCTAAATTCCAAACCTCAAATTTTTCTCCGGGATGTGCCCAGTTTTCCGTTATCCATGGCACAACCTTCGTTTTATCGTGACGATTATAATAGGTTCCGTCCGGCGAAATAATTGCACAGCTGTTACGCGGCGTTTTTTCGTCGACAAAACCACAGCCCAAAAACAACCTTTGCTTGTAGTGCCTGCAAGCCTCCATAAACTCCTGTAAAAGCTTATTTTTCAGCGAAGCAAGCTGAAACTGCTTATCGCTGCGCATCATATAATAACCCTGCAACGCCATTTCCGGCGTCAGTACCCAGCTTGCGCCATACTGTGCCGCCAGCTTCATCCCCTGTAAAATTTTCTTCGCATTATCCGCTTGCGGTCCGCAGCAATATGCAAAATGCAAAAAAGCTATTTTCAAATTCAAGCCCCCTCTCCGAAAACGTCTGTATATAGGTGTGGTGGCATAAGCGTTATGTATGCCTATGCCACCACTGGTGTATGAGAAAAAAGATTAAGCTCTTAGAAGGTGTATTCTACACCTGCAACAAAGTTACGGCCCGGTTGTGAATACCAGCCATCGCCGCCAGGATTACGCATATCATAAGTCATATCCGTATACATGCGGTCAAAGATGTTGTTCAGCTTAAAGAATACATTCATGCCTTTAACAGGCTTATAGTTCAAAGCAAGATTTGCAGTCCAGATGCTCTTATAGGTATCTAAAACCTGCGCCACATTAGATTTACTGCCGGGACGGTCTACGATACCTTTAATATTCAGGCTGCCGTTAAATTTAGTATCGTCATAATTAAATGTCAAATCATATTGACCTTTAGGAATGTAGCCATTGCGGTTAGGATTAACAGCTGCAGAGGCTGCCGGAATATATGTATGTGTATACGCAGCAGTAGCGCTGAAGTGATCATCAAAAGCTTTAGTCAGCTGAACATCCCAGCCCTTAATCGTTTCTGCACCTGCATTGTAATACTTCCAGGTAACATTATTGAAGCCGATAAGATTATCGGAATCAGTACGGAAATAATGTGCGGAGAAGGTAGTCTTGTCATCAATACGTGTATTAAGACCAATTTCCTTGGTTTCGCCCTCTTCCGGATTTAGCTTTTCACTGCCATAGAACGGGTTGTACAGCTCATACATATACGGAGCGCGGAAAAATTCCTTGTAAGATACATACATGTTGGTCAGATCATTAAATTTATAGGAAAGCACGCCGCTGCCTGTGGTCTTGTTGCCATACTCGGAATGCTTGGAGAAGCGCACACCGGGAGTAAAGCCCCAAGCGCCAAACTGCATCTGATCCTGAATAAAGAAAGCCTTGTTATCTACAGTACCGGTCATGTTAGGCGTATACTGATCCTGATATTTGTTCATAGCATCTTTATAGTAATCATAACCACCGATAATGGTATGATTACCGTTTGCGTATGTCAGCTGATCCGAGAAACCCCAGGTTTTTTCGCGCATCAGCCAAAGAGAAGCCGGATGGTTCGTGTCATCATCCAGGTCTGATGTACGGGAGAAATATGTCAGTCTGTTGCTCAGCTTATCGTTGAATTTATAATCAAAAGCAACAGTATATTTTGTATTGTCTTTTTTACCATCAGTCATACCGCCGGTAAAAACAGTCGGTCCCATCATGGACGAAGCTGTTTCCGGTCTGCCGTAATCCAGCTTGTAGCGAGAATAAGAAACATTAATATCAGCTTTATCGTCAAATTTTTGGCCCAGCTTTACGCCATAGCTCTTGCTGTCGATTTTGTTGGGAGTGGAATTGCCATGACCATCCTTATAGTTATCCATTTTATCGGTCTGACCGTTAACAGTCCAATAGAAGCCGCCTTTAGTCATACCTTCATTGTAAACATTATAGGTTTTCTTGCCATAGCTGCCCCAAGCGCCGGAAATTTTTGTAGTAGCGCCGCCGGCTTTAGGCTTACGGGTAATAATATTGATTACGCCACCGACAGCATCACTGCCGTAAAGGGTAGAAGCGGAGCCCTTCAGCACCTCAATACGTTCAATATTATCCATATTGCTTACTTCGGAAGGCTGAAATACGCTAAATGTAGAACCATTGGTGTTAGCTCTCTGTCCGTCTACCAGAACAAGAACATGGCTGGTACCGTTAACATATAAGTAGTCGGCAGAATAGTTAGCACCGGTAGCGCTGTAGTTTTGGATAGCAACACCGGGAACAGCACGCAGTGCGTCACTTACCGTCTGATAATGCTTTTCTTCAATATCCTTGCGTGTAACGACATTTACGTTAGCATTCGCTTCAAAATTGCTTTCTTCCAATCTGCTGGCAGTAACAACCATTTGGTCAAGGTTAAATTCGCCTATTTTTTCTTCGGCAAATACACCTTGTGCGCTTCCGGCACAAATACCGGTTATCAGCATGCACATCAATAATCCTTTAGAACCTTTCTTCACAAATAACACCTCATCTTCAAATTCAACAGAGCAGCTCTTGACAAAAACTACGACAAGCATTTTAATTATATATAGAATTCAAAGTCTAATTGCTCTGTTTATCATTAAGAATTCTAAGGTATATACCCATAGTATAGTCAAGCGGTTTTCCAAGAATAGGTGAAGTTATGAATAAATTAGCAGAAAAATATTTCTCCATAGGAGAGTTTGCCTCTCTTTTCAAGCTTTCTAAGCAAACGTTGTTCTATTACGAACGTAATAATATCCTTAAGCCGTCTTATATTGACGAAAACGGCTATCGTTATTACTCATTAGAGCAATATTTTATTTTTGATATTATAATCAACATGCGTAAACTGGGAATCCCCCTGAAAGAAATTGCCGATTATATCCAAAACAGGGATGTTAATGCCTTGCAGCTTTTTTACAAACGCAAACAAACAGAATACCAGGTACAGATTGATATTATGCAACGCAACATTGCTAATCTGCAGACAAAAATCAATCACCTTGAAAAAATTAAAAATGTTACTACTGATAAGATTACTTTGGAAGAGCAAGCCGAAGAATATTATATAGCAACACCTTTCTCTATCCCGAAAAGCTCCCTTAAAGAAAAAATAAAGTTGGTTGCCAAACATAACTACCCTTTCGCCAGCAGCGAATTGTTAAACGAATATCTGATGGGATATATCCTGCCTAAGGACGCTCTGCAGCAAGGCAATTTTTTAGCAATGTCACATCTTTATACCCGTATATCCCATCCTGATGAATACACCGACGTGCAAATAAAAAAAGCAGGCCTATACGCCTCCATTTATACTCCCAACGGTTTCCATACACAATACGAATACTCTTTCAAAAAGCTTTTGGCATTCATTGAACGCAACGCTTTAACAATAGTCGACGATGTGTATATTGAACAATTAAGGAATTATTGGTCTACTGCTGATTATACAAAATATATTGTAAAAATAATGATACCTGTAGATTATCTCTAAAAAACAAGCCCCTAAAGTAATCATCGTATTACTTTAGGGGCTTATTCGTCATTATTTTGCTTCGCTTAACACTTTTTGAAACAGCTCGTGCACTTCTTTATCGGATTTTCCTTCCGCCATAGCAGCTTTGGCCTGTTCGACGGCATTTTTATAATTTTTGTGCGCTGCATCATCAGGAAGATTATCGATATCATAATTCATGACACTATTGAAAATCTCATGAATTTCTTCTACTGATTTGCCTGCAGCTTTTGCAGCCTCAACATGCTTCATGGCCATTTTATAGCGATAGCCTGCGTGGGGTGTATTAGGTAAAACATATTCCGGGTGTGACATATCTTATCCTCTCCTCTGTATTTATTTTTTGGACAAGTATATTCTACGGTATATACTCATAGTAGAGTAAAGCACTTTTTTCATAAAACTATTTTGGATAATATTGAGCCAAAATCGCGAAAAGCAAAGCCTCTCTTTTCTCCCCCAACTTCACTATCTGACTAATAAATGTTATAATAAACATAACTATTACGCAATATATTGCGTTAAATACCTAAGGTGATACATTATGAGTAAAAATCCTAAGCTTTACTATACAGCAGGCGAGCTAGCAGATCTTTTTGAGCTGCCTAAGCAGACCTTGCTATACTACGATAAAATGGGCGTTCTGTCCCCGGAATTCATTTCCGAAAATAACTACCGCCATTACTCTCTCAAACAGTATTTATTGTTAGAAATTATCTTAAATATGCGCAAGCTGGGAATACCTATTTCCAAAATTCGGGAATATCTGGAAGAACGCAGTATTCACAGTCTGCAGACTATTTTGCAGGCCAAGGACCGGGAATGCGAAGAAATTATTGCACGTAACGAAAAAATACGCAAAAACATCCACGTTGTTTTTCAGCAGCTGGATAAAATTCGTGAAAGCCGGCTTGACCAGATAACCGTCACCTTCCGCCGCACCAAGCGATTCCTGCTCAGTCCTGTGCCGCCGGAATGCAGCGGCGACGAAAGCATTAAAATTCTTGCCAGACATAACCTGAAGGTTTTTTCCAAGGAACACTTCAAGGAAAAAGCTGTCGGCTGGGTAGCAGACAAGGATTGCTTTTTGGCAGGTGAATACAGCCGACCGCTGGCTTACTTTTCCAGCGTTAATCCGGATTACCACGGCAAAATGGAATGCTACACCCGCCCTACCGGACTTTATATGACGCAACGTTTTAAGGGAACATTCCGTGAGCATGTACAGGAGCTGGCAGAGCTTTTTAAAGCTTATATGCAGCGTAATAAACTGCACGCCGTAGACAATCTTTATATTATGCCACTGAAAAATCATTGGTTAACACCTGAGCCTGAAGAATATATCTACCAGATTTCTCTGCGGGTAGAACCTGATGAAAATTAAAAACTGCACCAACCAGCATCGTATTTAATGCTGATTGGTGCAGTTTTTTTATCTTACGCTTGCTACTTCACCCTTAAATGCTGCACGCCCTGCATAGCGAAGGCTTCGCCGTAGGCAGCATGGGCGATTTCCTGTACGCCGAAGACTACGTCCTGCGAGCAGTTGTAGATATAACCTTCGTTGGGATAAAACAACTGCTTATTTTTAATGGCGCGCATAGTCTGCAGTGACGGATCATCCAAAAATTCCCGATTATATTTCTTGATATCAAAATTGCCATGGTCATTGTATACCGGCATTATCAGTAAATCAGGATTTATTTTCACCAGCATTTCCTTTGTAACCTGCTGCCCGTTTTTAAGTCCTGCAGCAGAAACGCCATTGATAACGCCTGCTTCCTTACACATGTCGTCAAAAATACATCCCTTGCCGCCATAGGAGCTCATCAGCGAAACAAGTACGATTTTCTTCGGTTGCTGTAGTTTGAGCGCTGCAACCTGTTGCTTCACCTGCGCCAGCCTGCTGTCCATCAGCTTCACCAGTTCTTCTCCCTTACTATCGGCGTGCATAGCTTTGGCAATAGTGCGCACGTTCTGCCTGATATCTTCAATAGTCGCCGGTCCTTTAAGGACGACAACGTTCATGCCCAGGTTGCGCAAATTTTCGACACGGTTCATGTCGCTCCAATCGTAGGCAAAGACTACGTCCGGCTTCAGCGCCAGCACCTCTTCTGCCGAAGGGTTTTTGATTTTATGCTGAATTTTTTTAGCCTGCTCTACAATATTGGAGCTTACCGGATCATCGGCAAGATAATTGACGGCAACCAATTTATCTTCCATGCCCAGGCCCATAATTATGCCATCGCTGCTGAGCGCCAACGTCAGCACCTTTTGCGGTGCCTGCTTGAACGTAGTCACTGTTCCATGCTCGTCAGTTACAGTGTAGCTGCCGCCTGCGGCAGCGTCTTTACCGCCGCTGCCTTGTCCGCAGCCTGTGACCAAAAGCAGCAGCAACAGCAGTAAACAAAAAATTTTCTTCATGCTTCAATGCCTCTATTCTCATCATTTTATTTCAACAGTATTGACTTATATGCAGTAATGCCGATAATACAGTAATTTATATTATAAAGTATATAGCGCTATGATAGTCAAGAACAAAGAAAAGGAAACGCTTGTTTTTATTTTAACTGTATGTTATAATTATTTTAGTTGCATGGGTAGCCGTTTTCCAACGGAGGTCATGCCTGGTTGTGAGAACCAGTGGCGTTTGTCGAGCTTTCGGCAAACGCCTTTTTTTATATCTCTTCCTATTGCAAATTAAGCCAGTCCTACCATCTTATATATTTTTCATTACTTGTGTGTTATAATTAAAGGAGGAAAGTATGAGTTCCAAACAATACCCGGAAAGCCTCATCCGCAATCGCGAAAGGCTTATTGAAAAGGCCAAACAACTGAACCTATTCAGTGATGCAATGGCTAAAATGGTCTTTACTGATTCAGGTGCCTGCGAACATGTTTTACGTATCCTTTCCGGCATCGATTCACTGGTCATTAAGGAAAATCGTACTCAAATGGTCATTAACAAATTTGCATCCAAGGATATTATTATGGATGTTCTTGTAGAAGATGCAAACAATAAGCTCTACGAAATGGAAATTCAAAAAAGCGATGGTAAAATTGACCATGCTAGACGCATGCTGTACTATTCTTCGAGCATCATTGGTAGCTATTTGCCAAAGGGCAAGGACAAAAAATATAAAAGCGTTCCCGATTTATATATGTTTTACATAACCGAGCCTGATATTTGGCATTTAGGTTGTACCTGTTACTGTGTAAACAAACGCCTTAACAATTTACCGATGAAATACGATGATGGTCTGCATATGTATTACATTAACGCAGAAGTTAATGATGGCTCTTCGATTGCCAAACTAATGCAGTATTTTAAGACTGCGGAAGCAGATGACTTGAGTCAAGGGAAATTATCTAAACATGTCAATTACCTAAAGTCTACGAAGGAGGGGAAAGCCGCCATGTGTGAATTTACTGAAAAAATTTATAGTGAAGGTAAAGCTGAAGGCGAAGCTATTGCCAACTACGCTGCAGCAAAACGTATGCTTTTAAAAGGAAATAATTCGCTTCAAGATATTGCGGAATTTACTAACCTGCCTATGAGCAAGATTTTGGAACTGCAAGCAGAGCTTAATAATGCTTAAACATTAAATATGCTTTTGCCTTTATTGCCGTGCGCTACGCGCACGGCTTTTTGTTTGCACTCTATGCTCCCCCACACGTCAAAAAGGCGGCGCAGTGCGCCGCCTTAAGGGTTAAACTGTTATGCTATTAGAATGTGTATTCTGCGCCGATGATGAAGGAACGTCCTGCCATAGGGTATCTTGCTTCGCCGTTTTTGTACAAGCCACCGAATTCGGCATAGCGTGCATTCGTAAGATTATAGCCATTAATAAACAGCTTAGCATTATCGTTAATCTTATACTGTGCACCAATATCTAAGGTGAAATAGCTGCTGTCTATAAAATTCTTTTCAGATTGTCCGGTAACAGCATTTGCGTTCAAAGTAAACAGCCAATCCGCATTCTTATACTTCAAGCCTGCACGATAAATATTCGGCTTAGTAGTCAAATCTTTGGTAAATCCTTTACCTTTATCCTGCTTAACCTGAACATAGGTATAAGAAGCATACGCAGATAAGTTATCATCAAAATCATGATTCAGGCTCAATTCCAAACCACGACGTTTTTCTTTGTTAACGTTAACTGCTAAAGTATAATTTTGTACCGATGTATAATCCCAATCTATAGCATCTGTTATCTTACTATAAAATACGTTAGCAGATAAACTTGTTTTTTCATTCAACTTGGTATTACCACCAAACGTCCAAACATAACCTTTTTCAGGTTTAAGATTAGGATCACCGTAAGTATAAAAAGTTCCCCACTGATTAGAATCTACCTGATGCCAGAACAGGTCATCTGTAGTAGGTGCATTAAACACACGTCCCCAAGATAAGTAAACATTGCTGTTCTCATCAAACTTTTTGTTTAAAGCAACCTTAGGAGTAACCTCACTGCCATACTTACTGTGATGATCATAACGCAAGCCTGTATTTAATTGCCAGGTCGGAGCAAACTCCCATCTGTTTTCTGCAAAAATTGCTTTGTTATTAATATCACGTTCACCGGTATACAATGCTGTATTATCTACCGTAGTCTTGTAATATTCCATACCAACAGTTAATTCATCTGTTTCACTGAACTTAAAATTCTGCTGTGCTTCGATACCCATTGTGGAATCGGTAAAGTTGGATTGTTTGCTTGCATCAGGAGATCTGAAATTTGCATGCTGGTAGTTTTTATATACTTGAATATAGCCTTTTTCATCGCTGCTTTCATTCCAATCATAACGCAAAGCAACGTTATTGCTGATACGTTTATGACTGTCGGTTGTTCCAAAGCCGTAATAACCGAACGGAGAACCGCCTTCGGCATTGATATGCTCAAAGTTAACACCAATACGGTTGTCCTCGCCGACCTTCTGATCCAGCTTAACGATTACGCCGGTATCATCATAACCGGAGTTCTTCAGCAATTGAGATTTGCCGTTAGCATTTTTAAATTTATATTCGCCTCTGCGTTCTTTGGTCGCAGAAACAATAAGACCTAAGCCACTGTCGTTACTACCGCTGGCAGAAATTGCGTACTGCTCGGCATTCCAGCTGCCGCCTGCAGCTTTAACAGTAACATGATTGCCAATCTCACTGCCTTTTTTCATAATGACGTTAATTACGCCGCCAACTGCATCAGTACCATACAGAGCAGAACCGCCGCCCTTAAGTACTTCGATACGCTCGATTGCATTGACAGGAGGCAACCAATCTGCACTGCTGTTACCACTGCTGCCAAGGTTCATTCTGCGTCCGTCAACCAATACCAAGACTCTGTCATCACCATTGAGCAGAATTTTATCCTGTCCCATGGAGGAGCCTTTAGCACCACTGCCTAATACATTAACGCCGGGAATTGCTCTTAATGCATCAGAAGCACTGGCATAATTTTGGTCAGCAATTTCTTCTCTAGTAATAACATTGATATTCGCAGGTGTATCAACCTTCTGTGTCGGCACACGGCTAGCCGTTACCACCATATCCTCCAGCGCGAACTCCTGCAAATCCTCCTGTGCAAACGCTGTGCCCCCCCATACTACAGTTGTACCTGCAAGCAAGGACACCAATACAGCATTACGTAAGCTTTGAACCTTTTTCATACTCTAAACCCACCTTAAAAAAATTTATAGCAAACCATCCGCCTCTATACTTCCAAGACAGGCGCACGGCAAAGCTACCTTTCTCTCATCTATCAGTTTATCTGGTCATTATTCACTCGTCAACGGCAAATACGTGGTATTATGCCACTACAAGTATTTATTTACTTACTTTATATAATGAACATCATACGCCAGCGACTGCACACGCTTGGCATCTGCATCATAATCAAAAAGCAGGACCGCCGGCTCACCGCTGTAGGCCAGCTTCAGCTCGCCCTGGTCGATAACCACGCTTTGCCCCACACTCATATCCATCCACTCCGGCGAACCTGTCTGGTTGCAGACAATCACCGCCACATCAGTTACCTTAGATGCATGCAGCCAGGCGGGCAGCGGATTGCCGCACACCTGCGTCGGTGGCCAGGCAGCTACATCGACAATTATTTCTGCACCCTGCGCCTTAGTGCCCTCGTAATATTCCGGGAACCACAAATCAGCGCACACCAACACGCCTGTCTGCAGGCCACTGCAGGGAAGCACGGTAAAGCTGTCACCCTTGCGCGCCCAGGCCTCTGCTCCCAAGCACTCGCCAAACAGCTTGCGGTGGCGGCCAATCAGCTCGCCATCCGGTCCGAAGACCAAGCAGCTATTAAAGTTTTTATCACAGGCAGCATCATATTCGCCACAACCTAAAAAGAGGGTGATGCCATATTCGCAACACAATTTACGCAACGGCTCCAGCTCAGGTGACGGTTGGGGTGCTACCACAGCATTTTCATCTATACGATAAAAATAATATCCCTGTACTGCCACCTCCGGCGTTAATACCCAGTCCGCTCCCTGCTCCGCAGCAATACGCACTGCCTGCTCCAATATCTGCAGATTGTGTTCCTGCGGGCCGCAGCTGAGCTCTAAATGACATAAAGCAATTTTCATTCTAATGCCTCCGAAAATTCTAAACAATCACTATTTTTATTGTATGGTATATACTAAGAATATAGTCAAGCAAAAGATACTCCAAACCTGCTTCATTCTGTAAAAAAGCAAGTAGAAACACATTATTCTATGTTAAAACAAGCATTAAACATGTTATTTATCAAAGAAGAAACGTCAGCAAATCGGAATACCTAGTTAAGCACCCGACGCTGACGTTTCTTTACTTATGTATACGTTTTATCGCTTCACGCTTCATGCTGCATTCCGCGCCATAGGCAGACTTATCCTCGAAGCCATACCAACGCGCGAAGCAACCGCCGCCGCACAATTTAAAATCATCGCATTGGCGGCAAAAATCCATTGATTCGGCAATCACCTGCTTAGTTTTTTCTACTAAGGCAGGCTCTAAACCGTTATAGACATTGCCAAGGTAAAAATCCGCATTGCCTACCAGTGAAGAGCAGGCGTAAATATCACCCTTGGCATCCACAAAGGCTGCTTCACCGTTCATGGCGTAGCAATGACCGAAGGTCAGACTGCAATCCTTGCACAAAAGCTGTGCACGCTCCTGCTGCGCAATCGCTATGCGCATTCCTGTGAGCTTCGCCATCTCATCGCAACGCGCAAAAACGCGCTGCATAGCCTGCTGCATCGCTGCAAGCGTCGGCGGCTGCAGATTGCGTCCGCGTCCCTGCCCGCGCAGGATGTCAAAGCCGATTTTACGGATGTTGCCCAAAAAGTAGGCAAAATCCACGATGCCTTCCAGCGTATCTACGTTTTCCGACGTCACTACGCAGGTTACGCCGCAGGCAATATTATTGCGGCGCAAAACATCGATGCCTTTCAAAATCTCGCCGGTCGCGCCGTAGCCATTCTTTTTCAGCCTCAGCTTATCGTTAACCGCAGGCCTGCCGTCAAGACTTACGCCGATAGCAACCTTTCTTTTGTAAAGATATTTCGCAATCTTATCGGTAAGTAAAGAACCGTTCGTCTGCAGCTGCAGGACGGCAGGCAGCTTTTCCTGATGCACATAATCTGCAACTGCCTGCAGGCAGGCAAAGTTCAGCAGCGGCTCACCGCCGCTGAACTGAATAACAAAGCGTTCACCGCCGGCTGCCGCCAGCTTGACTGCTGCCAACGCCGTTTCCGGTGACATCATACTGCGGTCATGCTCGGCAGCATAGCAGTAACGGCAGGCAAAGTTGCACTGGCCGGTCAGGCTCAGCACCAACATTTTAATGCTCATCTGCTCTGTCCTCCAGCTCGCCTTCCATATCCAGATAGAGCTTTTGCAGCTCCTCCTTGGTTTCCGGCTTAGCCTGCCACAGTCCGCGCTGCTCTGCCTCCAACAGAATTTCCGTCATGCGCTGCAGCGCCCAGGGGTTCACATCTCGCAGCCATTCCTGTACTGCTGGGTCAAAGGTATACTTTTCAGCATATTTTTCGTACATCCAGTCTTCCATAACGGCGCTCGTTGCGTCCCATTGGAAACTGTGCGCAATCATGTTGGCCATATCGGCAGCGCCCTTGTAACCATGCTGCATCATGCCCTTGATAAACTTGGGATTGATGGCCTCACTGCGGAACAGGCGCTTAGCCTCCTCCTGCACGCTGTGCATCGTTACTCGCGTCCTGTCGGTACTGTCACCGCAATAGGAGCGCGGCGCACTGCCCTTAATTGAACGTACTGCGGCAATCATGCCGCCATGGTATGCATTGTAGTCATCACTGCTGAGCATATTGGTTTCGTGATTATCCTCGTTTTTAATCGTAATATCCAAACTGCCCATGCGCTTGCGGAACTGCTGCGGCAAAAATTTGCCTTTAGTTTTGCCGCCGTAGGCGTGACCGCCCCAACGCACATAAACATCAGCAATATCATCAATGGTTTCCCAGTTCTTGCTTTCCAGCAGCGCCGCAACACCTGCGCCATAGGTTCCCTGCGCATCACCAAAGACACGGAAGGCTGCCTGACGCCATGCAGCAGCGTGCTCCATGCCCTCCTGCTGCTCCAGCTCCTTGCTGTCCTCCTGAATATGCTTACGTACAAAGTTCAAATCCTCAGGCTCATCCTGCTCCGCTGCCAACAGCACAGCTTTGTCCATTACCTGCATTACCGAAGGCATGGTGTCGCGGAAAAGGCCGCTGATACGCGCCGTAACGTCAATACGCGGACGCTTAAGCTCCATCAGCGGGATAACCTCCAGACCGTTGATACGCAGGCTGCCGCTCTGATACTTGGGACGGATGCCCATGAGATAGAGGAATTCGGCAATGCACTGTCCATGGCTGCGCATATTCGCGCCGGACCAGAAGACCATGCCGATATTTTCCGGATAATGGCCTTCTTCCGCAATAAAGCGTTCTACAACCTGGTCACCCAGCGTTTTGCCAATCTCCCAAGCCGCCGGTGTCGGCAGACAGCGCGGGTCTACACCGTAGAAGTTGCGTCCTGTCGGCAGCAAATCAGCACCGCCGCTGGAGGGCGCACCGCTCGGACCAGGCTCAATATATTCGCCTTCAAAGCCACGCAGCATATTGGTAATTTCCTGCTTCGTCAAAAGCAGATTGGGGTAAAGTGTATCTACAATATAGTCGCACACCAGCTCCAGCTTTTCTCTGCTTTCCGCCGGTGCCTGCTGCACCCAAGGCAGCTGCAAAGCATCAGCAACTGCTTCCTTCACAAAGTCACGCTGCTGCAGGCAGCGAATCAGCTCACGGCACTGGTCAGCAATGCGGTCAATCAGCATACCGTAGGTAATATTCAGCGGTTCATATATCAGGCTGCTGTTTTCCAGCAAATAGTAATAATCAAAGCCATACAGCGCAGCAATCGCCTGCGTCAGACTGGGGATGTTGCCGTTATCCAGACGCAGCAGCAGCCACAGATAATCCTCCAGCTGCTGCTTTTCCGGCGGCTGGCCCATAATATGCAGGCCTGTGTGTACCTCCATATTCTTCAAATCCGTAATGTAATTATGCAGATTCATCACGTATTCGTCGAAAGGTTTCTCCTCGTCATAAGCAACCTCGTCCTGCAGATTGGCCTCAGCAACTTTTTCCAACACTAAATCTTTCAGACGCGGCAGATTATCCGGTTGTGTGCTGCTGAAGTGTACGTATTCGTCCATGAGTTTTTCCAGCTCCTCCAGCTCGTCATACACTCCCGCCTGTGTCTGCGGTGCCGGCAGATGCTCAATCAGGCAGGCAGCACCACGGCGTTTCGCCTGAATACCTTCGCCCGTAATGGTGATGTTATAGGGATAAATATTCGGCAAATCACCCAGCGACAAATCAGGATAGCAGCTGCAGTCCAGGCCGGCATTCTTGCCCGGCAGCCATTCCAGGCTGCCATGTGTGCCGATATGCGCAACAGCGTCTGCCTGCCACACATCGCGTACCCAACGGTAGAAGGCCAGATATTGATGCCTCGGCGCAACGTAAGGATCGTGGTAAATCTTTTCCGGGTCCTCGCCAAAGCCACGCGGCGGCTGCACCGTTACGAAAACGTTACCGTTCATCGTTCCCGGCACCAGGATATCGCCATCGTATTCCATAACAGAACCCGGTGCTTCGCCCCAGTCCTTCACCAGCTGCTCCTGCACCTTTTTATCCATCAGCGCAAAGAATTCTTTATATTCCGCTCCCGTAATTTTAAAAGCAGCGTCAATCTGTTTTTCCGTCAGCATGCTGCGGTCGTTGGTAGCATTTGCTGTCAGCTGTTTGATAAATTCCTTCGTATCCTCCGGAATCCAATCAACCTTATAGCCACGCTCGCGCATAGCAGCCAGCACGCGGCGGATGCTTTCGATTGTATCTAAGCCGATAGCACTGCCGATATTGGAATTACGCGGCGGATAATTATGGAAGATAATGGCGATTTTCTTCTCGCTGTTGGCCTTATGGCGCAGCATCGCCCACTTCTTTGCCTTGGAAGCCATGCGCTTTACACGCTCCGCATTCGGCAGATAGCGCACATCGCCGTTTTCCAGAATTTTTTTATGTGCTACAGGCACACCATGGATAATACCATCAAATTCCGGTAAGGAAACGCTGATAGAAACCTCCATGGCGTTCATGCCTTCAAAGCTGTCCTTCCATTCCTCAAAGGGCGCAATTGTCGTATAAGCAGCCAAAACCGGCACGTTAAACTTTTTCAGATAATCAAGGTTAATCGAACCGCCGGTAGTCATGGAAAACTTCATCACGTTCAGCAGCACATCGATTGCAGGCACACCGTCTGCCGTACAGAAGAAGCTGTTGAAAACCTGCGTCAGACTAGGCATGCCCATTTCTTCAAGCGGCATACCATTGCTGAAAACGCAGACAGCGTTTACGCCCTGTGCTTCCAATTCCTCTATCATCGCAGTCTGGTAGGTCAAATCGCCCCACACCCATTCGTCGCGGTAAAAAAGAATGCCGGCTGTCGGACGGCCGCTGACGCAAAAATCGCGCTGATATTCCGCTAAATCGGTATAAACCTTTTTCGCCCGCGGGTGATAAATACCGCACCAGTGAATCGGGTTAGGCTCATCTACCGTTATTGCTTCACCCTGCAGCAGCTGCTGCAGGTATTGCCACAGATTGCTATAGTTTATTTCGCCGCCGAACATACAATATTTTTTGATAACAGCAAGCTGCTCAGGTGTCAGTCCCTGCGCCAGCTCGCCTTCCTTGCTACCGGCAGCATCAATATAAAAGGGCAGGCGCAGCTGCTTCAGCAGGCTGACGCAGCGCTGCAGAAACGGTGTATCCAGGCCTGTACCCATCCATTTCATAATGACCAGCTTAGAGCCGGCAAGCTCCTTGTGCCATTTATCATCCCAAACCGTCGCATCGGTAATCCAGCGGCAGGCGCAGGCATTATCCAGCTTGCCTTCCTGCTGCAGCTTTTCCATAGTCTGCTGCATCATACCCATGCGGCGAATAACATTCGTCAAGAAAATAACCTTCATAATTTCTACCTCATCTTAAAAGAACTGCTTCTGCATTCTGCGCAGCAGATACAGGAAATACGGCGTACCTAAGAACGCTGTCATAATACCTACACGCACCTCTGCCGGTGGCATAATAATGCGTCCCAGCGAGTCACAGAATACCAAAAAGGCTGCGCCGCCAAGTGCGCTGGCAGGCAAAAGCACGCGATGGTCAGGACCGATAAGCATACGCATCATATGCGGAATAACCAGGCCGACAAAGCCGATGTTGCCGCTGACGCAAACGGAGGTAGCAGTAGTCATAGCAGCTACGAAAAGCAGACCCATGCGGAAAGCAGTAACAGGCATACCAACGGCTTTGGCTTCTGTTTCGCCCAGCACCAGAATGTTCAGGTGACGCGCCAGCATGCACATAATTACAATGCCGCACAACACCGGTCCCACTGCCAGATATACGTGCTCCCAGCGACGGTAATCAAGACCGCCGACCATCCAGAACAGATATTGCTGCAGCTTCTGCTCGTTCATAAAGGTGAGCAGACCGGAGGTAATGGCACCCAAAAGCATACCTACGGCAACGCCTGCCAAAAGCAGCGTCATAACCGGTATTTTGCCGTTACGCATCGCCAAGAATACTGTAAGGCACACAGCGCAGATACTTCCGCAAAAGGCGAAGGCCGGCATAGCAAACATGCTGCCGGAGGCTGCACCTAAAGCAATAGAGAGCACGGCGCCGGTCGCAGCACCGGAAGAAATACCGATAAGGCCGGGGTCTGCCAGCGGGTTGCTGAAGATGCCCTGCATTACAGCACCGGAAATACCCAGCGCCGCACCTACAAGCACGCCTACCAGCATACGCGGCAGACGGATATACCAGATAACGGCAAGCTGCTCTCTGGTGTAATCAGCCTCGGTAAAGCCTGGCAGATTCAGCTGAGTGCCGATAACCGCCAACGCTTTGCCTACCGGCACATCTATCTGACCGAAGGTTAGAGATACACAGGCAATAACAACTAAGAGAACTGCTAAAAGAATAATAGCCAATGGACTCCGTTCACGTTTAATAATCATCTATAAACACACTTCCTCAAAAAATTTCCGGATATACAGCATGCGCAATATTTTCAATAGCATCGACAATATGCTGGCTGGCAACATAGCGGTATTTGTCCGAAACAAATTTAATCTGCTTGTTGCGTACAGCCTTGACATCGCGATAAGCAGGGTCATTCATTACGGCATAAGCATAACCCTGCACATCCTGTTTATTGTTATAATTCCAGGTCGGCAGCATAAAAATATCCGGATTTATGCGTACCACCTGTTCCTTGCTGATAGCAGGCATACCATGCTCGCTCTTGTTTTCATCGGCAACAATGGCCGCGCCGTTGATAACATGTGCCATCGTCAGCATACTGTCTAGCAAATCACCCTTCCGCCCCATGGCAGAGGTAAAATTAAAGGCCACCGCTACGCGCCTTTCGCTTGACGGAATCTGGCGCAAGCGTTTTTGCAGCTGCTGCAGGTGCGTGTCCATCTTCTGCACCATCAGCTCCCCCTGCTGCTTTTCGCCCACCGCTGCAGCTATGCCGCGGATTTTGTCGCACATCTCCTTGTAATTATGCGGACTGCGCGCTATATATACAGGTACGCCCAACCCCTCCAGACTGCGGACCAAATCGCTGGAGGTAGCCGTTGAAGCAACGACAAGGTCAGGCTGCAAGGCGTAAACCGCTTCCGTATTTTCCGGCACCTTGCGTCCCACAGTATAGGCCTGCTCCTTGGTAATAAAGCTTATCTCGCTGTCGCCTGCCCAACGGCTATAGGCCATAATGCGTTTGATATCAACCAAATCGGTAAGGATTTCATCCGTACCATAGGTGAGCGAAACAATCCGCTGCGGCTTATGCTCAAAATGCAGCATCCGTCCGGCATCATCCGTAACGCTGTAGGCCACATCCGCCGCCGGCGGAGCATGAACATCTGCAGCCTGCTGCTTACTGCATCCGGCAGTAAAAATCAAAAACAGCAGGCTGATAATCATCAATAGCTTTTTCATAAACCACCTACTTTACCTTGCTCTTTTGCCCGCGGATAAAGCAATTCCACAGGCGCTCCAGCATGTAGGCACTGCCGCGCAGGCCTGCCATCGGCTGCTTAGTAATAAACACCTCATCATTCGTAGGATAGCAGATATTGCAGGCCTCAAAGCTGCACTGATTTCTGCGGTAAAGAACCGAGCTTTCGCTGCTGCTGCTCAGCAGCAGTACATTGTCACAGGTTTTAAAATATTCGCTGATGGCAGCATCGTCCACGCCAACGGTGTAAATCGCCTCAGCGGTGTCGCAGGCAGGCGCATCTTTAAGCTGCTGTTGGCAGATGACCGTCAGCCTGCCGATATCGGTCCATTCCGTGCGCAGCGTCTGTGCGAGGCACAGCGCCTGTGTAGCAGGTGCGCTGACGAGCACGTTATCAAACCACATGCTGCCCCAAAGTGCGATGGCTTCATTATTACGGCTCAGCAGATAATTATCCTGCGCCTGTGCTTCTGCCATCACCTTGTCCAACGCGGGAGCAGGCAGCTGCGCGTTTATCTGTTGCAGCCAGCGCAACGTTCCCTGCACCCCGTAAGGCAGACCGGCAAAAATATACGGTGTGCCGTATTTTTTCTGCAGATATTCAGCCAGCGGCAAACCCAGCTCCGCATTGGTAACAATGTTTAGTGAAGCCTCCGGCAGCTTCTGCAGCTCCTCCAACGTGCATTCGCAGCCGGGAGTACAAAGCACCTCATAGCCTGCCAGCTGCAGTAAGCGTTTTAATTCCCGCGTATCGGCAGCACCCTGCAGATAAAATTCCGATTGTCCTAAAATATTGACAGCCAAGGGCTTTGCTGTCACAGTCTGCGGCAACAGCTGCGCAAACAGCTTCTTGGCAGCCTTGGCATAGCCTGCGGCAAAGCCGCCGACCATACCGCCGCTGTCCAATGTAACCACTGGGAACGGCAGCTCCAGCTTGCGCGCCATGCCTGCCAAATCATCACCGATTAAGCTCAGCGAGCAGCTGCTTTCCAAAAGCAGTACCGAAGGCTTGTGACCATCCTCCAGCATGCGCTGCAGCTCCTGCGTTACATATTCCTCGGAGCCGTAAATAACAGCGTTATTATCAGGCTGCGAGCCGTAAAAGCGCGTATACATATCGGGGCGCGCCTTTTCCAGATGGCGTAAAGCATAAAAATAACACCACAACGGTCCGTTAATCAAAACCTCACTCTTATCAATAGCAGCAAAAAAGGCTCCTGCACCTGTCAGCGCACAGGTATCCACACGCTCGCAGATATTGCCCCAACCTTGCTTTTCAGACATAGCGCACGCCTCCCTTCAGCCTGCTGCACAGGCTCTGATAGATTCCCTGCATCATCTTGACCTCACCGGCAACGGCAACCTGCGGCAGCATCGGCAGGAAAATCTGACGTGCCTCCTTATTCTGCAGCTCATGCGTTGTCAGCACAATGTCTGCATCTGCTACCAGCTTTTCACCCTCCGCCGTAGTATATACAGGCACATCGCTGTTTTCCTGCACAACCTTCAGCATCGCTTCGCGCTCATCACCGTCATAGGAATCCAAAAGAATAATGCCTGTAAGATTCAAGCGCAAAAGCCTGATAGTCTGCAGGATATTCCCCGGATGAAAATATCTCAGAATACGGCCGATGCACAGCACTGTTTTCATGCCTTCTGTTACCGGCAGAAAATGCTGCAGCTGCTCACTTAAGCGCTGCTGCTCCAGCCTCAGCACCTGCTGCGCCAACTGCTCACGCCCCAGCATACGTCCGATGCTGATAATCCAGTCCTGTGTTTCCTGCCAGCCGACAGGATAAATATCGGCCAGATAATGTGTGCCGTATTTTTCCTGCAGCTGCTCTGCAACCTTACGCAAGCCGATATGCGTCTGCCCGCGGCCGCCAAGCACAACCGCATATTCGGCGGCTGCCACCTTTTCCAGCTCATCCATAGCCATATAGCCGGGGAACTGACCGATGACCTCTACGCCGAATTCCTGCAGAATACGCGTAACCTCTTTTGCGTAATGCCCCCACGGGCCACCGTTATCACCTAAAAGCAATACACTGTCCTTTTGCTTGGCGCAAGGCTTGACGAAGCGCTCCAACAGCTTCTGCGTAATTTCAAAATAGCCGTCATAATATTCCGCACCCAAAAAGCCGCAGCATTCCACAGTAAGGATAGGAACATTGTATTCCTCCTCCACCTCGCGTGCCACCGATTCCACATCGTCACCTATAACACCGGCCACGCAGGAATTAGCAATCATCAGGCATTTTGGCTTATAGGTTTCAATGGCAAAGCGCAGGCATTTTTCCAAACGCGCCACACCGCCGAAAATTGCGTCCTTTTCCTGCAGCTGGCTGCTGAGCAGCGGCACGGAGCCCCACTGCTCGCGCTCATTTTCGGACAAAGTACGGTATTGCGAGTTAATATCCATCGTGCGTGCTACATGAGCACAGGCACGCGGGCTGTGAAAAACTACCACAGCGCCGTCCATGTAGGCAACAGCGCGCCATACGCCCGGCATACTGCAGCTGCAGCTTTTGCGTGCACTGTAAAAGCGTCTTGTTTTAATTGCCATATTCGGCCACCAGCTTTTCAAGCTCCTCAAAGCTCATCGGCGTAGGAATAGCCATGTTTTCATTATGCCAGATATCATGCGCCAGCTTGCGGTAAACCTCAGCCTGAGCGCTTTCCGGTGCATACTGCAGCACTGTCTGGCGATTGTTTTCCGCCTTATTGACGATTACGTCACGCGGAATAAAAGCAATCAGCTGAGTGTGCAGACGTTTGGCGAATTCCTGCAGCAGCTGCTGCTCGTTAGGTGTATTACGACCGTTGCCGATGATACCGCCCAAACGCACACCGCCACGCATAGCAAAGCGTTTAACGCCCTTGGCGATATTGTTGGCAGCATACAGGCTCATCAGCTCGCCGGAAGAAACAATATATATATCGGTTGCATAGCCCTCGCGGATAGGCACGGCGAAACCGCCGCATACTACGTCACCTAAAACGTCATACATAATCAGGTCCTCGTCCGTCAGCACTTCCAGCGAACGCAGCTTTTCCAGCGCCACGATGATGCCGCGGCCAGCACAGCCTACGCCCGGCTCAGGACCGCCGGCCTCTACGCATTTGATGCCGTTATAGCCAATATGGACAATATCCTCTGCTACAACCTCATCATTATCGCGTACCATATCCAGCACAGTCTGACTGCAGATGCGTCCCAGCAAAAGTCTGGTAGAATCATTTTTCGGATCGCAGCCGATTTGGCAAACCTTAAGACCTTCCTCGCTGAATGCAGCCGACAGATTTGATGTTGTTGTGGACTTGCCGATACCGCCCTTACCATAAATCGCAATTTTTTTCATTAGACATTGACCTCCATCCTATACTCAAAAACTTCTATTCAACTAGCAAGAAAAATATGATATAATTTACTAGATAAAAAGAAGTGATATTACTCCTTTTAATATTAAACTATATACTAGTATTATAGTCAAGCTTATGAGGAACAATTATGATTAATAAAGACAAGCGAAAGTACTTTACTGCCGGCGAGCTGGCAGCAATTTTTAATATATCCAAGCAGTCATTGCTCTACTATGACAAGGTTAACCTGCTTTCACCGGACTTTGTCAGTGAAAACGGCTACCGCAATTATTCTATCCAGCAGTTTCTTGATTTGGAGATAATCGTCAACCTGCGTGCGCTGGATATCAGCATCGCCAATATCAAAAAATATCTGGAGAACCGCAGCAAGGAGCATTTTCTGCAGCTGCTGGAGGATAAAACAGCGGAATGTCAGGCAATCATCCGCAGCAATCAGGAAATCTGCGACACCATCGAACGCATTAAGGAGGATATGCACGTTAAGGAACTTAACCCCTGCCGTCATCTGACGCTCAGCTGGCAAAATGACCGTCTGCTGCGCCTCACGCCGCTTGCAGAAAGTGATGACGGCAAAAGCCGTATTACCAAATTTGCCCGCCATGGTCAAAGGCGCGCGCATCACAAGGGAGCTCTGCCTAATCATGCCGGTTGGGTTTTGGATCAGGAGAGCTTTTTTAAAACGCATGATTTTCTGCATTCGCAGGCATATTTTTCCTGCGTCACCAGCGCCACCAAGCATCGGCAGTCCATCAAAATGACGCTTCCGGCAGGTCTGTATCTGGAAATTATTTTTTCCGGTACCTTCTGCGAAAACGCTGCCAAGCTGTCCAAGCGCATCGAACACTTTCTACAGGCCAACGATTTGAAGCCTATCGGCAATATTTATATCCTGCCTCTGGAAAATCATTGGTTCTCCTGCGACTGCGAGCAGTACGTCAACAAAATCTTTTTGAAGGTTGAAGATAAGGATACAACTTCTCTGACGTAAAAAGCCCCTGCGTTATGCTTCAAACGAAGCATTTTCGTAAAATATCCAAAACAGCCTTTACTCCGTCCGCTCCATGAGAGCGGACTTTTTGCATGCAAAAAAACGCTAAAGACTTCGCAAGCCTTTAGCGTTTTTGTTTACGTTTTACGTTCTTCAATTAAGCGCCTTTGCCACAGCTTCACAGCTGCAGCTGACTCAAAAAGTTTAAGCTGTTCAACGGCTTATCCGTCTGAAAGAAGATAAACTTGAAGAGAATTTTTTCCAGCTCCATGAGCGCGCCGCCTCGCACCCTAAAGGGCGCTGGCTGCTCGTAATCAAGCTGCGCCAGCCACTGCCACAGCTCGCGTGTTTCCGCACTGCACGGCTCCAGGCCGTCGCCGTTATAACTGCTTCTGCAGCTGCTGCAGATAAGCCCGCCCTGCAGCGGACTGAACCATGCATCCTCCTGCTCCGCAACAGCCTCACCGCAATGCACGCAATGCGTAAGCTGCGGTGCAAAGCCCGTAGCCGCCAGCAATTTTATAGCATAGGACAAAACAACCAGACGCGGATTGCGCTGCATCAGCGCATCCAGGGCAGCGCCCAGCATTTCATAAAGCTCCGGCTGAGGCACTCTGTCCTCCGTCAGCACGGCAGTCAGCTCCGACGCCACCGCCGCATAAGCCATCTGCTGCATATCCATCGACTTGGGCATCTGCAAAAGCTCACAGCTGCGCAACTTGTCTATCTTCTGCCCCTGCTGAACCTCAATATGCAGATTGGCAAAGGGCTGCAGCAATCTGCCATGTATATTTTTTTCATAGCGGGCACCATAAGCGATAAAGCGCAGCTTGCCATGCTCCTTCGTAAAGCAGACCGCATATTTATCAGCCGTCTGCCAGTTTTTCACATGCAAAACAAGCGCATCATCTGCCAAAAGCTCCCTTTGCGACTCACTCATCCTGCTGTTCTTCCTTCTGCTTTTGCTCCTGCGGCAGCTTCGCAGCCAACACGCGCACTACACGGAAGCCCTCCGTGCGCAACACCTTAAAGCTGTAGCCGGAAATTTCCACAGCATCGCCAATCTCAGGCTTGCGCCCCAGCAGACCGAACACATAACCGCCGATGGTATCCTCCTCCGGATCATCAAATGCAATCGGCAGCTGCTCTGCCACATCATCCAGCAACACCATGCCGTCAAATTCAATACTGCCATTGGGAAGCTGCAATACATCCGGCGGCTCCTGCGCTTCATGCTCGTCTTGAATATCACCGACAATTTCCTCCACGAGGTCCTCCATCGTAATCAGGCCTGCAGTACCACCGTACTCATCTGCTACAAGCACCATCTGCACATGACGCTGCTGCATCAGGCGCAAGGCCTTCGGCACCGGCATAGCCTCAGGAATAACAACAATCGGACGCATCAGGCGGCGCAGGTCAAAGGTAGTCTGCCCCGGCTTAATCTTCAGCAGGTCGCGCACATGCAGCGTTCCCACAACCTGATCCTTGTCCTCCATGCAGAGCGGATAGCGTGTATGATGACTGCTGCGCACAACAGCCATATTTTCTGCCAGCGTATCGTCCAAAAACAGGCATACCATATCCTGTCTTGGTACCATGACCTCGCGCGCCACACGGTCGGCAAAGTCAAAAACATTGCCGATCATGCTGCCCTCGACATGGTCAATCTGGCCATGTCGCTCACTGGCGCTCACCAGCCGGCGCAGTTCGTCCTCACTGCTGGCGCTGCCCTCCTTGTGCCAGGTACCGGTTTTCAGGTAATACCAGGCAAGCGGCAACCTGTGCCAGAAATCAATCAGTTTCCGAAAAAAGTTGATAAGTCCTCACTCCTTGTAGCCAAGCTGCTTCAAGGCTTTATCCTTGTTACGCCAGTCAGCCTTAACCTTAACCCATAAATCCAAAAAGACCTTGCAGTACAGCAGGTTCTCGATATCAGCACGCGCCTGTTGGCCAATTTTCTTCAGCAGGCTGCCCTTAGCACCGATAACAATGCCCTTTTGCGATTCACGCTCTACAAAAATTGTTGCTCTGATATATACGTTCTCTTCGTCGCGCTCCTTGAATTCGTCCACCTCAACCGCTACGGAATGGGGAATTTCATCACGCGTCAGGCGCAATACCTTTTCACGAATCATTTCAGCGGCAATCACGCGCTCCGGCTGGTCGGTAATCATATCCTCCGGGAAGTACGCCGGTCCCTCCGGCAGATGCTTGGTTATTTCCTGCACCAGGCCGGGGAATTCGCTGTCATTCAATGCGGAAACAGGTACAATCGCCGCAAATTTATACAGCTTACTATAGCCTTCCATAATTTGGAACAGCTTTTGCTTATCCGTCAGTTTGTCAATTTTATTTACTACCAGAATTACCGGTGTTTTTACCTTCTGCAGCAGGTTCAGGATATAATCCTCGCCTGCGCCGCGTTTTTCGGTTGCATCCACTACAAAGAGGACAACGTCAACCTCCTGCAGGGTGCTTTCAGCCGTGCGCACCATGTATTCGCCCAGCTTGTGCTGCGGCTTGTGGATGCCCGGTGTATCAAGAAACATAATCTGCGCATTATCCGTATTCATAATGCACATAATCTTGTTGCGGGTTGTCTGCGGTCTGTCGGACATGATGGCGATTTTCTCACCGATCAGACTGTTTGTCAGAGTGGATTTGCCTACGTTCGGGCGGCCCACCATAGCCACAAAGCCGGCATAATGTTTAGCTTCTTCGTTGTTTACCTTCTTTATCTTAATCAGCTCCTGTTATTATAATTCAAAACCATACGGCAGCAGTTCTTCTACCGTGGTAATTTTAAAGTCACCCTTCATATTTGCCAAAATCACGGTCTGGATACCAAACTCGCGCATTACCTGTCTGCAGGCACCGCAGGGAGAAACGGGGCCGGAGGTATCTGCAACTACGCACAGTTCTACCATTTCACGCTCACCGGCACAGGCAGCGTGGAAAATAGCGTTACGCTCGCCGCAGACACAAAGTCCGTAGGAAGCGTTTTCCACATTACAGCCACCGTAGATTTTTCCGTTGCCACAGCGTACTGCTGCACCTACAGCAAAGTTGGAATAAGGAATGTAAGCATTCTTACGGGCAGCAACCGCTGCATCGTACAATTCGCGCCAAGCCGGGGATAATTCATTCAATTTTACGTCTTTCATGGAAAGCACCTCCTATGATTTTTACAGGTTAGTTATTAATTATTGAGCATTAAGCATCAATGAATGCCTGTGGGATGGTCAAAATATTCTTCGGAAAGGTTAATCGCACGCAGAGCTTCCTCCTCTTTCGCACGCATTTCAGCCTTATCCTCCTCCGTCATATGGTCATAGCCCAACAGATGGAACATGCCGTGTACTGCCAGATACGTCATTTCACGCTCCAAGCCGTGGCCGTATTCCTCTGCCTGACGCAGAGCGGTTTCCGCCGAAATGATGATATCACCGAAAAGATGCTCCTCCGGTCCGCCAATCAGCTCCGGCTCGTCTTCATCCTCGCAGTCCTCATCCAGCGCAAAGCTCAAAACGTCGGTAGGCTTATCCATACCGCGATACTCACGGTTCAGCGCATGGATTTCTTCATCGTCGACAATCGTGATATCCACCTCAGACTCCTCCGGCAGCTCATTCAAGCGTGCTACTGCCTGCAAGCCCTCCTGAAGGCGCTCCAGCACCTGCGCGGAAAGCTCTAGCTTCTGCTGGTCGTTTTCCAAATTAATTATCATGCTTTTTTTCTCCGTTATATTTTTCTTTCTGTTTTTCAAAGCGTTCATAAGCCTTGATAATCGAACCGACGATTTCGTGGCGCACAACGTCCTGCTCACTGAACTTAATCACGCCGATTCCCGGTACGTTGCCCAGAATACGCGCTGCATCCTTCAGGCCGCTGTTTTTGCCGCCCGGCAAATCTATCTGCGTGATATCGCCGGTAATAACCATCTTGCTGCCAAAGCCAAAACGCGTCAGGAACATTTTCATCTGCTCCGGCGTAGTGTTCTGCGCCTCGTCCAAAATGATGAAGGCGTCATTCAGCGTGCGTCCGCGCATGTAGGCCAGCGGAGCAACCTCAATCGTACCCTTGGTAAGATACTTCTGGAAGGTTTCCGTGCCCAGCATATCATACAGGCCGTCATACAACGGTCGCAGATACGGATCTACCTTATCCTGCATATCCCCCGGCAAAAAGCCCAGCTTTTCGCCTGCTTCTACCGCAGGACGCGTCAGGATAATGCGCTCCACCTCTTTTTTCTTCAGTGCCGCTACTGCCAACGCTACTGCCAGGTAAGTTTTGCCTGTGCCTGCAGGTCCGATGCCCAAGGTTATATAGTTATGACGGATAGTTTCCACATACTGCCACTGTCCCAAGGTCTTAGCCTTTACCTGACGGCCGCGGTTATTGACGATAATCGTATCAGCGTACATACGGTGCAGACTTTCCAAATTTCCCGCCTTTACCATATACATGCTGTAACGCACATCATGCGTTGTCAGCGGCAGTCCCTGACGGTACAAAAACAAAAGCTCCTGCAACAGCTGTTCCAGCTGCGCGACCTCTTCAGCGCGTCCGCTCATGGTAATCTGATTGCCGCGCGCTACAATTGTACAGTCAAAAGCACCACGGATTAAACGCAGGAACTCATCGTTACGTCCGCAAATGCCAACCATTTCCTGCTGGTCAACAGTTTCGAGTATACCTTGTATTTTTTCTTCTTCACTAGCCAAGCAATTTCCTCCTACCTGTTTTAAAAGGGGTGTTAACGTTTTTCTATCGTAACCTTCTTAATGATTACAGGCTCCAACGGTTTATCATTGGAATCTGTTGCTGTTTTGCCGATTTTATAAACAACATCCATACCCTTGCTTACCTTGCCGAAAACAGCGTGCTTACCGTCAAGCCATTTGCATTCACGCAGGGTAATAAAGAACTGGCTGCCGCCGGTATTCGGTCCGCGGTTTGCCATGGAAATTACACCGGGGCCGTCATGCAGCAGCTTACTGCTGAACTCATCCTTAATAGTGTAGCCGGGACCACCGGTACCGTTGCCGGCAGGGTCACCGCCCTGAATCATAAAGTTATCGATTACACGGTGAAAAACAAGACCGTTATAAAAGCCCTTTTCTGCCAGCGTAATAAAATTCTTTGACGTTTCCGGTGCATAATCTGTTGCCAGCTTCACCTCAAAATCGCCCATGCTCGTGTTGAAAACCGCCGTCGCAGGCTCTGCCTTCGGCGCCTGCTCCTGCTTTTCCTGACCGCAGGCTGTAAGTCCCAACGCACACACCAGCATCAGGCAGATTATTAACAATTTCTTCATGCTCTTTCCTCCCATAGAAAAGGATATAATTCCTCAAGTATATTATACAACTAACAAGCGCCGCATTTCAAGCGTTTGCCCAGCCAATCGCTCAGCAGCGCGCCTGCTTCGTCACTGTATTCCGTAAAGCTGTGGTCACCGCCTGCAAAGATATGCAGCTCTGCTGCCTCACCGATGGCTGCAGCGTTGCGCTGCGCCTGCTCCGCCAGCACCACCTCATCCGCACTGCAGTGCAGCAAAAGTACAGGTAAGGGCTGTGCTTTTTGCAGCAACGCCGGCAAATCGTATTGATCAAAGTCCGTCAGGAAATCCGGTGTCAAATCACATTCGCCGCGTTCATCATTAAAGTGCAACGTTTCGCCGCTGTCCAGACGACGATATTCGTCCTCCGTCATCACATAGCGAAAGGTAAAGCGCAGATTATTCGGCGTTGCCCACAGAATCAGACCGGCAAGAGCGCCGTCCTGCGCTGCAGTGATGATAGAGGCGGCACCGCCAAGGCTGCGTCCCAAAAGGAACAGCTTGCAGCCGGGCTGTCTGCGGCGTACCTCCGCCAGTACGGCGCGCAGCTCCTCCACCTGACGCGAAATTATCTGCGTACCCGTAAAGTTGAAGCGCACTACGGAAGCATGCGCAGCAACCTGCTGCGCCACGCCCGCAGCACGTCCGCCGCTGTCGCGGCTGCCGCGGAAGCCGTGCGCCATAACCAGAACGGCATTATTATCACTGCGGTTAGGCTCAACAAGGCATTCAATCTCGCCTAAAGGTCCCTGAAAAGTAAATGTATCTTTAAGCATCTTCACTCACTCTTTTCATATTTTTTAGCGTTACAAAAAGCATTTTCTTAGCATACTTTCTGATCTTTCTAAGTTAACGTTAACCGTAAGTTCTTTGCACGCTCAGTACTTACGCATTTTTATCGGCAGACATTCTATACAAGCACACACCCATGCGCCCTGTTTTGCCCTGCTCTGCACGGTAGGAGCAGAACATTTCATGGTTATGCTCCGTGCAGACACCGGCAGTAAGGATATTTTCCGCCTTTAATCCTGCGTCCAGCAGCACCTGACGGTTATACCCCCACAAATCCAGCAGATACTTGCCGGGCTTTTCTGCTCTGGGCGCAAAGAACTGCTCGTAGCCTGCAGCCTTACTGCGCACAAAATCGTCTACCTCATAACAGCATTGGCCGATTGACGGACCAATCGCCGCAATGATATCTTCGGGACGGGAGCCAAAGGATTGCTGCATAGCTTCCACAGTTTTGCGCCCAATCTGTGCCACCGTACCACGCCAGCCTGCGTGCGCCACAGCGCACACGCCTTGGCGCTCGTCAGCGAAAAGCAGCGGCACGCAATCTGCGAAGAACAATAGCAGCGGTACATTTGCCAAATTCGTAACCAAAGCATCCGTATCCTTAATCGTATCAGCAAGCGTAGTAGCACCGGCGCCAACCAAGGCTTCATCTACCACCGCAACATTGCTGCCATGCACCTGCTCGCAGGTAGTAAATTTTAATGCGTCCAAGCCTAAAGCCTGTGCAAACAGGCGGCGGTTCTGCAGCACCAGTTCCACCTCATCACCTACATGCAAAGCCAGGTTCAAAGTACCCGGCACAAGGTCGCTTTCACCATGCAGCCGGCAGCTGCAGGCATTACCGAAGCCGGCCTGCGTCAAACGAGGGAACATTCCCCACCAGATATTATTTTTTTGCGTAATGATAAAATCCTGCATCGAAACCGCTCCTTTTATCTCTAATACCAAAAGAGACGGCTAATGCCGTCTCCCTTTGCAAGTGCCTGCGGCACCTTTTTGCTATTTACTTTTGATATGCTGCCACACCCTCGGGTATATCCAGCACTACAGTGATAATCACCGTGCTGTCGGTAGCCTTAGCCGCTGTGTCCATAAACACAACCTTGGCACCATTATCCAGATAATAATTAACTTCTTTCACAGCTCCGTTATTGTTATTGGAAAACGTAAAGAGTCTTTCCTTAGCCAGCGCAGAGCCGCTGAAGCCTGCAACCAGCATAAGAGCCGTTAAAGTAAGCAGTAAATACTTTTTCATATTCCGCACCTCTATTTTGCGTCTTTAGATTTTTGCATAATACGTTCCAGCTCCTGCATAAAATTGCGCACATCAGCGAACTGACGATATACGGAAGCAAAGCGTACATAGGCAATCTGATCTGTCTGCTCCAGATACTTCATAACCAGCTCACCGATCTGGGCGCTGGGAATTTCCGCATCCGCACTCATCCGCAGCTCACGCTCTATGCTGTCGGCAATCTCTTTAATCTTTTCATAAGGAACCGGGCGTTTCTCACAAGCCTTCAAAAGACCTGCCAGCAGCTTTTTACCGTCAAAAAGCTCGCGACGGCCATCCTTCTTGCTAACAACAAGCGGAGTTTCCTCATATTTTTCATATGTAGTAAAGCGTTTGCCGCAATTAGGGCATTCACGTCTGCGACGAATAGAACAGCCTTCCTCTACAGCACGGCTGTCGATAACACGACTGTCTCGGTGGGAGCAAAACGGGCACTTCATATTACTGCCTTCCTTTCAATCAGTGACGCAGCCATGGCGGAATTTCATTCGGATCGGAGAAATTCTTGATAACACCGCTATTGTTGCGGTTGATAGATGCCGGACCGCCAACTGTATTTTTGGTAACAGGAGATTTTTTCTCAAAGCCTGTTGCGATAACCGTAACACGGATTTCGTCATTGAGGCTTTCATCAATAACAGCGCCGAAAATAACCACTGCATTGGGATCAGCTGCTTCATTGACAATATTGGCAGCTTCGTTAACGTCAAACAGGGACAGCTCCTTGCCGCCGATAACGTTAATCAGTACGCCGCGGGCACCGTCGATAGATGCTTCCAACAGCGGGCTCTTGATAGCAGCTTCGGCTGCAGCCTTGCCGCCGCCTTCGCCCTTAGCGGTACCAACGCCCATCAGAGCGCTGCCTGCATTGGACATAACAGTCTTGACATCGGCGAAGTCAACGTTAATCAGACCGGGAACAGCAATCAGGTTGGAAATGCCCTGAACGCCCTGACGCAATACGTCATCGGCCTTTTTGAATGCTTCCAGCATGGAAGTACGTTTTTCGATAATCTGCAGCAAACGGTCGTTAGGAATAGTTACCAGGGTATCAACCTTTTCCTTCAGGTTGACAATACCTGCCTCAGCCTGCTTCATGCGGCGAGGACCCTCAAAGCCAAAGGGTTTGGTTACAACGCCGACAGTCAGCGCACCGATTTCTTTGGCACATTCCGCAACAACGTGCGCAGCACCGGTACCGGTACCACCGCCCATACCTGCGGTAACAAATACCATATCTGCACCCTTCAGGGACTCCAGAATCTGGTCACGGGATTCTTCGGCAGCTTTTTCGCCGATTTCGGGATTTGCGCCTGCACCCAGACCTTTAGTCAGCTTTTCGCCGATTTGGATGCGTTTTTCTGCTTTGGAAAGCATCAGGCACTGCTTATCGCAGTTCACTGCAATGAATTCTACGCCGCTTACGCCGGCGTCAATCATACGGTTTACGGCGTTATTGCCGCCACCGCCGACACCAATTACTTTAATATTGGCCAACGGTTCAAAGGTTGTCTCTACGTCATCAAACATATTCTACGTCCCCCTTAGCTTTGGGTAGCTTATTTATAAAATAATCATTTTTATATTGTTCAACATGAAAGTGCTATTTTCCTGCTTATTGATGAATTTTTTTCTTCATCTTCCTGCAGGACACTTATTTGCCCATATAAAGGCGACGGATAATTCCCAGATTCTGGAAAATACGCATACCGAAAATCAGTACCGCTACCAGATACAAATCGATACCGATCAGATTACCTGCATAGCACAAAAAGGCTGCCAAAATGCCGTTGATAAAGAATCCGGAAATGAAAACCTGAGTATCATAATTGCCTTCGAGCGAAGCACGTACACCGCCCAGCACTGCATCCATACCTGCCATAACAGCTACGGCAAGCAGACGTGCGTATTCGGGCGGCACTCTGAAAGGACAGTAAACACCGAGTATAAGACCAAGCAAAAGTCCGGCAAATGCAAATCCGATCATTTCGCAGCCTCCTTGCTTTCCACTATCTTAGCGTATTCAAAGCTGCGCGGTGCCTTCAGCGCCGGAATATGCAGCTTTTCAACAGTCTTGATTTTTACCTGAATGCCCCAGAACTCAAAAGTTTCTACAACACCGCCACGCAGACGCAGGGCACTGCTCAGAGTTTTAGGAGCGCCTATAGCCTTGATAACATAAGGCGGAGCGCTGCGGACATTGTTTACCGAAACAGTAGGTCCGGCACAACGAATCTCGCTCATAGCCACAATACGCTGATCGTTGACAGAAATTGCTTCCGCACCGGCAGCGCGCAGCTCGTTGAGCACACGCAGCAAATCTTCATCATGAATGATGTACAAATTAGGATTTTCGCCGGACTTTTTGGCAATATTGCTGTCATCCAGCAATATCTCAATGCCTTCGCCCTCTACGTCAGTCGTGCCTGCCATCAGCTTCATACGGTCATCAGCAGGATCCTTGCCAGCACCTGCACGCAAGGTTTCCAGCTCTGTCAGCAGCTGCTTGTTCTCGGCTTCCATAATCTTCAGGCGTTCCGACAAATCCTCTACGCGGTCCATACGCACATTGCGCTGAAGCTCTGTAGTTTTATACTGTACCGAAAGCATAAATCCCAACACCATGAATACCACGGCAATCAACAGCTTGCCCTTTAAATCCATAGTAAAAATTTCTTTCATTATCTCACCCTCACTGTGACATCAGCTGCAACAGCATTGCAGCTATAACAAGTTAACAGCAATTTATTTTGGCAAAAGCTTGATATATGGCTTACCGAAGGTCAAATCAATATATTCAGCCTTAATATTTTTATCTTTAATCTTGTTGAAAACAGTCATAAACACAGAAGCCTTCTGTGATACCTCCTGCACCCTGCCCAAACGCACCGGAAAGCTGCCGCTCAGCTGCAGCTTGACATCCTGCTTATCATCAACGGCAATTTCACCGATACGCTGCAGTGCTTCCGGCGTCAGCTGCTGCAAAAATTGCAGAATCTGCAGCACACCCGTATTGGCAACCTTATCTCCCAGATAAAGATTACCGCACTTTATTCCGGCCAGCACAGGGGCCTTGGCATCCGGAATAGTAGTCGTCACACTGAGAACAACACCGTTATAATCCACCTTCAGATAGCTGTGATAGGAATTGGCAACATAAAGCGCCGGCTGCCGTTCTTCTACGCTCACCTGCAAGGTTGCCGGAAAGCGGTAAGCCACCTCTGCATTCTTAAAGCGGACATCATGCAGCAAAGCATCACGCAGACGGCCGGAGCTGGCATTGAAAAGATTCAACGGTCCCTGCCCGCAGCCTGCAAGCGAGATAACCTCTGCCTCCTTCAGCTGACTGCTTCCGTGAATGCTGACATTGCCAAAGGCAAACGCAGGATTATGCACATAGCGCCAGGCATATGTACATGTTACAGCAAGTACAGCCGTGGATACCAGTAGGCGCACCATGTGCCAGAATTTCCGGCGTCTGCGTCTGCGCAGTTGTTCGCGTATAGTCTGCGATGAATCCATGCTGCACCTCCTTTGGCTTCTTATAAAACGTTTTTATTTAGCGCTCAGTAAAATTTTCTCGCACAGCTCCGGGAAGCTGATGCCAACAGCAGCAGCAGCCTTCGGAACCAGGCTGGTTGCCGTCATGCCGGGAACCGTGTTTGCTTCCAGTACATAAGCAACGCCATCCTCATCACCCAGCATAGCATCTACACGCGCTACACCGGAAAGGCCCAGCAGCTTGTAGGTTTCTACGGCAATTTTTTGGATATAAGCAGTAGTTTTCTCATCAAACGGTGCCGGGCAGTGGTAATCCGTAGCACCTTTGGTGTATTTGGAATGGAAGTCATAGGCTCCGGAATGCGGTGCAATCCAGATAACCGGCAGCGGTTTTGGCTCGCCGTTCTCTTCCATAATAGAAATCGTCAGCTCTTTGCCCTTGATGCATTTTTCTGCCAGCACATTTTCGGAATACTTGAAGGCTTCCTCCAGTGCAGGCACAACATCTTCTGCAGTCTTAGGAATTACAACGCCGATGCTGGAGCCTTGGGTTGCTGCCTTGATAACTACGGGCAGACCGAACTCGGAAATAATTTTGTCTGCCAGCGCCTGCAAATCACCTGCATCACGCTTATTGATAATCATGCAGGGTGCTGTAGGAATGCCTGCAGACTGCAGATAACGCTTCGTAGCGGATTTATCCATAGAAACAGCGCTTGCAAGTACGCCGCAGCCGGTATAAGGAATACCTGCTGCCTCCAGAATGCTCTGCAAACGGCCATCCTCACCGTACATACCATGAACGGCGTTAAATACTACCTTAGCGTTCATATCACGCAGCTCGTTAATCAGATTCGACGGATTCAGCTCCACTTCCTTGGCATTATAGCCCTTTTCGCGCAAAGCATTGGCAATAGCGCCGCCGGTAACACGCGAAATCTCGGCCTCAGAGGAAGGCCCGCCTAAAACAACAGCAACAACATCCTGCTTATTAATCTGCATTTCTTTCCAACTCCCTAACTAATTCTTCACCAATTTTAAACACATCACCGGCACCGATGGTCATCACCAGATCGCCGGGACGTACAATGCGCTCCAGATATTCCTCAGCCTTGGTCAGCTTGCCGATATACAGCACCTCCTGACCGGTCGTTGCTTTGATACCCTCCGCCAGATGCATGCTGCTTACGCCGGGAATTGCATCCTCGCTGGCTGCATAAATGTCAGTCAGAATCAGCTCGTCGCAATCCTTGAAGCATTCGCAGAACTCAGAGAACAGCAGCTTGGTACGGGTGTAGCGATGCGGCTGGAACACGCACAACAGACGCTCAGGCTTCGTCTGTCTGGCAGCCTTCAGCGTTACGCCGATTTCTGTCGGATGATGCGCATAATCATCAACAACCCAGACACCGTTTACCTTACCCTTGGTTTCAAAACGACGTTTGGCACCGCCGAACTTTTTCAGGGATGCAAGAATTTTGTCGGTAGCAATGCCCATCTCATGTGCAGCAGCAAACGCGCCCATAGAATTCAGCACATTATGTCTGCCGGGAACAATCAGATGAACCTCCGTCACAAATTCTCCCTTGTAGTACAGCTTGTAGCTGGTGCCGTCAACACCATAGGAGATGTCACGGGCAATGTAGTCAGCACCCTCGCCTTCTACGCCGTAGGTAATTACCTCTTTATCAGTTTCGGCAGCCAGACGGCGCACCTTGGCATTATCAAAGCAAAGAATTGCCTTGCCGCCTTCCTTGATGTTGCCGACAAACTGTTTAAAAGCCTGATATATATTTTCTTCTGTACCGTAATGGTCCAGATGATCATCTTCAATATTAGTTACTACCGCAAGATACGGATACAGCTTGAGGAAGGAGCCGTCACTCTCGTCCGCCTCCGCTACCACAAAACGGCCTGCACCGTTGCGCGCATTACCGCCAAGGCTGCTTACCTCGCCACCGATGATAACAGTCGGGTCAATACCGCTTTCTGCCGCAATGCAGGAAATCATTGCACTGGTAGTAGTTTTGCCGTGAGCACCTGCGACAGCTACGCCGTCGGCAGCATTCATCACTGCAGCCAGCACATCGCTGCGGTGCAGCACGGGAATACCGCGCTTTCTGGCTTCTACCAGCTCCGGATTGTTGGGATGAATCGCTGTAGAAATAACTACAGCCTCAGCATCCTCCACCTGGCTGGCAGCATGGCCCATATAAACCATAGCGCCTTCTTCCGCCAGATGTGCCGACATATGACCGGCATTTAAATCGGAACCGCTTACATCATAGCCGCGCTTAATCAATACATAAGCAATCGCGCTCATGCCGGCGCCGCCGATACCGATAAAATGTATATTATGCAGGTTTGCTAATTTGTTTTCAGCCACTCGAGGCCCTCCCTTATTGTTTAGTCAAGGCCACAGCCTCTTTGGCTATAACCTCTGCAGCCTGCGGTCTGCCAAGCTTTTGGGCCGCCGCATGCATCTGCTGCAATTCCTCTTCATGTACTAATAAATGCTCGATAAACTCCAAAACGGTGTCACCCGTCAGGTCCTTATCAAGAATAACCTTGGCAGCACCCTGAGCCTCTACCGCTCTGGCATTAAACTCCTGGTGATTTGCCGTAGCATACGGATATGGTACCAAAAGTGACGGCACTCCCTTCGCCATCAGCTCTGCCAAACCGATTGCACCGGCACGGAATACTGCCAGATCTGCCGCAGCCAACGCTACCGGCATATTATGCAGATAAGGCTTGATGATAATGTTATCCGCCACCCCGCCGCGCTTTTTGATTTCCGCCATATAGGCGTCATAATTCACATCACCGGTCGCATGCAGCACCTGTACCTCGGCTCTGCCGGAAAGCGCCAGCTCTGCTTCGAGCATAGCGTTGTTGATGGTGCGCGCACCACGGCTGCCGCCGGAAACGAGAATCGTTTTCTTCGCCGGGTCCAGCCCCAGCTCCTTAACAGCTTCCTCACGCGTATGCTGCAGAATTTCACTGCGGATAGGATTGCCGGTATATTCCAGCTCTGCCTTGCCGTGAAAATATTTGCCGCCCTCTTTATAACCTAAAAACACCTTGCGCACATAACGTGACAAAATTTTATTGGTCACACCTGGCATCGCGTTCTGCTCCTGAATGCAGCAGGGAATTCCCTTTAACGCTGCCATGAAAACAATCGGGCCGCAGACATAACCGCCGGTACCGATTACCAGATCCGGTTTTTCGTTGCTGATAATCTTGTAGGCATCATACAAGCCGGCAAAAAGCTTTGCCGCACTGCGCAGGGTATCCAGGCTCAGGCTGCGCTTAAAGCCTGCTACCTCAATGAACTGCAGCTTGTAGCCGTAGCGGGGAATGATATCCTTTTCCAAGCCCTGCTGTGTGCCTACGAAGCTGATTTCCGCCTCAGGCTGCAGTTTTTTTATCTGATCCGCAATGGTCAGGGCCGGATAAATGTGTCCGCCCGTACCTCCGCCGGAAAGAATTACCTTCACTTAACGTTACCTCCCTCCAGCTCGTGTACCAGCTTTTTAAAATAATTTCCGCGTTCGGGATAATTCTTGAACATATCAAAGGATGAGCAGGCCGGCGAAAGCAGTACAACCTGTGGCTTATGTGCCAACGCATGCGCTTTGCTCACTGCGTCCTCAAAGCTGTCAGCCAGCACGATGTTCTGCACGCCGCAGGCAACAGCTGCCTTGTTAAAGCGCTCCTTGGCAGCGCCAAGCAGAATCAATGCGTCGGTTTTTTCCTTAACCAGCTCCATCATCGGCTCCAACGGTGTCAGCTTATCGTGACCGCCTGCGAGCAGGATGATATGACCGTCCTTAAAGGCCTCCAACGCTTTAATCGTAGAATCGGTATTGGTAGCCTTGGAATCATTATAATACGGCACGCCATCAATCGTTGCAACGTATTCAATGCGGTGCTCAATGCTGCGGAAGTTACGCAGCACATCAGCCATATCGCTGATGCTCACACTAGCGAAGAAACCGCAGGCAATAGCTGCCAACACATTTTCTTCGTTGTGACCGCCGAACAGATGCAGCTCGCTGATATTGCAGACAGTTTCCTGCTTGCCGTCCCAGCTGATGATAAAATTACCATCCTGCATATAGATGCCCTGCTGCAGCTTTTCCTTACGGCTGAAGTAGCACAAACGGCCTTTAGTTTCTGCACCCCAGGTACGCACGATGGGATCATCGTAATTAAGCACCGTAACCTGCGCCTCGCCCTGCTGACGGAAAATGTTCTTCTTCGCCTCGCCGTAGGCCTCCATCGTATGATGACGCTCCAGATGATCCGGAGTCAGATTCAGCACTACTGCGATATCAGGGCAGAAGCTGCTGACTTTTTCCAGCTGAAAGCTGGAAAGCTCGGCAGCGAGCCAACCATCCTGCGGCAGGCTCTCTACCTCCTTGGACAGTGCCAAGCCGATATTGCCGCCTACTGCAGAAGGCACCGGCAGACGTTTGAGCATCTCGCCCACAATAGTAGTGGTAGTGGTTTTGCCGTTAGTACCGGTGATAGCGGCAATGTGACCGCCATACAGCCTGTAGCCCAGCTCAACCTCGCTGATGACCTCCAGTCCGCGTTGCTCTGCGAGCAGCACATTTGCATTATCGCAGGCGATACCCGGAGAAAGCACCAGCACACCTGCAATATCAAGCAGGCCTTCAAATGCAGCCTGACCGATGGCCAGCCCGCCGCCAACGCTCTCTAAAAGCTGCAGCAGCTGCGGCTCTAAAGTACAGTCCATATCGTTATACAAATATACCTGCTGCTTTTTATCTGCCAGCACCTGCGCTGCGCCACGGCCGCTGATGCCTGCGCCGTAAACGATTACAGCATCCTTTTTAGTCATCAAGAAACACCCTCTATTCATAAACATACATAGGCTATAGCCCTTTCACCGCAAAAATTACGACAAAACGGTTATAGCCGAAGATTTTTTATACAAATGCATTAAGCCACAGGCATAAGCCAATGACAGACAATACGCAGCTTACTGCTGTAAACACACGCACAACCTTAACCTCAGGCCAGCCGCCCAGCTCAAAATGATGATGCAGCGGAGACATGCGGAAAATGCGTTTACCGCCGCTAAAGCGGAAGTAAGTAACCTGAATAATTACCGACAGTGCTTCCGCTACATAGATACCGCCGACAATAACCAGCAGCAGCTCTGTACGTGTCAAAAGCGCTAAAGCGGCAATAGCACCACCCAAAGCCAAGGAACCGGTATCACCCATAAATACCCTGGCAGGATGACGGTTAAACAGTAAAAATCCCAGGCAGGCACCGGTCAGGCCCAAAGAAAAACCGCTCAGATCCAGCATGCCTTGCATGTAAGCAATAAAAGCGAAAACCATGGTAACCGGCAGACTGACAAAGGAAACCAGTCCGTCCAGACCATCCGTCAGGTTTACGGCATTGGTTGTGCCAACCAAAAGCAAGAAGGCCAGCACATAATAACCCCAGCCTAAATCAATGACAGCATTGATGCCGGGAACCCACAGCTCCGTATTGCGGATATGAGTTTCGGCGAAATATACATAGGCACCAGCCAGAATGAACTGCAGTAAAAATTTCTGCTTGGCAGTCAGGCCCAGATTGCGCTTCATTACAACCTTAATGTAATCATCTATAAAGCCTATGACCGCATGGCCTACTGTCAGCACCAAAGCAATAATTACATGGGGAGTAAAGTTACCCCACAGCAAAGCAACCAGCAACGCTGCCAGCATCATAAGTCCGCCCATCGTCGGTGTGCCGCTTTTCGCCATATGGCTCGCCGGTCCGCATTCACGGATAGACTGGCCGAACTTCAACTTATGCAGATAAGGAATCAGCACCGGGCCGATTAAAGCACACACAATAAACGCAGTCACAGGAATTCCGATTAATTTTAACATCTACTAAAATCTCACTCTCTTAAGTTTACTTGAACAGCTCCAGCATCTTGTCAACCTGCATAGAATGGCTGCCCTTAAGCAGGATAATATCACCTGCGGAAGCCATCAGACGCAAAGCATCTGCTGCCTCCTGACGATCGGCACAATGCTTGCTCTTGCCACCAAGCTTTGCAGCCTCATCCGCAATATAAGCAGCCTGCGGACCGTAGGTCAGTACAAAATCCACACCGTTTTCTACAGCCCAGCGGCCTACACGGCGATGCGCATCCTCACTGATATCTCCCAGCTCCAGCATGTCTGCCAGCACAGCAATAGTGCGGGCCTTGCCATGAGCTGCCTTCTTGGCCTCCGCCAGGGTTTTCAGTGCCGCTTCCATAGAAGCCGGACTTGCATTATAAGCATCGTTGATAAAGGTGATATCGCCGATATAAACGATTTCCTGACGGCTGCCTGTCAGGCGGGCAGTTGCCAGCGCCTGCGCGCTTGCTGCCATCGGCACGCCGTAACAGAAGGCGCCGGCGATAGCGCTCAGCGCGTTATAAACGTTATGCTCGCCAATCAGCTGCAGGCTTACCTTAACAGCTTCGCCCGTAGCTTTGTGCGTGCAGGTAAAGGTAGTACCCGCACCGGAAGTCACAATATCACTGCCGCGGAAGTCGCAGTTTTCGCCCAGGCCGAAGTAAACAACTTTTGCCTTGGTTTTGTCTGCTGCCGACAGTACGTATTCGTTATCGCCGTTGAGCACAGCAAAGCCGTCCTCCGGCAGATTAAGTACGATTTCGCTTTTGGCCTTGCCGATGTTTTCCATGCTGCCCAAAAGCTCCATGTGGGTTTCGCCCACGTTGGTAATCAGACCGCTGTCAGGCTCGGCAATGCGGCACAGCTCGGCAATCTGGCCCAGTCCGCGCATGCCCATCTCCACAACGGCAATATCGGTATCCGGCTGAATGCTCAGCAAGGTTTTCGGCAGACCGATTTCATTATTGAAGTTGCCCTGAGTTTTGACAACATTGTATTTGCAGCTCAGGCAGGCAGCCAGCAAATCCTTCGTAGAGGTTTTGCCGTTGGAGCCTGTGATAGCAAAAACCTTCAAGCCCTGCTTACGCAGACGGTAGGCATGCGCAAGCTGCTGATAAGCAAGCAGCGTATCCTCTACCATGAACACAGCAACGCCCGCAGGCAGGCCGCTCACCTCATGGGATACAACAACGCCCGCAGCACCCAGCTCCACAGCCTTGGCGCAATAGTCATGGCCGTCAAAATTATCGCCCTTCAGCGCTACGAATAATTCTCCCGGCTTTACCGCACGGGAATCGGTGGTTACGCCGGTAAACTCAAAATCTGCACAAACAGCCTTAGTAGCTGCTAAAACTTCACTGGCCTTCAGCATTTTTTATCACTCCAGTATTCCATTACAACTTCTTTATCATCAAAGTGAATAGTTCTGTCCTTCAAAATCTGGTAATTTTCGTGGCCCTTGCCGGCAATCAGAATAACATCATCGTCAGCAGCCTCTGCCAAAGCATAGCAGATTGCCTCACGTCTGTCGCTCAGACGGGTAACGTGCTTGCCCTCGGGCACATTCTGCAGAGCCGTAAAGATTTCGTCGATAATCAGCTCCGGATCCTCGGTACGCGGATTATCGGAGGTAACAACGATGTTATCAGCCAGCTCCAGCGCCAGCGCACCCATTATCGGACGCTTTTTGTTGTCACGGTCACCGCCGCAGCCGAACACAACCCACAGCTTACCGCGGGTAATAGAGCGCGCGGTTTTCAGCACGTTCTCCAAGCCGTCGGGAGTATGTGCGTAGTCTACAATAACAGTATAAGGCTGTCCTGCCTCAACGAGTTGGAAACGTCCGGGGACGCCGTCAAAGCCGTCAAGTACGGAGCAGATGATATTCTTGTCAATCTTTTCAGCCAGCATTGCACCGATAACGCCCATAACGTTATAAACATTGAACTCACCGGTAATCTTCAGCTCCAAGTCCATTTCGCCCACCGGAGTATGCAGCAGCAGCTGCATATGTTTCGGCTCAACCGTAAAGCTCAAAGGATAGATATCATTATCATGGCCTTCGCCATAGGTCAGCACGTTAGCCTTGGTACGCTCACGGATAATTGCGGAGCTCGGATCATCCATATTGAAGACAGCGTTTTTATTCGGCTTGCTGCCGTCGGTCAGATGCTCAAAGAGCAGGCTCTTGGCATCGCGGTAATTCTCCATAGTTTTATGGAAGTCCAGGTGATCCTGGGTAATATTCGTCAGCACAGCGCAGTCATATTCAATGCCTGCTACACGCTTCAGCGCCAGCGCATGACTGGATACCTCCATAACGCAGTAATCACAGCCGGCGCAGCACATAGCGTACAATGTTTTCTGCAGGTCAACTACATCCGGAGTAGTGTTATGAGATTCGGTAATCTCATCGTTAATCATAATATTGATAGTGCCAATCAGGCCAACCTTGTAGCCTGCTTTGCGCAGAATCAGGCGAATAATATTCGTCGAGGTTGTTTTGCCGTTAGTACCGGTCACGCCGATCATTCTCAGCTTGCGTCCCGGATAATCATAAAAATACGGCGTTACCAGCTCCATAGCCTCACGCGTATCAGCAACCTTAATCAAAGTAACGCCCTGCGGTACTTCAGCGGGAACGTCCTCCACCAGCGCAGCAACAGCGCCCTTCTCGGCAGCCATCGCCAAAAATTTATGTCCGTCTACAGTCGCACCCTTCAGGCAGATAAAAAGACTGCCGGCTACCACCGCACGTGAATCGGCAGTTACATCAGTAATAACTTTATCAGCACTGCCAATTACCTCAGCCTGCGGCAATAAGGCAAGGAGTGAAGCTAATTGCTTTTCCATTTATTAACCCCCCTGTTTTACGTTCTGCCCCTCATGGAGCAAAGCCGTAAATTACTTCTAGTTTAATTATAGTATAGAATTTAAATTGAAACGGCAGCCAAAAGGCTGCCTCCCAAAAACCCATTCAAATTATATCACAATATAAACTGAATGGCTATGTTTATTTGTTATGCACAGCCAAAGAATTGCTGCTTCCGCCAGCCTTAACATAAATATTGCTGCGGGCAACACTCATACCCAAATACTGTTCGGCCAAACCGATAATACGGTCCGGTCCCTTCAGCTGCTCAACCTCGATTTTCAGCTCTTTGTTTTTGGTGATAAGCTGAGCCTCCTGCTGCTGCAGGCTCACCAGCTCATTGCCATATTGCACCATAGCATTGCTACGTAAAACCACAATGAAATAAGCTGCCATAATAAGTAAAAATGCTTTAAGAATTCTATTGCGCAGCACTCTTCTCGGATCAGGTCTATGTACTTTTCTGCGGGCAGGCTGCTGAACCTCATATTGCTCGGCAGACTGCTCCTGCCAAGCATAATTATCGTATTTTCTGGCAAGCATCAAAATCACCCTTCATCAAAACATCAAAATTTATCTCTCAGCTATTATCTGTCAAATTTTAATTGCATAACGCAGGCGCGCACTGCGGCTGCGCGGATTTTCCTCTACCTCTGCCTTAGAGGGAACGATATTTCCCGTTTTACGCAGCAAAGGCTTTTTACCGCATACGCACACCGGCAGCTGCGGCGGGCAAGTGCAGCCCTTGGCAAGCTTGGCAAAGGTCTGCTTAATAATTCTGTCCTCCAGCGAATGGAAGGTAATAACACCGATACGGCCGCCGCTCTTTAAGCGGTTCACGGCTCTTTCCATAGTATCTGCCAAAATTCCCAGCTCGTTGTTTACCTCGATGCGAATAGCCTGAAAGGTACGCTTCGCCGGATGCGGACCGTCAAGTCTTGCTCCCTTGGGAATAGCCTTCTTGATGACATCCACCAGTTCAAAGGTAGTAGTCAACGGCTTTTCCTTGCGTGCCGCCACAATAAACTGCGCGATACGCTTGGCCCAGCGTTCCTCACCGTAACGGTGAATAATATCCGCCAGCTCTTCTTCCTTGTAGTGGTTGACGATGTACTCTGCATCCAGACTCGCTTCTTTATTCATACGCATATCCAAAGGTCCGTCATGCATATACGAAAAACCACGCTCCGGGGTATCCAGCTGATAGCTCGAAACACCAAGGTCAAAAAAGATACCGTCAATTTCATCGATTCCCATGGAATCCAATACCTGGGAAAAGTTTTCAAAATTGGACTTGGCAACTGCGGTTTTGCAGGTAAATTTGTTCAGCAAGCGTTCGGAACCGGCAGCAATAGCATCATCATCCTGATCAATGCCAATCAGAAGACCGCCTGCCTCCAGCTGTGCGGCAAACGCACTGCTGTGCCCCGCACCGCCCATAGTGCAGTCCACGTAAATACCATTTTTATCTGTTATCAGAAAGTCCACACTCTCAGCGAGCAGAATACTTGTATGCTTAAATTCCATAGCCAACACCAATCTTATATTCCTAAGTCAGCAAGCTGCTCTGCGAGCTCACTCACATCCTCAGCATTTTCTTCGTTATATTCGTTCCAGCGGCCTGCGTCCCAAATTTCGGCTCTGCTGCCTACGCCCACAATCACAGCATCCTTTTCCAGACCGGCATGGCGACGCAGGTTTGCCGGCAGCAATACTCTGCCCTGCTTGTCACATTCGCCCTCGCAGGCACCGCCAAAGAGAAAACGGGTAAAATCACGCGCTGTTTTGCGGCTCATCGGCAAGGCTGCCAGCTTCTGTTCCAACTGATGCCATTGCTCCATATCATAAACAAAAAGACAGCCGTCCAGACCTTTGGTAATAATAAACTTACTGCCCAAACTTTCACGCAGCTTAGCAGGCATAGCAAGACGACCTTTTGCATCCAGAGTGTGTTCGTATTCACCTAAAAGCATTTTGTCGCCCCCTTTTACCCACATTGCACCACTTTTCTCCATTATATCGTTTATCAGCCGTAAACGCAAGTATTTCACAGCTTAATGTGAAAAAATAATCAAAAAAACGTGAACTCTGTCAAGCTTATTTCGCAAAAAATTTTCAGTAATAAATTTGGCTTTTAGAAGCACAGATGATATAATGAATGAGTACGGATTTCGTGTACAATTTTTATAAAAAGGAGACTTATACAATGGTTACTAAAGATACCGGCATTATTGAAGCCGTTCAAAACCATCCTGAAATCATGGAGGTTTTCGCTGAATATGGTCTGGGCTGCATCGGCTGCATGGCTGCTCATTTCGAAACCATCGGTCAGGGCGCAGGCGCTCACGGCATTGATGTTGATGCTCTTATCGAAGATATCAATAAGGTTATTGCCGAAGCAGAAGCAAACAAATAATATAGCGAAGCGTGAAAAATACTGTATCGGCATATTTTTCACCGCATAGAAAAAATGAGGGAACTATCTCCAGCACAAGTGGGGACGGTTCCCTGTTTTCATAAGGAGGTCTCTGTTATGTTCAAAACTCGTAAGGTTGTAATCGTCGGCGCAGGTCACGTCGGCTCCCATGTTGCTTTAGCGCTCATCCAATCCGGTGAAGCAGATGATATTGTACTTATTGATATTCTTAAGGAAAAAGCTGCAGCACAAGCACTGGATTTGGACGACTGTGTCAGCGGTGCTCTTTGCGGTCACGATGCAAAAATCCGCGCCGGTGAATATAGCGAGCTCAATGACGCAGATATTCTGGTAATGGCCTTCGGCCGCAGCCGTCGTCCCGGCGAAACTCGTCTGGATATGTTTGATGATTCCATCAAGATGGCTAACGAAGTTATCAGCCACCTGAAGCAGGTTGACTTCAAGGGAATTATGATCAGCATTTCCAATCCTGCAGATATTATCTGCGAGCATATCCGTCGTCAGATGCAGTGGGATCCGCATCGCTGCTTCTGCACCGGCACCAGCCTCGAAAGCTACCGCCTGCTGCGCGTACTCAGCGCCGCTACCGGCTACAGCCGTAAATCTATTCAAGCCTTCTGCATGGGCGAGCACGGTAATTCCAGCTTCGTTGTCTGGTCCCGCATCCGCATCGGCAGCAAGAGCTTTGCCCAGCTACGCAGCGAACGTCCGGAGCTGGCTGCCCTCAGTCTGGATGATTTGCAGCTGCATGTTAAAAGAGCCGGCGATATTGAGGTTGACGGCAAAGGCTGTACGGAATTCGGTATTGCCAATGCCGCCTGCATGCTGATTAAGGCTATCTTCCATGACCAGAAGCTCATCTGGCCCTGCTCCACCGCTCTCAACGGCGAATACGGTCAGAAGAACGTTGCAGCCGGCGTACCCTGTGTCATCGGCAAGAACGGTATCGAAGAGATTCTTGAGCTGAAACTGACGGAAGAGGAGCAGGCTAAATTCGCTGCCTCTTGCGACATTCTGCGTGGCTTTTTGGACAGAGCAGGCAGCTTGTAAGCTTCCGTACCTTCTCTAATGGGCACAACCCTCAGTCATCGCCTGCGGCGATGCCAGCTCCCTGACGCTAAGACCCAGTTTATCGCAAGCTTGCGCTGCGAGAAACTGTTGGTCGTGCTAATGTCGCTTTGCGACGGCAGGGAGCATATAGAAGTTAAACAGATTTACGAAGTTTAGCCTTCCGCAGGTCTGATATATCTTCCCTGAAAGGGAAGGTGGCTGCGAGCTTTGCGAGCAGACGGAAGGGTTGCAGCGCGATATTTAATTGCGACGCTCACATGTAAATAAGCAAAAAACACCGGCATCCGCCGTACCCCTGGTACGGCAGACGTCGGTGTTTTCACGTTTTAGCGTATATTAAACTCTTGCATGCTCTAAGCTCAATACTCCCAGCTCAGGCCCACAGCCACCAGCTTGCTGGTATCATTACCCAGCTTGCCATAGCCAACAGCAGTATTCAACAGCAAATTCTTCTGTAGGCTCTTGCTGTAGCTAAGCTCAACTTCCTTAAGGCTGCCATTGTGCTGCGCCGTCTGCTGCATATCAGCATAGGTATAGCTCAGCCCGAGCTTGCCGCCATCTGCCAGATAATGGTTAACCTCCGCATAAACGCGTTTCGCATCTGCGCCCAGCCAATCGCCCAAAATAGCGTCTTTATACGTCCAGCCATTCTTCAGCACCCAATGGCCATACCAGGCATCATTAGTTTTGGCAGCCTCCACGCGCAAATCCCAGCTGCCGTCCGGCACCAGCTGCGGAAAGTACATGCCAACATTATAAGCATTTTCACAGGGGAAGGCATGCGCCTGGTCCTCGCCATACAGCGAAGCATAAACCTGCACGCCCGGGAAGCGATACTTAAAATCAAGGCCCGCAATATCGTTCCAATTATCCTTTTCGGCAGCATCAGCATTATCGCCCAGCAGCCAATGCTTATTAAACTTCTTCAGCATCGACATGCGCTCCAGGCCAATCGTAAACGTATCCGTCGGCATAAAATCCACACGCATGCCGACAAGAGCAGCGTGGTCCTTTTCCAGCGTCGAACCGGAAGTTGCAACCCTGTTACCCTCCAGCCTGCTGGCAAAGACATTGACATTCGCCTTGCCCAAAAACTTCAACGCACCATGCTCAAAGGTGTGCGGCTCCAGCAAATTCAGCTTAATTGCTGTCTGCGGCGTTGCATTGCTGCCAAATGCCAGCTGTCCTGCGCGCCCTGCGCCCCAGGACATCGGCTGCCTGCCGGCAGTAATCCCCCACACGCCTAAATGCGTTTTGGCGTAGCCTTCAACAAGGCTGGCATCACCATGCTCGTCCTTATCCCAGCTAAAGCGCGGCGTAACGCCCACAGCCAGGTCCTTGTTCAGGCTGCCGCTGATGTGCAGCGTGCCCACAGCGTTAAAGCCATCGCCATAAAGATAGCCATTGTTATTGTGGTTCAGCAGCTGCCACTGCGCCTTGGCATTGTTATACTTATAGGCAGCACTGTCCTGCTGCAGGTACGACAGGTCAACACTGGCGCCGCGCAGCTTCACATTATTAATCTTACCTGCACCCTGCAGGTAGGCAATCTCCTCTGCCAGGCCCTCGCGCATTGCATCCAGCCTGGTCTGCAGGTATGGCGGCAATGGCTTACTCTTGGCAATTGCGTCAGCCTGCAGCACCCATTTGGCCATGTCCAGGCGACTGTAAGGCTTGGTGTTGGCAGGCATGTCCTGTATATAGCCCATGCCCTCCAGCTTATCAAGATAACCGTAATAGCTGCTATCAAGCGGCACGTCAGCCGTAACCAGCGGGCTGGCTGCGGCGCAGCTGCAGCCAAGGGCCGCGGCAATTGCTATAGCGCTAATTAATTTTTTCATCAGGCAACATCTCCCAGGTTGATAAATTTGTTCATTACAAGTGTGTGTTATATCGCTTGCTTATTGAAAACACTCTACAGTAATATATTGTAGCAAACTATATTCTATGTTTCAAGATTATTTTATATGCTGATGGCTAAACCTGTATATCGCAAGATCATCTCATTATGTGATTTTTCAGAATCTTCACTTGATTTCTGTTGTCCTTTTATTTATACTTAGCTTAGCTTCACATTCACAACAAAATAAGCAGGGCCTACCGGCTCATGTCGGTAGTATTTAGCAGTACCTACGGTATCCGGAACTTCCGGATGCTATGTGTACTGCTTTTTTTCTTAAGCACCTTATGTTGTATTTTGCTGGAGCAGATATTATAATTAAAGGAGGAAACTATGACCAAAAAACTATCCAAAAGCAGTCTTCTGCTGACACTGGAAGAGCTGCAAAAGCACATCTTGGGCATGAACTTGTTCAATGACCTGCTTGCCAGAGCTGTTTTAGAGGACAAAGAGGCCTGCGAGCATATCCTGCGTGTTCTCACCGGTATCAAAACACTGGTAATCAAAAAGAATAAAACGCAGTATGTCATCAGCAAGCTCTCCTCGCACAACATCATCATGGATGTACTCGCTGAGGATGCCAACAACAAGCTTTATGAAATTGAAATTCAGAAGGCAGATGGTGGCATTGCACACGAAAAGCGGATGCTTTATTACGCATCAACTATCATCAATGAATACTTTTTTAAGGGTGACCAGACTTATGCATCTGTACCAGAGCTGCACATTTTTTATATCAGCCAGACAGATATCTGGAAGCTTGGCAAAACCTGCTACCCAATCTTAAAATTTTTAGGCGATACCAATACTCCCTACAATGACGGCCTGCACATGTGCTATATCAACGCAGAGGTTGACGATAACAGCAGTATTGCGCAGCTTATGCAATATTTTGCTACCGCCGACGCAGGTGATTTTAGCCAAGGAAAGCTTTCACAATGTATCAATAATCTTAAAACCACAAAGGAGGGACTCGCAACTATGGATAATTTCAGCAAGCAAATTTATGAGGCTGGCATTAATGACGGAAGAGCTGAAGGCATTTCAGAAGCTACTATTCGTTTTATAAAGAATACTATGCTCAGCGACAGCTGTTCTGTTGACCAAGCTATGGTAAAGCTGCATATTCCACCCGAAGAGCACCAGTACTTCAAGGATCTGTTAGCTAAGGAGCAGTAAGCTCCGCCTGTTCAAAAAGCGCCTGCCATTTGGCAAGCGCTTTTTCTATTGCACGATATTTAAGTATAATTTTCAAATACTAAAGCGATTAAAAACACCGGCATCTGCCGTACCCTCGGTACGGCGGACGTCGGTGTTTCACTTTATTCCATATTAATCTCTTCTGAACAAATCTCTGGTATATACCTTTTCCTGCACATCATCAAGGCAGCTATCATAACGGTTTGCAATAATTGCCTGACTTTCAGCCTTGAACTTCTCGAGATCGTTTACCACAGCACTGCCAAAGAAGGTGCTGCCATCCTCCAGCGTAGGTTCATATACAATAACCTTCGCGCCTTTAGCCTTAATACGCTTCATTACGCCCTGAATACTGCTCTGACGGAAGTTGTCGGAGTTAGATTTCATGGTCAGGCGGTAAACGCCGATTACAGGCTCCTTGCCTTCCTTCTGGGCATCATATTCAGCATTTGCTTCATAACCACCGGCAATTTCCAGCACACGCTCAGCGATGAAGTCTTTACGTGTTCTGTTGCTTTCAACAATCGCTTCAATAATGTTTTCCGGTACGTCTGCATAGTTTGCCAGCAGCTGCTTGGTGTCCTTCGGCAGGCAGTAACCACCATAGCCAAAGCTGGGGTTATTATAATGGCTGCCAATACGCGGATCAAGGCAAACACCGTTGATGATCTGCTGGGTATCCAATCCCTTCATTTCTGCATATGTATCAAGCTCATTGAAGTAGGAAACGCGCAGTGCCAGATAGGTATTGCTGAACAGCTTAACTGCCTCTGCTTCGGTGAAGCCCATGAACAGAGTGTCAATGTTCTCTTTGATTGCGCCCTCCTGCAGCAGGCCGGCAAAGGTATGCGCAGCCTTCACCAGACGCTCATCCTCCAGGTCGGTGCCCACGATGATGCGGCTCGGGTACAGGTTATCGTACAGCGCTTTGCTTTCGCGCAAAAATTCCGGGCTGAAGATGATGTTCTTGCTACCGGTTTTTTCACGGATGCTTTTGGTGTAGCCAACGGGAATGGTGGATTTGATTACCATAATCGCATTGGGGTTGTACTGCATAACCAGCTTGATTACTGTTTCTACAGCGCTGGTGTCGAAAAAGTTCTTTTTGCTGTCGTAGTTGGTCGGTGCAGCGATGATAACAAATTCTGCATCCTTATAGGCCATTTCTGCATCCAGCGTAGCAAAAAGGTTAAGGTCCTTTTCAGCCAGATATTTTTCAATATAATCGTCCTGAATCGGGGATTTTTTGTTGTTGATCAGCTCAACCTTTTCCGGGATAATATCAACGGCCTTTACTTCATTGTGCTGCGCAAGCAGCGTAGCCAGGGAAAGACCAACGTAACCAGTACCGGCAACGGCAATTTTCATATTCATCATACTCCTTTTGTTTATATAATCAGCAGTTATAAAATTTCTTGTACCATTCAGCAAATTTGCGCAGACCTTCGCGCAGCGGCGTGCTCGGTTTAAAGCCAAAGTCACGTTCAAGCGGCGTAGTATCAGCGTATGTTACAGGCACATCACCAGGCTGCATGGGTACAAGCTTTTTGTGTGCTTCAAAGTCATAATCAGCAGGCAGCACTCCTGCACGCAGCAGCTCTTCCTGCAGAATGGTCACAAAGTCCAGCAGGTTTTCCGGGTGGCTGTTGCCAATGTTATATACCTTATACGGCGGCAGCGGCAGTCCGTCTTCGCCCAGCTTGCGTTCAGGCGGTGCCTGCATTACGCGCTTTACGCCTTCAACGATGTCGTCAACGTAGGTAAAGTCGCGTTTGCAATTGCCGTAGTTAAAGATTTCAATGGTTTTGCCTGCCAGCAGCTTGTTGGTGAAGCCAAAGTAGGCCATGTCCGGGCGGCCTGCAGGACCATATACGGTGAAGAAGCGTAGTCCAGTTGAGGGAATGTTGTACAGCTTGCTGTAGGCATGTGCCAGCAACTCGTTGGATTTTTTGGTTGCAGCGTACAGCGATACAGGGTTGTCTACCTTGTCATCAGTGGAATACGGCACCTTTTTATTAGAGCCATACACGCTGGAGCTGGAGGCATATACAAGATGCTCTACGCCCTTGGCGCCGTTGTCATAGGAGTGACGGCAGGCTTCCAGTATGTTGTAAAAGCCAATCAGGTTGCTTTCGATATAGGCATCAGGATTGGTGATGGAATAGCGCACGCCAGCCTGTGCAGCCAGGTTTACTACTATTTCAGGTTTGTAGTCGGCAAAGATTTTGTCGATGAGTGCTTTGTCAGCCAGGTTGCCTTTGATGAAGGTCCACTGGGAGTCGCTGTGCTCGGCAGCGCTGGCAGCAATCTGCTCCAGACGGTATTCCTTGATGGATACGTCGTAGTAGTCGTTCATGTTGTCCAGACCGATGATCTGCACCGGTGACAGGGAGCGCAGCAGCTCCAGGACGAGGTTGCTGCCGATGAAGCCGGCGGCACCGGTTACTAAAATTGTTTGCATGATATACATATCTCCTTACACGAGCATAATAGTATGCTATGCTATATTATACCACTATTGAATAAACGTTGCTTTAATGCTTTGTAAAAATTTCCTATAAACACCTTGCAAATCATGATATATTTAGCGCCTGCCGTCCGGCAAGCGCTTTTTCTATTGCACGATATTTAACTCTAAGTTGCTCCCCTTACCCTTTTCTCCAGACCATCTTATTAACCACACCTGTGTAGCTTTGGATAATCTTCACAACCTTAGTAGATACGTTCTCATCTACATAATCAGGCACCGGCAGTCCGTCATCGCCATCAAGGTTCATCTGAACCGCTGTGTCTACAGCCTGCAGCAGGCTTTTTTCGTCAATGCCTGCGAGCACAAAGCAGCCTTTGTCCAGTGCTTCCGGGCGCTCCGTAGAAGTACGGATGCACACCGCCGGGAAGGGATGCCCCACACTGGTGAAGAAGCTGCTTTCCTCCGGCAGTGTACCGGAATCAGATACTACAGCAAAGGCGTTCATCTGCAGGCAGTTGTAATCATGGAAGCCCAACGGCTCATGCTGAATTACGCGCTTGTCCAGTTCAAAGCCGCTGGCTGCCAGACGGTTGCGAGAACGCGGATGGCAGGAGTACAAAATCGGCATATCATATTTTTCCGCCATTTTGTTAATTGCGGTGAACAGCGAAGTGAAGTTCTTTTCTGTATCGATGTTTTCCTCACGGTGCGCAGAAAGCAGGATGTATTTACCCTTTTCCAGTCCCAGACGTGTATGGATATCAGATGCTTCAATCTTCGCCAGGTTCATATGCAGCACCTCGGCCATCGGGGAGCCGGTAACATAGGTACGCTCCTTCGGCAGTCCTGTATCTGCCAGATAACGACGCGCGTGCTCAGAATAGGCCATGTTAACATCGGAGATGATATCTACAATGCGGCGGTTTGTTTCCTCCGGCAAGCACTCGTCCTTGCAGCGGTTGCCTGCTTCCATATGGAAGATGGGGATATGCAGGCGCTTAGCACCGATAACGGAAAGGCAGCTGTTGGTGTCGCCCAAAACGAGCACAGCGTCCGGTTTAATTGCTGCCATCAGCTTGTAGGATTCAGCGATAATATTGCCCATGGTCTCGCCCAAATCGCTGCCTACGGCGTTCAGATACACTTCAGGATCTGCCAGCTCCAAATCATGGAAGAAGACGCCATTCAGTGTATAATCATAGTTTTGTCCTGTATGCGCCAGGATTACGTCAAAATATTTGCGTGTTTTTTTAATAACTGCAGCCAGACGGATGATTTCCGGTCTGGTGCCTACGATAATCAAAAGCTTCAGCTTGCCGTTGTTCTGGAAGCTTACCTTGCTATAATCACTCATGCTTTGCCTCTACTTTCTCGCCAAAGGTATCAGGATGCTGCGGATCAAACTGTTCGTTGGCCCACATTACTGTTACCAGATTTTCTGTCTGCGACAGGTTAATGATGTTGTGCGTAAAGCCAGGCAGCATTTGTACTGCCTGAATCTTGTCACCGCTGACTTCGTATTCGCGGATTTCGTCCGAACCGATGTGGCGTTCCTGAATCAGGCCATGGCCTGCTACTACTATGAAGAATTCCCACTTGGAGTTGTGCCAATGCTCGCCCTTGGTAATCCCCGGTTTGGAAATGTTGACGGAAAACTGGCCACAGTTCAGCGTTTTCAGCAGCTCGGTAAAGCTGCCGCGCTCGTCCTTGTTCATCTTCAGGTCGAAGATGGTCTTTTCTACCGGCAAATAGGAAAGATAGGTGGAATACAGCTTTTTGGCGAAGCTGTTGTAGGGAATTTCCGGCATAACAAGGCTTTGCGGCTGTGCTTTGAACAAATCCAGCAGTTCAACTATCTCGCCTAGCGTTACCTTGTGCGTTGTCGGCGCATAGCAATAGCGTCCATCTGCTGCTGCCTGCGCTGCGAGACCATCATATTTACAGCGATGTGCTTTACCTTCCAGTGCGTCCAGCATTTCTTCTACCAAATCGTCGATATATAAAAGCTCCAGCTCTACACTGGCATCGTTGACCTGAATCGGCAGGTCGTTGGCGATGTTGTTGCAGAAGGTGGCAATTACGGAATTATAGTTTGGTCGACACCATTTGCCAAAAAGATTGGGGAAGCGATATACAAGCACCTGCGCCCCTGTTTCCTTGGCATAGGCAAAGAACAGCTCCTCGCCTGCCAGCTTGGATTTACCGTAGTCGGATTCTCCGTAGCGGCCGATGAGTGTTGCCTGAATAGAGCTTGCCAGCATTACCGGGCAGATATTGCCATGCTTTTTCAGGGTATCCAACAGGATGGAAGCAAAGCCAAAGTTTCCCTGCATGAATTCGCTCTGGTCCTTGGGACGATTTACGCCAGCCAGGTTAAAGACGAAGTCTGCCTGTGCGCAGTATGTTTCCAGCTCCTGCGGTGTGGAGTTGATATCGTATTCATAAATTTCATCTATCTGCAGTGCAGGACGGGTACGGTTTTTGCCCTGCTGAATGTTTTTGAGGTTGGCTACAAGGTTTTGCCCAACAAAGCCCTTGGCACCTGTTACGAGTATTTTCATTTGTCTCTCCCACGCTTAATAATGACGAATGCCTTTAAGCTCTTCCTGAACATAGTCGGTGGTAAGAATCTTTTTCACAGTACCTGCAACATCCAGACGGGTGGTGTTGTGGCTTGTGTAGGATTCATCTGCCATGGTGTGTACCTGTCCCTTAACTACGAATTTGTCATAGTTCAGGTCGCGGCTGTCTGCTGCTACACGGAAGTAGTTGCCCATGTCTTCGCTGCGCAGGCGTTCTTCGCGAGTCATCAGTGTTTCGTACAGCTTTTCGCCATGGCGTGTGCCGATGATGTTGGTGCCGGTGTCGCCAAACAATTCCTGTACTGCCTTGGCCAAGTCACCAATGGTAGATGCATCTGCCTTTTGGATAAAGAGGTCGCCGGGGTTAGCGTGCTCAAAGGCAAATTTTACCAGGTCTACTGCTTCGTCAAGGTTCATCAGGAAGCGTGTCATATCAGGATCGGTTATGGTAATGGGGTTCCCTGCATGAATCTGGTCAATAAACAGCGGGATTACGCTGCCGCGGCTGCACATTACGTTGCCATAGCGGGTGCAGCAGATTACGGTGCCGCCACGCTCAGCAGCTACGCGGGCGTTGGCATAGATTACGTGCTCCATCATTGCCTTGGAGATGCCCATGGCGTTGATGGGATAAGCAGCCTTGTCGGTGGAAAGGCAGACTACGCGCTTTACGCCAGCTTCGATAGCTGCGTGCAGCATATTGTCGGTGCCTTCGACGTTAGTTTTTACGGCCTGCATGGGGAAGAATTCGCAGCTTGGTACCTGCTTGAGTGCTGCTGCATGGAAGATGTAGTCAACACCGGGCATAGCATCGCGGATGCTGCGATAGTCGCGCACGTCACCTACGTAAAATTTTACTTTTTTTGCTGTATCGGGATGCGTTGCCTGCAGGCTGTGACGCATATCGTCCTGTTTCTTTTCATCACGGGAGAAAATGCGGATTTCGCCAATATCGGTCTCCAGAAAATGCTTCAGCACTGTGTTGCCAAAGGAACCGGTGCCACCGGTAATCATCAAAGTTGCTCCAGAAAATGCGGTCATGTGTGAACCCTCCTAGTTTTTATCTTGTCTCTTTTATGCTCACAGCGTTGTCCCATTATGAATGTCGCTGTCATCTGCTACGTTTACGTTGTTGCTGATACTTACAGTGCTGCCTATACGCACTCGCTTGCCTACATGTGCCAACGCGCGTACTACGGAGTTGGTGTAAATCAGCGCATAATCATCTACAAAGGCGTCGTTGTGTACCTCCACACCGGGGTTCAGCAGTACGCCGTCACCAACGTGCCCGCCATTTTGTACTACGACGTTGTTTAAAAGCACGCAGCCACAGCCTATTTGGGCATGCGGACTGATGTAAGCACTGCTGCAGATGATGTTGGGAAAGCTGTAGCCAAGCGCTTGGGCCTTGCGGTAAAGCTCCTCGCGCAGCTTGTTGTTGCCAATGGTCACTATAAGCTGGTCAAAGCCCGCCTCGTCATGCAGGCGCTGCAAATCGCTGCTGCCGCCTACTACCTCCACGCCATCGACTACTGTACCAGCTGCCTGGCCATCGTCGACAAAGGCGCAGTCAAACTGCCTGCTGGCGTGCTCCAGCGTCACGCGACCAAAGCCACCGGCGCCTACTATAAGAAGTTTGGATGCCAATAAATCTCACCTCATCAAATGCAAAATTTGCACTCTGTTTTGCAAAGTTAATTCTGTCTCTCGCTTTTAATATCGTTTAGTAAACCAGACACCTTGATGCAAGAAAATTTTAATCAAATTATAATTAAAGTATCCACTTGTATGTATCTCTCAGTGATTGGTTTAACGCTTGCTATATACAAAAGTATATAAGTATCTCATCTCTTATACAATAGCCATGCCGTGCTATTGGCTATTTTTTCTAAACTTGTATATCCATTACATCCTATAATCGTAAGTAACGAAATTTTTACAAAAATTTTCTTTAAACTAACGGCTACTTGTATCGGTGAGTAATTTGTAATTATATTTCCTCTGCTATTAAATATTAAGTTAATGCGAACCTTTTGTTTATCAAATACATTCCAAAATTGATTTATGTCGAATCCTGGATTTTGATCTAATACCAATTTACTCAAATTAAGTAAATTGTTTTTATCTTCCTCACTCATGCCCGCTGGCATAGATTTAGCAAGTGATGACAGCAAACTATTTAGATCAATCTTTCCATAATTACTGTTAATTCCATTTTTTATAAACTCAAACTCTAAATTATTTATAGCCTGTTGTACTAATAAAAGACTTTTTTCTGTAATTCTTTGGCAAACATTTGTTGTTCTTGTATTTCTAAAGCATAACTATAAAATTGGTTAATAGCTGTAAAGCTATTGCCATCCATGCTATTAACAAAATAATGCTTATATTTATTCCAATAATTGGTTTCCAAAATAGGTACCGATTCATAAAAAGACACTGAATCAATCCCACCTTCAGTTATATATCCTGAAATCTCTCTTATTCTTTCTGTTAATTCATTTATTTGTAATACTATTAAAGAAGCAGCTTCTTTTCTCTTTTGACCTTCTTGTAAATAATAGACTAAAAGAGCAACCAACCCAACTAATGTAGGCAATATTTGAGGCAATATTTGAGGCCATTTTTCAATAAATTCTTCTAACATTGTATTCCACCTCACTATACAAGTGCTCAAAGCGCACTACAAACTATAAAATATTAAACATGCTTGTGAATAATTGCTATCTAAACTGTTCCCTTTTTTAAGGAAATTTTGAATTAGTGTAGTGCCTATTTTTTAGACAGGCGCTTTTTAATCTTACTCTACAATCCCCTTCAGATACTCCAAAAACTTATTCTTCAGGTCCGGTCTGCGCAGCGCATATTCTACCGTTGCTTCCAGATAGCCTTGCTTGTCGCCCACGTCATAGCGACGGCCAACAAAGTCATAGGCATACATGGCTTGTTCCTTCGCTAGCACCTTCAATGCATCAGTAAGCTGAATTTCACCGCCACGTCCAGGTTCGGTATGCTCCAGGATGGAGAATATCTCCGGTGTGATTACATAGCGTCCCAGCACTGCCAAACGACTAGGTGCTTCCTCTACTGCAGGCTTTTCAACCATGTCATTTACCTTGAAGATACGCTCTGCATCCGTTGCTTCGCTTGCAACAATGCCATAAGAGGATACCTTCTCCCGCGGTACTGTCTGACAGCCTAATACGCTTGCTCCAGTGTCGTTGTACACGTCCATGAGTTGCTTTAAGCAGGGGTATTCATCGTTATACACTACGTCATCACCTAAGAGTACTGCAAATGGCTCATTGCCTACGAAGGATTTGGCACACAGGATAGCGTGTCCCAGCCCTTTGTGTTCCTTTTGGCGGATGTAGTGCAGGTTGATGTTGCCAATGGCTTTGACCATCGCCAGTAGCTCGTCCTTGCCATGCTCACGCAGGTTTTGTTCCAGCTCAGGGTTATAGTCAAAGTGGTCTTCGATGGAGCGTTTGTTGTGACCGGTGATGATCAAAATGTCTTCAATGCCGGAAGCAAGTGCTTCTTCAATGATGTATTGGATTGTGGGTTTGTCTACGATTGGCAGCATTTCCTTGGGGCAGGCTTTTGTTGCGGGCAAAAAGCGGGTGCCTAAGCCTGCAGCAGGGATTACAGCTTTGGTTATTTTTTGCATCTTAAACAGCTCCATTTCTGTTGTGATTGACAAAATAGAAATAATCGTTTTCTATTTTGTCAACTTTTATCATTTTAGCTTATTTATTTCCATATTTCTTCTAATAAAGTCTTGAATATCGGATCGTTTAATATGCTTTGCATGAACTTCAGGTTCAAATTTCAATGAATCAATCGATATCTCATAGATATCGTTTAATCTTGTTCCAACACTAAAAAATCTAATCTGTTTATTAGATTTTAAAGCATTTACAATTTCAAATAAAACACCGTCAGAAATAGGACCATAAACCCATAATTCATCACATTTTACAACCATCTGATTATTAGCTTGTCGCACAATATCCCTATCAATTCTATCATCTAGAAAGTAGCCGAAACATCTATACGGATTTATTGGTATCATCCCATTCTTAAACACGTGTTCGCAAATGACATTTTTAGCATAATAATTAGTTTTTGAGTGCGCAGTAAATACAGTTTTCATTTTCTCTGTAGGACTAGTTTTAATTGCTAAATTCGCAATTACATTATCAAACTCACGATCTTTTTTTAGTTTTAAACCCACAAATGCTCCACTCACAAAAGCTGCTATTAATCCGCGAAACAATGCTGTCCCATCCCCAATAACATATATCCCAGGGGCTATTTGTAAATTAATATCTACATTAGGATATTTACCGTATTTTTCTATTTCTGGTCCATACACCATTCCAATAGCGTTGTCTTCAAGCAATACATTTAACACTTCATAAATTTCATCGTCTAAATATTTCCCTAAAAAATCTTCTCCATTTCTATATTTATTTAGTTCTACTTTCTTAGGTTTTAAATTTTTGACTACATTTAATGCATTTAAGTATAGCGTTGATTTTACATTTGAGCTTTTTATCACAATTCCCATATTTGATAATGTAGAACCATTGATACTCTCACCATTATATGTAATATGCTCATCATCATATAAAGATTCAACAACCTTACCATGCCAGCAAGTACAAAATGTACGGATATCTGATTTATTTTCTATACAATGTATTATCTTTAAATCAGATTTTTTATTTTCATTTTTAAAATATTCAGCATTACATTCTATTCGTACACCAACTTCACAGATTTTTTTATATTTAATATTTTCTATATCTCTCAATAATTCGCTAGATGAACGTTTACCTGTAGCAATAATAACATTCTTAGATATAAAACAAGCACCACCATCACATTCAACAACGTACTGCCCTTTTAATCTTCTTATACAATTAACTCTAGTATTCAAAAAAAGATTTTCATTTTCAGTAAATTTTGCTCTTAATTCACGTAAAATACGCTCACGGTCTTTTTTTTCAACTTGTATATGTTTATAACATTTTTCTCCATTTTTTTTATCATATTCATTAGTTGATGCTATCCATTTACTATCCCATTTAGCTAATTCTATACCTAAACCTGACAACAATTTCTTGAATTCATAATAAGCTTTTTCTAAAATTTCTGGTTCTAATGTAGACCATAATTTTGATGCTGCTGGAGGATAAGAAAATTTACCATCGGAAAACAGACCAGCCCCGCCAAAGCCAAAACTAACATCATAAGGATTGCCAGATTCCCTTTTATAATATTCTTCTCCTTGCTCAACAATCGCAGAACTAATTCCATATTTCAATAGAATGTATCCAGCCATTAGTCCAGATGGGCCAGCGCCTATTATTACTACATCATACATAATATTATCCCCCAATTGATTTAAGTGCCAATACCGCAATCATAATCGCTAATGAAGCAATATATAATTGCTGCATTTTAGTATTTTCTGAACGAAGCTTCTCGACATCCTTTTTTAATTCATTAATTGCGCCATTCATTATATTTCGCGGTAAATAGGAAATCATTGAATCTTCATAAGCATGACTACCATTGTAAGCCTCTGTTGGCTCAATTAACTTATTAAATTCAATAGTAGAAAACTTCATTCCACGTTTAAGATACACAGTTTTATTTGATGTATTAAACAAAAGACAAAACAACTTACCATTAAAACCTGGATCAACTTGCGTACTATTTGAAAGAATAATTCCTTCAAAAAATAAACCTACAACCAAATCAAATCTACCAACTACATCTCTAGGAAATGCTATCATTTCTTTAGTTGACGCAATTATATAATCATATGGTTCTATAGGTAGAAATGGCTGATTATTATCTAGAGTTCGGACCTTCCCATTATAATAATATTCATCTCCAAGTGATAAATCATAAGATGCATAACTAATATTTTCAAATTTAGCATTTTGAATAAGCATATTACATCTTAACATTTTGGTAATCATATCTTTGGAAAGAGCACCACCAGAATTTCTATATTGCCATAATTTTTCTATTAAATCACAAATTTGATCATAATGTGTAGAATCTATTCTATATGTACACTTGTTGTATTTTTTTAACGTAGGATTTTTATACGAATTATTGTCATCAATTCTAAATATCATTATTTTTTCAGCAAAAGGATGATTTGTGAATTCTTCTAGAAACTCATCAGGTATAATAATTATTGGTACATATCCATCTCTATATTTTTGCTTTATATCATCTGTTTTTACAATAAGTTTTTTATCTAAATAATCAAACTTTATGTCGTTAGTAAAAGATTGGTAGACTAATCTTTTACTAACAGTTAAGTATTTCTTTATATTATGTAAGCTTACAAAATCGGATTCACTCATAACAGCAGAAAATATATCTACTTGAGACTTTTTGTCTACTAATTTATCAGCAACAACTTTACAAATATCAATATCGTATGAAGTTAAAGCTATTCCAATATAATTCATCATCAACACCTCAATCTATAATCAACTTTATAGTTTGTTCTATAGAAACTAGATTTTTAGATATTGATTTGATTAGTAAATCTAAAAGAGATGATATTAATAATATATACGCTAATATATAAATGACGCCTTTGTTATCTATATATTTTAGTATCTTTTTGAATTTCATTTTTATTTTAAAACCAATCATTTTCTAGTCTCCTGACAGTAGGGGTTCATATTTCGTCGTCACATATATAAATAACAAAGCTTTCTTTCTTTACTTGAATTCTACGTTTGTTTTTGTTCTGTATAATAACAAACTCTCCCAAATACATTATATCACTATTTTAATCCTTCATAAAGAAAAATCACTGCTTTTCACCCATCAGCAACCTAAGCACTCTAAACTTGTAAAGTAGCTTCGTAATAATAGCGGAACCAACTATCGCAAACCCCACGTTGATAATGGCGTTAACATATGGATTAACATGTCCATTAAATATAGAAATTGAAAAATAGATAAGCTGCTGATGCAAAAGGAATACTGGCATTGATATTTGTGAAAAGCCCTTGATGAGCTTATTCTGCTTCCAATCAGTATAACCTGCCAGCTTTTGCAAAACAAGAAATGCCATTACAGCACCGATTACTTGCAAAATAACAGTAAGTCCAAAACTGCTTATCTTGAAGAGCAAGCCATTAAAAGACTTCATATGGGTAACCGCAATATATAATCCAGTGTGAGCTACAAACCAAGTCATAACCCCAAATCTGTTTAATCTATCGCTACCATATTGCCTGATTTTGCATCCCAAAATGAAATATGCTATATAACTACAACCAATCCAGATACAAAACACATTCGGAAATAATTTACCACCTACTGCACCAATACCAATGCCTGCCAATGATACAATGATACTAACTACATTGCTTTTATATATTACATCAGAAAGACAATACACTATAACAAAGACGTCAAACAGCATCCATAAAAACCACAATTGGCTAGGCGCTGTTGCTAAAACGTACTTTTTAAAGATATCGCCTGCGGTGTAATTGAAGAAGAAACATGATACAGGTATTACCCAGCAAATACATACAAAGACATATGGAACGATCAGCCTATTTAATTTATTAATTAGAAATTCCTTAAAATGTTGGTATTTACCACTTTCATATCGCAAGTAAAAATACAAGTATCCTGATACAAGCGTAAAAGCATATATATGAAATTTATTCAACCAACCAGAAAGCCACTTCAATGAATCTACAACGTATAATGGCTTTCCGACAAACCAATCAATTCCACTATAAAATAAAATGCTATGGTAGAATACAACTAAAAACATCAAACAGCATTTTACAAAATAACAATTATCTACCTCTGTCTGTCTGTCTGTCTGTCTGTCTGTCTGTCTGTCTGTCTGTCTGTCAAAAGCATATTTGTCTTCATGTAACATTGTCAATCCCTTTCGTTAATATAAGCTTCTCTTTTTAACAATTTCTCCCAGCATTTTGCGTTCTGACCGAATTAAATACAAACATATAAAATACAACATTACGCATAAGGGGATAGAAATGTAATCATAAAAAACATTGCTAATCATACTCCTGGAATAGTATGCAAAGCACCCCATTATTACGCCAGCACCTATATATGGGACTGTAACCTTAATCATTCTAACAGGGCTAACTTTGAAAAAGATATATACTAACAGCAAATGTACAGCAATAAACTGTAATCTAGCAAAGTTTCGTACATAGACCAATTCATCGAAGCTTTTAGAAAAATAGTACATGACAGGTATCAGAAAAGCCATATGTAATACCTGAGCTAAGAAGGAAACCTTAGGTGCTCCTTTTGCACGATACAATTCACTGCAAAAATGACAATAGATAATTGTCAAGCAGCTAGTTATACTCCACAAACCTATCATTATATCTGCTTCATACCATTTAGCGCCAAACAAAATACTCCTAGCTAAATCTTTGTAGACGTATAAACCAATTCCCAATGGCATTACTAACAATGCTGTCCTTTTCAGGATATAGTAGAACATGCCTACAAATTTTTCATTGTCTGTCTGCAACCTGGAAAGTGCGCTATATAAAACTGGTATAATAGCACCGGAAACAACAGCTAATAACCCATTGACAGCAACCATTGACATTCTGTATAAACCCAAATAATGAGCTGTAAAGAATGAAGACACAATAAAGATATCAACCCAGCTTGTTAGCCAAATAGCGATTGACTCAATCAGTGTCCAAATTGAGAAAGAAAGCATATCTAATAATTGCCTAATACTAAAATATAAACGAAGATGGAACTTTGAATATCTAGTTACGGTAATTGCCAATAAAGCTTGCGCTGCAATATGCCCAATAATTAGTGACCAATAGCCATAACCAAAGTATGCCAAAGGCACAGTAATCAATAATGGGACAATGATTACGCATAGCCTAAAAGCAAAGATTGCTTTAAAATTAAAATCCCTTCTTAATAAAGCAAGCTGCACACTGGAAATACTAGTTAAAGGAATTGCCATAGCAGCTATTGCTAACACATTACCTAACCCTGGATTACCTACTAAGATAGCTAGTTTGTCTTGACCTAGCAGAACACCTATCCATAATGCAAAGCCTAATGCTATATTGCTCCAGATTGCAACTAAAGTACACTGCTCTCTTTCAATATCATCTTTAAACTCTTTTTGAATTATATATTTTTGGAATCCAGCATCAGCCAACATATCAGCAAACGATAGTACCATTAACACAGAGGCTAAGACGCCAAAGGCTTCTGGTGCCAATAATCTGGCTAAAATCATATTGCTGATAGGAGTTACAAGTTTAGCCATCACTTCAGTAATGAAAGTCCATTTAGTTGATGCTGCTATCTTTTCATTAATTGTCGCCACGTAACTTAAAGCCTGCCTTTTCTACTATCCTTTAAGAATTGACTAAACAATTCTCTATGTGCTTCGCATTCTAAACAGTTTTCAATCATTGTTTTTTCCTTTGAACCATAAATCCATTTCAAGAACAGATAATTGCTAAGCTTATTAATAATTCTTATTGGCAAAAAACTTGAAAATTTACCGGAAATTCTATAATAATACCCTACACTCATTGACTCAGCAAATTTTGAATAATTCTCTTGGATAAAACCCCTAGATAAGATTTCTTTTGAACGCTCATGAAAATTTGCCATTATTAAGTTGGCTTCTGTTTCATCAGCTAATCTTACACCATTGTTATTTTTGCATAAAGGAATATAAGAAACCTCTAATTTGTTACCTACATTTAGTTCTATTAACAAGCTAGTATTCCAATATTCATTATCACCATCATCAAACAAAAAGTTACCTTGACCATAAACTATAGTGCCTTCATGCCACTTCTCTTCGCAGCCTATGCAATGGCTGTGCTGACAAACAACAATGTCTGCACCCTTATCCACAATCTTTCTGCAAACCTTTTGTAAATAAGGTGATGGATAACGGTAGTGTTCTTTGCCACCATGATATAAAACTATAACATAATCGCATTGTTTCTTTAATTCCATTACATGATCCAAACTATTCAATGAATCAAAAGGATTGGCTCCAGAAGTAGTCTCTGTAGCAATAGTAAATTCATGCTCTGCACAACAATAGATGCCTATTTTCTTACCATCTTGTTCAAAAATATATGGTTTTGCTGCTTCTTCTAAATCTTTACCTGCACCTGCATAAGCAATGCCATATTTATCCAAAAGGCTCATGGTGGAATTTAAACCTTGTTCCCCCTGGTCTAAAATATGGTTATTAGCAAGCGTAAAAAAATGCGGATTAATTGTTTTTAAACCAGCTATTGTTTTGGTGGGTGCAATAAGATTAGGTCCACATTTTTTAATCGGCGTACTCTTATCAGTCAAAGGAACTTCTAAGTTAAAAATTGTGAAATTAGATATTTCTAGCAACTTTTTTAGATTTTCACCAATTAATGTCTTGACATCAGCTTTAGCAAATAAACCGACATTAGATTTCGTTGGAACAACATCAGCGCCAATTACTATTTTAATAGTCATAAGCGCACCTACAATTCAAGTATGTAGACAAGCTAAGCTCGTTGTCTACCCCCCCCTAGCTTCTTGTACATATTGTATACACATCCTTTCAGCTTAATTATATATTCTCTATATACTAAAGAATTTACAAGAATGATTACACTGACAGCAATAATAGTAGCTTTTATTGATACAATTATCCAATCAAGGTACCCATAACATTGAATTATTATATTGCAACTTACAATATAAATCAGTACCGAAGTTGCGATATCTGTAGCCATCTGCTTGAAAAAATTATGCATTGGCCATTGGATAAAATTCTTTGAGTTATACCAAGCCATCCACACAGTCTGATATACCATTGCTGCCATTGTACCTAAAGTTACGCCAATCAGCCCAAACTGTTTAACACCCATAATAGAAATAACTATATTCATCACAGCTGCAATTATATAATTATGCTGCGTCTGCTTATAATGTCCTGCTGCCAAAATCATGATGTTATATGGTAAACGTAAGCAGTGTCCTGAATTAGCAGCCACTAATAATACACCAAACAACGGCTGTATATAATTAGCATCGCTTACACCATGCGTATAAACCTGTACAAATGGTACTATTAATATCGCTGTTAATGTAAAAATCAACGTTGTCCCGGTATGAATAAGCCATTCTGTCCACGCAAAAACCTTACGAAGCTCCTGTAAATCTTGTTTAGCCCATAAGTTGCCAATTAAAGCCTCTATACCACTTATCATGGACATTATTACCAACTTTGCACCAGACATAGGAAGATAATAAACAGCATAAATAGATACATTAACTAATGTCGAAAACAAGGTTAAAACAACCGTATCTGAACCTGTTAAAATTACAGCTGCTATATGCTGAGCAACACCATTCCACTTTTGTTTTATAGGTTCTACATCATAATGAATCTTTCTATTTAGTGCATAATATTTTTTTATATATAAATGAATAGCTAAAGGTTGCAAAAAGAATATAACAGATGTCATACCATAAACAACCTGCACAGAAAAATCAAAAGCTATTAATATATAGCAAGCCAAAGTATTAGTAATAACAGCCACTGTCTGCGCTATATATTGAATATATGCTTTTTGATCAGCCAATAACAGTAACCTATTCACTATACCAAAAAAATATTGTGAAAAAGACCTAACCGAAATTGCAACAATCAGAGTTACCGTAAACGTAAAGCTAAAATTCTGTCTCACAAGATAAGGATAGTAAAACAGCATTGCAATAACATAAATTGCTAGTATATATCCAAGTCGTCTAAAAAACTTATCTGCAGATGCAATAACCTTACTTACAGCTATATTATCATTATCCGCTAACGGCTTGTACAAAGATGACTGTACTACAGCACCTACACCAAGCTCCAAAAACGCAATTATTCCCAAGAACTGTGTTATAGAATTTACCAAGCCATTAACTTCCGTACCAAAATGACCTAATATTAAGCGCGGTAAAATAAACCCACAAATAATTGTAGTTACTTGATATATTAAAGGCGATATCGAATTATAAAATAAAATAGTATTTTGCATTACATCCTCATACAAGCATTACTTATTAGGCAATTTAATCCAACTGCCTAATAATTCATCAGCATCACCACAAAACAGATTGTAACCAGAGCCATCAAAAAACGTTAACTCGCCAAAATATAACCTGTTATTCGTGAAGTACCAGTCAACTCTAACATGAATTAAATCTTTCGATAATAATCTAGATAAATGCAGCATTTCTTCTAAAAATGCCGGTTTAGGCATTATCTCATCCGTTTTTGGCAAATCATACTGTTCAATATCAGTTTTATTCCAAGATTCATCATAACAATCTTGTGTATGCTGGCCATTAAATCGTCCCCTATGAACCTCAATGATTTTAGGTTCTCCATTAAAGCATAAAACTTTATAGTCGGACAATTCTTCTTTACCTTCATCTGACATATATTTTTCAGCAATAATTCTGCGTTTTACATTTTTATACGGCCATTCGCGCCAAGCAAGATAATAATCTTGCTGCAATCCTTTTCGTAAGTCACCTTTAACCTTTGCTATATCAAGCTTGCTCTTATCCTTGCAAATACACATACCCAAACCAGAATTATGATTACATTTTAAAACAAATTGGTTAGGCAAAGTATCAAAATCAATATCATCCGGATTATCCCAAACACCTAACAAGGGAATAAGGTATTCTTCGCCAATGGTATCAGCAATATGCTTGCGAACTGCATACTTATCAACCATTATAGTGTATTCAGGTTTGCGATCATATAACTTAAGCCATTGTAGCTTTTCGTTAAACGTCTGAGGATTATCAAGATTTAATTTTTTGCCCATATGACATTCAAAAGCTTTTTTTAAAAAAGCCTCATCATTCCAATCATTATATTTACCAAAGCCTGCTAAATAAAGCCATCGAAATCTTGAATCGTACAACAATCTTATTCCATTAGTAAATTTTGAAGAAAAACTCACCTTTTAATTCCTTCCTTTCGCAATAACTAGTATATTATTCCTTGATTCACTTCTAATCATTAAAATATTGTCTACCTCTGCAAGCATAACTCCCATTAATATCCATATATCTTTACTATAAAACTGCACCATACCATAATCAAAAATAAACGAAGAAAGTATAGAAAATGCTAATAAAAAATGTATTGGCTTTAAGTATTTTTTCTTTCGAATTAAAGTAATTGCGCTCTTAATAAATATTAAATAGTAAACAATAAAACCAATAAATCCCAAACTAACCAAGAGCTCAATATAGTTGTTATGAGAATAAACTCCACTCCAATGAAATAAATAATAATTATTTAATCCATATCCTAAAAAGGGATTCTCTACAAATAATTCTAACCCAAATCTAATTAATTCAGCACGTATGTTATCACTTATGTTACCTGTGATAGATAAATATGATTCCAATCGTTCCAAAATCGTGGAAAAAAGAGGTAAATGGATGAGAACCAAGCCAACTAATACTGAAGTAAAAGAATAGACTATCACTTTAAAAAGCTTACGAACACCATATTTTGATAAAATTAAGAAAAACAGACCTAATATAAGTAAAAACACTACCTTTTTAGATCCACTACTAAGACCAAAAAATAGAAATAGTCCAGCAAGCAATATATATCGTTTTTCATTATTGAAAAAAAAGTAGTATAAGGCTACTAATGCAGCATTTGCAAATACCAATCCATATGTATTTTGATTACCTATGAGATCGCCCATTCTGTGACCTGTACTCATTATTGCCAAGAATCCTGATAATCCACCATACACATACAATGAGTAAAAAATTAGTCCAATACCGGATAGATACATAGCATTATAATAATCTTCTAATCGGCCAATTTTTTTGATATACACATATGAGAAAAAAAACAAAACGAATAACTGCAACTGAGTTACTAATTGGCTAATTGCCACCTCTTGATTAAAAGCCCAAGCACATGAAATAATTTCATAAAATACAAAAAAGAATGGTAAGATAACGCTTTTACCAAGTACAATACGAGTGCCACTTGCAAATATCTTAAAGGCTATTCCTAAAAAAAACAATAACATGAAAACCTTAGATATAACAAAAGCTTCCTTGGCTTCACCAAACACCGCATTAGCAATTACGCACAATTGAAATAATATTATATATATTTTATTTTCTAGAAGTGATTTTTTTATATGGATATTCATGACTACGTTTATCTCCTACTTTTCCAGGTAATCCTTCCATTCATTTAAAACCTTATCAAATTTAAAATTCAAAGCACGTAGCTTGGCTGCTTCCCCTAAGCTCTCGCGATAATACTGATTTGTAATTAATACTTCCAACGCTTCTGCCATCTTAGAAACTTCACCAACGGGTACTAAGACTCCAGTTTCTCCATTCTTTATAAGCTCTCTTGGTCCACCACATGGACAATCTGTCGATATGCATGGCACACCAACTGCCATTGCCTCCATCAATGCATTAGGCATGCCTTCATAGTCTGAAGACAAAACATATATACCTGAATTACTTAATTTTTTATTAACATCTGAAATCTGGCCTTCAAAAACAACTTGGCTCAGAATTCCTAATTCTTTGCATCTGTTCTCTAATAAACTTTTTAATTCACCTTCCCCGCAGAAACATAGCTTCCAATCTGGATATTTTTTAGCAATACTACCAAATGCTTCAATAAGCAACATTGGGTTCTTCTGGTTCTGTAATCTACCTATCGATACAATTTCATTTTTAATATTTGTCCTTTGTGTTTTATAAAAAACTTCGTTTACCGGATTGTAAATCACTTTAGAAGATTTCTGTACATCATTAGAAAAATATGAGGCAGCTTCATTAGTCTGAAAAACACATCCATCCGCTAACTTAAATAATTCCCTTACAAAAATTTTTTTTAAACCTTGCCCATATTCTTTGTATGGATCATTACGTACAGATACTATCTTCTTGACATTCAAACCTATAGTCGCTACCAACATTCTTACATTAGTCGGACCTAAAAACGACAAAACAACATCTGGTCTTTCAGCTTGTATAATGCTCCTTAATGTATAAACCCTCTTTACTTGCCTATAAAAAAAGCTTCTTATAGATTCTTCTTCTAAATATATTCTTTTAATTTCCTCATTAATCTTATATGTTTTTTTATTTATATCTGGCTTTAATTCATTGACTAGAACAACATCATAGCCTTCTTTAGCAAAATAATTTGCTAAGTTACTCATCACTCGTTGAGCTCCACCTAAATATAGGCTATCAATATATAAAAGAATCTTTCTCATTAAACTCAATCCTTAATGTTATTTATTATTTTATATAAATTAGTCAATCTTTGCATAACAATATCTATGGTATAATTATTTACCACCTTATTTATGTTCCAAATTGACATTTTTTCACGTAAATCCTTATTTGACATTCTATTTATTGCAGCTTCAATAGCAAGAGAATCATCAAACGGTACAATTACACCACCACGATTCTCTATCATATCCTTATTCGCACCAACATCTGTAGTTATTACTGGCAAACCTCTTGCCATTGCTTCTAATAAAGCTAAAGAAAAACCTTCAGATTTAGTAGGAAACAAAAAAATATCTGCTTTGTCTAGAATTTTTTTAATATACTCCTTCTTTTGTGCTCCATGTAGGACAATGTTTTCAATCCTGCTTAATGCAGCTTCGTCATACTCACTTGTCAATGGGCCAACTAAATCAAAGAATATCTTTTTATTATTTTTAGCAACTTCAATTATGGAATCGACTCCCTTGCTCTTTCTAACCTGTCCAACATAGACTACTCGCTTAATTGAGTTGTTAATTATTTTTCCATTCGAAATGAAGTCAGCACTAATAAAATTAGGCATTATAGCTGTCTCCGTATTAGATAATCCATCTACATATTCCTTGGAGGACTTGTTCAGTACCAGAACATTGCTACATAAATTACATAGCTTCTTAAAACATAAAACAGCATATTTGTCATTTCCCAGTTGATCATTAACATTGCAGTGACAATGCAATACTATTGACTTTCCAAACAATTTTGCAAAAACTGCACATAAGAAATCCCTGTAAATTCCTCTGCGAGAACAGCTGGTATTCAAATGCATAAGCAGCGGCTGTTTCTTAATCAAGCAAAATAATGTATCTTTCCATATTTTACAACATCTTTTAATTTCAATAAAAGCACTTACTTTACTATCATTAGTTTTGCTTCTGTCACCTATTACTGATGTGTCTACCAACGTCACACCCATATCATATTTTTGTAAAGCTTTCATAAATTCACTAGTCCAAGTAGCAATACCGCCAACACTAGTTGGAGCAGGAGAAACTAATAATATCTTTAAAATCATACAGGACAATCACTTTCCTTAATCTTTACATTAAACATCTCTATCTTTTATAAATTTTTATTAAAATGCTATCTAATTAATATGTTTTTCTTTAAAACAAAATTGTTTTTCTATCTACTAACTTTCGATGTTTTTAAAAATTGATCAACGAACATTGATATGCAATGATTTTTAGATACGTTGTTCACAACATATTCTCTAGAGTTGCATTTTACAGTATCCTTATTCAGATATTGTTTTAAAATAGCCTTTGACAGACATTCTGCATTTTCAGGCTCAACACATACACCTGCATCTGTCTCTTCAAGTATTCTGGCTAAATCACTGTCTGTATCAAACGAAGCTATTATCGGCACATTACATGCCATAATACTCCAAGTTTTGCTAGGCATTCCAGCATTACTTGTATTAAGCTTACATGTTATAAGTGCAACATCCCCAAGGCTATATACCTCGGATACTCTATTTTGTGGCATTAATTCATGAATAAACACATTATCCATAGCTTCTGCCTTATTGCAAGCATCTTCAAAATAAGCACCAGCTCCAAAAATAACAAACTTAATATCATTATAATCAGCTAGCAAATTTGCACATTCTAAAACTATATCAGCACCCTGCGCAGCACCAAAATTACCAGCATATACAACTTGAAAATCATTAGCATTTAAATTAAACTCTGTAATCAATTCATTGCTAGTTCTTGGTACTGGTTGAACAGAATCAGTATCTATCCAGTTAGGTATAATCTTGATTTTCTCTTCTGGCACTAATTTATTCAATAAATTTCTTTTAAAACTTTCGCTAATTACTATAATCTTATCTGCATTTCGATAAACAAAATTCTCTATCTTTCTTCCTATCTTCCATAATAAGCTATTGTAAGATGTTAAACCTGTATTTACCAAGGAATCAGGAAAAATATCCTGCAAATTATATACGAAAGGAACACGTTTTCTTCTCTTCTTAGATAAAGATTTTGCCACGATTGCAGCTATAGCTCCCTGTGTTGGCGGAGTGCTATTAGAAAATACTATATCAGTATCTTTTCTTTCTTTTGCAATTTGGTATGTTCTGAAGTTACACCAAAAATACCTAAATGCTCTTAAAATGGGATTTTTATCCTCTTTAGGTGCCCAAAAACGTGTGACTCGAACTTTACCACCGTATTGTAGCTCTTCTTTTCTTCCCTTGTACTCTTCTCTAGTAGCTTCATCAACACCACGAGTTGGTAGCGGACAAATTATATCTATACTATGTCCTGCAACCAACAACCCTTCAATCAAATCCTTTTCTAAGTGCGTGTATGCTATAATTTCAGGATCATAATAAGCATCTAAAAAAAGTATCTTCATTCTTTATCCCCTGCACAATAGCGAAATTCTAACATTTCTCTTCCTTCGCTAGTTTTATACAATCTTTCCTTTACAAAAGCATTCTTTTCATAAAAATGAATTGCAGACTCGTTATTGACAGCATCAGTTTCTAAAGTTATATAAGCAAATTTATTAAAATCTACTCTTTTCTTCAGCTCACTAATCAAACGAGAGCCAACTCCTTTAGATTTATATTTGGGCGAAACACCAATCGATGATAATTCAACATATGCCTCTTCCCGTTTGGCTTCACCTGGTTTTAAGAAGGCACTTATAATATGTAAAAAAGCACTAGGTCTTCTAAAAAAAGCACCTATACTGTACCAAGCAAAATAAGGTAATCTGCTTTTTATCATAAATTTATATAAACCACTAAAATCAGAAGAATATGCAACAAAACCTAAAATTTCTCCATTTTCTTCAGCCATTAAAAGTTTTGATTGCTCATGTTCACAATAAGACCTGTACATTTGCTTCAAGAATCCTCTTCCCATAAATGAAAGAAAAAAACCAGTAAAAGTCTCTAGATGTATGGAAACCACTTCATCAATTATTCTATTATCTTCTGGCTTTACATCTTTAACTAAAATCACAGTCAAAACTCCTTACCCTATAATTAGTGAATTACTGCCCAAACAGTTTTAAACATCGTTTTAATACTATCTATGAAACTAAACTCTTTAATGCTTTGCAGATTCCACTGCATCTTTTGCGGCAACACAACCTCAACATAAGTCTTGTCCGCATTTTGTGCATCTGCCAGCAGCCTTTCCTCATCCTTATACTCAATACTTGCCTCACTGGTAACACCTGCCGGCAACAAAAGTGTTGCCAGCATTTCCGGTGTATACTGTTCGACATATTTCGTAACCTCAGGACGAGTACCAACAAAGCTCATATTACCTTGTAGAATATCAATCAGCTGCGGCAGCTCGTCCAAACGGCAGCCACGTAGCTTTTTGCCAACCTTAGTAACACGCATATCACTTTTAGTTGTCACCTGCGTGCCCAATTCCTCAGCATTTTTCACCATTGTGCGAAACTTATGGATACGGAACTTTTTACCGTATTGCGTAACGCGCTCCTGTCTGAAAAACACTTCGCCCGGACTATCCATTTTAATCATAACAGCCAAAATCAGGAAAATCGGTGACAAGCCAATAAGCATCAGTAAAGACACTACCCTGTCAAAAATTGCCTTCAAAAGCAAGCTGAATTTTTTCTCCTGCAAGCTGTCATAATATGGACGCACAGCGTCATTTTGCATATTCTGTGGTAACTCTTCCCATTTACAGAGCATCAAATATACTCCTTCACAATCTTGCAGTAGTTTTCAATAATATACTCAACCTCTTCATCCGTTAAACAGGTATGCAGCGGCAAAGTAATCTCGTTAACAAAACGCTTGTAAGCATTCGGGTAATCCTTAATATCAAAGCCCAGATTCTTATAAGCAGTCATCATCGGCAGCGGTTTGTAATGCACATTGGTAGCAATGCCTGCTTCCGCCATTTTAACAATAATCTCCTGACGTTCCTCCAAGCCTGCGCCCGGAATACGGGTAATATACAGATGGCCGGAAGATTGATGGTTATCGTTATAATGGTCAAGTACTTCAATACCCAGCGGCTTGAACGCTGCATCATATCTGCTGATAATCTCTTTACGTCTTGCCAGCATACCAGGATAGCGTTTCATCTGTGCCAAACCAATACCTGCCATAATATCAGTCATATTGCATTTAAACCAAGGGCCGACAATATCATACTCCCATGCGCCAAGCTTTGTTTTTGCCAAAGCATCTTTAGATTGGCCATGCAGGGAAAGCAATTGCAGCTTATGGTAAATCTCCTCATCATCAATGCCGGGAATAGATTTCCAGGTCAATGCACCACCCTCAGCAGTAGTAAAGTTCTTTACTGCATGGAAGCTGAAGGAGCTGAAATCGGCAATAGAACCACACATCTTGCCCTGCCAGCTTGCACCAAAGGCATGCGCAGTATCTGCACAAACAGCAACTCTGCCAATAGCCTTTTGAATTTCATTCTTAGGCTGGAACAAAGCCTTTTTCTTTTCTACAATTGCAAAAATCTTATCATAATCGCAGGGAACACCGCCAAGATCTACAGGAATAATAGCCTTAGTCTTTTCCGTAATAGCTGCTTCCATCTTGTCATAATCCATTTGCAGGCAGCCTTCCTGCACATCTACAAACACAATCTTTGCGCCAACATGGTCGACAATAGAAGCAGATGCAGAATAGGTATAAGCAGGAACGATAACCTCATCACCTGCACCGATTCCCAGCACGCGCAGTGCCATTTCACCGCAGGCAGTCTGGCTGTTCAGGCAAACGCAGCGATTAACGCCAACATATTTTGCAATCTGTCTTTCCAGCTCTTTGGTTTTCGGACCGGTAGTAATCCAACCGCTTTTAATAGTATCCGCAACCTCTTGGATTTCCATGTCGCTCATATCAGGGGGAGAAAAAGAAATATTCATAGACTTCATTTTTACATTGCCTTCTTTCAAAATATATCTGAATTTTATTTAACTACAACCTTCGCATTCTGCATCTCTACTGCCTGCGCAGCCTTGCAGTTAACCTCTTCCGGCGTCTTATACGTCGGCACAACCCTGCGCATAGCAGCACGCACCGTCTCATCATCATTAGAACGGATAGCAGCGCGCAAAATATCCAGGCGTTCCTGCAAATCCTCCATGCTGATCGGCTCGTCCTTCTCAATAAAGATCAGGTCATTATCCGTCTTGCGCAGCGTTTCACTCTTCACCAGCAGCTCCTCATAAAGCTTTTCACCGGGGCGCAGGCCTGTCTCGACAATATCAATATCGCGGAAAGGCTCCAGCCCGCTAAGCTTAATCATATTCACCGCCAGGTCATAAATCTTAATCGGCTGGCCCATATCCAGCACAAACAGCTCGCCGTTCTTGGCAATTGCACCACTGTGCAGCACCAGCTGGCTGGCCTCCGGAATCGTCATAAAATAGCGGATAATGCGCTTATCCGTCAGCGTAATCGGTCCGCCATTGGCTATCTGGCGTTTGAACAGCGGGATAACACTGCCTGCGCTGCCCAACACATTACCGAAGCGTGTATCGCTGAAGACAACGCTGCTGCCGCTGGCACTGTGCGCCCTTGCGATAATCTCGCACATACGCTTCGTCGCGCCCATGATATTCGTGGGGTTGACCGCCTTATCTGTGGAAACCATCATAAAGCGCTGCGCACCATATTCCTCGCACAGCTTAATCACATTCAGCGTGCCAAAAACATTGTTTTCCACTGCCTCAATGCAGTTCTTTTCCATCAAAGGCACATGCTTATGCGCAGCAGCATGCACCACAATCTGCGGGTGGTATTCCTCCATAATCCTGCGCATGGAACGCTCGCAGCAGATATTGGCAATTTCTGCCTTGAAATCCAGTTCATCGCCATAACGCAAACGCAGCTCCTGCTGCAGGTCATAAACGCCGTTCTCATAAATATCCAGCGCCACAATCTGCTTAGGCTGCATCTTCGCCAGCTGACGGCACAGCTCGCTGCCGATACTGCCACCGCCGCCGGTAACAAGAATAACCTTGCCCTTATAATAATCAGCAACAAACTCATTGTTTACTACAATAGGCTGGCGGAACAGCAATTCATCAATATCAAACTCACGCAGTACACGCTTGCCGCTCTTGGCAATATCAGCCACGGAAAAGTCATAAACCTTAACCTTGTAGCCTGCCTTACGATAGAAGTTGAACAGCATCTCCTTATTCGTATTCACGATATTGGTAATAGCAAAAACAATCTCCTGCACGCCCATGTCCTTAAGGTCATCCAGGGTATCTTCGCCTTCCGCGTAAATTGGCAGGCCCATAATCTCGCGTCCCACCTTTTCCTCATCCTGGTCGATAAAGCAAACCGGCACATAGGCAGCACTGTCATTGCTCAACAGCTCATCCGCCAACACAGCGCCCAAACGCCCTGCACCCAGCACCGCCACACGGATACGCTTATTTTCATTGCGGCGCTCCTTGATAACCGTTTCACCGGCACACAGCACCAAAAGCCAGCGCAGGAACTCACCCTTCTTACCCTTGCGTACGCCGTAGCGGTAGCAATAGCGGTACATCAGGCGGATGCCCACAGCACACAGCAAGTTCAGCAAAATAACAATCAGCCAGGTTTTGCTTTCAATATTGCGCAGGCCACAAACGTACTTCAACGGGAAGTAAAACAGCAGTGCCGCCAAATCTGTCGCAAAAAGGCGCATATACACGCCCACGCCGCCATAGCGGATTACCATATGGTAAACATTACCCATAACACGGCAAAACAGCAGGCAAAGCAGCGTTGCAAACACCGTCTCCCAAAACTCCACTACATCTTCTGCATGAACACCATAGGCGCTCACCATAAAGGCAACCACGAGTAGGAAAACAGCGATATCGTAAGCCATCAACAGCCATCTAATCTTTAATTTTTTGCCAACTTCACTAACACTCATCATAAGAAACAATCACAAACACTTTCTTTAAAAACCATCAATTAACATAACAACGCAAATCAGTCAGCTCGGTCGTTTAGCTTACTTCCCCTCCCCGTCGGAAGCCTCCTTGCTTCCGTAATAATAGTAATAGCCATAACCATAGCCATGGTGCTCACTGCGCACCTTGTTCAGCACAACGCCCAAAATATTGGCACCGGCATGCTGCAGCTGGTTCTTCACATCGCGCGCCAGGTCAACCTTCACCTCGCCGCTGTCAATAACCAGCACCACGCCATCCACCATAGCGCCCAAAACCAATGCATCCGCAACCGGCAGCACCGGCGGCAGGTCAATCAGCACATAATCATAAATCTCTCTGGCCTCCTGCAGCAGCTCCCGCATACGCTCGCTGCCCAGCAGCTCGCTCGGGTTCGGCGGAATCACGCCGCTTGTCACCGCATACAGGTTGTCCACCTTCGTAGCCTGCGCTGCAGCGCTCAGCGGAGTGCCCATGCTGATGCAGCTGGAAAGGCCCAGCTTATTGGAAAGGCCAAAATTCTTGTGCACAGTCGGGTTACGCATATCGCAATCCAAAAGCAGCACACTCTTGCCTGCCTGCGTCAGCACCACCGCCAGGTTGGCAACAGTCATGCTCTTGCCCTCGTTCGGTGTGCAGCTGGTAAAAGCCAGCGTCTTCAGCTCCTTACCGGCCTGCGCAAACTGGATGCTGGTGCGGATAACACGGTATGCCTCCGTCGCCGGGTTCTTCAAATCATTATGAGCAATCAGGTTTAAGCCTTCCATATTTTCCTCCACATTCTCACAGCCAGGCCAGGTTTTTTATCCTTCTCCTGCATATTCTTCTGCAAATCCTCCAAATCAGGAACACTGCCCAAAAGCGGCAAATCCAGATATTGTGCCACATCATCGGCAGTCTTGATTGTTCTATTGAGCAGCTCACGCACCACTACAAAGCCACTGCTTGCCAAAATGCCCAGCAGTGCTGCCAAAAGCAGTGTCATCGCCTTACGCGGCTTCACAGGGGCTTCCGGCAGCGTGCCGCTGTCCACCACCTGCACCTCGGTAGCAACGCTTGCTTCCGCAACCTTGGCCTCCTCCAGGCGTTTGGCCAGCATAACGTAAATCTCGTTAGCCACCGTCACATCACGCAGCAGGCCGACAAACTGCTGCTCCTTATCGGAAAGCTCCTTTAAGCCGTTCTTGTTTTCACCGTCAATCTGCGCCAGCTTGGCCAGGTTGCTTTGTGCCACGCTCGCCTCAGCCTCGCTGCTGAACTTGCTGGCCAGCAGCTGCTGGTGTACCGGGTTATCACTTGGAGCCTGCAAAGCGGCAACCTTGTTAATCTCGTTCTGGATTTTAGCCTTCAGGCCGGCAATCTCCTGGTTCACCTGCTGCACCTTCGGGTGGTTGGCAGTATATTTATCCATATAGCTGATGCGCTCGCCCTCCAGCTCTGCCAGCTTCGCATTATAGGATTGAATCGTTTTGTTATCCGCAATGGAAACAGCCTCGCCCTGCAGCTGGCCGTTAGCCGCTGCCAGACGCGCATTGGCAGTAGCCAGCGCCACCTTGTTTTCCGCGCTCAGCTTATCCACCATGCTCATCTTCTCGCTCGCTAGCTTCACAGCATCATCAGGAGCAATAATATTATTTTTCTTCTTATAATCCGTCAGCTTATCTTCCGCAGTCTGCAGCTCATTTTTGGCAGCCACAGCACGCTCCTCCAAAAAGCCGCGGGTAGCCTTCTGCTGGTCACGCGAAAGGTCCGTCAAACGCTTCAAAAAGCCGTCCACAATCAGCTTATTAGCCTCCTGGGCCTTTTCCGGCGTATTCGCACGCACCGTCAGCTGCATGATTTCGGTATCCTTAAAAGGCGCGGTAGTAATACGTCCCTTCACATAAGCATCATAAGCAGGATACTTGCCTTCCTTATTAGGCTGCTCCGTCTTTTGGATTACGGGTACCACAACACTGCGGCTCTTCAAAATCTCCGCATAGGTGTTCATCAGCTGGGTGTTGGCCATTGCATTTCCCATCGGCATGGATTCCAAAAGGCTGGTGCCAATGCCCTTAGGCTGCTTAACACGCAGCAAAGCCTGCGATTCGTATACCGGCGTGGCCGTAGCCAGATACACGCCTGCTGCCACCACAAAAATACCGGTAACGCGGGCGATATTGCCTGCATTGCGCTTCAAAATATTGGCTATTTCCAGCAGGTCTATAGTAATCTCTTCGTCATTATGTAAATCCTTACTCACATCTATTCTCCTCAATCATCGTTCTTAATTTCGCTGATATAATATGCACCGGTCAGGAAAGGCATAATATCCTTGCTGAAGATAACCTTATGGTTGCTGGTGAGATACAAGCAATCGCCCTCATGCAGCTCCAGGTTCGCGCTCTGGTCAGCCTTCCTCAGATAATTATTGATGTTCAGCTGCTGCACCTCGGTAGAACCGGCACGCACCAAAAAGACATTCCTCTTGGCAGATTTTTCGGTAAAGCCCTCCGCCTTAGCCAGTGCATCCAGCACGCGGTGGCTCTTTTCCAGCTCAAACAGGCCCGGGCGCTTAACCTCGCCCAGCACATACACACGCGTCGTACCCAGCTTCACCACATTCACACTGATCTGCGGCTTCACCAGATAATAACCGAAGCGGCTCACCAGCTCCTCACGGAACTGCGTCACCGTCTTGCCCGTAACATCCACATCGCCAATCAGCGGGAACGACACCTTGCCGTCCGGGCGTACCACATACGGCGAATTCTGCGTATTACCCGCCAGTGTACTCAAATCCTCATGACCATATACCACAACCTGCAGCACATCGCCCGGGCACATCACATAATCCTGCACCTGCGCCTGTACAGCGCTGCCTGTCCCTAAAGCCAGCGCCAATGCCAATACTACTAATGACTTTTTCATTTCATACTCCTTTATCAATTTTTTAAACAAAAAAAATGGTAGATTTATTATTTGAATAACCTGTTCCACCACTTAGATTTCTTTTCCTTTGCAATGAACTGCTGCGGTGCCTTAACTTTCAAAGGAATGCCATCAATAATCCTCTGCGGATTAATCTGCGTCAGCTGCTGCAGCACAGCCTCACCGGCCAGCTCCCTAATTACAGCAGCACCGGCGCGCATATCCGTATCGCGCCCACTGTCCCTGTGCGCATCACTGCCCACAAAGTCAACCATACCGTTCGCCAAAAGCAGCTTCGCTGCCTGCTCGGCCTGTACGCCAAATCTCCCTGCAAAGCTGCCAATATTGCATTGCAGCAGCAAGCCCTCACGTCGCCAACGCAACAGCAGGTCCGGCTTCGCCATTAACTCAGTATAACGCTCAGGATGTGCTAAAATCGGCACAACCCCCTTCAACCGCAGCTCATACCAAAAGTCATCAGCATAATTCGGTATGAAATACATAGGTAACTCCACCAGGATATAACTGGCCCTCGCTGCATCCCAAGCATCACCGTTCAGGCAAAAGCTGCCATTCTCAGCAATGATGTCCAGCAAATCCCAATCCATAAACACTTCACAGCCGGAATAAATCGCCAGCGATAAATTGTGCTCACTCGCCAGCTGGCGCAGCCTTTCTGCACCAACTAAAAAATCCTGCCATGCAGGATTGTGTGCAACCTGTAGCAAATGCGACGTTGCAAAAATGGAAGTCGTACCGGAAGCCACAGCCTTCTGCAACATTTTCAGGCTCATTGCCTCGTCCTTGCTGCCGTCATCTATTCCGGAAATGATATGAGAGTGAATATCAATCAAGAGAAATCTTACCTTTGTTTATACTAGAGCCTGATTTTATTTTTCGTAATACTAATGTACAAAAATAAGAAGAATCAAACTCAGTTATACTTAGGAATATTGTACTACTTTGAAGATTTATAGTCAATCAGTCAAAATAAGATTTTTTACTGTATACATCACACAACGCACTATTGCGCATTGCATTTCTTAAAGTAAACTTCATATGATATGTTTTCATTTAATGCATTCAGTACCAGCAGTATACATATATAATATACCGGATTAAGTCAAAAATATTCTAAAATACAGGTTAGATTTTTGTAAGATAATGCTGAAATCCATCGTCGGTTCGCTGAAGCGAATGGGATGCCCTCGCTCCTCCCCCTTCCGCCTCACTTCGCTCGGCACCTTCCCCAAGGGGCAGGCAAGAAGGCTAGACGAGCAATTAATATATCGTGTAAGGAATAGCAATTTTAGCAAATGAGTGCTTGGAACCATAGAAGCAAGGGTACGTAACTTTCTCTTACCGTCTGACAAATTTTACCGATGCTTCGTCCTGATTCCGCACGAAATTTGCGTTGTGCCCTACGGCACGGGAAAATTGCTACTGACTGGAGCGATATTTAATTACGACGCCACACGCTTCCCCCTTCCGCCTCACTTCACTCGGCACCTTCCCCAAGGGGCAGGCAAGACTAATAGCTTTTCGATAAACTTCATTAGCACATTCTTGGTTCCCCCTCGGGGGGAATTGTCGCGATAGCGACTAAAGGGGGGTGCATGCATAGCAACTGAGTGCTTGGAACAATTTAGCAAGACTAATACACCAAAAGCCGCCCTTGCAGGCGGCTTTTTTGCTGTAAAATCTAATTCGTCTTCAACTCAACCCTCTTATTAGCAAACGCAATACCGTATTTGTGTATAACACTTACGCCCAATGAACGCAACTCGGTATCATACTTCTTTTCTTCAATCTGGTCGAACGCAACCTGCGCCAGCTTGCTCAAAGCAAAATCATCGTCCTTTGCTTCACCTGCTTTTATTTCAATAATAATCCCTGGCATACCTGCGTTTTTAGGAATAAGCTCGATATCATATCTGCCAGCTCCACTCTCTCGATTCGAACGGATAAAGTGAGTATATTCAAAAATAGTTATAAGTCCCAGCATCAGACCATGATAATAGCTTTCCCTAAGCCCGTCATAATAGCTGATTGTCTGCATCATAAATCTTCCCAACGTTTCTTTAATGACAGCACTATCCTTATTTAATAAAGCGTCTCTTAAATCCGTTACCGTCATATCACCGACTTCCGCTATCAGCAAACTAATAATTTCCTTACGATAGATTGTGCGTATCTCCTTATTAGGAACATTAAGCCGACATAAATGCTCTCCGTCTTCGTTAAGTGTCATATCAGTTGCCTTCAGGTAACCGGTCATCAGAAGAAAACCAAGAATATCTGTCTGAGGCCCCTTAAGCTCAGGATAAATAATATTCGTTTTGATTACAGAGCTTACCTGCCCGTTTTCTTTAAGCAATTCATGAAGATTCCTGTAAGTTGCTTCATTGTACTTCTTCAGTATTTCATGAATAATAGTATTCTCCGAAGTCTGGCTCCAATACGGGATAGCCTTACAGCTGCTTGTTATATAATTAATCACCGACCACGGATTATAGATTTCAGTGCTGCCGAACCTATAGCCATCATACCAGCTTTTGATTTCTGCCAGCTTTTCAGTTACATTATAATACTGCGTTATAAGCTTGACCTCACCCTCAGTGAAGCCAAAATAACCACTAAAAGTATCATCAAGTACAGAATCAACGCGGATATTATTCAACCCGCTGAAGATACTTTCTTTAGCGACACGCAAGATACCCGTCATAATGCTCATAGTTATATAGGGATTATCCTTCAAGGCAGCCGAAAAGAAATTTCTGATAAACTCAATAGCTTCATTATAGTAATTATTGACGAAGCCTTCCTGGATAGGAGTATCGTACTCGTCAATGATTATCACAGGAGCCTTTTTGTAATGCTGATAAAGCATTCTGCTGAGAATCTGCAGGCTGAGCATATAATCTGCTTTATTAGCATTTTTATTGACTATTTTTTCGTAAAAATCCTTGTCTTGTTGAGATATCTCATTACCAGGCTGCAATTCCATGTGTCTTGAATACTCGGAGCTGATAATCATTTTCAACAGTTCATATGCTGTTTCCCAATCCTGCGCCTTTATATCCTTCAGCGACAAAAAGATAACAGGATATTGCCCTTGCTGCTGCGTATAGCTTTCGCCCTGCTGCCAGATTGCTTTATCCTTGAAATAGCTGCTGGTATCTGCGTCTGTTTTCTCAAAGAAAGTACGGAGCATATCCATGTTCAAGGTCTTGCCAAAACGCCTCGGACGCGTAAAAAGAATGTTGCTCACCTTTTCATCAAGCAGGTCCTTTATAAGCAACGTCTTGTCGACATAATAATTTTCCCGGCAGATTCTTTTGAAGTCAGTAGTGCCGACAGGAAGCGGCAGTCTTGTCTGTTGCATGAGAATTCCCCTTTCTTTGCTTCTTCCTATATTATAACATCTTTTAGCGCCTTCGACCATTTCCCCTGTCGATATAATTCTACACGCCAGCTTTTATGTTCATAGCTGTATAACATAAAAACACCCCCATTACCGTGCATCTGGTATCGGGGGCAAAAATCAATCACATAGCCTCACTAAATTCTTTCTTAATTCACACTACAAAGGCATGGGAATCCACCCCAACACCCTCAATAAGCATCCAGTCCGTTACGCGCACCGCCAACAACACGCACACTGCTCACATTAAACGCCGCCTTCAGCACCGGCAAATACTTGCCAATCAGCTCCGTGCGCACGCGCTCATCACCAGCGACAACCAAAAGTGCATCCTCGCCCAGGTTAATATTCAGCAGCGGGCTGATTAAACGCGCAAACGCAGGCGCAGACATCGCCTTCTTCAAAGCTGTCAGCCCCGGCATAACCTGCGGTTTTTCCTTAGCCATGCGCACTTCCAGTGCTTCAAACGGCACCTCAAAGAGCTTATCATTGCTTGCGCCCACAAAGCTTTCATTCAAAGAACCGCTAACACCAACAAAATCTTCTGCCATAATAAAAACCTCCTTTATATATACACACGCGAGGTCAACGCCCCGTTCATAATAAAAACTTCTGCTAATATGAATTTATCACAAAATGGATTCCTTGTCAAAAAACACATAGTAAAAATATTGCTCGCCACCTTCGCTGTACCCGCGATTCCCTTATGTATATAATAAAAACTTTACCTGTTTACTATTAAATATAGCAAATACCATAAAATCATACCACATTCATAGGCTTCGATTCATAAACTGTTCACAAAAAGTTTACTTGCTATTAACAATCAAGCCTTGTATTCTATTAATAAAGCGAATTAAGTAACTAAAGTAAGTGAATTTATTAGGGCAAACTTACCATGACTTTATTAAAATTAGGGAGGAATACAAACAGTATGAAGAATTATTTACAACAACGGAGCAAAAGCCTGCTGGCTTTTGCTGTCGGACTGACCATTTTATCTTCATCCTTAGCAGGAGAAGTGTACGCAGATGAAGGCTACATCGATTGGAATGACCTGGCCAATGATTCCGACACTACCTGGACAAAGACAGACACTTATTATAAAAACGGCGACTTCAAAGTAACCGTAAACAACGTTACTTTAAATGAAAACAAAAATATCAGTTCCAATGGCAGAATATCATTGGAAAGCGATAATACAAATACATATACTGTAGCCGGTGCAACCAAAAACATAGATCTTACATTCAAAGGTGATATTTGGTCCTATCATGACCATGACATGACAGTCAAAAACCTGAACACTTTGCAAATCACCAACGGCGCCTACGGTCTGCTAGCTAACTTCGGCAATAACCGTGGTCCCCACTGGACTAACCCGGATAACAACGGTTGTATTCACATTAGAGATATCACAACCGTTAACATCTCTGGCACCAATAATGCCATCTGTAGCCAAATTCTAGGCAAGATAGACCTTCAAGGCATAGACAATCTTATACTTGCAAGTGGTGGGTACAATACCATCTACTGCGGCTATGGCAGCCTTGTTGATATCAACGCTACAAACACAACAATTACCTCCAATGGGCGCGCCATCCTTGCTTATGCAGGCAATGCAGAAAAAATCTATGGTTGGCATGATGGCTCCTTGGAAACCGATTATCCCCTACCAGTAGCCAACATTAAAAGCGATACTCTCACTATCGCTGCCGCTACCAAGGACCAAACTGGTGCCGCCGTTTACAGCTATGCCGGCTCCACCATCAACCTTGGCAGCGCTGATAAGAAAATCAAGCAGCTCACCTTTGTGAAAGACGCCGGCGCCAACATGAACCTGTACAGTGAATCCCACATCTACGAGGACCAAAGATTTATCGAGTATAGTAATGACAACCGTTTTGACTATTATAGGAGATACAGTGACACCATCCCAGACGACGAAACGGCTAAATACTACAAGCTGTATAAAGCGAAAATCAATGTCTATGCTGAAAATGCCGAATTCAACGCCACCACGAACGCCATCAATGCCTACAACAAAGCATTGATCTACGTAAATGCCGACAACGCCGTCATCAACAGCAATTATGCCACAGTAGCCGCCGGCGCTGGTGCTACCGTAACCATCGAAGGCAAGGACCTGACCATCAACAACACCAACTGCCTCAATAATGCCCAGGCAGTTGAAAATGAGAACGCCAGGGTTGCAATTGGCAGCGGCGGCCTCCTCAACCCATCCGAATATGGTGACACAGAAATCAATGCCGGTGACATTGTCATTAATGCCGCCAACAAGCTTGCCATCAACGGCAACATTGTTATCAAAGCCAATCCGGATGCTGCAGCAGGCAATAGCATCAGCATCAACAAGGGTAACGACACCGCATTGGTCAATATTACCGGTGACATCTACACCGACAAAGGCAACGAAGTGCATCTCACCCTAGGCGATGGCAGCGCTGCAAAGCAGGATAGCAATGCTACCGGCAGACAGGCTGGCCGCTCCACACTGACCGGTGCGATTTTAGACGCTGCCTCCACCGCTGCAGGCTTCAGCTTCAGTGACACCAGCTTTTCAACCAAAGGCACCAACCTCAAGATGAAAGACGCTACCTGGAAGGTCACTGCCGACAGTGAAGTTGCCAATGTAGTAATGAATGGCAGCAGCATCATTGACCTCACGCAGCGCAATGAAGCGACAACTGTAGACATGGCTGGCAGCAGCACGCTTGACCATAACTTCCAAAAGCTCAAAATCAACAATCTTAGCGGCAGCGGCACCATCAGAATGGATTATGACGACAGCAAGACTAGCACCGACGGTTCTACCGCCGACAAGCTGTTCATCAATAACCACAGCGGCACGCATTGCCTGTACCTCAACGAGGTGAACGGCACTGCAACACTGACTGGCAAGGCTGAAGATACCGTACTGGTGAGCGTAGTCAACGAAAGCGGCGACTTCAAGGCTGCCTCCGACGACAACCTCACCTGGAACATCTACGCCTTAAACAGCAAGGATAGTACTACGGAAGGCTATACTACCGACTGGTATCTGACGAAGAACACCAACCCCACTCCTGCTCCCAAAGACCCCACCCGCGACGAGGCTGGCACCATCAAGGCCCACAATATGAACTACTACCTGTGGCGTGACCAAAGCGAGCGTCTCACTAAGCGCCTAGGCATCACCTGCTTTGACGAAGAGCGTGCAGGCGTGTGGACCAAGATGAGCAATTCTTCCATCAGCGGCAGCGGTATTTACGGCAGCGACGCCAAGGTCAAAACCTACACCATCGGCTACGACTTCAAGCATAATTCGGGCGAGCAGCTGACTACGGCAGACGCTAAAAAAACGCGTGACTTCAGCGGCCTCGCCTTCACCTATATCAAAGGCAGCAGCAGCATGAACGGCTATCAGGTCAGTGACGCGCTGCAGGTTGCCGGCGGTCGCAGTGACATCCGCGGCGGCGCACTCACTGCCTACCACACGCACACCTCCAAATCCGGCTCCTACGCTGACTATGTTCTCCACTACAGCTCTTATGACAACGACTTCAAGCTGGACGGCGTCAATGGCAGTGCCAAAAGCCACGGCCTGCAGGCAAGTGCGGAATATGGTCACCGCCTGGAAAATGACCATGGTCTCTTTGTAACACCCAACGCCCAGCTGATGCTGGGACGCTTGTACAATAAAACCTTCACCACCTCCAACGGCGTGCATGTAGCCAATGACCATCTGAACAGCGCCATCCTCAGCATGGGCGTAGACGTTGGCCAAACACTCGGCGACCAAAGCCAGGTTTATGCCAAGGTGCGCTACAACACCGAGCTTGGCGACCGCGTCAGCGCTGCCTTCTACAAGAATGATGCCAGCGCCTTCTGCAACGGCGACAGCAACGGTAGCTGGTGGGAATACGGTCTGGGCTTTGACCTCAAGGCAGGACACGCCAGCCACCTCTTCATGGACGCTGAACGCGCTGGCGGCAGCGGCTTCAGCAAGGACTGGTCCTGGCGCATCGGCGCACGCTTCGACTTCTAAGCGCTAACCTTTTTTAACAGCTTATCCGCTACGCTAAACATAGCTTCTGCTGACAGCTCATCTGTCAGCAAGCTATTAGCGGACAGCATGAAAACATCATAATTACATAAAAACCTAACTGCATAAACACAAAAACGTCGTGAGCACTGCCAAAGTACAGGCTCACGACGTTTTTCACTTTGTTAATTTACACGGGGAAGCTACAGGCGCACTGCCTTATCAGAAGCTCCAGCGAACACCGGCATTCCACTGCCAATCGGTATTAATATCACCGCCGAAGGTTTTTCCCATATCTACATAAAGATGGCTTGCTTTGCTCAAATTAATATTGGCACCAAAGCCAACCTCCCACCAGCCGCCGCCAAGATCCTGCTCAATTCTTCTTTGCTTACCGGCATCGTTGAAGGAAGCTGCTGTTTCACCATCAAAATCATAGAGATAAGAAGCGCGGGCATAAATGTTGCCTTGCTTAATATCTTTACCTAAAGCAAAGCCTAAACGGCCAACCAGGCTGTCAATTTTCTCTTGGGTAACATCAATACCAGCAAGCGTGTAATCAGTGCTTGCTACCTGGCCATAGCTTAATTCAACCTGGGGTTCAATCCATACGCCATTATCCTTGGTAAAGCGTTTGCCAAATTCGGCACTTACGCTATAACCATTTGTAGAGCTGTCGCCAGTGCCCAAGGTTGTTTTGTAATCGTTATCGAGACGTGCATACTTGGCAATCAAATCAATGAAGCTGCCATCATCATTCAGCTTGCTGCCATACACAGCAAAGCCCTTATGTGTATTGTCCACACTGCCTGCACTATAAGCAGTATCGCCATTAGTATAGGTAAAGGCAGCACCGACGGTCCAATGCTTGTCCACGCTCAGTTTTTCATCATAGCCTATTTGATATTGATTATACTGATAATGTACGCTTGCGTAAGAATCCTCACCACGTACCATGCGTACCCAAATACCGTGCTCGCCATTAGAATCACGCAATTCGCCCAAGCGTTTATTCATATCATTCATTTCAGAACGCCAGGAAATCAGGCTCAAAGCATTATTATCGCTAATGCCGTAAGCAAAAGGATTCTTGGTAGTCTTAAGATTGGTTACAGTAGTTGTGCCATCCTCAGCGACCTTAACTACACCACTGGCTGCATCATAAATGCTGCTGGCCTCCTGGTTAACTTTAATGTTTTCTGCTCCCTTAATTGTCGGGCTGGAAGCATGCGGATTATTATTATTGCTATCATCAGCAAAGCTTACAATTTTGCCTGCTGCCCCCAGGTCCTTTTCTGCATTACCGGTATTGTTGGCACTGGCAACATTTACCGTAATTTTATCCGGAGTAATCTCGCTATTACTGGAAATATATACCTTAGCATTACTGCTTGTATCTGCTGCATTAATGGTAATCGAATTAGCAGCGACATTCATTCTTGTGCCGTCCCAATCAGGTTTTCCCTCTTTCATAGCGCCAAAATCAACCAATGCATCCTTCGCCAGATTGATATTGATATCGCCGGTAATCTTGGCCTTCGGGGTATTAGGATCGCCTGTAGCTTTATCATATACAGATAAATACAGCTTAGCATCTTCACCCACAGTAACATTGCTCAAATTAAATTCACCGGTAGTTGTCGTATCACCATTAGTCTGCAAATTCAGCGCACCGGTTTCTACGGTAAGATTGTTGATAATAGCCTTACCTGTTCCATTGGTTTGGATTAACCCTTTATCTGATTTGTTGACAATGCTGTCGAAAGTAACTGTTTTACCACTATTAACCTCTATACGAGCACCTTTCGGCCCCTGTAATTCAATTTTCGAATTAACTGTCATATCGCCATCAAATGTCAATCCGGTTCTTTGTCCGTTTTGTGCTTCGATAATTACCTTATCAACTTTAGCCAGAACCTTCTCATCGGAAATTTTGAAGCCGGTTTGAACAGTCGTTCCAAGAATATGCAGTAACGGAGTATTTACTTGAGCCTCCAACTTTCTTGCTGCCAAATTACCAGCTATACCACGATAGACAAATTTTTCTGTTGCATTTATATTACCGGCAATTGCACTCTGATCCGATGCATGACCTTTAATATCTAAAACCTTTGTGTTGACAGTGCCGGCATTTTGGAAGAAACCGTTATTAACAGTAATGCTTTCGCTGGCGTTCACTGTGCCTTCATTAGCAAACTTTTCGCCACTGCCAATGGAAATAGCAGCCTCATCAGATTTCGTTTCACCTGCTGCAACATTAACACTTGCCGCCAGCGCACTACCACTCACACCAACAACACCTGCCGCCAAAAGACCACACAAAATTTTTCTTGCCAAAGCCTTACTACTCTTCATCGTTAATCCCAACCTTTCACCAAAAATTTTTACACTAACAAATCCAAGTAAGGTTTACAGCTTACGCCGTGAAGCTTCATCTATTACGGCGATTGCCGTAACGAACAAAAACTTTTAAAATATTTGTTCTGAGAGTTTAAAACAAGTTTCAGTAATAATAAACTTACTATTATAAATTACCTATCTTCTTAATAGTAATTATAGCACTATGTCCCCCCCAGTCAAACTCTTATCCAGGAACACGCTACAATCGGTGTAAATTTTTTATTAACTCTTGAATACGTTGCATTTGTTACATGTAATAGAAGAATTTTTAACTGTTAAGGCTGAAATGAGTATAAACAAAAGAATAGCTCTTTGGCAAAAATTGCACAGTCCCCTCCACATCCGCGGAGAACGCTTCGCTTCATAGCAAACGACGTACAACACCTGTATAGAATAATAACTGTGAAAAAGAACAGCAACTCAATAAAAAAATACACCGTTATAGGTGTATTTCCAAAAATTAAATATCATGTTATACTACCAGTTGAGACAACTGGTAGTCGGTTTTCCTACTCCTTAGTGAGTGGGGGTGATGTTATGACTGTTTACGAAGCATTATCTCTGATGATTGCTTTCGCGTCTCTGGTCGTGCTGATCCTTTCGTATCGTAAGTAATTACGGCATGAAAAAAACCGCCTAAGCGGTAAGACGGTTTCTTTCTGACTTAAAATCTTGAGGAGAACCGGCCTTCCACAACCAGTTGTCTCTTTGTGTTTATTATACGTTTTATCTTTCTTTTTGTCAAACCTGAATTAATATCTGCTCCATATATCGATGTTGAGTCAAAAAGATGGTTCTGTAACGTATGCGCTTCCGGGTAATATCAGCCATTTGTCTGTATTAGCTGTTACCGATTTTGATACTTATTACGAAGTAAAAACTGACGAAGCAAAATTGCCTCGTCAGTTTTTTTATACGTAATATTCAGCGCTAAGCTTATTTCACCATAGCAGCAACGATATCAAATGCAGCTGCAAGTGCTTCATCAACCTTAGCCACATCCTTAGCACCGGCCTGTGCCATATCCGGACGACCGCCGCCGCCACCGCCGCACAGCTTAGCAACAGCCTTAACGATGTTGCCCGCATGAACGCCCTTAGCAACAGCATCCTTAGTAGCCATAGTCAGAATGCTTACCTTTTCGCCCATAACAGCAGCCAACACAACAACGCCGCCAACCTTATCGCGCATCTGGTCGCCCAGGTTACGCAGAGCGTCTACGCTGTCAGCATTAACCTTCTGCACCAGAACAGGAACGCCGTTAGCATCCTTAATCTGGTCAGCAACATTGCTTACCTGAGCCTTAGCGATTTCTGCAGCCAGCTCTTCAGCCTTCTTCTGTGCTGCCTTCAGCTCGCATTGCAGAGCCTCCAGACGAGTCGGAACGTCGCAGGAGCGGCATTTCAGCTCAGCAGCCAGACCGTTTACCATTGCCTCGGTAGCATTTACATGAGCCACAGCACCATGACCGGTAACAGCCTCAATACGGCGCACGCCTGCACCGCTGGAGCCTTCGCTCACGATTTTGAACATACCGATTTGTGCGGTATTGCTTACATGGCTGCCGCCGCAGAACTCCATAGAGAAGTCCGGAACGGTAACAACGCGAACAATATTGCCGTATTTTTCGCCGAAGAGAGCAGTAGCACCCTTCTTCTTAGCTTCCTCAATCGGCAGCTCTTCAATATTAACAGCTTTGCCAGCCAGCACCTGCTCGTTGACAATAGCCTCTACTTTCTTCAGCTCCTCAGCAGTAACCTGAGAGAAGTGGGAGAAGTCAAAGCGCAGACGGTCCGGACCAACATAGCTGCCGGCCTGGTTAACATGAGCACCCAGAACCTGCTTCAAAGCAGCATGCAGCAGATGGGTTGCGGTATGGTTACGCGCGATATCCATCTTGCGTGCCTTGTCTACAGCAAAGGTAACAGCGTCGCCTACAGCAACAGTGCCTTCGGTTACGGAACCGATCATAATAACAGCGCCGTCAGGCAGCTTCTTGGTAACATTTACAGCAATAACACCGGTCGGAGCGGTAATAGTACCGATATCGCCCAACTGGCCGCCGCCCTCAGCATGGAAAGCGGTAACGTCGCAGATAACAGCAACATCAGTGCCGTCAGCAGCGTTTTCAATCGGCTGTGCGTCATGCGCAGGATACATCTTCACAATCTTAGCTTCGGTTGCAGCCTCGTCAACCTTCAGCTCAGCAACATTGATGCCGCTGGTGTTATAAACAACCGGACGGCCTTCTTTATCGTTGCGTGCTTCACGCGCCATTTTACGCTGAACCTCCAGCGCAGCGTCGAAGCCTTCTTTATCCATAGTCATGCCTGCTTCTTCCAGGATTTCTTCAGTGAGCTCCCAAGGGAAGCCAAAGGTATCGTTCAGCTTGAAGGCAGTTGCACCGTCGAGCACGTTCTTGTTTGCAGCCTTCAGCTTTTCAATCTCCTCGTTCAGCAGCTCGCAGCCCTGCTTCAGAGTGCGCAGGAAGCTGTTTTCTTCCATTTCCACAACCTTTTTGATGAAGTCAGCCTTCTCTACCAGGTTGGGGTAAGCATGGCCGAACATGCCGATAACAACGTCAACAGCACCGGTCAGGAACATTTCGTTGATGCCCAGCAGACGAGCGTGACGGATAGCACGGCGCAGGATGCGGCGCAGTACATAGCCACGGCCTTCGTTGGACGGCAGAATGCCATCGCCAATCATAAAGGTCATGCTGCGTACATGGTCAGCGATAACCTTCAGGGAAACGTCGGTAGCCTTATCCTTGCCATATTCAACATTAGCAATTTTAGCTGCATATTCAATAATCGGGAAAATCAGGTCAGTTTCAAAGTTGGACGGCTTGCCTTGAACAACACTTGCCAGACGCTCTAAGCCTGCACCGGTGTCAATGTTCTTGTTTTTCAGCGGCGGATAGGTGCCATCCGGCATCTGGTTGAACTGGGTGAATACCAGGTTCCAGATTTCCAGGAAGCGGTCGCAGTCACAGCCGGGGCCGCAGGTCGGTTTGCCGCAGCCGCGTTCAAGGCCGAGGTCGATGTGGATTTCGGAGTCAGGGCCGCACGGACCGCTGCCAATCTCCCACCAGTTATCTGCCAGGCGTACAATGTGGTCTTCAGGAACACCTACAACATTGTGCCAGATATCAAAAGCTTCATCATCCTCAGTGTGGATGGTAATGTACAGCTTATCAGCAGGCAGCCCAAGCTCCTTGGTCAGGAACTCCCAGCTCCAGGGGATAACCTCTTTTTTAAAGTAATCGCCAAAGGAGAAGTTGCCCAGCATTTCAAAATAGGTATGGTGGCGCGCAGTGCGGCCAACATTTTCAATATCACCGGTGCGCACGCATTTTTGGCAGGTGGTGATGCGGGTAGCAGGCGGTTTCATTTTGCCGGTAAAAAACGGCTTAAAGGGTGCCATGCCAGCACCGATAATCAACAGAGTCGGGTCATCCTGAGGAATCAGGGATGCACTCGGAAGCATAAGATGGCCTCTATCTTGGAAAAATTTCAAAAACTTTTCGCGGATTTCGTTACCAGTCATGTATTTCATAGTAGTTCATTCGCTCCTTCGAAAAATAATACTGCATTACTGCGGAAATGCCGCAGCAAACAAAGATTGCATATAAAAAAATTATATAATCTTTGCCTGTGAATGTCAATAAGCGCAAAGCTCCGCAAGTGTATACATAGCATAAAAAAACAGAGCATCAAGCACAATTTATTTTTTTGTTTCAGAAAAGCTAATGCTGCAGCCGCTATCTGCAGCTACAGCATTATACATAAGCTTATTTTGTTATTTTATTGAGTGCTTCCACCAATAAATTTTTCAATACTGCAGGTGTGCTCCTTGGTTTTCTTGTCATAATTGATACCCACCAATAAAATTTCATCAGCAAAATTTTGCAAGCTTACAGGATACTTCTTTTCTTTCATCTGCTTCATAGCAGTATCTGCATTTTTATTCCACTTCAGCTCCACCAGCAAAGCAGGATAGCTATGAGCATAATACTGCTTAGGAATAAACACAAAATCAGCAAAACCGCGACCTAACGGCATTTCACGTACAGGTTTGAAATAATACTGCATAGCGCTCAGATACGCTATGGTTAAAACACTGCTAAGCGAATTTTCATCGTTATACTTAATCGCAGATGTATATTCCATATGCACCTTTTCAATCATAGATGCCACAGCAGCTGCATCCATGTCAAGCGTAGCATTTAACACCTCGAGTGACAGCCTCTGAAAATCAGCAAATTCATCCCAGGCTGTCTCCTCCAAAGCATTAACAAATTCGCTGCGAACCTCTTCATTAGGTATATAAGCCTTGTGCTCCTGCTGCTCATATGCCAGATAGCCCAAATGAATCAGCGACGTCATAACATCATGCTTATTCTTAAAGGTCACCATATCATTTTGATATGAATTAGTGCGCACCAAAACAGCATCACCGGAAAGCATGGTAACAATATCCGTTTTCAGTCCATCAAAATTCATATTAATTAACGGAATGATGGATTCATACGTGCCAGTCTGTGACCAATAGCTCTGAAAGGTTCCCCGCAGCATTACGCCTACCACAGCTCTAGGGTTATACACATGATAGCCGCCAAGCTGATAACCATCATACCAGCGCTTTACCTCCGCAAAATCCTTGTGATATTTTTCACACAAGACGCGCACCTCGCTCTCCGTAAAGCCAATATATGGAGCAAGAACGCCGGAATCAAGCATGGTATATTCATCAAAGTTGTTCAACGCAGACTGCGTTTTGAATTTTTTTATCGGCAGAATGCCTGTCATAAAGGCTAAAGCTATATAGCGTGTCGGCTCAATACCCTTGAACAGACTGCGCAGAAAATCAATATACTCTTCCTGCGCAATTTTATTCGTGCTCTCGTCGCGAATCAGTACATCCCATTCATCAACAATAATTACAAAACGATTACCGGTTGCATCGCTGATATAAGCTAAAGCAGTGGAAACCTTAGTCACCTTTTCCGGTATATATTCACCATAGGCCTCACGCAGCTCCTCCATAAGCACCTGCGAAATAAAGGCAACCGTTTTTTCGGCACTTCCTGCTTCCTTGCAGCACCATTGCACATCAAAATGGATAACATCATATTTATTGAGCTGCTTTTGATACGCAGGACTTTTTTCGATAGCCAGTCCGGCAAAAAGCTCCTGCGACTCACAGCCCTTGCTATAATAGGCAGCCAGCATATTGGCTGTAATTGATTTACCAAAACGGCGTGGGCGACTGTTACAAATAAAAGCCTGCTGCGTCCCCAAAACCTTGTTGGTAAATTCTATGAGCCCGGTTTTATCAACATAAATTTCCGAATCTATCGCCGTTTGAAAGGCTCTGTTATCAGGATTAAGAAATAAGCCCATTTCCATTACCTCCTCCGTTTTGACTAATCCTCTATACAGCATTATAACACAAAGCTATATCATCGTATACTGCAACCAAAAGCATCAAGTTATGTATTTTTTGAAGTGAAAAACACCCTTAATCCTGCTCATCCAGCTCGTACAGGCGCTTATAAATGCCACCAAGAGCCATAAGCTCCTTGTGTGTGCCGATTTCCGCAATTTCACCGTTATGCAGCACCACAATTCTGTCAGCGTTGATAATCGTAGACAGACGATGTGCGATAATCAGCGTCGTGCGGCTTTCAGCCAGCTTGTCCAGGGATTTCTGAATCTGCTTTTCAGTCTTGGTATCCAGCGCACTCGTCGCTTCGTCAAAAACCATCACCGGCGGATTCTTCAGGAAGGCACGGGCAATAGCAATACGCTGCTTCTGTCCACCGCTCAGCTTCACACCACGCTCACCGACCTTAGTTTCGTAGCCTTCCGGCAGCGCGCTGATAAAATCGTCCGCAGCCGCCAGCTTAGCAGCCTGCTCAATCTCCTGCTCGCTCGCCTTAATCTTGCCATACGCAATATTAAAATTAACGGAATCACTGAAAAGAAATACGTCCTGCTGAACCAGACCAACGTGGTTACGCAAATAGCTTTGCTTATATTTTCTGATGTCTACGCCGTCAAGCAGTACTCTGCCCTGCGTAGGCTCGTAAAAGCGCAGCAGCAGGCTTGCCAGCGTTGTCTTGCCTGCACCCGTAGCACCAACAAAGGCCACTTTTTCACCGGGAGCGATATCAAGATCAAAATGCTTCAGCACCGGCTTATCCTGCAGATAGCCAAAGGTTACATTCTCAAAGGTAATGCGGCCCTTAATCTCACCTGTGGCAATCGCATCAGGTGCATCGTCAATCTCCACCTTATGCTGCATCATCTCATTGAAGCGATTGTAACCGGCCATACCGCGCTGATACATTTCCGTAAACATCAGCAGACGGAAAACAGGCTTCATAAAGATATTTACATAAAGGAAGAAGGCAACAAAATCGCTGAGCGCCAGCTGGTTATCGGCAACCATCACACCACCGCAAACCAAAACTACCAGATTGGTTGCGTTGGTAAAAAAGGTTATAGTTCCCGAAAAATATGAAAGTATCGCAAATGATTCGGTACGCACACGCAAAAGCTCATTACTCTTGCGCATAAAGCGCTCCAGCTCCAGCTGTTCATTAGCAAAGGCCTTTACCAGGCGGATACCGCTCAGAGCCTCCTCTGCCTGCGCGGAAACCTCACCGGATTTTTCACGGCTGCGGCGGAAGGCACGCTTCATCTTTCTGTTGACGAAAACAGAATGCACCGCCTTAATAATCAGCATAGCACCAATAATAGAGCCAAGATACGGATTCAGATACAGCATCATGAAAATAGTACCCAGCATACTGATGGTGCAGACAAGAAGGTCATTAGGTCCTTTAAATGTCAGCTCGCTGATTTCCACGATATCGCTTGTAATGCGCGACAGTAGCTGTCCTGTGCGAGCATTATCAAAAAAGCGGAAGGACATTTTTTCCATATGTCCGAACAAATCGCGACGCATATCGTTCTCAATGCCGGAGCTCATCACATGACCATAATAGTTGATAGAAAAAAGCAGACCGAAGTTTACAACATATAAGGCTAAAAGTATCCCAGCCCAGTAAAGCAGCTCGTCAATATTCTTTTGAGGAATCTGAACATTAAGCATCTGCCTTACGATATAAGGGAACAGCAGCTCCATTAAGGCCGAGAAGCATGAGCCCATCAGCACCAGAAGCAAAATCAGCTTATAGGGCTTATAATAATGAATTATTTTTTGCAACATTTACTTTGCTCCTCCTGCGTTATTTTTCCAGATATGTAAACGGTAAGCACCGATAATCTTGCCATCGGGAGTCAGCGCCGGCGCTTCCACGCCTGCCAGCCACTGTCCGTCAGGTGAAATACCAATCGCCTGACAAGGTCCTTCGGTTGGGAAATAGCTGTACTTTTTGCCTGTTTCCAGGTCCAGCACCAGTGCTCCGTGCGCTTTGTAATTGTGCGTGCGCACGTTGCGCCCCACCGCACAGGCCGCCAGCCTGCCGGCAAAGGCTATTTCCTCCATCGTACCGTCTGCCATATACTGATAGCGGAAGGTACCGTCTGTATTGAATACAAAAATACTGTTATTGCTCGGGTGCTCTACCGGCGTTGGCAATTGCCAGTTTTCACGATTAAAGGTATTAATCGTGGTAAACAGCACTCCATAAGGTGTTACAAAGCCGTCACGGCCGCTGGCATTGACATAAGCGCCGTCAACCTGCTGCGGCCTAGAAATGGAGCGCGTCCATAGCGTTCTGCCTGCTTCATCAAACAGCATGCCGCGTCCGTCACTGGCTGCTGCTGCCAGATATTTGCCGTCCGTACTGAAGTTGGGACTGCCGCGCATAACTGTGTTATCAAACGGCGGAATCGGCGGCACATGCGTTGAATTGAGCAGCTCTCCGGTTCTTTTATCGAGGAAATACATCGTATCCTTATACTTCATATCCTCGCGGTAATCGTAAGCAGAAGTAGAAAATACTGCTCTGCCGTTGTTATCGTTGACATCGCACCAGTTTATCCAGCTGTCGATAACCTCATTCTTGGGGAACTGCCACAGCAGCTTGCCCTCCTCGTTCACTGCCAGCATTTTGGCATTGTAGCCTCTGCTGCCGTCCTTGCGCATCAAAAAGCGGTAAGCATTGGCGTAGACGTTGTTTTCCTTGTCGACTGCAATATGCACCACGGAAGGATAGGAGCGCTGCGAAGCATCGGAGCCGACGAAGTCAGCACTTTTATACTGCCAACGGATATCACCCGTATGAACATCAACAGCATACAGCTTACCTTCAGCGCTCTGCTCGCCTACTATCGCAAGCTTGCCGTCAGGCGTCAGGCACAGCGCAATCAGCTTGCCTATACCAAGGGAGCGTTTCCATTTCTGACGTCCCTCGTTGTCGAAGAGGAAGAGCTCGCCGCGCTCCGTACCGACAATCCAGCCTTCTTCGTCGGCAGCATAACGCACTACCGCTCTGGTAAAGCCCATGCGGTCATAATTCTGTGTCGGGATATCACCCAGATAGACGCTCACGCCGGAGCCGTCGTTATTAACATGAAACTGGTTCCATGGCGTTCTGCTGCCGGTAATCCAGTACAGTGCGCACCAGGAAAGCAGCAGCAGCACAAGCGCCAGCCAGCCTTTAAGCTTATTCATAGATACAGCACCGTCCAATCATAGATTTGGCGAAATACGCCAAAGTAGAAGCCCTGCTCCGACAACAGGTAAATAATTTTACTGCTCACAACAACAACTACTACAAAAAACAGCAGCAGGCAGCTTGCCTTTTCGCGTACATCCCACTGTTGGCGTCGCTTTGCGGCACCGCCTGCGAAAAAGCCACGGCTCACAACCGAAAGCGCCAGCGTCTGCGCACGCCTCAGGCAGCGCGCCAACAATGGCTTGGCGATATACGGCAAATGACGCAGCACAGCAGTGCGTCCGCTCTGGCTGTCACTGCGCAGCTGCAGCGCTGTAATAACCTCGCCTGTTTCTGCTGCCAGTACCGGCAAAAAGCGAATTGCCGTCACCAGCATAAACGCCATCTGCGGCGGCAGTCTCCAGGCCAGCAATGCCTGCAGCAGCTGTCGCGGGTCACTTGTCCAGCAAACCAAAAGCCCCAGTGCCAACATGCTGGCGCTGCGCAATCCCTGCACCGCACCGTACAGAATGCCCTCGCGGTAGATGAAAAGTCCGCCCGTCAGCTGGCCGATAAAGCCTGCCTCCGGAGCAATCAGCACCAACAGCGGTGTACGCGGCGTCTGCGCAAAGAACAGCGCCTGGCTGAACATAGAGCCCCACAGGCCCAAAAGCAGCAGAATTGCCATTACCTTCCATTTGTAAATGGAAGTTTTCGCTGCCAGATGCAGCAATAAGGTAAACGTAAATAAAATAAATAGTGTCCGCGGATTATCCACGGTAATCATCAAAATAGCAAATAGGAAGAGGAACAGCAGCTTAGTACGCCCGTTGAGCTTCTGCGCCCATCCTGCTGCATCAGTGCCTTCCCACAGCTGTCTTACGGACATAGCGCTTCACCCCCTCTACCGTGATGCAGGGAGGAAGCCCCGCCTGCTCGCACACCGGCAGCAGCGCTGACGGTGTAAGACCGCCGGCCTCCACCAGCTCCTTATTGCTCAAAACGTCTTCTGTCGTGCCGTCGGCAATTATCTGCCCCGCACACAGCACAATTACGCGGTCGGCAACCTGCGCCGCCAGCTCCATATCATGCGTACAGATGAAGATACTGCCCCCCTGCTCCTTATAAGCCAACAGCAGACGGCGGATTTCCGCCAGACTCTGCTCGTCCTGTCCTGTCGTAGGCTCGTCTAAAAGCAGCAGCGCCGGCTTCTTCGCCAGCATCGCGCCCAAAACGACGCGCAAACGCTGTCCCTTGCTCAGTGCCAACGGAAAATCATCGGCATATTCCGCTAAATTCATATGCTCTAAGAGTTGCTGCAGCTCCTGCTGCGTAATCGTGTGGTTCTTCCAGCACAGCTCCTCGCGTACCGTATCGGCAAGCAGCATCAGGTCAGGCTCCTGCCGCAGATAGCCGATTTTGCCCAGCTGCTTATCTACAGGCTGTCCCTGCAGCAGCATGCTTCCCTGCTGCGTCTGCGTCAGACCGCCCAAAAGGTTCATCAGCGTGCTTTTGCCCGCGCCGTTGAAGCCCATAATCGCCGTAATCTGCCCCTGGTACAGCGTAAACTGCAGGTTCTTCAGCGTCGGCTCCTTGCTGCCGGGATAGGTATAATACAAATCGCGCGCTTCAAGAAGAGGCTGCTGTTGCCCTGCAGGCTTGGCCTGCTCAGCAGTTGCTGCAGGCTCGCATTCGCTGCGCAGCATCTGCACTATTTTTTCTTGGTCTGTCGTCAGCTCCGACAGCTGCAGTGTGCGGCACAGCTTCACAGTCTGCGGTTCACGCAAGCCCAAATCCGTGCGCCCTGTCATCGCCTGCCAGGCATCTTTAACAAGACCGTCATAAACAATACGTCCGTCCTGCATTACTGCCAGACGCGAAAAATATTTGCAAAGCTCGTTTACACGATGCTCAATCATCAAAATAGCAATACCTGCCTCGCGGTTGAGGCGCACCAAAAGCTGCATAAAGCTCTGCACGCCCTGCGGATTCATCTGGCTGACAGGCTCGTCTAAAATCAGCAGTCCCGGCCTTGTAACAAGAATAGAAGCCAGCGCCAAGCGCTGCCTCTGACCGCCGCTCAGCTTGTGGATGCTGTAATCCTCAAAGCCGCCCAAGCCTACCAGCTCCAGCGTTTCGCTCACCTTGCGTGCGATAATCTCCGGCTCCTCGCCCTGGTTCTCCAGCGCAAAGCCAACCTCATCCGCTACCGTCATCGCAAAAAGCTGATCGTCCGGTGACTGATAGACAGTGCCCACCAGCTGGCCTGTTTTTTCCGGCGGCCATTTGCTGATATCCTCGCCCTGCAGGTAAATTGCTCCCTGCAGCTCGCCGCGCTCCTCGCTGCCCAAAAGACCGCTGATAGCCTTAATCAACGTCGACTTGCCACAGCCGCTGCGACCTGCCAAAAGCAGCATTTCACCGTCCGCCAGCGTCAGGTTGATATTTTTTAAAGTAAACTGCTTCCTTGAGGGATAGCGATAAGATAAATTGTCTATTTTCAGCATCTCTATTCCCCCATAACCTGCTGCAGCTTGCTGCCCGTCTTAGCACCCAGCCAGGCGCCGATGCTGCTGTACACAAGGCCGTTGACCAGCATATACAGCGCCAGATACCAGTCTGCATAATACAGACGGTAGAAGAACATCATCTGCTCCATATTGACGAAGGTGACAAGCGCATCGCCCACGCCCATCAGCAGGCAGATGAACAGCATATAGCCCTTGCCCAGCTCCTGCCTGCGGTAGAAGCCGGAAAGATACAGCAGCGTTTCCAAAATCGCTACGTTGACACACATGCTCAAAAGTCCTAACGGCGTAAAATGTCCGAACATCAGACCGGCAAGCATATATTTGACAAAATACATCAGTGTCAGCACGCCCGGCGCACGGAAGAGCACCAGCAGCGCCACCACCAGCAAATACAGCAGCATGCCGCTCAGAATGCCTGTCACCAAGCCGGAGAACGGCCCTAAGAATACATGCAGCAAATCACCGATAAGCGTTGTCGGCAGCGTAATACCGCCAAAGGCCAGCGCCGCAAAGAGTGCCACCGTAATAGCGCCACGCGCACCGATGCGGTAAATGCAGCCCTTCAGCTTGTAGCTAAAGGCCAGCACAGCCAGCAGGCAGATGAAGGAAAAGCCTACTGCCAAAAGGCCCAGATTATGCTTCTTGGCGATTGTCAGCGGTACCTCCTGAACCTTTTCCTGTCCGTTGCCGCTTACGGTTACACGCAGGCTGTAATCGCCCTCCAACACTGTAAAATAATCTACATATAACGGAATAATAAAGGCCTGAGTTTTCTTGCCGTCCAGCGAAATCAACGCCGTAGTTTCGTTGACGCTGCCTGTCTCACCGGCCCACCCATGCTCGGAATCCTCATTGTTTTTGCCTGCGGTACAAAGACCTGGCATAACCTTACCCGTCTTTTTATCAATCAGCTCCGCCTTAAATTTCAGCAGGCGCACATCGCGCTGCGGATTGCGCATATCCAGCACCAGAAAAGTAGCAGGATGGTTAAACACTGCCGACCAGTTCGTCGCACCGTCGCCCGTCATGCGGTTACGGAAGCCCTCGAGCGTAGTATCACGGATAAAAACCACGCCTTCTGCCGCGCGGTCGTCCTTATTACCCAAATTATCTACCGGCAGAGTAACGCTCTGAATATACCAGTTGAATTTACTTCTGTCGATTTTCTTCCCCGGCTGCGACGCACCAGCAACAGCTGCTGCCGCCGGCTCATAACCAAAGCTCAGCTCCTGCTGCTCGTGCCAGCCATCGCCGCTGACCTCCACCAGCAGCTGCTTTTGTCCGCGTGCAAGGTCTGTCTGCGGCTGAATGTACAGCAGATCAAAGCTCTGTCCGAAATCTGCCGGCAGCACCCAATCTGTCTCCGCCGTCTGGCGGCCGTCAGCACTTCCCAGGTGCCATTTGTCATTGGCAAGCGCCTTAAAGCCTTCCGGCAAAATTACGCGCAGATGCGCCGGCTGCTCATGCGGTACATCAAAGCCGGTAATATTGATAAACAAAGGCATTGTGCTGCCGCCATGCACTACATGCGCAGCACTCTTATCCAAATTGTAGGGATACACTGCCTCCAGCTTTACGCCTGCAAAGGCCTGCTGCGCTAGGCACAGCAATGCCAGCAGGATATATAAGATTCTCATACTTCACCTATTCACAGCAAATCTTTTTCAATAATGCTGCTTCCTTCTCTTTGCTTGCCTCATCTACACGAGTGGTAATCTCCAGGTTATTATTCAGCGGATTACGGCTTACGGCAATATCTGCCGCATATGCTCTGCTAAGCAAAGGCTCCGTAAAGACACGCTCCGGCGTATCATCTGCCAGCAGCTTGCCCTCACCTAAAAGCAGAATACGGCTGCAGTATTTGGCTGCCAGATTCAGCTCATGCACAACCATCAGCACAGTCTTGCCCATCAGCGCCAGCTCACGCGCAAAACGGAAAATCTCCTCCTGATAAACCATGTCCAGACCGGTAGTAGGCTCATCGAGAAAGAGTACCGGTGTCTGCTGCGCCAAAACCTTTGCCAACAGGATACGCTGCTTCTGACCGCCGGAAACCTCTGTTACCGGCTTATCTGCCAGCTCCCGCGTACCGGTATATTCCATGCAGTCCAGCGCCAGACGCTTATCGTTCTCACTTTCACGCTCCCACCATTTAAGATAGGGATAGCGGCCCGCCATAACAATATCCTGGCCTGTGTAGCCAAAGCCAACCTCTACCTGCTGCTGCAGATAGGCTACCTCACGCGCCAAATCTCTGTCGGTATATTCCTCCATCGGCTTTCCAAAGAACAAAACCTCACCGCTCTGCTTCGGCAACATGCCGCGGATTGTTTTCAAAAGCGTACTCTTGCCGGCACCGTTGCAGCCGATAATACCTACAAGCTCGCCCTTGCCGATAGTGAAGCTGGCATCACTGATAACACAGCGGCTGCCGTAGCCTATAGATAAATGATTAACACTCAAAACTGCTTCTGACATTATTACACCTCATGCTCATACTTCATCATAAAATTCAAATAAATTTAAGTACCATATACTTTTACTCAATCTTTTATATTATACCACATAGAAGCATCAGCGACAATAAATCACAGTCCGCTCTATGTAATCAAGAATTTCTTATCAGATAAAATCTTAAATAAAAAAGCATGAACCACGGCAACAGTTCATGCTTAAATAAGCCTTAGCGGAAATCAACCTTAAGATGCTGTCTTTCCGGCATCCGCTGATATTTATATTTAGGATAGCCAACCATCAGCGTACCTACAATTTTATGTTTCGGCGGCACGGCAATCAAATCCAGCAGCGGCTGATAGCCTGCAATACCGCAGGATTGGATAAAGCCGGCAATAGTTGTTCCCAAACCGATGGTCGGAGCAAACAGCTCTGCATAGGCCCAGCTCTGCTCTGCATTGCTCACACCGGTAATATTCAGACGGCGTGCCAGCGCAAAAATCAAGCAAGGCGCATTACGGGCGATAATATCCTGTCCACGCTCACGGTAAGCGCGCAGCACCACCTGAAAATAGCGTTTATTTTCGGTGCCTGCAGCAACCTCAGCCTCCATCCATTCGGCAACAGTATCGGCAATTGCACGGATTTGTTCCTTATCGCGTATAACGATATAGTACATGCCCTGTGAATTGCCGGCAGTCGGCGCATAGCGTGCCACATCCAGCATACGGGTAATTTCCTCATCCGTCGGTGCCTGCGGCTTAAAGTTGCGCACACTGCGGCGCATACGCAAAAATTCATAAGCAATCTCAGGTGTCGGCAACGGCATCGTCACCGGACGCTGCTCCGCAAGCGGCGTATATTTATTATCCAAGGCTCCTACGGGACAGATAGCAACGCACTGGCCACAGCTCATGCAGCCACGGTCAAAATTGCATTCCGGTCCGTTTTCACCCATTGAAAGAATGCAGGAAGGACAGCATTCTACGCAAATGCCGCAACGCAGGCATTTATCCTGATTAACTGTTAACAAGTCCATAACGTCACCTCACAGTGCATTATCGGTATAGTGAATGTATTCCAGTCCACTAAAATCTGCCTTATAATGACCATTACGCATAGGCGTACCCATGAGCTTTTTGTCATCAGGCAGACCATCTACATTTACCAGACCGATAGAAGCGGTAGCACAAAGAGCACCAAGCTGTGTTGCTACACGCATAGCATAAGCCTTGTCCGCTTCACCGACAACGCCCTTATGCGGGTACATTGCCGTTGCTGCGATGATAACCGTCAGGATTTTGCCGCTCAGGGCAAAAATATGCGGTACAGTATTCATATCAGTCTGCATATAATCAATTTTAAAATTATGACTGTCCAGCCAGGGAACGAGAGCCTGTAAGCCAAGCTCGTGAATTTCCTGTTCTGTTAAAAGCTGCTGCTCCAAAATTCTCTTCTCCTATAAACTATTAGTGTGCTCAACCCTTCTGCTATTAGACCATTATACTCCTAGGAGCCCTGACGACGTAGATGGCGCCTTATTGGCGCTCTCCCCTAGTTTATTCTTCGCCGAGGACCAACACTTCCGGTTCAAGATGAACTCCATGCGCCGCAAAAACCTTATCCTGCACATCGCAGATAAGCTGCAGCACATCTGCCGCCGTTGCTCCGCCGATGTTCACCACAAAACCGGCGTGCTTTTCGGAAACCTGCGCACCACCGACAGTATAACCCTTAAGACCGGTCTGGTCGATAAGCGTACCGGCAAAATATCCGGGAGGACGCTTGAACATACTGCCTGCGCTCGGCAGCTCCAAAGGCTGCTTAGTGATACGGCGGTTACTGAAATCTGCCATTTTATCGGCAATAGCCTGCTTATCACCTGCCGTCAGACTCACAGTTACCGCAGTAACAATTTTACCGCTGCCCTGCAGCGCTGTATGGCGATAACCGAAATCAAGAGCTGCTGCCGGCAGCTCGCTGATTGTGCCGTCAAGCTCCATTACGCGCACACCGGTAACAACCTTAGCCATTTCACCGTCATAAGCACCGGCATTCATATAAACAGCACCACCGATGCTGCCGGGAATACCTACAGCAAATTCCATGCCGCTTAAACCCAGCTCTGCCGCCTTACGGGAAGCTGCAGCCAGAGAAACACCGCTGCCAAAGGTCAGGGTGCAGCCATCAACAGCAACATCATTCAGCATATTGCCCAGCTTGATAACCAGGCCACGGATACCCTTATCGCGTACCAGCAGATTAGAACCGTTGCCAATCAGCGTAACCGGTACCTTCGCCTCGCCGGCACGCTGCAGCAGCTGCTGCAGCTCCTGCTCGCTCTGCGGCATAGCCATCAGATCGGCAGGACCGCCGATACGGAAGGATGTATGCTTCGCCATCGGCTCCTCTGCCAGCAAAGGCTTGGCAGTACAGCCTGCGAAAATCTCCTGCAACGTCATTATTTCTCTCCCATTGCCTCTTTGACAACGTCCTGAATAGTATTGGTAACGTCCATCAGCATCATCTGGAAACGAATCAGAGCATTCAAATATTGAACTGCATCTGCATTCAGATTCAAAATGCCCTGCAGCTTCTGCATTTTATCAACAGAAGCCTGGTCGGGCGTCTTACCCTGATGCTTAGCAAACTCAACTTCCTGAGCAACCATCAGATACTCGTTAACCATTTTCTTAGCATCCGGATCCTTCTCCAGAACAACAGCTGCTTCCTTCAGTTTTTTGTACTCATGGCTTTCGCGCATAGCCTTAGCCAATTCGTTTGCGTTATCATATACGTTCATAATTAAACACCTCACTAATGATATATTTTTACACTAACGTAAGAAAACCAAATATAGAAAAAAGAACAAAACACATACGCGGGTTATACTGTTAAATCTTGCAGATATCACGCCAACGCAAGCAAGCCGTATGCCGTGCAGCGAATAGCAATTTTAGCAAATGAGTGTCTAGAAGCACAGAAATGCCGCAACTGTTTGAGCGCTACTCTTAACTCATATAGAAGAATCTGTTAGCTTAGCGCGAGTTTTGCGGTATTTCGTCTTGCTTCCACACGAAATTTGCGTCCGTCAACTCGCTTCCGCAAACTACTCAGGAGCAACTTCCCTAGCAAGCGATTGACGGGAAAATTTCTTTGAGCGGAATGGCATATCGCTTGCGACGCTATTACTCACTCACATACTTACATTCAAGTGAGCGAACTTAGAGCAGTCACCAAACTCAAAATGCCACCACTCCATCTCAATCCCCTTGAATCCCTGCAGCTCCATCTCCTCGCGCAACAAACTGCGCAGATAGCGCTCGCGCGACGTACCGCCGGCATAGCTGGCGTACTGGCGCAGCGACGGCTCATCAAAGCCGCAGCCCATATCCAGCTCCTCGCCGCTCTCCAGGCTGTACAGGCCCACATCTACAGCATTACCTGTGTTATGCGTGCTGCCCTTAGTTTCCGGGTCCTCCAGCATTTCCTTCTTATCGTCAGGCAAAGCCAGATTAGCCAGCTTGCTCACCGACCAGGGGCGGTAGGCATCCCAAAGCACCAGGCCGTAGCCGTAAGGTGCCAGACGCTGCTGCACCTTGCCTAAGGCAGCTGCAGCCTCTCTAGAAACAAAGAGCCTAGGCGTAGTATAAAGCGGCGTACCGAAAAGGTTATCACTGCCTGCGTAGACAGAATTAACCTTCACCCCGGCAACAGTTGCAGCATCCACCAGCTGCGCCTGCTCACCTGCTGCCAGAGCAGCAGGAACCGCTGCCTTGGCAGCCTCCGCACGCAACTTGTTCCAATCCTCGGCACTGCGCTCCTCCAGACGGAAGGGCTTTGCCCTTTCGCCCGTAGTCGTACCTAAAAAGTAACGGCTGTAGGTATTACCGCCGACGCGGCAGGAGATACCGTAGCCGTCAGGATCACGCTCAAAGCGGACACCGGCTTCGGTATTGCTCATCGGCCCTGATTCCTGCAAAGTGTAGGAATCAAAATGCACCTTGCTGAGCGGATAAAGATTGGCCGCAGCAAAGGATTTGTCCTCCAATGCAGTGCGGTACAACAGCTCCAGACGGCCTTTATTCTCACGGATAAGAATATTTTCGCCGTTACCATAGTAAAAGCCAAGAATATACTTGATATCCTTCGGCGCATCCTTAGGCACGGCAGCCAGAGCAAGCTCCGCTCCCGTTTGGACATAGAAAAGCAGACCGGCCGCCAGGCCGGCCAGCAAATTTCGGTAATTCACTATTGAATCAGCTCCTTGCGTACATCAGCTAAAGCATTAAGCCTGCTGCGTACTCTCGCAACATCTGCCAAATCGATTTCGCAGGAAACAACCTCCTCCTGCATACCTGCTTCGGCAAGAATCTTGCCGCTGGGCGCAACAACCATCGAATGACCGTAAAACGGCGCACTCTTAAAACTGCCAGCACAATTTACCGCTACCACAAAGGTGTGGTTTTCGGCAGCGCGGGCCTGCACCAGCAAGCGCCAGATATCTCCCCTTGCTTCAGGCCATTCAGCCGGGCAGAAAATGAGCTGTGCTCCTTGCAGAGCCAGATGACGGAAAAGCTCGGGGAAACGCAAATCGTAACAGATAGTCGAGCCGCAGCACAGACCATCTAATGTAAAGGCTTGAAAATTATTGCCGGGAGCAAAGAAATCCTCTTCATGGAAAAGGCCGAAAAGATGCACCTTATCATAAAGATTAACGATTTCACCGTTTTTATTGATAGCCGCAGAGGTATTGTAAATCTTGCCATCGGCATGACGCATAGGTACAGAACCAGCAAGAATAGCGCACTGCTCATTGCGTGCAATCTCGGCAAGCTGCGCCAGTACAGGCGAAGCCGGCGTTTCGGCCTCCTGCTCCAGGTGTCCCAGGCTGTAGCCTGTTGTCCACACCTCGGGCAGCACCAGCAAATCATGCTTTTGGGCAGCCTCCGCTGCCAGCTGCAGGCCATGGGCTACATTAGCCGCTTTATTCTTTTCCAGAACTTCCAGCTGCAGCAAGGCTATTTTCATAATACGCGCTCCTTAGGCATCATATTATTGCTATGCAGGCGACCAAGGAAAAACTTCTCCAGCTTGCGGGTGCAGCGGGTAATGAAATGCTCCTTACCGCCTAAGGACTCAACAAAAACTACAGGATGACCGGCAACCTTTGCGCCTAAAACGTCGGTCAACAGTTGGTCGCCGACAAAAAGAATTTTACCGCCGCCCATAGCTTTAGTAATCTGCTTATATGCCATCGGCAAAGGCTTAGCGGCACGCATAATGGTGCCAAGACCGGTCTGACGGGTGATACCTTTAATGCGGTCACCGCCGTTATTGGAAATCAATGCAACATTGATACCCATCTGATGCAGCTGACGAATCCAGGTCATAGCACGAGGTCCTACCAGGTTCTTGTCGCGCGGCAGCAGCGTATTGTCAATATCAACAACAATTTTGGTGTAGCCATTGCGCTTCAGCCATTTTGCGGAAATGTCAAATAAACTTTTTACTCTGTAATCGGGACAAACATACTTTAAAATCATACTACCTTATCCTTTGGAAATTTTATTTCAAATGTGGTACCAGAACCACATTTGCTGATTACCTCGGCACTGGCGCCGTGGACACGAATAATTTCTTTGGCAATAGCAAGCCCCAGACCGGTTCCCGGAACACTGCGGCAATGCGATTTTTCAACCTTGTAAAAACGCTCCCAGATAAAGGGAATATCCTCTTCGGGAATACCCTTTCCCTGGTCAGAAACCGTTACAAGCACGCTGCCATCATCGAGCTTATTCGCACCTACTGATACAGTACCATTTTCCGGCGAATATTTCAAGGCATTATCGCACAAAATCATAATTAACTGTACCATTTGGTCTCCATCGCCCAAAATTTTGATATTATCGTCGGCATGAACATTGATAGTAACATTATTCTTCACGCAGCGCACCGATAATTTTTCGGCGACATTACGGATGATACCGGCCAGCGGCAGCTCATCCATGTTGCTTACAGTCAGCGGGTCGCTGGACTCCAGTCTGCTGATATCCAGCAGCTCGCGTACCATACGCTCCAGACGGACTGTTTCTTCATTTATCAGGCCACGGTAACGCTGAATCAGATCAGTATCCGTTACCATACCGTCACAGATTGCCTCATTGTAGCCACGGATAATCGTAATCGGCGTACGCAGCTCATGCGATACATTGGCCACAAAATCGCGGCGGATTTTTTCCGTCCGCTCCATCTTAGCAATGTAATCACCCAAATCCTTGCCTAAAGAATTAAGTGCATTTCCCAACTCGGCAATTTCATCATCGCCATGCACCTGCAGCCTGTGGGAATAATCTCCCGCCGCCATCGCCTGCGCATTGTCCTTCATATCCAGCACCGGCCGGATAATCATACCTGACAGACGTTTGACTAAGAACAGACTGAAAATAATGGCAATGATACCTACAATCATAATATAAATATAAACATTTCGCAAGAATTTTTCGAAACCGCTCAAGGGTTCTATCAGCAAAATAGCGCCTGTGTGTCCTTTACCGAAGGTATAAGGAACGCCGACCAGGATTACCTGCTCCTTGTAATACGGATGATAAATCTGCGATTTGAAGGACTTCCCGGCATAAACATCATTCAGTATCACTTTAATGCGATACGATAAATTACTGCTCTTCATATCCTGATCCAGTTTTCTGACGCTTTCCTGCAATACCTGTTGCGAAGGAGCACCATACTTAAGAAAATCCTTCATTGAAGCATTTTCTCCGGTCTCTTGTACATTTTCGTAATTAGAGGCCGCCAAAAGCTCGTAATTATCATCAAACAGCCAGATGCGTGCGCCAACCAGCTTATCTACAGCTAAAATATAACGATAAAGCATATCCCTGTCCTGCAAGCGGATGAAGGCTTCAACAGTTTCCCCCATCTCATTTCCCTTTTCGGCCAGCTCCTGCTCCTTAATCTGGAAAAAGTAGTCGGCAATCAGGTAGGATATGCCTGCTGTAATCCCCACAACGACGATAATTATGATAGTCATAAAACTATACATCAGGCGTGTGCTTAGGGATTTTTTCATAGGTTATTCGTCCTTTAGCTCGAATTTATAGCCTACACCCCAGATAGTTGTAATATCCCATTTGGAATCAGGCGGAATGTTCAATTTCTGTCTGATGCGTTTGATGTGCGTATCAACAGTACGGGTATCACCGTAATAGGAGTAGCCCCAGATGGTTTCCAGCAGCTGGTTGCGGCTGAAGGCCTTGCCCGGATTCGATGCCAGGCACCACAGCAGCTCCATTTCCTTAGTAGTAAAGGTCATTTTGTTGCCGAATGCGGTTACCTGATACTGGTCCATATCAATAATCAGACCGGGATAGGTGATGCGCGAAACCTCACCCTTCTTCTCCTGCGTGCCTACACGGCGCAGCACAGCCTTCACGCGGGCTACTACCTCACGCGAATTGAACGGCTTGGTGATATAGTCATCGGCGCCGATTTCCAGACCGGCAATACGGTCATCATCATCATCCTTGGCCGTAACCATGATAATGGGCAGGTCCGACATTTTACGTACCTGCTTGCAAACCTCAATACCGTCGAGAACTGGCATCATAATATCCAGCAGCAGAATATCCGGTTTTTCGGACTGTACCTTTAAAATTGCGGCAGCACCGTCTTCGGCTTCAATAACCTCAAAGCCTTCCTTCTCAAAATATATGCGCAAGATTTCGCGAATCTGCGCTTCATCATCAGCAATTAATATTTTCTGTTTTGCCATAATCATCACTCCTGCCTTTAAGCTGACTCATACCATTTATTTATCAGAGCAAACGGCAGAGTCCTACAAGATGTTACTATAATTATAGCACAAATACTTGCTTTCTTAGTATGCTTTCACAAAAGATTTACATATATATACTGCTTTTATCATAAACGTAAACGCGAATGCATTATTTGTCACAGAAAATGCTTATAATTTTTGTTTTAAGACAGATATTAAAGTGGCTTAAAGGCTGCCAGCATTTTTTTGCGCTCACGCCACTCTGGCAGATAGCGTTCGACAATCGCATGAAAGCGCGGTGAATGATTGGCCTCGTGCAAATGCGCCAGCTCATGCACCACAATATATTCCAGACACTCCTGCGGCCAGCAGGCCAGCAGCGTATTCAGATTGATGCCGCCTGTGCGAACGTTGCAGGAGCCCCAGCGCGTTTTCATACGATGCACCTTAAGCCCTGTATGACGCACGCCCATTTTCTTTTCCCATGCCTGCAGCAGCTGCTCTCCTCTGCCAGCTAACTCCTGCTTATAGAAGAATTCTACAAAGGCGCATTTAGCTTCATTATTCAGCTCACTGCGGTAATAAAAGTTAACAGCATCAGCCTGCACCTCATAGGTACCATGCTTTTTGCTGCTAAGCAAAAAGTGCGCCGGCAAACGCCTGCCCCACAGCCACACATGCTGCCCGTCAAAGGGAAGCTCGCCCATGCTGTACTTCGGCTCCTGCTTTTGCTGCAACTGTTCCTGCAGCACCAGCTACAGCTTTTGGCGCAGCCATTGCTCCCTGCTCTCTAAGAATCGCTGCACCTCGCTTACGCTCATTCCTATGGGAGCAGTAAGAAAGATGTCGCCAGTTTCTTTTATGCGCAGCGTAATATTTTTGACCAGTTTAAACCGAAGCTTTATCTTCAGACCGTGCAGGCTCAGTACTGTCTCGCGGATTATTCTGCTGTTCACAGCTTGTCTACCAGGATATTGCGTCCCAGCATACGGTTGAATTCCCAAGCACTCTTGCCGTCATGCACGTCAAACTGGTTCATTACGGCGTTGATTTCGTCGGCGTAATGCACAACAAAGGCTTCACGTGTAGAGCAGGCTACAGGGGAACCCTTTTCGTTATCACCGTGGTGCGACAGCAGAATATGCTGCAGCTGCTCCAGACGGGAGGACGGCAAACGCAGCTTGGCCGCTGCCTCCTGCACCATCATGCAGCTCATGGTAATGTGTCCGAGCAAACGTCCCTCACTGGTATAAGGGAAGCCGATTTCCGCAGAAATCTCGCGGATTTTGCCGATGTCGTGCAGCAAAGCGCCGGCAATAACCAAATCCTTGTCCACGCCCTCAATCTGCTCGGCCAAGGCCACTGCCAGACCGGTAACATCCACAGAATGCTGCAGCAGACCGCCCAGATAAGCATGATGCATGCGCATGCCTGCGGGATTAGTCACAAAGCGCTCATAGGTTGCACCGCTGAAAATAGTTTCCAGCAGCATACGCAGTCCGGGAGTGCGCACTGCCTTGATATAATTGGCAAGCTTAGTTTTATAAGCCTCTACATCAAAATCACCATGCGGCAGCAGATTGCTGATATCATCCTGCGGCAGCAGATTTTCCAGACGCTGGATTACAACCTGCAGCGTCATATCATTATTGAATTTGTTGATGTCGACGTTACCGCCCATCATAAAGGCTGTCGGGCCCTCAAGCTCGCGCAGCTTGTCTACAAGCATTGCATCAAAGCAGATAAAAGCAATGCGTCCGCTGTTATCCTCCAGCATACCGCGGGCAAAAACACCGCCGTTAGAGGAATTGCCTACCTTCTGTACCCTTACCAAAACTGCCTGGCACACCTTGATGCCGGCTTTAAAATCTTTAATCATTCTTCTATCACCTGTTTTCTATATATGCTTCAGCAGCAGTGTTTCGCGTGCTACCTGAATTGCCACATCCCAATGCTTTTCCGTAAAGCGCAGCGATAATCTGTCGGCCAGGTCATCAAGCACCGGCAGCTCCGTCGGCTGATGGCCCGCATCAATAATGTTCAGACCGCTGAAAACAGCCTGCTGTGCCTCATGGTACTTCACATCTCCTGTTACCAGCGTATCCGCACCCTGCGCCAAGGCCAGACCGATTAAATCGGCACCTGCACCGCCGCAGACAGCCACACGCCTAACCTTTCGTCCCGCATCGCCTACGGTAAGATAATCAGCCTGCAAAGCCTTCTTGACGAACACTGCAAAATCATGCAGCTTGCTCGGCTGTACCAGCTCACCAATGCGTCCGAGACCGCTTACAGTATCCAGCACATCCGCATCCTGCAGGCGCAGTCTTTTGGCAAGTACGCTGTTGACACCGTTAGCAACGCAGTCAAGATTAGTGTGCGCGCTGTAAACAGCAACACCGTTTTCTGCCAGCTGCAGCAAAAGCTCCTGCTGCCAATCGGCATCAGTCACATTGCCCAGCTTATGAAAAATTGCCGGATGATGCGTAATCAGCATATCAGCCTTTTTCGCTAAGGCCTGCGTCACAGTTTCCTGTGTCATATCCAGCGCCAAAAGCAGCCTGCGTACAGGCTTATTGCGCCTGCCCAGCATCAGACCTACGTTGTCCCAGGAATCTGCCAGCTCCGGCGGTGCCATTTCGTCCAGCAGATTGATGATATTATTTACTGTCACTACGCTTGCCATTTTGCAGCACCTCCAGTTCTGCCTTCAACGCTTCGATTTCCTTATACTTTTCGCTCGCGCGTGCGCGCTCGCTACGTCCCATATTCTCCAACAGCTGTCTGCAGGTAGCAAGCTGGCGTTCCAGCTGCTTACCCAGCAGCGGATGCTTCTGTGCGAGCAGCAGCGGTCCTACAGCGCACTCTGCCACACTGTAGGCAGGCGCAGAGCCACGCTTAGCGGCGATAATCTCGTAAAAATGCGGAGCATCATCCACCAGCTCTTCGGCAGCCAGTTGCCAGCCGTGGCTGCAAAGCCACGCACGCAGAGATGCGGCACCGGCCATCGGCTGGAGCACCAAAAGCTCTGCGCTCTGCGCTACCTCCATATCATCCTCCAAAATACTGATAATGGTAGAAGCACCCATGCCTGCAATAGCAATGCAATCTGCTTCACCCGGAGCCAACACCTTAAGACCGCTGCCCTGACGTACCTCTACATGCTCATGCTGCCTAAACTGTGCCACGGTAGTACGCGCCGCCTGGCAGGGTCCCGCAGCAATATCGCCGGCAATCGCCCGCGCAATTCTTTGCTTTTCCAGCAGCCACACGGGTAAATACGCGTGGTCCGTGCCGATGTCCGCCAGCACGCAGCCCTGCGGCACCAGATTGGCAATAGTTTCTAATCGTTTGTCAATATGCATTGCGTCCCTCCTGAATATGTTCTAAAATCTTATTTTCTGAATCGTAACAGCCACAGCCTGTAATATTTTCCGAAGCTGTCCGGAACGTAAATACTCTAGCACTTTATTATAACACAAATCAACGAATATAGAAAACAAGTCCGCAAAGTGATGGTTGCTGCCAATGCTATGACAACTGCTGAAACAAAGCAAAAACCCCCGCATGGCTGCGGAGGCCGTGATTGACATTCCAAGCTCAGTTTTTCAGTTCGTTCTTTACTACAAACATTACCCATTGGGCGATATTTGTGGAATGGTCGGCAATGCGCTCCACATATTTGGCAATCATCAGATAGTCAACATATTGGGGTACGTATTGCGGCTTTTGCTGCATTACAGTGGTCAGATGCTGACGCATTTCGGCAAAGTAATTGTCTACCTCATCATCGGTAGCAATAACCTTATTGGCCAGCTCCAGATCATTTTCGCTGATGGCGCTGATGCTGTCGTACACCATCTGGCGCATAACCTGCAGCATAGCCATAAAATTATCCGGCAGCGGCACAGGATCCTTTTCAATCAGCTTCAGGGTATATTGGCTGATATCGCTGCAGTGGTCCGCAATACGCTCCATATCGCCCACCAGCTTCAGGCAGCTGGCAATCTCGCGCCAGTCAGTTGCAACAGGAGTTTGTGTCAGTACCAGCTCCAGGCATTGCTTTTCAATATTGACCTCACTGTTGTCAAAATTATCATCATCACTGATAATCTGCTGCGCTAAAGCTGCATCCTTCTGCTCCAGGTTAGCGATAACCTTGTCCAGAGTATCCTCCAGATTTACGCCCATCACGCGCACACTGTTGAGCAGCTGCTTCAGCTCCTCGTTAAATTTGTTACGTGTCATTTTATTGTTCCTTTCTCCTTACATCAGCCGAATCTGCCGGTAATATACTCTTCTGTCTTAGGATTAGACGGATTAGCAAACAGCTGCTTCGTTTCGTTGAACTCAATCAGCTCGCCCAAAAGGAAGAAAGCGGTTTTATCGGAAATACGTGCAGCCTGCTGCATATTATGCGTAACAATAACGATGGTGTAATCCTTCTTCAGCTCCAACGCCAAATCCTCAATCTTCATTGTAGAAATCGGGTCCAGCGCACTGGTAGGCTCGTCCATGAGGATAACCTCCGGCTGCACAGCCAGGGTACGTGCAATGCATAGGCGCTGCTGCTGGCCACCGCTCAGTCCCAGCGCACTCTTATTCAGTCTGTCCTTAAGCTCGTCCCAGATGGCAGCCTGACGCAGACTGCGCTCCACAATCTCGTCCAGTTCGCTCTTTTTCGTCACGCCATGAATACGCGGACCGTAAGCAACGTTATCATAAATGCTTTTCGGGAAGGGGTTAGGCTGTTGGAAGACCATACCAACGCGATGACGCAGACTGATGGGGTCAATCTCCGCAAAAATATCCTTGCCGTCCAGTGCAATGCTGCCTTCAATGCGCACGCCCTCCTCCAGGTCATTCATTCTGTTCAGTGTTTTCAAAAAGGTGGATTTGCCGCAGCCGGAAGGACCGATAAGTGCGGTAATCTCCTTTTCCTTGATATCAAGATTTATTTTTTTCAACGCCTGGAATTTGCCGTAATACAAATCCAGGTCCTGCACTAAAAATTTAGTTGCAGCGTTATCATTTGTCATTTTCTGCTACCTCCGGTTTTTGTATCTAAATAAGTGCTCAGGTAACGTGCGCCCAGGCTAAAGGACAGCACCAGCAGCATTAAGATTGCTGAAGAAAGGTTGGCCATCTGCGCCGCATTCGCTGCCAGCGCCTCTGTACGCGATGCCCAGATATGCAGCGCCAGCGTTTCACCCGGACGGAATGGGTTCAGCGGGCAGGTCGGTGACAGCAGGTTCCAGCTGTTCCAGTTGATATCGGTGCTCATGCCTGCGGTATACAAGAGAGCTGCCGCTTCACCGAAGCCACGGCCTGCAGCCAAAATGACACCTGTCATAATACGCGGCAGGCACGCCGGCAGCAGGACTTTGTAAATTGTCTGCCACAGCGTTGCGCCCATAGCCAGGCTGCCGCGCTTATAGCCCTGCGGCAGCGATTTGAAGGCATCCTCCGTTACCGTCATAATCAGTGGAATGCTGAGGATAGAAACTGCCAGCGCACCGCTGAACAGGTTCCACTGTGAGCCGGTCATTACGATAAATACCAGGTAACCGAACAGACCGACAACAATGGACGGCAGTGAAGACATCGTTTCGATACACATGCGCAGGAACTTGGTGAACGTGCCCTGCTTAGCATATTCCGCCATGTAGATGCCGGCAGCGACTCCCAGAGGTACGCTCACCAGCAGCGACAGGAAAACCAGATAAATAGTGTTGAAAAACAAATTACCGATGCCGCTGCCCTCAAAGGATATCAGGCTCCAGCTGAAATCCTTGAAGCCGTTGATGATAACGTACAGGGCAAAGGCTACGAGCATCAGGATAAAGAAGCCTGCTACGCAATAAAACACAGCTGTCATCAGCTTATCAACAAACTTTGCACGCGCTATGCTGTCGTTCATGCCTGCTTCCCTCCTTTAGCAGTTAAAAAGTGGATGGCAAAGATGCAGGCCAGGGAGATAATGAACAGCAGCAGTGCCATCGTCCACAGGGCGATATTGTATTCGCTGCCCTCCATTGCGCCGCCCATATCCGCCGCAATCGCCGCCGTCAGATTGTTAGTCGGAGAAAGCAACGAAGTCGGAAATGCACGCATCTTGCCGATAACCATTGCTACAGCCAGCGCTTCGCCGAAGGCACGCGCCAGGCCCAGGATAACTGCCGTCATCAGACCGGTGACTGCCGCAGGCACTACTACCTTGGCGATAGTCTGCCAACGCGTTGCGCCCAAACCGTAGGAAGCAGCACGGTAGCTTTTAGGGATGCTGCGCAGTGCATCTGCTGCCAAGCTGGTGATGGTCGGGAAAATCATAACCGCCAGCACAATGCCTGCAGCTAATACGGAAAAGCCGAAGCGCAGGTTGAAAATATTTTTAATCAGCGGTACCAAAATTGTCAGGCCGATCCAGCCATAAACTACGGAAGGAATGCCGACAAAAATTTCCACAGCCGGTTGGACAAAGCGCTTGCCCAGCTCCGGTGAAATTTCTGTCATAAAAATTGCGGTTGCCAAGCTGAACGGTGTAGCAATCGCCAGCGCCAATGCGCAGGTAATAACAGAACCGAAGATGAAAATGGCTGCACCAACCTTGCCACCGCCCTCAGCGCTGTCACTCGGTGCCCAATCGGCCGAAAAAAGAAACTCGCTGATGCTGTGATTATATGTAGTGAATGTGCCCAGGCCCTTGTAGCATAAAAAAGCACCAATAGCTATGGTCAAAACGATAAGCGCCAGACCACAGCCACTGATGATATAACGCCACAAGGTATCTTGCCGATAGGCACTAGTATTTACCTGTTGCATTTAAGATAACTCCTCAAGCTATAAGATTGTTTTTGGATTAGACTTTAAGCGAAGTATAAGGCTCCTATGCTAAGCCCTAACAGTGAGACAGCGTGCGTCTGCTTCAATCATCAAAAGGCTATATATAAGACCTCTATTCTAATACTCTAATACACAAAGGCGAAGCAGAGTGCGTCAGATGCGAAGAGCGGCGACGACGGCGTACACATTCGTACTCCTCACCCTTCGGGTATTAGCACGACCAACATGTTCTCGCTTCGCTGCGCTTGCGACAACATGGGTATTTATGTCAGGAGCCGTCGCGACGCAGATGCGCCTTAGCCGAAGTCCATATTATCTCTTTACTTGCATTTTTGCAGTAACACCATAACCCTGTTTTTCAATTTCCTTACCATAATCAGCAGAGAGGATGAAGTCCAGGAATGCTTTTACAGCGCCGGTAGCTTCGCCTTTAGTATACATGTGCTCATAACCCCATACAGGATATTTGCCGCTGTAGGTATTGTCCAGAGTAGGCTCTACACCGTCGATGGCAACTGTTGCAACGTCCTTGTTATTTGCGAGGTAGGACAGAGCAACATAACCGATAGCGCCTTTGTTATCCTTTACGCTTTGCAGCAGAGTACCGGAGTCATCAGTTTCCAGAGATTTGTTGGTTGCTTCTTTAGCACCGCCCAGAGCGAACTCCTGGAAGAGAGCGCGGGTGCCGCTGGTAGCAGGACGGGTAATCAGAACGATAGGTTCATCAGGACCGCCAACCTGTTTCCAGTTGGTTACCTTTGCGGTGAAGATGTCGGTCAGCTGAGCCTTGGTCAGGCTTTTTACTTTAGCTGCCAGGTCTTTGTTGATAACCGGAGCCATGGTAACTACGCAAACCTTGTGGTCTACAAGTCCTTTAGCAACTTCGGGTTTCAGCTTGCTTTCTGCCGGTACGTCAGAGTTACCGATGTTAACGCTGCCGTCTGCAACCTGCTTAAGACCGGTGCCGCTGCCGCCGCCGTTAAGGGTGATGGAAACATCCGGGTTCAGAGCTTTAAATTTGCTTGCTGCATCCTTTGCCAGCGGCAGAAGTGCGGAAGAACCGCTGCCGGTTACACTGCCAGTAACCTTGCTGCCTGCTTTGTTATCAGCAGCCTTGTTATCACTGCCGCAGCCCAAAGCACCGAGTGCTACCATAGCTGCCAGACCTAAACATGCGACTTTTTTCAATTTCATAATATATTTCCTCCTTCAACCATCGTGAAAAAATTTATTTCCGATAAGTTCTGCGCCTTATCAGTAGTGTTCGTGGTTTATGATGCTAGTATAATATATCATTGTTAAGGAAGTATTATGCCGATGTTAAGAGCATGTTAAATAGCAAAAAAGCACCTGCCTATCATTTATCTGATAAGCAGGTGCCAAAACTTATGTTATTGTGTTTCTAATGTGATGCCATTTAAAATTAAAATCATGCGGTCAGCTTGGAGGCCAATTCACGAACCTCTGCTTCTGTAAGCTTAGAGTGACGTACGGTGAATTCTATGCTCATGCCGTCAGCAAGCAAGCCTTTAGCAAATTCAATATTTTTCTCTTTGGCAGTTTCCTTTGCCACTGCTTCTGCCTTTCTTGCAGCATATTCTTCAATTACATCAGTCATTTTTTCTTCACCCTCCTTACTGTATTTCAAAAACTCCATGCGTTCGGCAAATTCATGGTAATGCAGATTCTTTGGCTCTGTGCAATATAAATCCTGCATCAGCTTACCCAACGCTGTATCATCTCGACGCTGGCTGTTGACATAGATAATGTGAGAGCCATCCTCAAAGCATTTCGCATTTTCATCGATTCTGCGCCTGATATTATATAACGGCAGATTATCGTGCAAGACATCATTTTCAGTGATAAAAATTACATAAGTATCCGGCAGCTCTTCATAAAGCTTACTAGGCTGCAGAAAATGTGTATCAAGGATACTGCTGTAAAATCTGGCGCGTCTTGCCGGAGCGCCCTCATCGCTTCTCTGCACCTCTACGTTAAAATAACGTCCTTTGCTATCCTGCGCTAAAATATCCAGTTGAGAAGAATGTCCGTAGATGTTTTGAATAAAGCTCTGAATCCTGACATTCCTCACCTTAATTTTATCATCTCCCAGGATAACGCGCAAGAAAACCTGTGCTGCTTCTTTGTTGTCATCAAGCATAAAATTCATAAACCTGTTGTTCATCATACAAAGACTGCGAATAACCTGCTTAATTTCACTTTCTTGACTTGCTTCATTTGTTTGCATAGCTTCAACTCCCTTCTTCTTAATAAAAAACGCCTTATGTACTACTCGATAATACATAAGGCGTTCGTGACGCTGCAATGACCATGCTCCAGGCAGGTGTGCAAGATCTTATGAATTTATATTATCAGATTTTTCTGATTTTGTCAAGAGGAAAGCTCTTGTGCGCTATCCCTTAAAAGTATAGTAACTTTAAAGGAAAAAGCAAACTTATAAGGAAAAAGCACCTGCCTATCATTTATTGATAAGCAGGTGCTTTGAATTTTAGATTAGCTTATTTATCCTCTTTCTTGCTCCTTATTCAGTCGCAAGCGAGGATAATTCGACATTCAGTTTCTCGCGGCGCTACGCTTGCGACAAATCGGGTGTCATTTATCCTCTTTCTTGCTCCCTGTTCGGTCGCAAGCGAGGACAGCGCGACCAACGAGTTTTTTATTCGCGAAGCTCATAAAAACTCGGGTCTTACTTGCCAGTTCTGCCACGTTTGGTGAACGGTACGCCTTTAGCGCACAGCGGGCAGGTTGCCGGATCAAAGGTTTCTACGTTCAGGTGCAGCAGAGCCTCGGTGCGAACGCCAAAGTCTACCTTACCGCCGCTGCGGTCAACCAGCAGACCAACGCCTACGAGCTCGCCGCCATGCTCTTTAACTACTTCCATAACCTCTTTAACACTGCCGCCGGTGGTTACGATGTCTTCAACAACCAGTACGCGGGTGCCTGCCGGAATTTGGAAGCCACGACGCAGAGTCATTTTGCCGTTTTCACGCTCGGTGAAGATAGCACGGGTGCCCAGAGCCTTGCCAACCTCGTGAGCCAGCAGGATACCACCGGTCATCGGGCCAACTACCAATTCAACATTGTCGTTTTCATAACGACGTGCAATTTCCTGGCACAGGCGCTCGGTATATTTAGGATGCTGCAATACGTTGAATTTTTCAACATACATAGGGCTATGCAGACCGCTGGTCAGCAAAAAGTGACCATGGAGAACTGCTTCGGTTTCCTCGAGCATTTTCATAACATCTTTTTCTTCTAAAACTGCCATTTGCTTACACTCCTTTAATCTCTTCTACAATTGCCAATGCTGCTGCTTGTCTTGCTTCAGCCTTAGTAATAGGTCTGCCTACTACGATGTGACTGCTGCCGTTTTGCAGAGCGCCTGCCGGTGTTGCAACGCGCTTCTGGTCATCCAGAGAGCTGCCTGCAGGACGTACGCCCGGGGTAACAATCAGGAACTCGGGACCGCAAGCCTCACGGATTGCCGCAGCTTCCTTAGGAGAAGCAACAACGCCGTCCATGCCTGCTTCCTTCGCCAGCTTAGCCAGGCTGATAACTTGCTCGGCAATGGTATTTTTATAATTCAAATCAGCAAACTGTTCATCATCCATGCTGGTAAGAATGGTTACAGCAATCAGCTTCGGTGCCGGACGGCCTGCTGCCTTAGCAGCCTCATGCACAGCCTTAACAGCCTCTGCCATCATCTTTTTGCCGCCGACAGCATGAACGTTCATCATGTCTGCACCCAAATCGCTGAGTACGGTAAGTGCATGAGCAACAGTGTTAGGAATATCCTGCAGCTTGAGGTCCAGGAAAACATGCTTGCCCTGTTCCTTTAAAAAGCGGATAATTTCGCTGCCTACTGCATAATAAAGCTCCATGCCAACCTTGTAGTAGCTTACTGCGTCACCCAATTCGACAACGCAAGCCTTAGCCTGCTCCAATGTAGGAAAGTCGAGTGCGACTATTAATCTATCATCATGTTGCATGAGAAAATCTCCCTATTAAATATATTTTTCCAAGACGCCGGAGAATAACATTATAAATCGTCGTTATTCAGCTTCGTTAAACAACGGCATGCTTTTTTTACCTTCAGGTAATGCCAGGCCGACAATTTCGGAAATATTCTGCGCGTTGTGTCTGTCCAGATATGCCAGCATACCATGGGCAATGGTTTCAGCGATATCAGGCTGTACAAAGTTTGCGGTGCCAACTGCTACCGCACTTGCGCCTGCCAGCATGAACTCAATTGCATCCTCGGCACACATAATGCCGCCCATGCCGATGATGGGAATATGCACAGCCTGTGCTACCTGGTAAACCAGGCGCACTGCTACCGGACGTACAGCAGGACCGCTGAGGCCGCCGGTTACATTGCCAAGCACAGGACGCTGACGCTCAATATCAATCTTGGTACCGAGCAGCGTGTTAATCATGGAAATTGCATCTGCACCTGCTGCCTCTACAGCCTTGGCCATTACCACGATATCCGTTACGTTAGGAGAAAGCTTGGCGATAACCATTTTGCTGGTGTTAGCCTTAACCGCACGTACAACCTCAGCAGCTGCCTCCGGCACAGTGCCGAAAACAATACCGCCCTCTTTGACGTTCGGGCAGGAGATGTTGATTTCTACTGCATCAACACCGTCTACGTCCAGCTTTTTGGCAACAGCGCCGTATTCCTCGGGAGAATGGCCGTAGATGTTGACAATAACAGGAACATTATATTTTTTCAGCTCAGGCAGAGTGTGCTCCAAGAAGTACTCACTGCCGGGGTTTTCCAGACCGATGCAGTTCAGCATACCGGACGGGGTTTCTACCGCACGCTGGCCCTTATTGCCTGCCGCAGGCTCTAAGGAGGTACCCTTTACGGTAACAGCGCCAACCTTTTCCAGGTCGAGAAAATCGGTAAATTCCAGGCCAAAGCCAAAGGTGCCGGAGCCGGTAGTAACAGGAGTAGCCATTTTCAGGCCGGCAATATCAACTGCTAGGCGGCCATCATACAATGCTTTTACCATTCTCCTACCTCCTCTGCCCAGAATACCGGGCCGTCCTTGCAGACCTTAATGCGTTTGCCGATGCCTTCGCAGGCACAGGACAGACACGCACCCAGACCGCAGGCCATGTATTTTTCCAGAGATACCTGACATTTTACACCGGCCTCTAAGCAGGCATTGGCAACTGCGCGCATCATCGGTACAGGACCGCAAACGTAAACGCAGTCATAGCCACCCTCTTTTAACAGCTGCGGCAGCAGGGCCATTACGGTGCCCTTGGTGCCGACACTGCCATCATCGGTGGTCAGGTAAATATTTTTGCTGAGGCTTTCATAAAGCTTGGTCCAGAACAATTCCTCGGCACTGCGGCCGCCCATCAGGATATCGGTATTGCCCTCACCGAAGCCCTCTGCCAAAAACAGCAGCGGAGCCAGGCCCAAACCGCCGCCAACCAGCAGCGGTTTCTTGGCACTCATATCAAAGCCGTGTCCCAGCGGGCCGACGATGCTCAGCTCGTCGCCGCTGCAAACGTCAGCCAGAATATGAGTGGCTTCACCAATGATACGATAGATCATGGTGATGGTTCCCTCAGCCTTGTTAACTCCTGCTACGCCGAAGGGACGGCGCAGCAGCGGAGCGGTATTCTTGCACACCTTCACGTTGACGAACTGTCCGGGGACAGCTTCGGCAGCGATTTCCGGTGCATAAACATTTATTAATTTTGTCGTACTATTTAAAACTCGTTGACCAATTACCTTGGCACTCGCAATAGTTTTAGACATAATCAATCCTCCCAGGTCAGGTCCTGCAGAGCAGTAACGCGTACAACGCTACGACGACGCATTGCGCTCATAACGTTCAGCAGCTCGCGTGCAGTATCCATAGAGGTCAGGCAGGCAATTGCATGCTCTACGGTAGAACGGCGGATCTTGAAGCCGTCACGTTCAGCGTCACGGCCATGGTTGGTGGTGTTGATAACCATACCGATGCGGCCGCTCTTGATATCATCAATCAGGTTCGGATGACCTTCGCTTACTTTGGTAGCAACCTCAACAGTTACACCGTATTGCTGCAGATATTCCGCAGTACCGCCGGTTGCGATAACGGTATAGCCCAGCTCTTCAAAGCCGCGGGCAATAGCAACTGCCTCAGGCTTATCCATATCAGCAACAGTAATCAGGATTGCACCCTCGTGCGGTACATTGATACCGGAAGCAATGCAGGCCTTATACAGTGCACGGCTGTACTGGTAGTCGCAGGCCATAACCTCACCGGTGGATTTCATTTCAGGTCCAAGGGTGATATCTACGTTGCTCATCTTGTTGAAGCTGAATACCGGAGCTTTAACAGCATAGTAGTCCGGGAAGAAGCGCAGGCCGGCTTGCAGGCCCTGCTCTTTGAGGCTCATGCCCATTGCGCATCTGGTAGCAACGTCTACCATGGAGATGCCAGTAATCTTGCTCAGGAACGGTACAGTTCTGGAGGAACGCGGGTTAACTTCGATTACATAGACATGTTCGTCACGAACGATGTACTGAATGTTAATCATGCCCTTAACTTCCAGGCCCAGAGCCATCTTGTTGGTGTATTCGATAATGGTACGGATAACACTTTCGCTCAGGCTACGCGGCGGATATACGGCAATGGAGTCACCGCTGTGTACGCCTGCACGTTCAACGTGTTCCATGATGCCGGGGATTAATACTTCCTTGCCGTCGCAGATAGCGTCAACCTCTACCTCAGTGCCCTGCAGGTAATGGTCAACCAGTACCGGATGCTCGTGAGAAGCCTTAACAGCATAGGTCATGTAGTTGCGCAGCTCGTCATCGTTATAAACGATTTCCATAGCACGGCCGCCCAGTACGTAGGAAGGACGAACCATGGTCGGATAGCCAACATTGTGAGCAGCAACCAGTGCACCCTCGGTATCGAATACGGTGTGGCCTTGCGGACGCGGGATATCGCAGCTTGTCAGCAGCTCGTCGAAACGTTCACGGTCCTCGGCGCGATCGATGCTGTCAACGGAGGAGCCCAGAATCTTCACGCCAGCGCGGGAGAGCGGGCCTGCCAGGTTGATAGCGGTCTGACCACCGAATTGAACGATAACGCCTTCCGGTTTTTCTTTGTCGATAACGTTGAGAACATCCTCAACAGTCAGCGGCTCAAAGTACAGTTTATCGGAAATATCGAAGTCAGTGGAAACGGTTTCCGGGTTGTTGTTGATGATAATGGTTTCATAGCCCATTTCCTTCAACGCCCATACGCAGTGTACGGAGCAGTAGTCAAATTCTACGCCCTGACCGATACGGATAGGACCGGAGCCGAGTACAACTACTCTCTTATTGTCGCTTACTTCAACCTCATCCTCGGTTTCGTAGCAGGAATAGTAGTACGGAGTTGCAGCTTCAAATTCCGCAGCGCAGGTATCAACCATTTTGTAGGTCGGCAGAATGCCGTTAGCCTTACGCATATCGCGAATTTCGAACTCAGTCTTGCCTACGCGTTTACCGATAACAGCATCGGCAAAGCCCATTCTCTTAGCCTTACGCAGCAGGCTCGGAGTCAGCTCGTGAGTTTCCAGAGCTTTTTCCATTTTAATGATGTTTTGGATTTTGGAGAGGAACCACAGGTCAATCTTGGTGATGTCGTGAATCTCTTCCAGAGTAATACCGCGGCGGATAGCCTCAGCAACAACGAAGCAGCGCTCGTCGTCAATGCGTTTGATGCGGTCATGAATTTCTTCATCGCTCAAAGCCTTCAGCTCAGGCATTTCCAGATGGTTGAGGCCGATTTCCAGGCAGCGAACCGCTTTCAGCATGGAAGCTTCAAAGCTGCGCTCAATTGCCATAACCTCACCGGTAGCCTTCATCTGAGTGCCCAGGGTGCGGTCAGCGGTTACGAATTTATCGAACGGCCAACGCGGGAATTTCAGTACGATATAGTCAATGGTAGGCTCGAAGCAAGCCTTAGTCTTTTTGGTAACAGCGTTTTCGATTTCGTCCAGGTTGTAGCCGACAGCAATTTTGCTGGTAACCTTAGCAATCGGATAACCGGTAGCTTTGGAAGCCAGTGCGGAAGAACGGCTTACACGCGGGTTAACTTCGATTACATAGTAGTTTTCGGAGTACGGGTCGAGAGCCAGCTGTACGTTACAGCCGCCAACTACGCCCAGCTCACGCACGATATCGATAGAAGCCTGACGCAGCAGCTGTACTTCTTTATCGCTCAGAGTCTGTGCCGGAGCCACAACGATGGAGTCGCCGGTGTGTACGCCAACAGGATCCAGGTTTTCCATGGAGCAGACGGTGATGCAGTTATCAGCAGCGTCGCGGATTACTTCGTATTCGATTTCTTTCCAGCCGGCGATGCTGCGTTCAATCAGGCATTGGCCGATGGGGCTGTAGCCCAGGCCCTTTTGCACGATATCAATCAGCTCTTCCTCGTTTTCAGCAATACCGCCACCGGTACCGCCGAGGGTATAAGCAGGACGGACAATCAGCGGATAGCCGATTTCCTTGCCGAAGTCGCAAGCAGCTTCAATGGTTTCTACAATGGTGCTTTCAGGAATCGGCTGATGGATTTTCTCCATAGTTTCCTTGAACATTTCACGGTCTTCACCACGTTTGATTGCGCTGATCTGAGTGCCCAGCAGACGAACATTGTACTTGTCCAAAATGCCTTGCTCTTCCAGTTTCATAGCCATGTTCAGACCAACCTGACCACCAAGAGTTGCCAACAGGGAATCAGGACGCTCACGTTTGATAATTTTTTCAATGAATTCAACGCTGATAGGTTCAACATATACACGGTCAGCCACATGCACATCAGTCATAATGGTTGCAGGGTTACTGTTAATCAGTACAACCTCCAGGCCTTCTTCCTTCAGAGCACGGCAAGCCTGAGTACCTGCATAGTCAAACTCTGCTGCCTGACCGATGATAATAGGGCCGGAGCCGATAACGAGAACCTTTTTAATATCTTTAAGTTTCGGCATAATTAACGACCCTCCATCATATCAACAAAATGTTTAAACAAATAATCATGATCACCAGGGCCGGGGCAGGCTTCCGGATGATATTGAACGGTAAAGGTAGGATGCTTGGTGTATTCCAGGCCTTCGATAGTACCGTCGTTCATGGAAATATGGCTAATGTTGATGCCCTTGCCTTCCAGAGATTTTTCATCTACAGCATAGCCGTGGTTTTGGGCGCTGATGTAGATACGGCCGGTTGCCAGGTATTTTACCGGTTGGTTGATACCGCGATGGCCGAATTTCATTTTATAGGTATCAGCGCCGTTAGCCAAAGCCATGAGCTGATGACCGAGGCAGATACCGAAAATCGGTTTCTTGCCGATTAATTTCTTAATGTTTTCAATAACCTCAGGCAAATCCTTCGGGTCGCCAGGGCCGTTGGACAGGAAGATACCGTCCGGATCGCATGCCAGTACCTCTTCTGCGGTAGCGGAAGCAGGAAATACTGTCAGGCGGCAGCCAAAGGCTTCAATGGATTTCAGGATATTGCGTTTAATACCGAAGTCCATAACAGCTACATGCAGCTTGCCCTCGCCCATGGTGTAAACCTCGGGAGTAGTAACCTGCTCAACCTGGTTGCGTACTGCCGGTAAGTCCAGCAGCTTCTGTACTTCCTCATCAGGCATTTCTGCCGGAACGATTACGCCCTGCAGTACGCCGTGATTACGGATTTTACGGGTGATAGCACGTGTATCTACACCTGCTAAGGTCGGAATATCCTGTTCAATCAGGAAATCCTCCAGGCTCTGCTCATTGCGCCAGTTGCTGGGGCAATCGCACAGCTCGCCGATAACGAAGCCCTGGAAGAAGCATTTCTCGCCTTGGTTAAACAGCGGGTTGCAGCCATAGTTGCCTACCAGAGGATAGGTCATTACTACAATCTGGCCGCAGAAGGACGGGTCAGTCAAGGTCTCCTGGTAACCGCTCATGCCGGTGGTGAATACAACCTCACCTACAGCATTGCGTTTGCCGCCATACAGAGTGCCTTCAAAAACGCTGCCGTCTTTTAAAACTAATTTTCCTTTTCTTACTTTTTCGTGCATACTACACCATTCCTCATTACAAAATTACCGTGCAGCATAGTGGCAACAGCCTTGCCGGTGCAAGCCTTGCCTTCGTACGGGGTGAATTTGCCGCGGGTATAGAATTTGGAGCTGTCAACAGTCCATTTTTTATTCAAGTCCATAATAGTGATATCAGCAACGCTGCCTTCTTTCAGGGTACCGCCGGCCAGCTTGAACAGCTTAGCAGGCTCGCAGCTCATTTTGCTGATAATAGTATTCAGGTCGAATACATGGGTGTGATATAAGTCAGTCAGCATTACTGCCAGAGAGGTTTCCAGACCGCAGAAGCCGTTCGGAGCATAGCGGAATTCAACATCCTTTTCTTCCGGTGCGTGCGGGGAGTGGTCGGTAACGATAGCGTCAACGGTGCCGTCCAGAACAGCCTCACGCATAGCCTGTACGTGATCTGCACTGCGCAGCGGCGGGTTAACGCGAGTTGCGGAATTATAATCAGCGCAAGCCTCATCAGTCAGAGTCAGATGATGTACGGTTACTTCGCTGGTAACATTTACGCCGCGTTTTTTAGCCTGGCGGATGATGTCGATAGCACCCTTGGAAGCAACGTGGCAGATATGTACATGTGCGCCAGTGTATTCAGCGATGATGCAGTCACGTGCAACAGCGATATCCTCGCTGATTGCCGGTACGCCCGGTACGCCGATACGTGCGGAAACAACGCCTTCATGCATGTAGCCTTCGGAATCTAGCTCAGGATCAATTGCATGGCACAGCAAAGGTTTGTCAAAAGCAGTTACATATTTAGCAGCCAGCACCATCAGACGGGAGCTCTTTACATAATGGCCGTCATCGGAGAAGCCCATAGCGCCTTTTTCTGCCATATCGCCCATCTCTGCCAGCTCTTCGCCCTTTTCGCCCTTGCTGATTGCGCCGATAACTTCAACGTTAGCGTAGCTTTCTTCACGAGCGCGTTCTTTAATACCGCTTACTACGATGGAGGTATCGATAACAGGCTTGGTATTCGGCATGCAGGCAACGGTGGTTACACCGCCGGCAGCAGCAGCCTTGGTACCGCTGATAATATCTTCTTTAGCTTCCAGGCCGGGCTCACGCATATGAGTGTGTACGTCAATCAGACCGGGAGTTACTACGAGGCCGGTTGCATCAAAAACCTCGTCAGCAGCTTCGGCAATGTCCTTGCCCAAAGCTTTAATTTTGCCATCCTCAACGAGGATATCCATTACAGCATCTAATTTTTGGCTGGGGTCTACTACCCTGCCGTTTTTAATCAACGTTTTCAATGTGTTTACCTCCTGTCAAAGTCAAGAATAAGAGTGCCATACGTACAGCTACGCCGTTTTGTACCTCAGTACGGATTGCGGCGTTATCGCAGTAACCAACCTCCCAGGAGATTTCCAGGCCACGGTTCATCGGGCCGGGATGCAGCACGGTTACGTCAGGCTTAGCCAGCTTCAGGCGGTTTTCGTTAATACCGAAGATGCGTGCATATTCACGCGGAGACGGGAACAGGCCCTTTTGCTGACGTTCCAGCTGAATACGCAGGATATCGATTACGTCAGCGCCTTCGATTGCTTCTTCAACGCGTTTGTGTACGGTAACGCCCAGAGAAGCGATGTCGTGCGGCAGCAGAGTCATAGGACCTGCAACGTGTACCTCAGCGCCCATTTTGGTCCAGGCAGCAATATTGGTGCGGGCAACACGGCTGTAGAGAATATCGCCGATGATTGCCATTTTCAGGCCCTTCAGGTTTTTGCCCTGCTCACGGATAGTAAACATATCCAGGAAGCCTTGAGAAGGATGTGCGTGTGCGCCATCGCCAGCGTTGATGATTACAGGGTCTGCAACCTTAGCAGCATAAGCTGCTGCGCCTTCAATGGGGTGACGCATAACAATCGCATCACAAGCCATGGATTGTACAGTCAGGATGGTGTCGCGCAGGCATTCACCTTTGACAACACTGGAAGAGGATGTAGTGATGTTTACTACATCGGCACCCAGATATTTGCCTGCCAGCTCGAAGGATGTACGGGTACGTGTACTGGGCTCATAGAACAGATTGATGATAGATTTACCGCGCAGTGAGGGCACCTTTTTGATATCCCTCTTCATAATCTTCTTCATTTCCTCAGCTGTTTTCAAAACCAGCTCGATTTCCTCAACGCTGAGGCTTTCCAGATCCAGTATATCTCTGCCACCCAGAGATACATTTGATTTAGCCATTAGCTTTACCTCCTGTTTTTTATAATAAAATTGCATAATAAAAGGCCTTCTCGTCCCATGATGGTGCAAAAAGGCCTTAGGTTTCATAATAACTTATACCTTGCAGTCTCACAGGACCAATTTAAAGGTGCAAATTGATTGTATATATTTTACACCTTAATGAAGAATACGTCAAATATTTCGAGGTAAAATCTTGGCAGGAATTTTTTACTTATAGTATAATAAAGAAGATTAAAAATTAGCGAGGTACTTATGCGAAACACCATTATAGATAATCTGCGTGGCATCTGCATGCTTGGCGTCATCGGTATTCATATCGGCAGCCTGGCACTTGCCCCCAACAACTTTACTCTTTACTTATTACTGGAGATTTTAAGCCGTTACAGTGTCCCCTCCTTTTTCTTTATCTCCGGCTACGGCCTGACCTGTACGGATAAAGGCCTTTTAAGCGGCAGCCGGCTGAACTATATCGACTTTATAAAGAAGCGTCTGCGGGGAGCAGGCCTGCCCTATCTCAGCTGGTCGCTTTTTTACATGCTTTACTTCTGGCTGATTCTGCCACCGGGCTTCGTCAGCTGGAATCCGCTGCATGTGGCCTATGTATTATTCTTCGGCCTTGGCTGCTACCATTTGTATTTTATGGTCATCCTGCTGTGGTTTTATGCAAGTTATCCGCTCTGGCGCCAACTTCTGCGTATAATTATACATCAAAGCATACCGTTTATGCTAGTGCTTTTATTCATTTTCCAGCTTGCTTTCAATTGGTGGACAACACATCCGGGCCTGAATACAGCGGGTTGGAGCGTCATAGCTAAAAATTTCTTTGATTATCGCCTCAACTATCTTCCCTTGCATTATTTGCTTATTTTTATGAGTGGCGGCTTGGCAGCCTGCTATTGGGAAAAATTCATCGCCCTCCTGCGCAGATACAGCGCCATAGTATGCATGATTTTTGCTGCAAGCGTGGCCTGGGACGTGCAAAGCTGCTACGAAGCAGTTACGGTCAAAGGCTACACGCTGATTGATCTGGCCAACACCTATCACCAGCTCAGCCCGCAGGGACTCTGCTACACTGTAGGCTCGCTGCTCTTCTTCTGCCTGGCACTGGACTGGCTGGAGCGCAGAGCGCAGGCAAAAGCACATACAGAGGCTCCCAATGCACTGCAATCTATCCCTCAAGCAACATCACATACAGAGGCTCCCCTTGGGGGGAGCTGTCACCGCAAGGTGACTGAGAGGGGTTCCCTCACCAACCTTCTCTACAAGGCCATCAGCATCCTCTCCGCCTACTCCATGCTCATCTACTTTGTGCATCCGCTGCTTTTGGACTGGCTCAGCAGCGCCTACAACCATTTCGGCATCATCATGACCGTCAAAAAGGTAGCACTGTCCTACGTGCTGCTGGTGCTCGGCTCGCTGGCCTTCAGCATCCTGCTGACAAAGGCATTTGAAAAATGCAGTACGGCGAAGCTGCTGTTTACCGGCAAGCGGTGAATTTAATACATAGCAAAAAGACGTTGCGTGCTTTCTGAGCACACAACGTCTACTTTTTTTGCCATCTTAAATTTTACAGCTGAGCCTTCATTAATTTCTTATATACCTCTACGCCCGGCTGGTCAAACGCATCCACATCCGCCAGCTCGCCCTCGTAGGCAATCGTCAGCATCAAAAAATACATCAGCTGACCAAGATAATATTCATTCAGCTTCGGCAGCGTAAAGCGCGCATTGTAACGGTTATCACCCGTCAGCGCCGCTTCATTGGCATTCAGCGCCGCTTTAAGAGCCTTCGCCATATCCATGCCCTCGTACTTATCAAAGAACGGTACATCGGCAAAGGGATTATGCAAAATTGCCTCTTCCTCGGGATTGGCAACCTCCAGGAACTGTACCACCTTGTTCAGACGGCCGTCCTGATGCTGCTGCGTCTGCGCATGCATATCCGTTGTACCGACAGCAACAATCGGCGTTCTGCCGTAGTAAACAACCTCACCCTCACGGTTGCAGCGCTTGCCCAACGATTCCGCCAACAGCTGCACATACCATTCGCTCAAGGATTTCAGGCGCATGCTGTACGGCATGAACACTTCAATATCACGTCCGCGCTCATAGGCCATGAATTTCAGCAAAGCGTTGAGCAGCGCAGGATTCTCCGCAAGCTCCGCCTGCTGGCAATAGATATCCATATCACGCGCACCGCGCAAAAACTCTTCGATATCACCGCCCAAGGCAGCCATCGTTACGAGTCCCGGGTCAGTCATAATGCAGAAGCGTCCGCCGATGCCCTCCTTGATGTCAAAGCGCTCCCAGCCAAATTTTTCCGCCAACTGCAAAAGCGGCGCATTTTCCACCGGAGCCTTTAAATCAGTAACTACCGTGCAGTCAAGGTCGATATCTGCGTTTTGAGACAGATTAGCATAGAAATACGTAAAAGCAGAAATTGTTTCCAGCGTAGTACCGGATTTAGAAATTGGCACCAGCATAATCTTTAGCTTCTTGCCTTCTTGCGCACTTACTCCAGCCATACGGCGCATCTTGAACAGCAAGCTGTTGCAGTCCACCGGATCAAGATTATTGCCGGAAAAATAAATGCAGGGCTGGCCTTGGCGCAGTGTTGCACTGGTATTCCAATGATAACCGCCAAAGGCATCAAACAGCACCTTGTTGCCCAAGTAGGAGCCGCCAACGCCCAAAAAGATTACGACATCTTTACTGCGCAGATGCTTGCTGTAGCGCATCAGCTTGATAATCGACTGCTCCGTATTGGGGTTGCCGTCAGCAATATACGGCATACGTGGAAAATAAACATGCTCAGGCGTGCCGTCCTTAGATAAATGCTTCTTGGAAAAACCGGTACGGCGCAGCTCGCACACAGCCTTCTCGGCTACGGCTCCCTGCTGCTGCAGTGCCTGCTCCACTTCCTGCGCTTGCAGTCTGCCCGCTCCAACCATATTGCTGAAGTCAAAAACAATACCACTGGGCATAACAATTTTATATTCCAAAATATACACTCCCAAATATTAGTTGTACCTATAATATGCTATTGTACATATGTTATTATAACATATTCATATAGCAAGTTCCATAGACTATAAGAGCAAGTAATATTTTATTGCAAACAAGACTGAAGCTTTATTTTACCTCTACCAGCTCAATATGGAAGTTCAGTTCCTTACCAGCCATTTCATGGTTAGCATCAAAGGTGATATTGGTATCATCCTTTTCGGTTACCAGTACAGGTACGGGCTGACCAAATTGGTTCTGCAGGTAAACTCTCTGACCAACGGTCAGGTTTTCGGAACCCGGCAGTTGGGCAATCGGCATGGTGAAGATAGCCTTCGGGTCAGCCTCGCCATATGCTTCTGCCGGCAGCAGATGGATGTCAACCTCAGCGCCGACCTCCAGGTCTGCAACAGCTGCATCAAAGCCTTTGATCATCTGGCCTGCGCCGCAAACAAATTCCAACGGCTCGCCACGGTCATAAGAAGAATCAAATTGCTTGCCGTCATTAAAGGTACCTTTATAGTGTACGCGACAGGTTTTTCCTACATTACGTCCGGTTAATTCATTGCTCATTATTAAATCACCTCATAAAAATTTTTGATATATAGCCTGCATAAGCGTATATCAGTCACAATTATGTATATTATATTATAAATTTCGCCTTATTTCACCTCAAAAAAACGGCAGCCGGTTAAATTCCGACTGCCATAATTATTTTCGGCTCTGCGCAGCAGCGCTTCTATTCACCTTCCTGCAGAAAGATACTGCCTCATCAGACCCTTAAAGCCCTGCTTTTTGAAGTCCTTCAACGGCAAATATTCAATTTCAACACTGTTATTAGCGTATTCAGACCTCATTTCATTGAACTCTTCCACAGTCATATCTGTTTCCTGCGCAGCATCTTTTTCGCTTCTACAGCTCATGTTGCGGTAAACGCCAAGGCCGTAATCCTTCGGCCAGGTAAAATAAAGCTCATAGCATCCGAGGTTGCCGTCAGGCTGCAAATGCTCCACAGCAAGCACCTGATGCGAAATGCCGGTGCCGCCTCGTGTCACCAGATTGTCATTTGCCATAAGCTGCAGACTGCTACGGCTCCAGCCCTCCGCAACGTATTTCACTCTGCCGTCCGCAAAGGTGTAAATCGCATAAATCTCCTTACCGTAATGCCCCGCGCCGCGTTTTTGGCTAATCCAACCGATAAGCAGCTCCGGAACACCGTCGCCGCTGATATCCTGCAGCGTATAGCCAAGCTGCTGCAGGGCCGCCTCCCGCTTGGCGAAATCCCGCACCTCCCAGATGCCTGTTCTTCCCTGCTCCGGCAGGTTATCACTCGTACCTTCAGCGATAAATTCATAAACGCTGTCTACAACCTTTGCATATTCCTGCTCATAGGCCGGCGCTGCTTTGGCAGCGGCCTCCGCCTTAGGCAAATCCATCTGCGGTAATACGGCATTTTGCTCTGTGCCATAGCCGGCAAACGCCGCCAGAAGCATTGCCAGGCACATGTTCTTAAACAGCTTCCGCTTCATTACGCCACCTCCTGTCAAAAGATGTTGCAGCCCAAATTGCTTCATCCGTCAGTTCGCTAAATGAACATCACTCTCACAGTAAATAATTTCTGCTATCACATCACGAGAATCCAACTTCACATAAAAGCTCTTATGCAGGCATTTTTGCCCCCTTGCGTTGTATGCATATTTTACCCAACCGATCATATGATGCGTATCCGATATACCAACACCCATAGGATCATCCTCCCAGCCATTCATTTTCAGGTAACCGTCCAGGTCAATCTGCCTGTCTGTGTCAAGCTGCTGACCGACAGCATAGCCTGCCATGCTGCCATGAAGTTTATTAACCTTCACTTCATTCACTTTGTTTCTCGCTGAATCTATATAGAACAGACGCGGTCCGACCTGCATCTTTTTATCGGCATAGGAGATAGTGTCATCAGTATTCTTTTCCACACGCCCCAGGTAATAGGCGTTCGAAGCAAAAATTTTCGGATCCATAATCCAATCGGCTTCCAGGGCAGCATTAAAGCGTCCTGCTGCGCTGGCAGCTTTCGGGGTTGTATCAAGATATTTGCTTGCCATAAAACCAACATGGCCCTTTTCAGTAGTACCAAGAAGCCATTTGTATTCACTGTTTACTACATCTACAACCATGCTTACATAAAATTTATCTCCCCTTTGCAGCATGGTGATAACATCACAATCGGTATTAGGCTGTGTTCTGACATTAACATCCGTTGCGTTGCAATATACCTCCAGCGGCCAGCCGGGATAAGACCTGAGCTCGTTGGCCAAATAATCTGTGTTAACTTCGGCAAAGGCAGTGTTGGCAAATATTGCCAGTCCAAGCGCTGCGCTTAAGAATAATTTCTTTTGCATATCCATCCCTCCACTTCCTGCCGTCTGCGTTACGGGCAGTTGTTTTCCTGATTATATTTTAGCGTGAAAATAAGCAAAGCGCCCCACCCGAATGCGTGAATTCGGGTAGGGCGAGGGGGAATTTTGGGGAGAAAGGGTATGTTTTTATGCCTCATCAAGCTCCTGCAAGCGTTTCAGCCATTTACTACCTCTATTATACCATTAAACCCCGAAAACTTTCTTGCCTCATATACCATTTTCAACAATTCAGTGTATAATTAAAGCATAAATAATTTTTCAGAAACGGAGAATCCTCACATGAAATGCTTACTCATTAAAAACGCGGACGTATACGCTCCGCAGCCCCTCGGAATTGTCGACCTCCTGATCATCAACGACAAAATCGCCAAAATAGGCCAACAGCTTGCAGCACCGCAAGGCTTAGACTGCCAAATTCTTGACGCCCAAAAGCGCAAGGTAGTCCCCGGTTATGTTGACCAGCACGTGCATATTATCGGCGGCGGCGGTGAATCCGGTCCCTATAGCCGTACTCCGGAAATCAACCTCAGCGAGCTGACAAAGGTTGGCATTACTACCGTAGTAGGCGTTTTAGGTACAGACGGCACCTCCAGACACAACGAAAGCCTGCTGGCGAAGGCCAGAGGCCTGACGCACGAAGGCATCACCGCGTACATGCTCACCGGCTCTTACGAAATCCCCCTGCATAACATGACCGGTGATGTGCGCCGCGACATCATCCTGATTAACGAATGCCTTGGCATCGGCGAGGTTGCCTTATCCGATCACAGAAGCTCGCAGCCTACTCGCGAGGAGCTGGAAAAGGTGCTTACGCAGGCTCGCCTGGGCGGTATGCTTTCCGGCAAGGCCGGTGTTGTGCAGTTCCACATGGGCGTTGGCAAGCGTGGCATGGATGTCCTGCTGGCGATTGTACGCGAAACGGAAATCCCCGCCCGCCATTTTATCCCCACCCACGTCAACCGTGCCTTCCATCTTTTTGAACAGGCCAAGGAATTTGCCCGCTTAGGCGGTTATGTAGATATCACCTCCGGCATCAGGGAGCAGGACGGCTTCCCCGCCTGCGTCAAGCCCAGTGACGCCATCAAAATTCTTTATGAAGAAGGCGTGCCGATGGACAAAGTAACCATGAGCTCGGATGCCAACGGCTGCATGAGCGTAACACTTCCCGACGGCAGCCAAAAGCAGCTTGCCGTTTCGCCGGATTCCTTCCAGGAGGAAGTTAAGGATGCTCTGCTTGCAGGCGTTCCCACGGAGGTTGTGGCAAAGGTTGTCAGCAGCAATCCGGCGCAGGCCAACGGTCTGTATCCGCAAAAGGGCTGCCTGCAGGCCGACAGTGACGCCGATCTGATTATTTACAGCGACAGCTATGACGTAGATACAGTAATCGCCAAAGGCCAAATCATGGTAGCAGCGGGCGAAGCGCTTGTCAAAGGCACCTTTGAAAAATAAACATTGTAACGAAAAATCCCCTGCACAAGCCTCTGCTTATGTAGGGGATTAATTTTTTATGATATTTTTCGTTATAGCTTGACGCACTCAGGCCGCCGCTTATCTGGCAACAGAAAGCTGCTGCTGCATCAGCGGAATCATTTCCTCGATAGTTTCATATGCCAACTCATGATTTACATATTCCGGCTGAACGCACTGCAAAATCTGTTTGGCTGCCGTGGTAGTAAAAGGCTTATGCCGATCAATCGCCGCAATATGACGCCAAATAAGCTCCGAATCACAATTAGCCGGCACCTTGCGTTCAAAGCTGCGCAAATACTTGCCGGAAAGCGAGCAGGAAAGATGCACGCCCTTAATCAGCTCAGCATACGGACCGAGCTTGTCCACCGTGCGGCAGACAAAATCCGCTGCTTCCGCCTCCGTGCGCAGACGCGGATTTGTATTCATCAGGTGACCGGTATCAAGCATAATGCCGACGTTTTTGCGCTCAATGCGCTCAAAGAAAAACTTCACCTTGCGCGCATCCGTCAGGCGCAGACCGGGCCACCACAAATTTTCGAACAGCACCGTAACGTTGGCAGGAATCTCATCCGCCACAGCATTAAAAACATCTGCCGAAGCAGCCAATACCTCGCGGTCATCGTAACGGAAATCAAAGGTAAAGATTGTTTTGGTATCGGCCTCCGCCACATGCCACACCAGATATTCCGGCTTCTGCGAAATGGCAGCGCAGATATTACGGCGGATAACAGCCAGCCATTCATCACAGCTCATGGCTGTCTTAAAATATGTCTGGCGTTCGTGGATACTGCGGAACTGCTGCTGCAGGCGTTTAGCCTTTCGCAGCCAAAAATCCATCCAATACGGCCAATAATTCAAATGTGCGCCAATAGTCAGCTCCTTGTAATCAGGGAATGCTTCCGGATCTCTGTAAACAAACTGTTCAATACCGTCAACCCCCAGCTGCTGCACTAAACCGGCCAAGGTCATCCCCTTACGCTTCAATTCATCTTCATACCAATCAATAGGACAATAGTTAATAAGATACTTAGTCATTTTTCACCCTTCTTTGCTACATACTGCACGCTCTTAGCGTTTGCTCTAACTGTGCTACCGGCAAATAGCTTGGAATTCTTTTTTCATAAAAAAACTGCGGCGGTAACGCTGCAGTCTTAATTTAGCTCACGCAAGCAGCACTACTGGAATACTAAAGATGGTTTTACCATCCTTCCTTTCACCTGTACATCGCAAGCTTGCGGAAAAAACTTTTGGGCATAGGCACTCTGACTAAGCTCATCGTCGGACAGCATCTTGTGAGGATATGCGCTGCCAGGCTCACATTACAGTTGCGGTACAGTACCAGATTCGCACTGGTTTTCCTTCTGCTCAAAGCATATTAAGTTTTTATTGTCTTGCTTTCTTTATCTGTTGAAAGCTGCGTAATAGTAACATCTACTATTTATAGCATAATTAGTATATCATCAATCAGCTTTTTTGGCAATAGAGTTATGAAATTTTTTCCACATCTGTACTGCAGAAATAAAAAACTCCCGCAAGTGCGTATACTTTCGGGAGTTTATATTTAAAATATGCCATGACGCAGACAATGGTTTAGCGACAGACTGTAATAGGAACGAGGGCCGGAAGCCCATTACTGCACGCAAACTCATCCGCCTGCACGCGGAACACGTCCGCCAGAAGTTTAGACGTAACAATTTCTTTAGGCTCACCGCTGACTACCAGGCGTCCCGCCTTGATAACGGCAACATAATCAGCGTACTGAATGGCATGGTTCAAATCATGGATAACCATGACAACCGTCAGTCCCAGCTCCTTGTTGAGCTTATCAAGCAGCTGCATAACCTCCAGCTGGTGACAGATATCAAGATAGGTCGTAGGCTCGTCAAGCAGCAGTACCTGCGGTCTTTGTGCCAGCGCCATCGCAATCCAGGCGCGCTGACGCTCGCCGCCGCTCAGCGTGTGCAGAAGGCGGTGGCTCATCGACGTCATATTGGTCTGCTCCAAGGCCCAGGCAACATGCTGTGCATCGTCCTTATCACCGCGCCCTAAAAAGCTGCGATGCGGAAAGCGTCCCATTTCAACCAAATCCTGCACCGTCAAATCAGTAGGCGCAACCGGTGACTGCGTCAAAATCGCCAGACAGCGGGCAAACTCGCGATGCGACAGGCTATGGATATCCTTCCCCAGGAAGCTGATGCTGCCCTTGGCACACGGCAAGATGCGGGCAATCGCCTTCAGTGTCGTACTTTTACCGCAGCCGTTGGGGCCGATGATAGCAGTAATCTTGCCCTCGGGAATTGCCAGCGACAAATCATGGATGATTGTTTTTTTGTTAATTGCTATATCAATATGCGTTGCCTCTAAAACAGCTTTAAAGGGCGCTACATTATTTTGTGTCATCAGATTTCCCTCCTTAACAGGAATAAGAAGAAGGGCGCGCCCAAAAAGGCCATAATAATACCAACAGGCAGTTCAATCGGTGCAAAAATTACACGCGCAAAGGTATCACTGAGCGTAACAATGGCAATGCCCAAAAGTGCGGAGGCAGGCAGCAGAAAGCGGTAGTCGCTGCCTATCAGCAGTCGCGCCGCATGCGGCACAACAAGGCCGACAAAGCCCAGCAGTCCGACAACGCTGACAGCACTGGCTGCGAGCAAAGCCGCAATAGCCGTAAGGATAATGCGCGTTACCTCAACATTGACGCCAAGGCCGCGTGCCATCTCATCGCCCAGCTGCAGGATGTTCAGATAAGCGGCACTGGCAAGCGCCAGAATCAGACCGATAACAGCATATGGCAGAATAATATTTACATGCGGCCAGCTGCGTGCGGCAAGACCGCCTACCATCCACATTAAAGCACCGTGCACTCTGTCACTGTAAAAAATCATCAGTCCGCTGATGCCTGCACCCAAAAAGGCAGATACCGCAACACCGGCAAGAATAATACGCACCGGCTTGATGCCGTTTTTCCACGCCAGAATATAAATGCAGACTGCAGCCAGCATCGCACCGATGAAGGCAACCGGCGTAATCAGGTATTCCATCGCCGGGAACAGAATCATTATCACAACACCTGCCAGGCCTGCGCCGGAGCTGATGCCGATAATATGCGGGTCCGCCAGCGGATTACGCATAATCGCCTGCAGAATCGCACCGGAAAGCGACAGGTTAATGCCGACCAAAGCACCGACGATGGTGCGCGGCATACGGATGTTCCAGATAATCTGACTGCGCGGATCATCACCGGGATTAAGCAGAATATCGGTAATCTCCTTGATGCTGATAATGCTGGAGCCTTTTGTTAAGCTCAAAAAGCTGCCCAATACTGCCAAGAACAAAAATATCACGAGAATAGTAATACGCCATTTAGTACGGCCGATACCAAAATGCTCCGTCTGCTCTACAGACTGCTTATTTTCCATTAGTAAAGACCTCCGGATAAACCTGCTGTGCCATAAACTTTACAGCCTCCGGATAGCGCAGGCCGGGGTTAATCAAAAACAGTTTTTCCGGCAGCACATATACTCTGCCTGCTTTTACAGCCGGCAGACTGTTCCATGCGGGGTTATTTTTAAAGTCGGTACGCAGACGGTTTTCAATTTCCTCAGGCTTGCCCATAGATGTAATAAAGATAATTTCCGGGTTCTGCTCTACCAGTGTTTCCATGCTGTAAGGAGTTTTATTGGATTTTCCCTTGAGCGCTGCGGCAGCAACATTTTCAAAGCCCAGGATATCACTTACACAGCCGGCAATGCTGTGCGAGCCTTCTACAGTAACGGCGCTGGCTGTTGCATGCATAATAACGATACGCTTCTTTTCCTTAGGCAGCTTGCCGGTAACGGCGGCAACCTGCTTATCCAGCAGCTCATTTTCCTTTTGCGCCTTATCCTGCGTACCATAAATATCGCCCAAGGTTTTGATGGTACCCTTTACATCCTCAAAGGTTTGGGTATCAAACTCCACTACGTTGATTTTGTTGGATTGCAGCATGGGAATAAATTTATCATGCTGATTTTTGCTGGCCAGAACCAGATCAGGCTTCAGGCCGACAAGTGCTTCCATATTAATATTGTAGACCATGCCTACCTCCGGCACAGACTTCATAGACTCGGGAATCTTGCCTACCTTAGAGCTGGCGCGACCGACTACAGTACCGCCGACAGCCTCAATCATACTCAAATATGAAGGACTGAGGCTTACAACTCTTTCAGGCTTTTTGGCAAGCGAAACCTGTCTGCCTGCAGCATCGGTAAGCTGCAGATAAGCCTTGTCACCGCCTGTCTGCGTTCCTACACCGCCGCAACCGGCAGCAACCAGCATAGCCGCACATAATAGACCACAAGCAATTTTTTTCAAGAACATGTTAATCACCTCATACTCAACTTACATTGCCCAAGCCACAAGCTTTGGCAATATATATAACTCTCTGATAAAAAAAGCTTAATAATATCGCCCTCATAATAGCACAAATCAGAAGTGTAGTCAATGAAAGTTGCTAAGAAGCGCACATAATAGTATAATTAAATGAATAAGCTAGTTATGACAAAGGAGTAGAAATATTATGGAAATCAATGCAATGATTAACCGCATAAATGCATTAGCCAAAAAGAAGAAAACTTCCGGTCTGACCCCGGAGGAACTGGCAGAACAAAAGGAGCTGTACAAGGAATATCTGTCCAATATCCGCAGCCAGCTGAAGGCTCAGCTCGATAACATCGAGGTAGTCGACGAGCTGCCGGATAAAAAACAGCTGCACTGATGGCTGCTATCCTGTCGCCATCCATGCTGGCCTACGAGGACGATTTTCTGCTGATTATCGATAAGCCTGCAGGCATGCTGGTACACCCCACCGTCAGCGAGCGAGGCGCAACGCTCTACGATTATGTAAAGGCATATTATGAAGCCAACGGCATTGATGCCGGTATTCATCCCGTGTCGCGCTTAGACCGCAACACCTCCGGCCTCGTTATTTTCGCCAAGGAGCCTGTTGTCCAGCATTGGCTTAGTCAGCAGCAGGTTGAAAAGGAATATCTGGCACTGGCCTGCGGACGCTTTGAAAACAGCGAAGGTATTATCGAAGCACCCATCGCCCGCAAGGAAGGTAGCATTATCGAACGCTGCGTTGACTACACGCGCGGCAAATACGCCAAAACAGCCTATGAGGTTTTGGCAGTCTACAGCAGCTGCACGCTGCTCAAGGTCCGTCTTTTCACCGGACGCACGCACCAAATACGCGTGCATCTTGCTTCCATCGGCCATCCGCTCGTAAACGACAATCTTTACGGCACCCCCGGCCCCCAGGCGCGCCATGCGCTGCATGCCTATCGCTTGGCCTTCAAGCATCCGGTAAGCGATGTATTTTTAGAAATTACCCGCGCTTTGCCGGAGGATTTACAGAAACTTCTGTACTAAATAAGCAGACCATGATATAATTAGTGTATACTAATGTAAAGACAGAGTAGCTGTAAGGCTACCCTGAATAAGGAGGAATAGACAAATGCCCTTAGTTACATCTACTGAAATGTTCAAAAAAGCTTATGAAGGCCACTATGCTGTTGGTGCCTTCAACGTCAACAACATGGAAATCATCCAAGGTATCGTTGCTGCAGCTCAACAGGAAAAATCCCCGCTGATTCTGCAGGTAAGTGCCGGCGCCCGCAAATACGCTAACCACATCTACCTGATGAAACTGGTTGAAGCAGCAATCGAAGATACCGGTCTTCCTATCTGCCTGCATCTGGACCACGGCGAAGATTTTGACATCTGCAAAGCCTGCATCGACGGCGGCTTCACCTCCGTTATGATTGACGGCAGCAAGCATCCTTTTGAAGAAAATATCGAAATGACTCGTCGTGTTGTTGAATACGCACACGAAAGAGGCGTTGTAGTTGAGGCAGAGCTTGGCCGACTGGCAGGCGTTGAAGACGCTGTTAAGGTTAACACCAAGGACGCTACCTACACCGATCCCGATCAGGCTGTAGAATTCGTTGAACGCACCGGCTGCGACAGCCTGGCAATCGCTATCGGCACCAGCCACGGCGCTTACAAATTCAAAGGCAAACCGGAACTGGACTTCGCTCGTCTGGAAAAAATCACCAACATGCTGCCCGGTTATCCGCTGGTTCTGCACGGTGCTTCTACCGTTATCCCGTCCTTTGTTGAAGAATGCAACAAGTACGGCGGCAAGCTGGACGGCGCTCAAGGCGTACCTGAAGACATGCTGCTGCAAGCCGGCAAATTCGGCGTTTGCAAAATCAACATTGATACCGACCTGCGTCTGGCAATGACTGCTTCTATCCGTAAGCATCTGGTAGAAAACCCCGGCGACTTTGATCCTCGCCAATACCTGAAACCCGCTCGTCAGGCTATCCAGGACATGGTAGCTCACAAAATGCGTGACGTACTCAACAGCAGCAACAGACTGTAAGCTATAACAATTTAAAACTAAAATGCACCATTCCCGAGTGTTAAGGAATGGTGCATTTTTTTATTTATGCAAAGCGTATATCATTTTTTCTTACAAATCCTTCAGGATATCGTCCATATATTTATGCAGCTTTTCCAGCTTCTTGCGTACCATAACCGCCTTATCCGGGTTACGCGCTACAATCTGTTCGATTTTGCTGCGCTGCAGCAGATAATCGCGTTCCATGCCACGCATGAAAGCACGCAGGTCGATAGCAGCAGGCTCAACCTGAACCATTTCGGATTCATGCATCTGCCACTCGGTACCATGGATTTCGGCGCAGTCACCAAAGTGCGGGATGTAGGTTGCCGTTCCCAGATTGCGTCCCAAAGAATCTGCCAGCTCCATGGCTGCATCAAGCTCGCCATGCGTAACGAAAAAGGCCTTAGGAACCTCCTTCATGCTGCTGTACCAAGCTAACAGCTGCTGCTTATCCGCATGGGCAGAAAAACCCTTCATATTGTAAATTTTGGCGTTGACTCTGATATCCTCGCCCATAATCTTAATGCGCTTAATACCTTCTATCAGCCTGCGTCCGATAGTGCCCTCCGCCTGATAGCCGGCAAATACTATGCTGCTGTCCTCACGCCACAGATTATGCTTAAGGTGATGCAGAATACGTCCGGCATCTGCCATACCGCTGGCCGAAATAACAATCTTGCTGCCAGGAATTTCGTTAATCGCCATGGATTCCTGCACCGTAGCGGTAAAGCGCAAGTTATGCATAGACACCAGCCTGCGTCCCTGCATTGCGTAAAGCGCCCGCGCTTCCTCATCATATTCCTCGGGATTCGTCATAGTAATCTGCGTAGCTCTGTTGGCCATAGGACTATCTACGTAAATAGGAATCTCCGGAATTTTGCCTTCTGCCTGCAGCTTTTGGAAATAGTACAGCAGTACCTGCGTACGCCCGACAGCAAACGCAGGAATAATAACGTTACCGCCACGCTCGACAGTATCGTTGATAATATTCGCCAGCTCGCCTTCCTTATCGTAAGCTTCGTGGATGCGGTTACCATAGGTAGATTCCGTAATAATAAAATCCGCACCGCCTGCTGCCGCCGGGTCCTCAATAATCGGCTGATTCGGCTGACCGATATCGCCGGTAAAAATCAAGCGTGTCTTTTTATCGCCTTCGTTAACAGACATCTCTACAAAAGCAGAGCCCAGAATGTGTCCCGCTACGCGGAAGGTTACGGTAACGCCGGGAACAACATTAAACGGTTCGCCGAAGCTGCGCAGCTTGAACAAATGCAAGGCGCGGGAAGCGTCATCAACCGTAAACAACGGCTCAACAATCTTTTTGCCGGCACGCATGCCTTTGCGGTTGGCGTATTCCGCCTCACCCTCCTGGATATGCGCACTGTCCGGCAGCAGAATCGAGCACAGCTCCTCCGTCGATTTAGTGCAATAGATGGGGCCGCGGAAGCCTTCCTTAACCAGCTTCGGCAACAGACCGCTGTGGTCAACATGGGCGTGCGTCAATACAACAGCCTCAATCTCTCCAGGATGAAATAAAAAGTCCTTTTCGTTCAGCGCTTTTATCAGCTTGGAGCCTTGGAACATGCCGCAGTCTACCAAAAACTTGTGTCCGCTGACCTCCAGCAGATAGCAGGAACCGGTAACGGTGCGCGTTGCACCTAAAAAAGTTATTTTCATCGCAAAGCCTCCATTCTGCAAGTAGTATTTTCAGTTATATTTTATAATTCTACAAAACGAAGGGAAAATCCTTTTTATGGGGAAAATTAGTGGGATGAAGAAAAAAAGGTTCTATAATAAGTGTTGGGGTATTGACCTAGATTAGGTCAATACTTCCAGCACTTATTTTTTAGACAAAAAATAAAGCATAAAATGCTGGAATTGTAGTAAAATATCATCGACCAAAACAATACAATCTACAAAGGAGACCAGACACCTTATGCTTCATGACAATTATACACAATCCATTCCTTTTTTTAAAGGGGTAAACACAAAATACTTTGAGGAAGATGAATCAACAGGATCATATAAAGCCTTTATAGAGATGCCTTTGAAAGAACATCGTTGTCCTCACTGCGGTAATAATACTACTTATATTAAGGATTACAGACTCCAAACGGTCAGGGACTTGGTTGTTTTAGGCAAGCCGTTAATTGTCACAATAAGAAAAAGACGTTATGTTTGCAAAAACTGCAATACTACTTTTACTGAAGAAAATCCATATATAAAAAGATATTGCCATTTTCCAGACAGGCTTTATCTTGAATCAATCAAAGAAACTTTCTGCTTGCAGAGCTTTTCATCAATAGCTAAAAGATTTGGAGTATCTGTAACCAGTATAATAAGATGGTTCGACAAGCTCAATTTCCCTCACCCCAAATTGCCGGAATGCATAGCAATAGATGAATTCAGAGGCAATGCCGGTGGTGAAAAATTCCAATGCAATATTGCAGATCCTGTAAAACATCAAGTAATAGATATCCTGCCGAGTCGTAATACGGAGAATCTTTGTAAACATTTCTTAGAATATCCATATAAAGAACGTGCTGCAGTCAAGAAAATAGTTATGGACCTAAGTACTTTGTTCAGGTCTGTTGCCAAGACCATGTTTCCAGAAGCCAAGATAGTAGCAGATAAGTTTCATGTTATCAGAGTAGTCATAAACAGCCTGGAGAACGTCAGAAAACGCATTCAGAAAGAATTTCATGCAACAAAAAGGAAATGGTTCAAGCGAAGTCGCTATCTTTTGCTTAAGCCGGAATACAAGCTAACAGATGAAGATAAAACAGAGTTAGCTAGGATGCTTAACTCATCCTACGATCTTGAAAAAGCATATGTTTTGAAAGAACGTTTTTATGAAGTATTCAGGAAACAGACAAGAACTGAAGCAAAAAAAGAACTGGGAAAGTGGTTATTGTTGGCAGCTGATTTATCACTTCCTGAATTTCGGCATTGCATTACGACTTTTAGTAATTGGAAGATTGAAATTGCAAATATAATTGGCGAAAGAGTTTCTAACGGGTTTATCGAAGGAAGCAATAATAAAATCAAAGTATTGAAGCGAATCAGCTATGGTGTGCAGAATTTCGATAGGTTTCGTAACAGAATACTGTATCTGCAATAAAATATTGTGAAAATGCATTAGGATAACTATTTCTTATTACAAAACAAAAACAAAACTAGCCTCCAATATAAATATACTAGAGGCTAGTTGAATTGCAAAAATAATTATGTATTGTCTAGGTCTATGATGTTAAAGTCTTGAATACCCCAAAACTTGACATAGAACCGAAAAAAAGCAGACTCTGAGTTTTTACTCAAAATCTGCTTAGTCAATACTTTTCAACAATCCAAGTCCATAAGTTCCTTATATGCATCTAAAACCTCTTTTGGTGCATTTTCGTCTATTTCCCCATGTTCCTTTTCGTAATGAGATAAAATATCTACTAATTCACGAATTCTAGGAGTCATTTTTATCTGCATTTCTTATCCCTCCTGCTGATTTCATCTATATTATATTCTCTAGAAATCAATTTATCTACACCGGTTGCTTAAATTCAGGCACCACAATAGTCTTTAGAGCCTTGACGTCATTCTTGCTGTCGGTTTTCGCGTCCGTTCACCGCGCAGCAGACAATTCCGTCAACGGGCCAACAATACATTTAGCGTCAACCCAACAGATTACCTAAAAAAATACGCAAAAGAGATTCCGAGCTTGGGACTTACATAGGGATAAATTGCCCCCAGGTAGCAATGCCAACTCAAAACGGTAAAAATCGTCGCACCTTAGTCGCAAATATAAAAAGAACCGCATTCTCATGCGGTTCCTAAGTTTTAAATTTGGTCGGGGCGGCGAGATTCGAACTCACGGCCTCTTGTACCCGAAACAAGCGCGCTACCAAACTGCGCCACGCCCCGACATTTGTTGTTGCTGTTCATCAGCAACGAATGTAATTATAAAGCATCTTTAAGCTTTTGTCAACACTTTTTTTGAAAAATTTTATCCTTGGGTCACAACGCGGATGTTGGTAACCTCAAAAGCCTCAGCAATAGCCAGTAAAATCTCTCTTTCAATGTTGGTACGGTGCAGCTCGCTTTCAGCAACAAGCATGATACGGGTATCAGCATAGTTGATGTTGTGCACCTTGCTTACCAGGCGCTTGAAGGTTTCCTCACCGATAATTTCCTTCAGCTTTTGCAGACGTGCAAACACCTCCGGTTTTTCCTTCTGCATACGTTCTTCCAAAGGAGAGAACGGTACAGTTACAACTCTGGCATCACGGGCCAGGACATAATTCTCCTCGCCTTCGCCTGGTACTACTAAATCGTCACGCATAATTCTTCCTCCATCTCTATATCTAACTAAATGAACCTGCATAACGCAGAATTTATTTCCCTTTATTATATGTCACAAGCACTTTTTCGTCAAGCAGCAGGATTTTTAGTATTTAACGAGAATACTATAAAAAATACTTTTAACGAGGGGTGTTCATATATGTCTATGAAAGAAGATTTTAAAAAATTTGCTATGCGTGGTAATGTTATGGATATGGCTGTCGGCGTTATCATCGGCGGTGCTTTCGGCAAAATCGTCAGCTCGCTGGTAAACGATGTCGTTATGCCTCCATTAGGTATGGCGCTTGGCAAGATGGATTTTTCCAATCTGTTTATCAGCCTCAACGGCAAGGAATATGCTACACTGGAAGCAGCAAAAAAGGCCGGCGCTCCTGTACTTGCCTATGGCAGCTTCTTCAATTCCGTACTGGATTTTCTGATTCTCGCTTTTGTCATCTTCCTGATGATTCGCCAGATCAACAAGCTCACTCCGGAACCGGAGCCTGCACCGGAGCCGCGTCTGTGCCCCTACTGCAAATCAGAAATTGCCGATGACGCAACCCGTTGCCCGCATTGCACATCTCATTTGGAATAATAGTTTACACTTTCGGCTGATATCCAGGATTTTCTCCTGTATATCAGCTTTTTTGCTTTCGTAATGTCTTTTTTGTTTGCTAAAAACAAGCTTATATTGTATAATGTAGACTATATATATCGCCTAGGCTGTTTTTCACAGCTTAAATTTTAAGGAGGTTATCTGATGTCTGTTTTTGACGTACTTATGGAACGTGGCTTTATTAAGCAAATGTCCCATGAAGACGAGATTAAAGAATTATTAGAGAAGGAAAAAATCACCTTTTATATCGGTTTTGACCCCACTGCGGACAGCCTGCATGTAGGCCACTTCATCGCCCTGATGATGATGAGCCATATGCAACGCGCAGGTCATCGTCCTATCGTACTTTTGGGCGGCGGCACCGGCATGGTAGGCGACCCGAGCGGCAAGGATGAGATGCGCAAAATGCTCACCCCGGAATTCATCGCTCACAACATCGCCTGCTTCAAAAAGCAAATGAGCCGTTTCATTGATTTCGGTGAAGACAAGGCTATTATTGTCAACAATGCCGACTGGCTGTTAGACCTTAACTATGTTCAGCTGCTGCGCGAGGTTGGCGTACACTTTACCGTTAACCGTATGCTGGCTGCGGAATGCTTCAAGAAACGTTGGGAAAAAGGCCTGACCTTCTTTGAATTCAACTATATGATTATGCAGGGCTACGACTTCTGGAAGCTGCACCATGACCATAACTGCATTATGGAGCTGGGTGGCGACGACCAATGGTCCAACATGCTTGCCGGCGTAGAATTAATCCGCCGCAAGGATCAAAAACCTGCTTACTGCATGACCTGCAAGCTCCTGACCACCAGCGATGGCCGCAAGATGGGCAAAACCGAAAAGGGTGCTCTGTGGCTTGACCCGGAAAAAACTTCTCCATATGATTTCTATCAATACTGGCGTAATGTTGCCGACAGCGACGTAGAAAACTGCCTGTCCCTGCTGACATTCCTGCCGATGGATGAAGTTCGCCGTCTGAGCGCACTGAAGGATGCAGCTATTAACGAAGCTAAAAAAGTTCTGGCCTATGAGGTTACCAAACTTGTTCATGGCGAAGAAGCAGCGCGTCAGGCGCAGGAAGCTACCGAAGCACTTTTCGGCGGCAATGCCAAAGATATGAGCAACGTACCGGCAATTGAAATTACCCCGGAAGATATGACTGCCAAGATTATCGACGTACTGACTGCCGCCAAAGTTTTCAGCAGCAAGCGCGAAGCTCGTCAGTTAATCGCTCAGGGTGGCCTGACTGTAGCAGACACTGTTCTGCAGGATGCGGAAGCATGCCTGAGCGCAGACATGTTTGATGCAGACAAGAGCCTGTTAATCCGTAAGGGCAAAAAGAAATATTTCCGTCTGCTGGTAAAATAAGCCTTTAAAAGCCATCTATGCTCCTGACGGACTAGGTGGCTTTTTCTATGATTTCAAAATACAGACTACTCTTTTAATTATAGTAGTAAAAGGAGCTCTTAATGCAAAACGATAAAATCAACTTTTCATTAATCATCCCTATCGGCCTGATGTTATTTTCCTTTTTCTTCGGTGCCGGTAACTTAATTTTCCCGCCTGTTTTAGGACAAATGGCAGGCGAAAATATTGGCTGGGGCATGTTCGGCTTCTGCCTGAGCGGCGTTGGCTTCCCGCTTTTGGGTGTACTCGCTATGGCTATGAAGCAAAGCGATAACCCGGACTCCATTGCTATGCCTATGCATCCCCTGTATGCACGCGCCGTTACCATTCTCTGCGCGCTGGCTATCGGCCCGCTGTTCGCTATTCCGCGTACCGCTGCCGTTTCCTTTGACACAGGCATCCACAGCCTGCTGCCTGCTTCCTGCGAAGCTCTCGGCCTGCCGGTATACACCGTGTTCTTTTTCGTCCTGACCTATTTCTTTTCTATTAATCCGTCAAAAATTATCGGTCATATCGGTAAATTTTTGTCCCCTATGCTTTTAATTTGTCTGGCAGTCCTCGTAATCTGCGTTTTCGTAAATCCTACCGGCAGCCTGAAAATGCCTAATCCGGATTTTGCTGTTTCTCCGTTCTTCCGCGGCTTCCAGGAAGGCTACAATACTATGGACCTTCTGGCAGCAATCCTGTTCGGTTCTATTACTATCAAAGCTATTGAAGCTCAGGGCATTACCGACAAAAAGGTTCTGACTAAGCTCTGCTCCTACGCAGGCCTGATTGCAGCCTTCTTCCTCGCTATCATCTATGCAGCACTGGCTTACACCGGCGCACTGAGCATCAATGTTTTCGGTGTTATCCCTAACGGTGCTACTCTGCTCAGCAAAATCTGCACCTACTACATGGGTTTCGGCGGTCAGGTTGTATTGGCTTTGATTATTTTCTTTGCCTGCCTCACCACCAGCATCGGCCTGACAACCGCTATCTCCGGTTATTTTGCCGAGCTTAGTAATAACCGTATGCAATACGAGCGACTGGTATTCTTCATCTCTGCTTTCAGCCTGGTAGTAGCAAACTTTGGTCTGGAAAACATCATCAAGTTCTCCATTCCCGTTATCTGCATGCTGTATCCGATTATCATCGCTCTGGTAATCCTCAACGTCGGTCGTGTAATTATCCATGATGATCAGCTGACCTTCCGCATCTGCCTGACACTGACAACTATTTTCGCTGTTTTCGACGGTCTGCGCGTTGCCAACATCCGCTTCATGGCCTTGGATAACTTCCTGGCGCAGAACCTGCCGCTGTTTGACATCGGCTTCGGCTGGGTTGTTCCCTGCTTCGGCGGTATCGCTGTAGGCCTGCTGCTGAAGGCTGTAAGAAAAGCAAACTAATAAATTTATTCATAATCAATTAGAGAGTAAGGTGTAATTTATGTCTAACGAACAACAATGCAGCAATGCATCTTCCTGCGGCCGCAGCAGCTGTGAAGGCTGCCCCTCCGCAGCAGCTGCAGAAAAAACACAGGCAACTGATTTCCGTGCGCAGCTCAATCCGATGAGCAGCGTCAAGAAGGTTATCGCCGTAGTCAGCGGCAAGGGCGGTGTAGGCAAATCCCTGATCACCGGCCTTTTGGCCAGCAGCATGCAACGCCGCGGTAAGCGCTGTGCTGTTTTGGACGCTGATATCACAGGCCCATCTATGGGACACAACCTGGGCGTTAACGGCAAGGCTAAGGCCAACGAAATCGGTATTCTGCCTCTTACTGCTCCCTGCGGTCTGGAGGTACTTTCTGCCAATATGTTTTTGAAGAATGATTCTGATCCTGTTGTTTGGCGCGGGCCTCTGCTCGCCGGCATGGTAAAGCAATTTTGGAGTGATGCCATCTGGACAGATATAGACTTTATGTTTGTTGATATGCCGCCGGGAACCGGTGACGTACCGCTGACCGTCTTCCAATCCCTGCCTGTTGACGGCATCATCATCGTAACCTCTCCGCAAGAGCTTGTTTCCATGATTGTTGCCAAAGCAGTAAAAATGGCGCGTATGATGAACATTCCGATTCTCGGTCTGATTGAAAACTACGCTTACTTCCATTGCCCCGATAACGGCAAGGATTACGAAATCTTCGGCCCCAGCCATCTGGCAGAAACTGCCGATGCCTACGGCTTGAAGGTGCTCGCCCGCCTGCCGATTAATCCGTCCTTAGCAGCGGCCTGCGATGCAGGCAAGCTGGCGGAATGCCAGGTAGCAGAGCTGGATGACTGCTGTGATTTTTTAACTGATAATTTTCAGTAAGCATTTTTAAAGGGAGGCTTTTGTCATGTCTATAGAAAAGGTTCGTACATACTTGAAACAATTTAATGCAGATAATCGTATCATAGAGTTTGCAACCTCCAGCGCTACTGTAGAGCTGGCAGCACAGGCAGCAGGCTGTGAGCCTGCGCGCATCGCCAAAACCCTTTCCTTTAAGCTGCATGATGACAGCGTTATCCTCATCGTCACTGCCGGCGATGCTAAAGTAGATAACGCCAAATACAAGCATTTCTTCGGCTGCAAGGCCAAGATGCTGACCGCTGACGAAGTGGAGCCTGATATCGGCCATGCTATCGGCGGTGTTTGCCCCTTCGGTATTAATGACGGCGTTAAGGTTTATCTTGACGTTTCCCTCAAACGCTTTGTAACCTTCTTCCCTGCCTGCGGCAGCCACAACAGCGCTATTGAGCTGACTCCGGACGAGCTGGAGCAGTACAGTGCCAACTGTCAGGGCTGGGTAGATTTGTGCAAGGGCTGGCAGGAATAAGCCTTTATAACAACATCAAATTCAATCTTCAATACGCAGCAGATTCGGCGTCTGCTGCGTATTTTTGCGCATAAAAAACCTCCCGCAAGCAGATTTTTACATCTGAATACAGGAGGTCATTTTTCATATGCTTGCAATTTTTTCGCAAGCTATTTTTTCATTTTGCAAATCATCTGCGTCATAGTACCCATTGGGCAAAAGGTACACCAGGTTCTCGGCTTGAACAGCGCCATTACCACTAAGCCAAGCAGCATAGAGGTGAGCATTACGCTGTAAAAGCCAAAGGCATACTGCGCAACCCACGCCGAAGAGCTGCCTGCGGTATAGGCCCACGTCCAGGGAAGCTTAAACGTCCAGAGCAGTATCACTACCTCGCGCAAAGACTGCGCCTGCGCAGCTACAAGATAAGTCTGCCACAGCATATTGCCGAACATGGCCATAAAGAAGCATAAAAAGCCGAAGCGGAACCATTTGGCAACTAAAAGCTCCGGCGTAGCGCGATTACGCGACCACTTCCAATCGCCGCCCAGCTTTGCCAAAAGCAAACCGCGTCCGCAGTAACGGTTGCAGAACAGCTTGTTACCGCCAAACAGTGCCAACAAAACAGGCACCATAAAATCAATCATTCCCAGCCAGGCAAAAAAGATATTGAAAAAGCCTAGGACAAAATAAATTATCGGCCATAGCCAAAGATAATCATACCAATGCTGCGTTTTTTTAGCCATCTGTTGCCACCCTGATGCTGCCTGCAGGACAGGTCTTGGCGCAGAGGCCACAGCCAACGCAGCGCTCCCTGTCCACTCTTGCAAAACACCCCTTGTATATACTGATTGCCTGACGCGGGCACACCTGCGTGCAGGCACCGCAGGAAACGCATCTGTCCTCGTTTACCACCGCAAATCTTTTCATAACGCCACACGTCCTTTAACGCAAATACGCAAGCGCGCTCTGAGCCGCAATAGCGCCGTCATTAGTCGCCGTTACAACCTGACGCAGCACCTTGTCGCACACGTCACCGGCACCGTATACACCGGCAACCGCAGTTGACATATCGTTTTTCACAACAAGGTATCCCTTGTCATTGGTAATACCCAAATCACGGCAGAACTCTGTAACAGGGTCCGCACCGATATAGGGGAAGACGCCCCTTGCAAGCATCGTTTCTGTTGCTCCCGTCTGTTTGTTAAGCACCTTAAGGCCCGCAACGCGATTATTTTCGATAATAACCTCCTGCGGTACACGCCAGGTCAACACCTCAATCTTCGGATTAGCGGCCACCTTCTCCTGCGTAATCTGCTCTGCGCTGATGACATCACGGCGCGCCAGAATCGTAACCTTCGATGCAAATTCCGCAAGATACAACGATTCCTCAAAGGCAGCATTGCCTGCGCCCACAATAATTACCGGCTTATTGCGGTAGAACGCCGCATCGCAGACAGCACAGAAGCTGATGCCACGGCCAATCATCTCCTGCTCACCCGGAATGTTCAGCAAGCGCTCCACGGTACCGGTAGCGATAATCACAGCCGGTGCCGTAAACTCCGCCCCGCTTTCGCAGCACACACGTCGCTCCACACCGTCAACCTCCAGCGCTGCAACCTTCTCATAAACATAGGACGTACCCAACGCCATCGCCTGCTCATAAATATCGTAGGCCAGCTGTGAGCCGTTGACGTTCTTGATACCGGGCCAGTTTTCAATCTCAAAGGTTTTTATCAACTTACCACCGGGAGCAAAGGATTCCAGCACCAAAGTCTTCAAGCCAGCGCGGCGCGCATAAACAGCTGCCGTCAGACCGGCAACACCGCCGCCGATAATAATCAGGTCATAGCTTTTATCGGGAGCCTGCTCCACCGGCGGCTCGTTGCCCAACAGCTTTTCCAGTCTTGCCTGCAGGCGTTCCTTCGGCAGAAATCCTGCGTAACGCGAAGCAACCTCGCCGTTTTTAATAAAGAACAGACCGGGAATAATGGTTATATCCATTTTCTCCGTCAGCTCCGGCTCCTTATCTATATCAATCTTCACGATGTCTATACGCTCGCCCATCTCCTTAGCAATGTCCTCCAGCACGTAACTGAGCATCTTACAGGGACCGCACCAGGTCGCATAAAAATCCGCCAGAAATGTTTTCTTTTCGGCCAGCATCTGCTTGAACTCTGCAGCCGTCGGGTTTACAATAATCGCCATTTACATCAGGCCTCCTTTGCGATGAAATTTTCGTAGTTTATCTTATATCAGTGATGTCCGCCGCAGCCATGCTCACCACAGGTGTGACCTTCGCCGTGCTCACCGTGGTGATTGCATTTAACAGCGGGGTTGTAGTCCAAATTGCCTGCCAGCAAAGCCTCTACCGCTGCGTCTGCACTGCCGCTTACGCCGCCGTACAGCTTAATGCCTGCAGCAGCCAGCGCCATCTGCGCCCCGCCGCCGATACCGCCGCAAATCAGAACGTCTGCCTTCAGCGCGGTCAATACACCTGCCAAAGCACCATGACCTTGGCCGTTGGTATCCACAACCTCGGACGCAACAACTTTGCCGTCCTGCACATCATAAACCTTAAACTCCTCGGTATGTCCGAAATGTTGAAAAATCTCTCCGTTTTCGTAGGTTACTGCAATTCTCATGATATCTTCTCCCTTTTCCTTGTATTTTTCATATAATTTTTGCTTAAAGCAATCCACACAGCCACAGCCTGTACTGCTGCCGTTACAGAGCCGAAAATCGCCGCCTTCGATACGCAGCGGCCGTCCTTCTACAACAAAATCCGCCAGCTTCTTGCGCGCCGTTTCGTAAATGCGCTGCACTGTCGTCCTCGCAATCTGCATAAAGGCCGCGCACTGCTCCTGACTCATACCGCGCCTGTCAATCAGGCGTATCGCTTCGTATTCGTCAACGGTAAGAACAATAGGCTCCAGCTCTGCATTATTGTTTTGCGGTAAAAACTCCAGCGTTTGCGGATAATGGCAAACCTTTCTGCATTTCACTCGTCTGGGCATCTGATTTCCCCCTCTCTGATTCCATTATATAGACGAAATGGGCATATGTCAATTATATTTTTGACATATGCCCATTTAAATTTTGCACCAGCAAATATTCTACTCTTCTTCCAGATAAAATTCCCACGCACAGCCGTCAGGACTTTCCGTACAATCCGGGAAGCAGCTCAGGCAACGGCATTTAATGCGCGCGTCAATCGTAGCTGCAAAACCGCTGTATTCGTAAATGCCGACCGATTTGCAAGGATGATACGGCATACCCTTGCGGCTGCGCGCCGTCTGCACACGGCAGTCGCGGTTGCGGTAAACGAGCCTGTTGCCGTCATGGATACATTCATGCTCATTCAGATTGCCGTAAAAGCGATAGTGCAGCGCCTGCTCCAGACCTTCTAAGCCGGGATTCTCCGGCAGCTGCAAAAACTCCTTGATGCGCTTGGCTTCGATAACGGTAAAGCGCTTCCACGCCTCTTCATCATGGTACATGGCCTCCGCCATGCCGAATTTGCCTTCAATCGACTGGAACCAGACGCCGTCATGCGCTAGCCAGTTTTTCGCGTAGAGCTCAATCAGCTCCAAAAGCTGTTCTTTGCTCAGCTCTGCAAGATATTTATTGTACATGATGAATAACCTCCTTTATGGGGGGAATTGTAATTTTAAAACAACGGTTTCATTTTTTCTTCTTTATCCTCCAAACACCTCTCCACCATCTCTTTCAGCGTATACTCATCAAGATGCTCAAAGAAAAATGGCCTCTTTGGATTAAGCGGCAGCGACTTGCTCACCGCCACATTATACTCCGCGCCCTTGGCAAAGTCCGTTGTCAAAAGCTCCGCCTTGTCCTTAACCTGCGCCAGCAATTCCGCTCCGGCTGCACTGTTCACCAGCACCAGCGTAACGCCCTTATCATCATCAAATTTTGGGAACTGCTTATCAATGCCCCAATAATCGGCAATCGTAATATCCGCCTGGCTGCGCTTATTATTAAACGCACACTCGCCGCAAGACGGACGAATGCTAATGTTATTCAGGAAAAGGCGCATATAGGTTTCCTGCCGCTTGCTCGCCCCGAAGCGCTGATTCTCGGTAAAGAACAAGGTCTCGCCATGCTTCCAACCCTTCGCCTTATCGCGAAACTTCACCTGCACAACAGGCTCGCCTGCCTCCTGCGCCAGCTCCCGCAAATGCTTTTGATAAACCTTGGGACTAGGCACACCATGACAAACAACATCAACCGTTAAAAGATTCTCCGACGGCTTTACCAGATATCTCTTTAAACCGGCAATCTGGCAAGGCGTACCGCTGAACAGAACCTTTCTGCCTGCACGCAAAATTTGCCGTACCTCACTGTAAATCTTGCTGATTTTGCTCTGCACATATTTCGAACCGCGCAGCTTGGGCAACTCGTCAAGGCTGTTCACCAACACATGCTGCACATTAAGCTGCTCATCCAGCGCAGCGCCGACCACAACGCCGCCCTGCTTTAAGACAAACTCAGCAAAAAGCGTGAACATTCCCCCGCTGGAGCTGGTAAAGCGCACTGCATCATCGTTGTTCTTGGCGCCATACACAGCAAGCAGCTCATGCTGCTGCGGCTTGTGCTGCATAGGGCAGACATTTTCGCATAAACCGCAATCCATACACATTTCTTCGTTAACCTTGGGATACAAAAAGCCTTCCTCGTCCGCAGTCATTTTTATACAACCACGCGGGCAAATATTAGCGCAGGCACTGCAGCCTGTACAGTTTTGTTTACTACTCAGCTCAATCATGTGTTTAACCTCCCTGTTGCCATAGCCTTTTACAGCTTATATTTCAGCATAAGACTCTGCTTAAGTGATTTTTCTTTTATTATATCACGCATTTTTCGCCAAAGTCAGTTCTTATTTTTATTATGATATTCTCTTACCAATCCAATCTTACTCACAAAAATCTGCCGGTAATACTGTTCACGTTTTCCTTAATTTCCGCCGGCGTTCCGCAGGCCACAATGCGTCCGCCTGCATCACCGCCGCCAGGTCCCATGTCAATAATATAGTCAGCGTTACGGATAACGTCCAGATCATGCTCAATGACGATAACCGTTGCCCCATTATCCAAAAGTGCCTGAAAAACCTCCAGCAGCACCTGCACATCAAGCGGATGCAGACCAATAGAAGGCTCATCAAAAACAAAGACAGAATCATGCTGCGTCCTGCCGATTTCACTGGCCAGCTTTAAGCGCTGCGCTTCACCGCCCGATAAGCCTGGAGTTTCCTCGCCCAGCGTTAAATAGCCAAGACCAAGCTGACGCAGGACCTTCAGCTTTTGGCTGATGCCCTTCATATTTTTGCAGAACTCAAGAGCAGTGTTTACGTCCATCGCCATCAGCTCCGGCAGCGAAGCACTCTCCCCTGCCTCGTTCGTCAGCCTGATATCGTAGGCTGCCTTCGCGTACCGTGAACCGCGGCAGTCCGGGCAGGGTATATCCACGTCCGGTAAAAACTGTACGTCTAAACTGACAACGCCTGTTCCGTCACAGCCGGGGCAGCGAAGCGAGCCTGTATTGTACGAAAAAGCACCGGCCTTATATTCATGTGCTTTGGCTTCCGGCAATTTGGCGTAGAGCTTACGCAAATCATCATGAATGCCTGCATAGGTAGCCACAGTAGAACGGACATTAATTCCGATAGGTGTCGCATCAATGAGCTTTACGTGCTCAATCCCCTCAGCGTTAACGGCACGTATATGCTCCGGCAGCGCCTTGCCGTCAATCGCCGCAGCCAGCGCAGGCACAAGGCTTTCCAAAACCATTGTGGTTTTACCGGAACCCGATACGCCGGTAACAACTGTCATCCTGCCCTTCGGAATATCTATCTCTAATGGCTTAACGGTATGTATCGATGCAGTAGCAAGATGAATGGTGCCGTCAGCAAACAGCTCCTGCTTCTGAGCGCAGCTTTTCCGTTTTGCCGCTGCCTTTCCGGCAAGGAACGGGCCGATTTGTGAAGCAGGATTTGCTTCTATCTCCGCTATCGTTCCCTGTGCAATTACATGGCCGCCGCCGGCGCCTGCCTGCGGTCCCATTTCCACAAGCCAGTCCGCCTCCTGCAAAATCTGCGTATCATGGTCCACAAGGATTACAGAGTTGCCGTCTGCCACCAGGTCATGCATTACGCTGGTCAGTCCCACGATATTGGAAGGATGCAGACCGATTGACGGCTCATCCAGCACATAAAGAACTCCGGTAGTACGATTGCGGACAGCACGCGCCAGCTGCATCCGCTGCCTCTCTCCCGTAGAGAGCGTAGCAGCGGAGCGGTCAAGCGTAAGATAACCTAATCCCAAATCCATAAGACGCTTTGCTGTGCCGGTAAATGCTTCGCAGATGCGTTCCGCCATCGGATGCATTGCCTCCGGCAGGCTTTCGGGAACACGCTGCACCCACGCTACCAGCTGCACCAGTGTCATTTGGCAGGCCTCAGCCAGCGAAATTCCCAACAGCTTCGGCGCACGCGCAGTTGCGGAAAGACGCGTACCGTGGCAGTCGGGGCAGATATCTTCCTTCAAAAACTTTTCTACGCGCTTCATGCCCTTTTCATCTTTTACCTTAGACAACGCATTTTCGACTGTATAAACAGCGTTGAAGTAGGTAAAATCAAGCTCGGCAAAATCGTTGGAATTGCTTTTCTTCGGATGGTAGAGAATATGCTTCTTCTCCGCAGGACCGTGATAAACGATATCCTTCTCCTGCTCCGTAAGCTCGCAAAACGGTACATCTATGCGCACGCCCATCTCCTTGCAGACATCCGTCATCAGCGACCACATCAAACTGTTCCAAGGTGCAACAGCACCCTGCTCGATGGTAAGCGATTCATCCGGCACTAGCGTACTTAAATCTACCGTGCTGACGCTGCCTGTACCGCCGCAGGTTTTGCAGGCCCCCTGCGAATTGAAGGCCAGCTCCTCGGCAGACGGCGCATAAAACTGCGCGCCGCACTCCGGGCAGGTCAGCTTCTTGCCTGCGGCAACCAAAAGCGTCGGCTCCAGGTAATGTCCGTTGGGACAACGATGGTTGGCAAGGCGCGAATACATAAGGCGCAAGCTGTTCAGCAGCTCCGTGCCTGTGCCGAAGGTACTGCGGATTCCCGGCACTCCCGGACGTTGGTGCAGCGCCAAAGCAGCAGGAACATACAACACCTCATCTACGGAAGCACGGGAGGCCTGCGTCATTCTGCGGCGCGTATATGTCGAAAGCGCCTCCAGATAGCGGCGTGAACCTTCGGCGTACAGCACGCCAAGCGCCAGGGATGATTTGCCGGATCCTGATACACCCGCAATGCCGACGATTTTCCCCAAGGGAATGTCTAGATCAATATTTTTCAGATTGTGGACCTTCGCTCCACGGATAAGCATTTTATCAATCATTTTTCTGCTCCTGTATGAATTGAATCGCTTTTAAAGAAAAAAGAATTTATTCATTTTGCATACTTAAGCAAGGCACGTAACCTTGTATGCTTCAATGCAGAATTAGTCATAAAAAAGATTCTGCATAACATTAGAACTATATCCGTCATTCCCATCGTCAAATCCTGTAAAAAGTATTCTATCATTCGATATCCTATTATATTCCCAAAATCCTTTAAATATAATTGTTTATCATTTTCCAAAATTCGTCAAGTGCAAAAGCCTAAGTATTTTATAGAACTTATATTTAAATAGCTTTTCGGAACCAAGAAAAAGATTACCAGTATCTAAATACGTAGCTGACTGTATTAACCGCTTACGAAAATTACGGATACAATACCACATAGTTAAAAGCGGCTTCCCTTATGCCCGAGAAACCGCTTATCTCATAGATACCGTAAATAAAACTAACTCATATACTTAAAAATATTTATATATTGTATTATTTTGCTAGTTCACAAATCATTTTACAGGTATTGATAATTTAAAAACATATTCATTCTTGTCATTAGTAATCCAATAGTCCTTTTCAAAAGAAACTATTGTATCACCATTTATCTCAAGTTCATTACGTTCAATAAATTGAAAACACTTTTTTATCCATGCTTCACAACAATGATGATAGTTACCCTTTCCATATATCGAAACATAGCATTGATTTTTTGTCTTATGATTAACCAGTTTTCGAAAATCATCAATACAATTATAATTATCCATAGCAAAGAACCTGCTTACAGGACTACATTGAAACTTTTTAGTGTTATCTTGACTCAAAAACCAACCTGTAGTCAAATCACAGTTATTAAGCCTAAAAAGATTTTTCATGAAATTCAACCTTATAATAAGGTTATTTTTATCACCATCCACAGAAGATAGATATTGAGAAACATACATCTTATATTCAGGAAGTTGTTCCAATAAAACTCTATCCAATATCAGATTTCTTATGTGGTCCGTTTTCCTAAGAATAGTTTGCACACTTAGCATTTTTTCCATAAGTTCTTTCTGTTCAAGGATTAATTCTTCTTCTTTTTTCCTCAAAAGATTACTTACGATATTTTCATCACGGTAATTCAAAAACTCACGTATATCCTTTATAGAAAAACCTAATCGTCTCATGCAAACAATCATTTCTAACACATGATGTTCCGCTAAAGAATAATACGCGTAATTATTATCTTGATTTCTTTTAGCAGGCCGTAGCAACTTTTCTTTTTCATAGTAACTCAATGTTTGCTTAGAAATATTAGCAAGCTTTGCAATTTCGCCAGATGTAAATGTATTTCTAATTGATTTTACCATGGTACCCCTTCTTAATAACCCTTTAACAATTTTTCTTCCTTCATATCAAAAGTAGGTCCATAAATACTATTATACAATCCCTTGATAGCATAAACACAGTTCTGCGAATTTGAATAAATATACCTATCAGGTATCGCTATTACTCTTTTAATTCCTTTCAGATGTTGAAAAGCAGGATCCTCTAAAAATTTTTTTCTAAACTGAACATCTATGGCTTCTTCATATTCTCTACCTGCAGAAACAAGAAAAATATCAGGATTTGAGGCTATAATAGATTCTTTGGTTACAGTTTCACCATAATGTATCCCCTGCATACTAATTGCATTTCTTACTCCGGCACGCTTACAAATATCATCATAGACACAGCCGATTCCTCCGTACTGTCTCATTCTGGATACTAACATAACAACCGGTTGTTCAGCTTGTTTCAATTGAATCTTATCATGAACTTCTGCTAGCTGTCTATCCATTTCACGTATTAATTTATCACCATTTTCTTCCTTACCCAAGGACTGAGACATTAGTCTTATGTTATACCTGATATCATCAATGCTATTGGGACCTCTACAGACAACTGTCTTTATACCCATTGCTCTATAAGATTCAATAACATTTTTATCTAAAGTATCAGGTACAAAGATAACATGAGGATTCATCGCCATAATTGATTCTTCACCGAGTTGCTTAAACAACCTATATTCTGTCTTTATATTCTTTGTTTCCTCAGCAATATACGAAATTGCTGGATCCTTGTCAAGGTAATTTTTAGCTACTAAATAATCGGCAGGCGCAATTCCTAAAAGAATAGTGTCATACGTAAGATTATAACACAAAACTCTCGTAGGCTTAGCATCGAAAATAGTTTTATATCCTAAATTATCAATAACGAAATAACTATCTTGTCTGTTCGTCTGATTAATACCTACGAAACATACAATGATTAAGCAACTCAAAACTAGTATAACAATGGCGAAAAATATTCTATATATTTTATTATCACTATTCATCGCTCAATTCCTCTAAATCACCCTCAATTTCTAAAAACTCTTGTAGTAGAGCACTCTCAATTTCTTTAGGCGTATTCCATAAACCTCTTTGTTTTGCTTCTAACAAAACAGTACACATTTTTCTTAAAGCCCATGGGTTTACTTTTTTTAACCATGCATTGACATCTTTTGAAAGGACATACATTTTAGTCAAATCATTATACATCCAATCCTCAATAACATTGCTGGTTGCATCCCAAGCAAAGCTATGACTTACAATATTACATAAATCAGCTGCACCCTTATAGCCATGCTTCTTCATTCCCTGAATAAATTTAGGATTTAGGACTTGAGATAAGTATAACTGTTTCATTTCCTCTGATAAACTTTGAACACTAACAGCATCCTTTTTAGACAAATTCCCACAAAATGACTTTGGAACTTTTCCTGATAAACTACGTACTGCAGCAATCATGCCACCATGAAACGCATTATAATCATCTGATTCTAACATCGTTGTCTCGTAATGGTCTTCATTTTTTAGCGTTAAATCAACTTTGCTAAGCTGTTTGGAGAAAACTTCTGGCAGAAATTGACCTTTAATTTGCTTACCATAAGCATAACTTCCCCAAGATACATATACATCTCTTAAATCATCAATACTTTGCCAGTTCCTGCTTTCTATTGCCAAATTAACACCAGCACCATAAGTTCCAGGTGCACTGCCAAAAATTCTGCATTGCAAATTATCGTAGTTTGTTGTCTCTAATTCATTTGCATCCTCCATTATATGCTTACGCGGGTAATTAACATTCCCGTCCTCATCTAATTTCATAATACCTTGAATACATTCATCCAAATATTCTACAGTAGGATACAATGAATCTCTATACATACCGCTTATTCGCGCTATAACATCTATACGTGGTCTTCTCAAAACGTCTACCGGGATAACCTTAAAACCACTTATTCTCCCATTAGTATTCCATTCTGGCGAAACACCTAAAAGCGCCATTGCCTGAGCTATATCGCAGCCTTTGGTACGCATATTGGTGCCTGACCAAAATATCATAGCAATACGTTCGGGATATCTTCCTTCTTCCTCAATATACTGTTGTATAACCTGATCCGCTAATTGCTGACCAATAATCCATGCTGACTTAGATGGAAGTAAGCGTGGATCTACACCATAAAAATTTTTACCACTTGGAAGACAATCCAGCATACCTGTTGAAGGGGCACCGGATAAGCCACTTTCAATATAGCAACCATCTAAACCTTTAAGTATATTTGTTATTTCTTCATCAGTATGGCTCAACTTATCCAGAACAATTTCTTTAAGTTCATTGTTACCCTGAGTAAAACTATTAATCAGATTTCTTAAATCCGCTTCAGAACCTAAATCACCTAATATATGCAAACCTGTTCTACATTGGTTTGAAGATATTTTCTCAAGATAAGCATGTAAATTCTCCATCTGCTCACAAAAATCAATTTCATTTTCCTTATTACAAAAACATTTCATATCTTCCTTAAGCAGTAATTCAGATATTACTTGCTCTAATTGCGAAACTGTAGAACTTTGTAATCTATAGGCTTCTAAATACTGCTCTACCAAATCATATAGTTCCCGCATTTCACCATATAATCCGGCTTCTTCACAAGGAGCCGGTAAATGATCAACTAATACTGCAGCGCCACGCCTTTTCGCCTGCAGTCCTTCGCATGTAATAGATATTAAATACGGATATATATTAGGAAGACTATCTATAGCCAAATAAGGATAACTAGCTCTGCATAAGCCAGTGCTTTTACCAGGTAACCATTCAAGACTACCATGAGTACCAAGATGTATTACTGCATCAGCTTTAAATACTTCCACCAACCATCTATAAAAAGCCAAATAGTAATGTGTAGGCGGTATATCTCCATTGTGAAAACTTTTTTGAATATCACCAAAAGCAATTCTTGGCGGCTGGACTCCTATGAATATATTTCCTTGTTTAAACCCTGCAATTTTAAATTCTTCTTCTGTATCAGTAAGAAACGAATTTCCGGGCATTTCACCCCAATTATTTTTTATATGGTTTCTAGTGTCCACGCCTAAATTTTCATACCATTGTTTATAACTACCAACAGGATATTTACCACATGGCTCAAGATCTGATTTAAAAAATTCAACCTCATTAGTAAAACTAGAAAGCAGTTTTTCGGCAAGCCATCCTGATTCCTTAGGTAGCGCATCAGTTTTGTAGCCAGCTTTTTGAAGGTTTTCTAAAATCACTTCTCCGCTGCGAAGAGAATCCAAACCCATAGCAGTTCCGATTGTAGCATTTCCTGCAGGATAATTATGAAAAATAAGAGCTATTTTTTTATCTTTATTTTGCTTGAGTTTCAACTGTGCCCAACAATAAGCTCTTTTTGCCATTAGTTTTATATTATCATAAATTGGCACCATAGTTACCAGAGTACCATCTTTTTTTTGTCCAGCTAATGGTACACCATGTACAACTCCATCGAATTCCGGCATAATAATATTTGCTTGAAGCTCGTTTTCATTTAAACCATAACTAGACGCTTCCCAGCTTTCTACATCTTGCAAAAGTATTTCACCTTGAAGTATCGGTATATTTAGTTTCTTCAATAAATCTTTATCTTCAATATCTCTGCCAACTGTCAGAGAAAACCATAAGCAATTTATTAATACTTGTGGTATAAATGCACCTTTTAAACAGGCTAATTCTAAAAAATTATTTTCAAAACCTGGTATATTTCTCTCTCTATCACGATTCCAATGAGAAAAAATAGGCAACACATTACAGTCCAATTGTCGTAATTCATTAATCAAGCTATCTATGTATGAAGTATGTCCCCAAGCCCAATGTTCCCTAGGAAAGTTAATCGCTACAGTGGGCAAAGAAGGATTATAATACTTCTCATAAAAAGCTTCTTTCGTCAAAACATTATCCGCTTCCGGTATGTAAATTCCAGACCAAGCCAATTCTTTAGGATTTTTGTAAATCACATTGATATTTAGAAGATTATTGAGCAAATACAAGTATAAATTTTTTATATTGTACATGCCACCATTATTCATATACGAAGCTACTTGGTTAGCTATCTCATTGTTTAGTAAATTTATTATCTTATTGTTACCATAAGTAAAATTTGCTACTAACGAAATACCTTTCTCTTGAGCAATTCTAAGCATATGGAGAACTCTCTTGTCATCGTTTTGTCCCATCCAATTGATAAGTATACCTTTGCAATCTTTGTTTATATCATTGCTATCTATATATGTTTTTTCTGTCCCGCTAAATAACTTAAATTTTATATTACTTTCATTTAGTTCATTGCTTGCAGCAACATTTTTCCAGGCAGCAATATAATACGGATTAACACTTTCTTTATTGGATACAAACAAAATATAATTCATAAGTCCTCCATACGCATAATAATTAAATTAGAACCTGTAATTAAGTTCTACAGAATATGTACGTCCAGGTTGATAATAATAATTAAAGAAATCTATATCTAAAATATTATTTACCGATGCAGTTAAAGTATAGTTCTTGTTAAATGAATAACTAATATCCATATTCATAATAAAGTATGGATCGTATGAACCATAAACTCCATTAACTGTATCACTGTTATCTGTTTTGCTGAATCGTTTGCTTATGTATTCTCCTGTTAGCATGCCGCTCCATTTATCATCACTATAGGTAACACCTGCACGAAATACTTCTTTAGGAATAGCCGTAACATATTTATCCTTCTCAGTCGCCTTTAAAGCTTTTTTTATTACAGGATTTTGATAGGTATAATTTAAAAAGGCACTCCATTTATCATCAAAATTATGATTTAATTCCAGTTCAAAGCCTTTCGCTTCTGCTTCACCAGCGTTTTGGTAGCATGTAGCATTCATACCATCTACCACGCCTAAAGAGTTTTTATACAGCAAGCCTTTATACTTTGTATCATAAACAGATACACCTATTGCAGACTTATTGTTTAAATCTTTCTTATAGCCCAATTCAAAAGTCTCAGCCTTTTGTGGTTTAAGATTAGGATTTGCAATATTATAGACATTGGAGCTATAACTGGACGAATACATTCTATATAATGACGGAGCTTCAAAAGCTTTACCCCATGACAAATATACACTGCTGTCAGCTTCCGGTTTATACATAACGCTTAAGCTCGGACTCCAATTATCATAAGTAGACTCGTCATAATTAATGGCTTCAGTTTTATTAGGTAACAGAATTCTTCCGTCTGTAGACCATTTATCATAGCGTAAGCCTGCTGTAGCTGTCCATCTGTCAGAAAATTTATGCTCATCCATAACATAAGCAGAGAAAGATTTATTTTTTCCGCTAGCCATAGAATCCACTGCTATCTTACTGTCACTGTTAAACTTATCTGCCAGCTTATAGACAGTAGCATCCATCTTATCTTTTCTGTAGTTTAAGCCAAATACTGCATTGTTATTAGCAGAAATTACTTGATTTTTTTGTAAATCAAAAGAAAATCTGGTATTTGGTTTAGATGAATCAGTTGCTTTAGAAATACTTGTATCATGCTGCTTGTATTGATCACTATAACCTACTACAGCTTTCCAGCCATTTTCGCTATCATTATAGGTCATGTTATATTTATTAGACGCTTTTTCACCTGGAGTAGAAAAATATGTTCCTGCCTTCTTTATAATATCATCACCAAAATAACTTGTGGGCGCAGAATAAGAATACTCATATTCATTTTTAGTAAAATCTAAAGCTAAAGATTTAGATTCATCGAAATGGTATTTGAACCCAACTCCAACAGTGTTTTCATCCCATTGCCTTTTACCCTTATTACCGATTATCCATCTCTTCGCTCCGGTGTTAGTAGTAGTAGTTTCAGCTCCAAAAACAGCTTTAGAGCTCAAAACCGGATCGGTAATATAACCGTCTGTTTTTTTCTTTTCATAGTTAACATTAAAATCTAATTTATCACTGGCTTTTCCGGCAACATATAAGCTATGATTTTGAGTATTATTAGATCCATATGACAATTTTAAATTGACGGATGTTTTATCCACATCTTTAGTGATAATATTAATTACACCGGCAAGTGCGTTACCACCATAAAGAACAGATGCAGGTCCACGAAGTACTTCTACCCTTTTTACCATATCTACAGGAATAGCAGACCATGTTACGGAACCATTATAGGAATCGTTAACTTGAACACCATCAACTAATACAGCTACTGAATTCGCTGCGTTTACGCCTCTCATAACTGTCTGAGAAGGAGTAGAACCAATTCCGCTTAAACGACCTACATACACTCCAGGAATCTTGACAAATGCCTCATCTAAATTATTGATATGCATCTTATTTAAATCTTTATCAGTGATAACACTGACACTGGCAGCAGTATCTAATAATTTCTTTTCACTGCGTGTAGCCGACACTACCATTTCATCTAAAACAACATTTTCATCGAGTACATCATTATTCTGTGCAAAAGCATTCATAGAACTGCCTAAAACAAATAACATCATTAATGTACTACTAACTCGCTTAGTACTCATACTACAGCCCCTTTCTGATATCAAATACTACTTTTCTATTCGTAGCAATACTAACGATATATTATATCGTTGACAGTATTATAAACCAAATAGCAGCATGGCAGTCAACTGTTTTTTATCTACTGCAATTACAGTCTTAATAGGCTTTATAATAAATTCAGTTTCAATAACTATTGTTCTTATTAATCAAAATAAATTTTATTTTGATATGTACTATAAAAGGCGCATACTAAAACCAACTACTTACTATGTACTTTGGCGTAATTACTATAAATCAGATACTCATTCACTCTGCTATAGAAATATAAATACGGAAGCGTATAGTACATAAGCCATTGTCTATGTAATGCATTTGCTTAAACGTTACTTTAGAAAATTTGCGCAATCAAAAAGACCTGATAAAATTAGCTATCAACTAATATTATTAGGTCCTTTTTTATATTACTCTATATTAAAGCCAAAAAAATCTGCCACACAATTTTCCGGGTGATACATAGCTTCAATAACACGCAAGCCTTCGTGATGCCAAAAATCTGATTTTCCAGGCTCGCTTCAATTTCAGCTTTTGATATTCATAGCAGCTTGCTCGAAGCAATCATCTTCGTCACAAAGCCATCCTCGCTAAGCTCCAGCGCCCGCAGCTGACCGCCCATTTCCACCGCTCCGTCCAGATTAAAGCAATGCTCGTTAACCTCCGCCGGCACACCCTCATAATTGCGGTGTCCGTGAACCTGATACTCGTTTGCAGCTGCGTGCTTAGCAAAAGACATATCAACGTCCAACGCATCCTCATACACGCCGGTACCGTAAATCAGCTCCGCTGTTGCCACCAAGGATAAATTCTCCGGCATCCGCGCCAAACCGCCATGACTTACCAAAACCTTTTTCCCCTGATATGTATAGCAGAAGCACTGCGATAATTTCCTGTAAAAATTATATACAGCCTTCCTGCTCAGGCCTGCTTGCGCCAGCTCCGGTGCCGTCTGCATGCGGAACTCCTTCGAAGCAATGCCATCCGGCAAGCCGTAATCCCGCAAGTTAGCCTCATGGTTGCCCTCCAGCAGTGTAACGTTATCTAACGCTGCAAGCTGCAGCAGTAATTGCAGAACCTCGGCATTCTCGCTGCCCCTGTCGATATAATCGCCAAGGAAAATATAGTAGTTCTGCGGATTGATTGCCTCAAGATATTCCTTCAGCGGCTTATAACAGCCATGAATATCACCGATATGAATTACCTTTTTATAGGCAGATAAATCGCGTGGCTTGTACCAGATTTGCGCCAGTTCTTGCGGTTTGATTACGGTAATACCGGACGGAACCTTATTATCCGCCAGCTGAGCATACATTCTTTCAATAACATTTTCCGGAACCTGTTTGTATTCCTCACGCAACAGGTTCCTTTTCTTTGCTTCCTCTATGGTAATATCAGTAAAATCAACCACATAAATGCGATATTTATACTCATTGGCGAGCTTTTTATACGCAGTCATATCTCTGCCACGGATATTGGTGGCATCCACGACCGTAAAGCAGCCTCGCTTCATGCGCTCCTCCAGTGTCTGCAGCAAAAACGGCCACATCTGCTTGTCAAAATGCGGGCTGATGCACCATCTGCCTGCTTTGTTCAGCATCGGCGAAGCATATAACAGGCGTAACCCATCTGCGCTCAATGTATAAGGCTCCAGCCCCTGCTCTTTTATAAACGTACTCTTGCCGGAGCCCGGCACACCACGCATCAATAATAAAATTCTCATATCAATCACCTTACTTAATCCCGTAAAAACTTCTTGGGCACGCTTTCCGTAAGCCACACACCGTTGGCTGAAAGGTAAAACTTGTAGCCCGCTCTTGCCATCTCGCCTGCCAACACTGTGTAGATAAACGGCTCTCCATGTCTTTTGCCTACATTATGCGCTGTTTCCGTATTTGAGGATAAATGCACATACAGCCTTTGCTTCGCCCTAAGACCTTGCCTGTTGATACTCGCAACATATTTAACGCCAGTCCCGTGATATAAAAGCTCCGGCGGCACAGCCTCCCGAAGCTCCACATCAACCTTCATGGAATGCCACTGATTCGCTCTGATTCTCTTCTTATCCTCGCTGAATGCGAAACGCTGCTTATCATCTTCAGCAACAATATGCTCCAGCATAAGCATATTAAATGCTTCTATCCGGTTAAAGGCAACCAGCAGCGCCTCCACCTGCGCCCAACCATGCACATCCAGCTCAATGTCGACTGCTTCCGGTTTATGACGCAGCACCAGCGCCAAAAATCTGCTCCATTCATTCAAACTCTTACTCATAAACTCTCCGCCTCACGCAAAAGAAAAACTCCCGAAACTATAGCCATAGTCTCCGGAGTTCTGCTTCTTCTTACGATTATATACTTTTGCCGAAGCCTTGACCTTAGTAATCGGCTTCACATTTCCCCAGTTGCCTCGTTTGGAGGCGTTGACTATCTTTTGCTGTTTTTTCGACATTTTCTCATAGCTTACAAATCTTTCCATATGCTTATTCCTCCATTATCTGTTCTGTTTTATAAAAATTGCTTGTTGTTATGTTAATCTTGACACAGCAGCAAGGTATAATCATGGAAAAAAACATGCGCACTTAAAATTCTGCGCTGCATTGCATTTGCTCCCTCAGCTTTTTCCTGATAAGCTCCTTAAACGCTTCCGGCTCACGCACCTTAACCGTCGGCCCAAAGCTCAGCACACGGAAAAGCATTTCAGTTTCATCGCCCTTGTCATATTGCACTGTCAGAGTAAATTTTTCCCCCGGCTGCAAAATGTCCAGCAGGAAAAAATGCAGCATGATATCATTCGCCGTAAAGCTTTTGGCTTTTAATGCTTTATAAAAAGGATTATGCCGGATTTTTCTGCTGTCTACAGAAATAAAGCAGTTCTTACCGCCGACATTCTGGCGGAAATACATATACTCACCCAGCCAGCTTTCGATGCGTCTGCGTTCGTTGTCATAGCTGCGTGCGCTTTTATCCGCAAAATCGGCTCTGCTCTTAAAGCCAAAGACATAAAAATCACGCATCAGCTGCCGTATATTATCAAAGTTTTTTATTAACTCATTAAAAGCCATGAGCAGCACCCTCCTTCCGCAGCAATTCCGCTAAACAGTATTCCCAAAAATACGCTGACAATTCAGTGTTACTTTTTCACTTAAGCACTGATTTATCCTTAGTATATCACACGTCAACGACAGATTTTGTCTATGTCAAATAAGTGAATACACTCTAAAAAAAAGTAAATAAGTTTTTTCTGCGTTACAAGCAACAAGAAAAGCGCAGCTATCAACATACTTTATGCATGTATAACAGCTACGCTTTTTTTGCCATTGATAAAAACTTACTCACTTGCGAGCTTAAAGTTTATGTGCGGATTTTGCCGAAAGCCTCAGCCCTCATCCTTGATATTTTCTATTTCGTCCTGCACATCATTACGCCGCTCTTCCAAATCGTCGTAGCTTTCACCGTTAGCCTGTCTTTCCGCTATTTCATCCTCGATAAAAGTTTTTTCTATCATATTTTTTAATCCGCTAACATTAGTTTTATTTACAAGCTTTAAATCACATGATATAATTTAATTGTTGGAAGAGTGTCGATTGGCATCAACCGTTGATGCTCGTACTCCGGAGTGATGCAGCGGATGTCCGAACTGTCATCCTTATAACTAAATACGATAAACAAGATTTGAACCCTTAGGCATAAGTGCGGCATTGTAAGTCGCATCACTTGGGCCTGTTGGTTCAATCTTTTTTATATAAAAACAAATCTGGCTGCAGATAATATAAATCCCTGACTTTACATAAGGTAAGGCCAGGGACTTTTTGTTAGAATGATTGCCTGTCGACGAGGAAAGATATACTGTTATATTCATGTTAAGCTCTCCTCACTATAATTAGCATTCCAATAAGAATTACAGCTATCTATAAATGCTCTTATTTCTTTTTTATTTTCACTTTCTTTCCTGTAATACACATTAACATTATATACTGTTGCCGGATCATTTACTTTATAGAATACCAGCTTATCTGATGGCTCCATATATTGTATCATAGCCTCTCGCATAAAAATAATCCCCTGACCGGAATTCGCAACGAAATACATTAACAGAAAATCCTCCATATATGAAACAACTTTAGGATTAATGCCGCTATTGCGGAATATTTTGCGAGCCCTACGATACATTTCTTTAGTTTTTACATGTAAAATAAAAGGATAATCAGCAAAATAACTGATGGAAACGCTGCTATACTTATCACTGTTTGCAGCTCCGGCAACTACATCCTGATAACTTAAAGCGTATTTTTTTATGTAACTATTAATCGCATAGCTTTTAGGTACGGCAATAATTACCTTTTCCTTTAATAAAGGTACACTAGAACAGCCTTTAACGCGCCTCTGATGAGTCGTAATGGCAAAATCGTAAATGCCTTTCTGTATTCCTGGAAGCGCTTCCTCAGTACGCTTCTCAATGAGCTCTATCTCTATGTCACGTGAAAGCTGTGATTTAAATTTCTCAACAAAATTCGCAAGAAAATGCGTAAACAAAAAAGCATAGCTTGCTATTGTTATTTTTCTAACACCATTCTGCTCTTTACAATTTAAGTCGTAAAGCATTTTTTCTTCAATATCTTTTATCTTCTTAGCTGCATTAACATATATAGTTCCTGCATTTGTAAGCTGCAGAGGCTTGTATTGCCTATCAAAAAGTTCAACACCCAGTCGTTTTTCTTCTTTTTTTACTATTGCACTTAAGGCAGGCTGGCTGATAAATAAATTTTCTGCTGCCTTGGATACGCTTTTGAATTTTGCAATAGCCAAAATATATTCCATAACTCTTTCCATAATTGCCTCGCCAATACCATGAATAATAAATACACAAATAATTACAACTTAATTTCTACTTCTGCTATACCATCGAAAAACACTGTTAACAAGCTATTTCCGGCAAAAATAATATAGCTTTTTTTGTATATTAAAACATAGTTTTTAGTATTGGTCAAGTCACTGATTATAAGATATATTATATATAGTGATTGATATGCAGTGCAAAGCACCATTTCTCAATATTTCAGTAGAAAGCTTTGCACAACTCTGGAGAGTCCCTTATGGGCGCCGAAGGTGGAAAAGAAGTAATTCTTGAGTCTCTCAGGCCAAAGGACAGAGCATTATAGCTATTACCAGACTATAACCTCTAGAGTAAAAACTAGAGGTTTTTATATTTTTTAAGGAGAGTGAATACATGATTGATTTAAGAAGTGATACCCTTACAATGCCTGACCGAGCAATGCTAGAAGCAATTTTAACAGCTCCGCTCGGAGATGATGGACGTACTGACAAAAATAATCGTGGTGAAGATAAGACTATCAATGAATTAGAGGATCTGGTAGCGGCAACTACTGGTAAAGAAGCAGCCTTGCTTTGTCCTACCGGAACTTTCGCTAATACTGTAGGTGCTCTCTTATGGGCCAAAGCTGGCGAAAAAGTACTGGTACACGAACAGCAGCATATGTTGTTAACCGAAAAGTTCCTTTTCTCCGATCAGTTTTGTCGTATGGAGCCCATAAAATATCCATTTAATGCTAATAACACTCCTGATATTGATGCCATTGATAACCTTTTGAAGGAAAGCGGAGCAAAACTAATCTGCATAGAAAACACTCATAATTTTTCAGGCGGTTATGTAATTCCCGTAGAGGAGATGGCAAAGCTCCGTGCTGTGGCAGATAAATATGGAGCCAAAATTCATATGGATGGAGCAAGACTTTTCCATGCTACTGCATCCCTAGGCGTAAACGCAAAAGAAATCTGCCAATACGTAGACTCTGTAATGGTTTGCATTTCTAAAGGTATCGGCGCTCCTGTTGGTGCTCTTATGTGCTCTACTAAAGCCAAAGTTGATGAAGGTAGAGAAATTCGTAAGATTTTGGGTGGCGGATGGCGCCAAGGCGGTGTTTTTGCTGCACCCGGTATTTATGCCTTCAAGCATAACATCAGCCGCATGATTGAGGATATTGAGAATGCACGTTTAACAGCCTCTTTATTACAAGGCAAATTACAGCATATTTCCTTGCAAAAAGAAGTGCAATCCAACATTCTGGTTTTGGATTTGGCAGGAGCTTCAGTATCGCCCTCAAGATTCTGCGAAATGGCAAAAGAAAAGGGCCTTTTAATCAAAACAGTGCTCAAAACCTGCGTGCGTTTAGTATATTACAAAGGTATTACGGCAGAAGATGCCAAAGCTGCTGCAAATATTATTTTGGAGCTTGATAAAAGCTTATAAGGAGGACGCATCATGACTATTGGTGGAAAGAAAATTAGTTTGACGACTCAGATTTTTGTTGCCATGATTATCGGCTCCTTAGCCGGACTTATTTGTGGTGATATAATGAAGCAAGTAGCCTTCATCGGTACCATCTGGCTTAACTGCGTAAAGATGATTGTAGTTCCAATGGTATTTTTTACTATCATCACCGGTATCACTTCTCAGAAGAATTTAAGTTCTTTAGGAAGAATTGCTGGTCACATTATAGCTTACTATGTGCTGACAACACTTGTAGCAACTGTCATTGGTCTTACAGTCACGGAAATTATCCGTCCCGGCGAAATTGCTAACTTTACCGGTCTTGCATCGAAAAAAGTTGCTGCAGCCACTAGCATAACTATGGCAAAATTCTTTACTGATATGTTTACTACTAACATTTTCGTTACCTTCACTAAAGGCAACATTCTTCAAACCCTTATTGTTGCAGTATTCTTCGGTATTGCTATCATGAAAGTTGCAAATGAAGAAAACAAAGAAATGTTAAAAAAAGGCTTTGCAGCTGTAAGTGATATGGTATTCTCCCTTATCACCATGGTTATGAAGGCTTCTCCTATCGGTATTTTCTTCCTTATGGCTGATTCCTTTGCTAAATATGGTGCAAGTCTATTTACAAGCATGGCATATTTAGCGGGTACCTATTATCTTGCGTGCATCATTCACGTTATTTTGGTTTACGGCGGTATTCTCTGGATTTCTAACGGTATTAATCCCTTCCGCTTCATCAAAGATTCCATGGAGCTTTGGATTTATACCTTAACAACCTGTTCCAGCGTAGCTTCCATTCCTGTAAACATTAAAGTTGCTAAGGAAAAATTCGGTGTTCCGGAACGTATTTCCAGCTTCACTATCCCATTAGGCTCCCAGATGAACTATGATGGCAGCGTTATCCTTTATGGCTGCGTAATCGTCTTCATTTCTCAGGTCGTAGGACATTCGCTTGATATTCCTACAATGCTGAAAATCGTAGGTATGTCTGCTATCCTCTCTACCGGTGGCGGCGGTATTCCTGGCAGCGGTATCGTAAAACTGTTTATCATGGTTGAGGCCTTTGGCTTACCTACTGAAATCGTTGGTATTATTGCAGCATTCTATCATATCTTTGATATGGGTACTACTACCAACAACTGCCTTGGTGACCTTGCAGGCACCATCTTCGTATCCCGCATGGAAGATAAAAAAGCTGCGTGACGTAACAATAATGTTATGAAGCCAAAACAAAATTAACTCCATAAACTAAAATACAGCTAACTTAATAAGCAAAGGTATCTCAAGCAGAAGCTAGTTGATATTTAACGGTGAAGTGCACTAACCGTTAAACTTATATACTAAACTTCTGCTAGGATGTCTGAAGAAATTTGCGCAAAACTATTGACAGTACCATTTAATCCTCTGCAAATCTAAATACTAAGTACAGAAACTGGTTGCATATAAGCTATAAAAGATTTATACATCATCAAAAAAAGCCAAGCAATACAACACAACGTGTCGCAGTGCTTGGCTTATTATCTGGCTATATTCATGCTAACAGCTTAATTAATTTCCATAATCAAAAAGGCCGCTTTGCAGCGACCTTTTTCGACTTTCTAAAGCAGGCAGGGATTCCCCCTTCCTTGCTTTTTACATATTATACAGATGAGAAATCAGAACGTAAATCTCAAGCCTGCGTCCACACGCCATTTCTCTTCAACGTCACCGCCGAAGCTGCGTTCAAAGTCTGCATAAATCAGGCTGTTTTTGCTCAGCTTAGCTGTACCGCCGATTTGTGCTTCGTACCAGGTATCGCCAAAATCAATACTGGTTCTGCCTTCAGGCTCGTTCACTGCACGGAAGGTAGTGTCAAAGTCACCGCTGAATTCATGTGCTGCTGCCAGTTTTACAAAGTAGCTTGCATTATCCAGCTTCTGCCCCAGACGGAAGCCTACGCGGCCTACCAACGTATTGAACGCATCCTGCTCTACCTGCATATCCTTCTTCACGCCAACGCTGTCCAGATAATCACTGTGCGCATTGTAATCCTTGCCGTTGATGCGTCCCAAGGTCAGCTCTACGCTCGGATCAAAATAGAAACCGTTGTCATTTTCGAAACGCTTGCCATATTCTGCGCTGATGCTGGTACCCCAGGTCTTGTAATCGCCGCTCAGCTTGTGACCGCTGTCATTGAATACCTCGTAGTCATTATCCAGCTTGCTGTACTTAGCGATGATGTCAACATACTGTCCGTCTTCACTCTTCCAGGTACCGTAGATGCCTGCGCTGTAAGCGGAAAGGTCACCGCGGCCGTTGCCATAGGTTGCATCACCATCGTTGTAGGATACTGCTGCACCGACTGTCCAGCCGTTGCCTGCATCTGCATCATAGCCTAACTGATATGCATTATATTTCAGGTTGAAATCAGTATTCTGGCTGTCCATCTCGTACTTGCCGCCGTAGTATTTTGCCCACAGACCTCTTTCACCTTCAGACAGACGCAGGTCGCCCATGCGTTTCATCAGGTCATTGTTTTCTGCACGCCACAGCATTGCGGTGGAAGCCATAGCAGATTTTGCACCCTTCATCATAGCAGTTTCCTTGCTGCCGTACATGATAGGTACATATACATCCGGAGTATGAATGCTGCCTGCAATCAGGCTGCCTTCGCCGTTCTCTTTGTTGAAGTCCAGGTCTGCCAGACGGATTGCCACGGAACCTGCTGTCAGGCCTTCGGCAATACCAACCTTGCCATCCAGATTAATTTCCGGTGTCGGATTATCCTCAGTAGCAACTGCTTCGTTATAAACCAGCTTTCTTCCCAGAGCGGAAAGTGTATTGACTACCTTATCCTGGTCGCTGGTATCAATACCGCTGCGGTCGGTATAGAGTGTAATGCCTGCATTCTTGCCGTCAGTCTTAGTTGCCTTATCAATAACAATATTACCCAAAGCATCAAAGCTTGCGTTGCCGTCTTCACCATTTTCATGTGCCAGATATGCGTTTACATAACCGGACAGATTTTTGATATTGATGTCCTTGGCTTCATTTTGATAAATATTACCGGCTGTTTCCGCAGTATTGCCACCATAGAGGCTGCTAATTACACTCTCGTGAGAAGTAGTATATTCCGGACCCGACCACGGATGGAACAGCAATCCCTTGTTATCCCAAACAGCTCCGTTGGACAACCAAAGGTTGTTATTAAATTTAGTATTTTCATCTCTCGGTCCGTAAAAATGACCATGCAGATAAGAATCAGGTGTAGTCAGGCCAATATTAATAGTACCGCCCTCACCATAGAAATCAGTGGAAGTGCGTACATCACCGGTAATCTGCACATAATTATTACCTGCACCGGTTACGTTACCATTCTCATCCTCAAGAACATTAACATTAACCATGGTGTTTTCTCCGGATGTCCAGATAGATTCATGCTTATCCGCAAAAATACGACCACCGCCAACACTGACCTTGCTATATCCCTGGCGAGCAAAAATAGCTGCAGATTTTTCGGTTTCGATATCTACAAGTCCCTTGATATCAATAGTATTGGAGTTTTCCTTAGTCGCATCGTTAAACATGCTTGTTGCTTCCAATGCACGCCAGTCAAGTTCGTAAGCAGGAGTAGGAATTCCGCCGCGGATAGTAACAGCATGGTCACGGCTGTTATCGTTATTGATGATAACATGAGCACCGGTATCGGTAGCAGCAGCTGTAGACGCTCTGATAGCACTGCCATAATAGTAGTTGTTTCTGGATTCCAGATAAACTGCACCGGGGTTATCAATCGTAATAGTACCCTCTCTATAAGCTCCGATAGCAGCTGCTGTCCACATAGGCTGATCGCCTGTGCTGTTTGGCTGCGGAAAAGCATTAAACACAACGCTCAAATTATGTCCCTGCATATCAATAGTGTAGGACGGTCCGCCTTTAGCTGTAAACGCACTGGATTTATAAGGAGCAGTACCATAGTTGTTGATGGCAGCACAGTACAATGTTTTACCCCAGACACCCTTCGGCATTTCATTAAGCTTTACTTCTACCATCGCATTATCATTAAATGTGTATTTCAAATCCTTACCATCAGCTGTTCCGCTAATAACGTCCTTATAGCCTGCCGCTGAGTCCGCCTTTTCATCGCCGAACATTACTCCAACATATGGATTATATATTTTTTCTTCCTTTTTAGCCTGACCGGTTTTCTCATCAAAGGTAATATTACTATAATACTTAGCAACAGAAGAACTTGTCAGGCCTTCGGCAATTTCTACTCTGCCGCTCAAATTACGCTCACCATCTACATATGCAGAATAGGTCAGCTTTTTAGCCAAATTATCCAGTACTTGATTAACAAGCCCTGTATCCTCCGTATTTATACCGTCAGCAGCTGTCTGCAGATATACCGTTGAATCGGAATGACCTAAAACCTCCTCTGTTTCAGTACCATCGCCAATACCGGTTGAAAGGATATCAGAAGGCACTGCCGATTTAATAGTAACATTACCACCCGTCAAATCTGCCGGATTCTCAGCAGTATGTTGGAAAACAAAGGTAGTATTACCGGCATACTTATCAATAGTAATATCACCTGCACCGACATTTACAAAGTTTCTCTTGCTGACAGCATCAGAGGAGGTAAGCTTGTTTACATGCTGCTTAGCATCAGAGGTAATGTTCCACACGGAATTACCGGTAAAACCAAGATTGATATTGTTGTCATCACCGGAAATCGCACCATTCCATGTTGCACCATCATAAGCGTATAAGGAAATATTACCGGAAACATTGCCCGTATACGCTCTGCCGGTGCCACTAATACCAAAGGTTATCTTGCTGTCGGCATCAGTTTTCATATCACCGGCAAGATTTCCATTTGAGGAAGCAACACTTATTGCATCATAATCAAGCTTGTCATAATGAGTACTGCTTACACCATAATTGATTTCGCCCTTGTTTTCAGCCAATGCAAGATATTTTCCGTCCGCTACGCTCTTGACATCTATGCCAAGATAATCTTTATCACCCTTCAGGACATTGATTCTACCGCCATCATGTGCATAGAAAATATTGCCGCCGCTACTGCTGATTATAGTATTATTTTCAGCACTGAACTCAACAACACCGTTTTTACCGGCTTCTGCAATGTTGCCTGTTGCAGTAATGTTATTTTTAATTCTGTCTGTAGCCGCTGCCGCAACCTTAACTTTTACCTTGCTTTCGTTTGTACCGTTATTGCCTGCATAAATAGCACTGCCCTTGTCATTACCGCTGACATTCATATTAAAAAATCTTGACTGGACGCTGACAATACCGGACTTATCATTGTAAATACCATACACAGTATCATCAGCATTACCTATAGCATTAATATTGAGTACAGTATAGCCGTTACTAGGTTTTTGCGTTTTAACATTAACAGGAGCATTAGTTATGTACAAATCCTTATCTGCTCCCTGTACTGCAGCTTTTAAGCTTTCTGAAGACAGGTCAGGCTGAATAGTAAACTGCATATCCTTGTTGTCACCATAGAAAACCAAGGTGTTTGCAGGTATCTTCACTTCCTCGTAAGTCGGACTCAGAGTAGTACGGTCGCTTGACGATATATCATAGTAAGGATTGTTATCATTTTTCAAAACATTAGTATATGTGCCGGCACTGCCATTATAGAAATAATACTTATCGCGGTCAGCATTATTTTTTACTATAATAAATGCACTGCGAATTACATTGCCATCATCATCCACAATTTTGATTTGTGAATATCCCCTTAAAAAATAATAGGCAGACGATGCTTTTGCAGAATCCGTAAGAACAAATTTATCTAACAGCCCATTAAGAACCTTATTGATTGTCGCATTAGTATAGTCAGGCAAATCGCTTGCTTTTACCTCTAAAGAAGCAAATACCGGTTTGGACATAACATCAGAGGTTACATTGACGTCTCCGCCAACTATCTTGCCAGTATTTTTATCATATCTGAAGCTGAAAACATCAGGCTTTACTTTAGATGAACCGACCTGTGCTTTGTTGGGATACGTCTTGCTGTCCAAAGTAATGCCGCCTGCGTATTCGCTGCTGCTCATATCATAGCTGGCAGCACTTGCAACACTCATCAGGCTGCAGCCTAAAGCTACGGCAATAGCTAAGGCAAGTTTGGTTTTCATTAAGCTTTTTTTACTCTTACTCATTTTTGTACATCTCCTCACTCAAAAATAAAAACTGAGTGGAGGCAGGAGCGATAGCTTCAGCTCCTGCCCGCTCTATACATATGCCTTAAATGGCACAATGTCAAGGAAACTAATTATTAGAACGTAAATCTTAAGCCTGCGTCTACACGCCATTTCTCTTCAACGTCACCGCCGAAGCTGCGTTCAAAGTCTGCATAAATCAGGCTGTTTTTGCTCAGCTTAGCTGTACCGCCGATTTGTGCTTCGTACCAGGTATCACCAAAGTCGATACTTGTTCTGCCTTCAGGCTCGTTCACTGCACGGAAGGTAGTGTCAAAGTCTCCGCTGAATTCATGTGCTGCTGCCAGTTTTACAAAGTAGCTTGCATTATCCAGCTTCTGGCCCAGGCGGAAGCCTACGCGGCCTACCAACGTATTGAACGCATCCTGCTCTACCTGCATATCCTTCTTCACACCAACGCTGTCCAGATAATCACTGTGTGCATTGTAATCCTTGCCGTTGATGCGTCCCAAGGTCAGCTCTACGCTCGGATCAAAGTAGAAGCCGTTGTCATTTTCAAAACGCTTGCCATATTCCGCGCTGATGCTGGTGCCCCAGGTCTTGTAATCGCCGCTCAGCTTGTGACCGCCGTCATTGAATACCTTGTAGTCATTATCCAGCTTGCTGTACTTGGCGATGATGTCAACATACTGTCCGTCTTCACTCTTCCAGGTACCATAGATGCCTGCGCTGTAAGCGGAAAGGTCACCGCGGCCATTGCCATAGGTAGCATCACCATCGTTGTAGGATACTGCTGCACCGACTGTCCAGCCGTTGCCTGCATCTGCATCATAGCCTAACTGATATGCATTATATTTCAGGTTGAAATCAGTATTCTGGCTGTCCATCTCGTACTTGCCGCCGTAGTATTTTGCCCACAAGCCTCTTTCACCTTCAGACAGACGCAGGTCGCCCATGCGTTTCATCAGGTCATTGTTTTCTGCACGCCACAGCATTGCGGTGGAAGCCATAGCAGATTTTGCACCCTTCATCATTGCGGTTTCCTTGCTACCGTACATGATTGGTACGTAAGCATCAGGAGTATGAATGCTACCTGCAATCAGGCTGCCTTCACCGTTCTCTTTGTTGAAGTCCAGGTCTGCCAGACGGATTGCTACGGAACCTGCAGTCAGGCCTTCGGCAATACCAACCTTGCCATCCAGATTGATTTCCGGTGTCGAGCCATCCATAGCACTAGTTTCAGTTTCAGTATCAACCTCCGGAGAATTTATAGCTTCATTGTAAACCAGCTTTTTAGCTAAAGCAGTCAAGGTATTTACTACTTCATTATTTTCGCTGGTATCAATACCATTGCGGTCAGTAAAGAGCGTAATGCAGGCATTCTTGCCATCTGTCTTGGTTGCTTTTTCTACAACAATGTTGCCAAGAGCATCAAAGTTTGCATTGCCGTCTTCACCGTTTTCATGTGCCAGATATGCATTTACATAACCGGACAGATTCTGGATATTGATGTCCTTGGCTTCATGCTGATAAATATTACCGGCATGAGCGCTGTCTGCACCACCATAAAGATTGCTAATATTGCTGACAATATTGTTAGTGCTATAGGTGCCGCCAGCCCAGTTATGCGTTACAGCAGGCATATTATCCCAAACGGCACCGTTGCGCAGATACAGATTATTGTTTCCAACGCCGTAGAAATGACCTTTCAGATAAGAATCAGCAGTGTTCAGACCGACATTAATTGTACCATTAGAACCCCAATACGGTGTAGCTGTCGAAACATCGCCTTCAATCTGCAGATAATTGTTGCCTGCATCTATAACGTTTCCTTCTGCATCCTTCTGCATATTCAGGTTAATCAAAGCTTCCTTACCAGCAGTAAAGATAGAGGAATAATTATGAGAAACAATGCGGCCGCCGCCGATGTCAATCGTCGCATAGTTGCCACGAGCAAATAAAGATGCACAATTATTTACATCAATATCAACAAGGCCCTTGATATCTACAGAGTTACCGTTTTCTGCTTTAGTACCATTTTGCGTCGTTACCTCAATCGCACGCCAGTTCAGCTGATAACCCGGAGTATCGATACCGCCGCGAATCTTGACAGCATGCTCCTTGCTGTTATCATTATTGATAATAACATGCGCACCGGTTGCGCCAGCAGCAGCAGTAGAGGCTCTGATAGCACTGCCGTAATAATAGTTATTAGTAGAGGTAATGCTGACAGCACCGGGGTTATCAATCGTAATCGTGCCATCACGGTAAGCGCCGATAGCTGCAGCAGTCCACATTGGCTGGCTGCCGGTAGAGCCTGAAGCCGGGAAAGCGCTGAAGTTTACATTCAGGTCATGTCCCTGCATATCGATAGTATAGCTCGGTCCGCCCTTAGTATAGGCAGGTGAAGATTGATATGGACGGTCACCGTAGTTGTTGATTGCTGCACAATATAGACCGCCCCATCCGAAGCTACGCGGATCCTTGTTCAGCTTAACATCAATAAGAGTATCATCATTAAAGGTATATTTTAAATCCTTGCCGACAGCGGTACCGCTGATCTGGTCAGCATACCCGTTTTTCGCATCTGATGTTTCATTACCAAAAATAATACCTGTAAACGGTTTAAAGAGCTCATTCTCTTTTTTAGCCTGTCCGCTGGCTGCGTCAAAGGTAATATTGCTGTAGAATTTGCTTACAGAAGCACTCGTCAGGCCCTCCGCAAGTTCTACCCTGCCACTTAAGTTACGCTCGCCGTTAACATAAGCAGAGTATGTCAGCTTCTTGGCCAGATTATCCAGCACGGAATTGATTGCAGCATCATCTGTAGTATCTATGCCATCGGTGGAAGTCTGCAGATACACTGTAGATGGTACTTCTGATACCTGATATTTCTCAGAGCCAACGCCTGTGCTGAGAACCTTAGTCGTCTCAGCGCTGTTAATAGTCAAATCGCCGCCAAGAATCTTGCTGGCATCAGCTGCATCATGCTGATAAACAAAGGTTGTATTGCCGGAGTATTTATCAATCGTCAGATTGCCTTCACCAACATTAATAAAGCTTCTCTTAGAAGCAGAGTCACCACCATTATGTACTTTTAAATGCTGTGCAGAGTTAGCGGTAATATTCCAAAAAGTGTCGCTGCCCAAATCCAAAGCAACATCTTCACCTATAGCATTGCCTTCCCAGCCTGCTCCTGTAGTGAAATACAAATTAACATTCCCCTCTGCATCACCTTGGTAGTTGTACTTACCGCCGAGGCCAAAATTAATTTTACTGTTAGCATCTGCCTTCATATTGCCGGTAACATTATTGCTTCCTTTTAAAACAGTAGCCTTATCATAATCTACACTGTCAAGATGCTCAACACTGACACCTGCATTAATCGTACCGCCGTTTTCAGCCAATGCCAAATACTTGCTGCTGTCACCCATTGTTATTTTCAGCCCGGCAGTACCCTTTGTCTTATGTCCAACGTTGATAATGCCACCATCATGAGCATACAACAAATTGCCTGTCGCAGTTTCCAAACTGCTTTGGCCGGATGTCAGGTCGATTACGCCATTCTTGCCGGCTTCGAGAACATTGCCGTTCGCCTTCAGCGCTACACCAACACTATTGTCAGCAGTAGATTCCAAAATGATATTGCTTGTATAATCCGCATTATTACCTGCATAGGCAGCATTGCTCTGCTCGTTGCCGTCAGCAGTGATAGTCATCTTGGCATTCTTCAGATGTACCAAGCCCTTCTGATCATTGTAGACGCCATAAACTCTATCTGTATTTTTTCCCTCGGCTTTAATGGTTATCTCACTGTTCCAGGTACTGGAGCCCAATACGTTATTAACATATAAATCCTTTTCAGCACCGCGTACAGCAGCCTTTATAGTTTCCTTAGAAAGGTCCGGAGCAACAGTCAGTCCATAACGGCTATCGTTTCCGCCAACATACCAGGTGTTTGCAGGGATTGTTGCATAACCATGCGTAGTATCAACCTGCTTGATATCATATTCCTTATTGCTGCTGTCATTGCTTAAAACTGTTTTATAGGTACCGCCGGTCAGATTAGCTGTACTGCTCATGTCATCAGCAAATTTCACTTCAGATACGCGCACTACCTTGCCGTCATCGTCAAGAATGCGAATAGATACGTAGTCAAAGCCGTAATAGTGGAGTAAGCCTTCAGCCGGCTTCAGCTTCTTCAAAACAGCAGCATTAACCTTTTCTACTGTTGCTAAAGAGCAATCAGGCAAATCGCTAGCCTTAACGTCAAGATTAGCAAAAACAGTAACACCTTTTACTTGCGTGCCACCCCAAGGAGTGGGTTCTTCATAGCGCATATCGGTAGCCATAGTAATATCGCCGCCAAGCACCTGTCCAGTCGCCTTATCATAACCAAACATATAACTATCCGGATCCTGATAGCTTTTACCAATCTGATCACCGTTTACCGCATGGCTCCAGGTAATGCCGCCGGCATATTCGCTACTCGTCATATCATAGGTAGCGGCACTTGCAACACTCATCAGGCTGCAGCCTAAAGCTACGGCAATAGCTAAGGCTAGTTTTGTTTTCATTAAGCTTTTTTTACTCTTACTCATTTTTGTACATCTCCTTACCCAAAAATAAATTTTTTGGATACAGGAGCTATAGCTTCAGCTCCTGTCTGTTTTATACATATGTCTTCAAAGACACAATGCCAAGGAATTATAATTTAGAACGTAAATCTCAAACCGGCATCTACACGCCATTTCTCTTCAACGTCACCGCCGAAGCTGCGTTCAAAGTCTGCGTAAATCAGGCTGTTGTCGCTCAGCTTAGCAGTACCGCCGATTTGTGCCTCATACCAGGTATCGCCAAAGTCGATACTGGTTCTGCCTTCAGGCTCACCCTCTGCTGCAAAGCGGCTGTTGAATTCACCTTTAAACTCATGTGCTGCTGCAAGTTTTACAAAATAGCTTGCCTTTTCAGTCTGTTGACCAAGACGGAAGCCTACGCGTCCTACCAATGTGTTAAAGGCATCCTGCTGTACCTGCATGCCTCTGCTCTTGCCCCAGGTGTCCAAATAATCACTGTTTGCACTGTAATCCTTGCCGTTGATGCGTCCCAGTGTCAGCTCTACGCTCGGATCAAAGTAGAAACCGCTTTCATTTTCGAAACGCTTGCCATATTCTGCACTGATGCTGGTACCCCAGGTCTTGTAATCGCCGCTCAGCTTGTGACCATAAACATTGGCAACATCATAGTCATTTTCCATACGGGTATATTTGGCAATCAGGTCTACATACTGACCATCATTACCCTTCCAGGTACCATACAAACCTACGCTTGTATCCTTCAGATCAGCTTTGCCAATGCCATAATTGGAATCACCATCGTTATAGGATACTGCCAAACCAACTGACCAGCCGTTACCTACAGCCTTATCAAAGCCTACCTGATAAGCATTGTATTTCAGATTAAGGTCAGTATTCTGACTGTCCATCTCGTATTTGCCGCCATAGTATTTAGCCCAGATGCCTGCTTCACCATCATCCAGACGCAAATCACCCATACGCTTCAGCAAGTCATTATTTTCGGCACGCCACATCAACGCACCGGAGGCCATAGCAGATTTTGCACCCTTCATCATAGCAGTTTCACTGCTGCCATAAATAATCTTCGCATCCGGCGTTCTGATAGTATCTGCTACCAGACTTGCCTGTCCGTTATCAGCAGAGAACTCAACATCTGCCAGCTTCATGCCGGCAGATGCAGCGGTTAGCCCTTCTGCTATCTGCACATAACCGTCAAGATTAGCTTCCGCATTATCTACGGCACCCTGGTAATAAAGCTTGTTAGCAAGGCTGCTCAATACAGCTTTTGTTTCATCTGCTTTATGCACATCAAAACCGCTGTTGTCTGTTGTCAGCGTAACAGCAGAGCCTTCAGCAGCGTGATTAATAGTAAAGTTACCGCCAAGAATATTTGTTGCATCGTCCGCCGCATGCTTATAAATAACGTTTACATGACCGCCAAAATTTTCAATAGTTGTATCTACAACACCGTCATGCGTCATATCAACAGTACCTGCAGCTGCTTGCGTAGCACCGCCAGTCAAAGACTTCAACGAAGTAGGCTGCTCTGTATCATTTAAGTTGTACCAAACAGCACCATTCTTGATTGTTGCATCAACAGCATTGTTTAAGGAATAACCTTCCCACGTTGCCCCGCTGTCCATCAGCAGTTTAGTAGCATAAGAGGCTTTGCCCATCCATTTAGCTTTATTGCCCATAAACAGGCTTACTATGCCATAATCACCGGGTGTTACGCCCCAACCGCCACCTGCGACAAAATTACCTACCCAATAGGAATCAGGTGTATTCAGGCCAACATTGATTTTACCCTTGGTGCCCATGCCGCCGACAGTTGAAAAGTTACCTACTATCTGCGTAGTATTATTTCCGGCCGCAATAGCGTTACCGGTAGGAGAATCCTCATCCTTGATAACATTGACGTTGACAATGCCATAATTGGTACTAACAAATTCGCCATAAGCACGGATAGCAGCATTTTCCGCACCGCCGCCAAAATTTAGGCCAGGATTTTGCCCAGCTTTCGTCATAATAATTCTGCCGCCGCCAACATCGATAGTAGATGCAACAGCACTCAAGCCTTCGGCCATACCAACACCGTCTGTAGTATCTGCTTCCAAATCAATCAAACCATCAACCTTCAGCCAGGAGCGTTCACCATTTGCACCATTCATAGACTTGATAACAGCGCCATTGGTGCTGTTAGTGGTACTGCCACGAACCGTGAGAACCTTTTTCTCTAAATTCTCACCGCCATTATGGATATAAAGCTGACCGCCGCCATTCACAAACAACGCCGCTGTCTGAGCACCTTTATTACTTACAGCTTTAACGGACATAGCTCCGGGGTTGAAAATTTCAACCTTGCCGGTAGCACCTACTGCAGCAATGCCAGTCGTACTTTGGTCGGTAGCTATATTTAAATCCATACTATGACCATTCAGGTCAACATTCACATTCTGCTGATTATAACCGCTGAAAATACCGGAGCTGAAGGTATACAGCCAAGGCCCTGCTACTAATTTATTACCTTCCGGATCAACATTGATTTTAATATCCTTGGTAAAAACATAGTTGCCGTTGTCGTATACACCTGCATCCTGATATTCTTTGGTCAGAGAAACATCACCGATTATAGCCTTGGTAAATTCTACGGCACCCTGTTCCGCAGGTTTAACGTATTCATTAACCTTGCTTTCCTTGTCAAGATAGCCCTGACCTGTAGTATCATCAAAGCTCATATCGGCGAAATACTTGCTGGCAGAGCTGGTTGTAAGACCTTCCGCAATACTTACGGTACCATTTAAATTTCTTTCGCCGCTTGCATAGCCTGTATAATAAATTTTGTTTGCCAAAGCGTTAAGTGTTGCCTCTCTGGCAGCTTCTGTATTCAGGTTGGCATCATAGTCAGTAAAAACATTGAGAGCACTGTTCTCTATAGCTTTTTCAATAGTGAAATTGCCACCTAAAATTTTTGACGGGTCCTTCTTATCATGCTCATAAGCTACGTTAAACAGATGGCTGTCAAATTTCTTAATTGTAACATCACCGCTATCGGCACTTTGATGCAACATACCGTTAATACCGCTAAAATTATTCAATACTGTATTGGTACCCTTATTGCCTGTATTGGCAGCGCTATTATTCCATACGGCACCATCATTAAGAATCATCAACACATTGCCGAATTTTCCTTCTTCCTTAATTACGCCGTTCAAATAGGAATCTTTGCCGCTTAACCCTAAGTAGACAATATTTTTTTCATTGTCACCAACAAAGACATCTCCGCCTATCTGAGTACCGGTACCCAATACCACAGCACCAGTCTGACTGTTCAAGCCGCCAACTGAATTTGCGCCATAAAAAACCTTGCCATAGGTATTATAAATTGCATAACGCTCACTACCATCAGTCGTCGGAATAAGCTTAATAGTACCTCCTTTTTTTACAGTAATGGCTTGATTATTATAGTTGGGAGTATTGTGTACAGGTGCAACAACTATACCATTTCCATCAGAAATAATATTACCCTTATGGTTCAAGGTTATCTTGGCATGATTACTGTCAACAAAAAGTCCCGCACTGTTTTCCAATACATCAGCAGCTTTTTTATTGCCGCTTACTGTGATATTTACGTCACCATTAACCGTAATACCGCTATTGTTATAAAATTTATTGTCTGTTGTCATTCCCTCAGGTATAGATACAGCTATACCATAAGCACCATTAGGATTGTCCACTTTAATATTCAGGCCATCGGTAGCAGTTAAAGTAATAGTTCTGGTCTTATTATCAGTAGCTGCACGCCAGATACCATAAGATTTTTTTGTATTGTCGGCATCAGCATTGACATTAATGTTCAATTCTTTTATTGCACCATATTTACTGCTGCCAAACTGCAAAGTGCCAAGACCGGTGGTCTGCAAAATACCGGCGCCGATATTATCACCGGAGGCTTTAACACTTAAAGTCAGCTTATTAGCAGGAGCTGCAATGCAAATATTGGGGCTGGTCTTTCCCTGCACCATATTGACCGCTGCCGCCTGCACATTATAATCTTTACTGTTCAAATCCTGAATAGTGAAGGGGGCAGCAGCACCGTCAACAGTAATGCTGCTATCCTTGGTAAATGTATAAACGTTGTTATTCTTAGCAGGCACTTCCAAAATACCGCTGTAAGTAACATCTTTTTCAATGTCGCCGGTAATGGGAGCCGTAAAATGCGCCTCAGTTTGTTCAGCACTTGTAACACTCATCAGACTGCAGCCTAAAGCTACGGCAATACCTAAAGCTAATTTTTTACTTCGAATCCAAGATGATTTTGCCATAATAAGCACCCCTTGCAAAAACACCGGACAAAGATAATAACACCAGGGCGTCCATCTCCCGACTGTCATTTCCTCTATCATAAAGCAGTCCACTCTCACATCAACCGCTTATCAGGAATCAAAATATTATTTTATAAATGCTTAACTAAACTTGAACATATCATCGACAATATCCTTTTGTTGCCTGACTTTTATTTTCAGCATGTCTCATATGTAAATCCATGCTCAACTAAATTATTTTTTCCAGATTGCTTCCATAATATTGCTGTACTGCGCTTCCAGAAATTTCAGTGCTTCACCGATAATTGCGTTCAGCAGCACCGGATTAAAGGTATTGTTTTCTGCGGTAATGCAGGCATTCAGCATGAAATCCCCCTTTTCGGAAACTGTAAATTTAAAGGGACGTACATTATTGTTCATGTTGTTGATAGCTGCAGCCAGTTCCGGCAGCTTTGCTTCCGGAATTACCTGCGGTGCAATCTGAACCTGTAAAATAATATAAACACTGTCATCCATCAGCACAGCCATCGGCAAAATCTGTCCTTTTACTTCCATACGGCTACGGAAAATTGTGGTATGACGCTCATCTTCAATTTTTTGTACGTCAAAGCAGTCTATTTTGTTATCAGTCAGGAATTGCTGCATTTTATCAATTTTATCAGCACGCTTCTGCTCCATATCCAAAACTTTAGTCTCTTTAGTTTCTTTAACTTTTTCTGTCATTTTAAAGTCTCCTTTAACATTTTTATTTAAGAGGGCGTCGGCGCTACGGCCGCCGCCCCACTTAGAACATTTTTATGCTGCTCGCATACCCCAAATCTTAGAAGCTCCAGCGCAAGCCTGCATCCAACCGCCAGTCATTGCTGCCGGTATCGCCGCCGAATTTCTTCTCGAAGGTAGCATATACATAAGAATTATCATTTACCTTCATGCTGCCGCCCAGCTGCCATTCAAACCAGGTTCCGCCAAAATCAACTGCTGTGCTGCTTGTAGGCTCATTTTCAGCTGCAAAGGTTGTAGTAAAGTCACCGCTGAATTCGTGTGCCAATGCAAATTTCGTATAGAACATTGCCTTGTCAGTTGTTTTGCCCATGCCCAGACCAATACGTCCGATTGCACTGGTAAAGGCATCCTGGCTGACATACATATCCTTCTTCAGGCCTTTGGAGTCGAGGAAGTCGCTGGCTGCACTATAGTCAGCTCCTGCCACACGTCCAACAGTAAATTGTACGCTCGGATCAATGTAGAAGCCGTTCTGCATCTGCATTCTGCGGCCATATTCAGCGCTCAGGGACAGCCCCCAGGTATCATAATCGCCTTCCAGCTTATGACCCATGTCATTGTAAACTGTATAATCATTATCAAGCTTGCCGCCTTTAACGATTACATCAGCATAATGTCCCTTGTCGCTGTTCCAGCTGCCATATACTGACAGGCTGACAGCCTTGCCGTCACCATGACCGCCCATTTCGTAGGTGTTCTTGCCCTTGTTGTAGCTTACAGCCGCACCAAAGAGCTTGTTGTTATCCAGTTGCTTGTCATAGCCTAACTGATATGCATTAAAGCTTGTGCTGTACTTGGTATTCTTAGCATCAAAGCTGTTCTTACCACCGTAGTAACGTGCCCACAGACCGCTTTCCTCATTGTCCAGACGTACATCACCCATGCGCTGCAGCATATCGCTGTTTTCACTGCGCCACAGCAAAGCAGTGGAAGCCATGGCGGATTTAGCGCCACACATCATAGCTGTTTCACTGCTGCCGTAAATAATTTCCGGATCAGTACGCTTAATGCTGCCATCCTTATAATTGCCCTGTCCATGCTCTCCGTAGTTAATATCGCCGTAAACCTTAACCTTCGTCAGGCCTTCGGCAATCTCCACATGACCGCTCAGATTGTCAGGATTGCTGCCCGCATCTGCGTAATACAGTTTCTTGCTCAGCTCACGGAAGAGCTTTTCAATATTATCAGTTTCGGTATAGCTGAGATTATCGGAATTATCGGTTCTTAAGGTAATGCTGCTGCCTTCAGCTGCTTTATCGATATTCAGCGAACCGCCGCCGAACTTGATATTATTCAGGGTGTTGCTTGCTGTATCCTTATCAGCAGTATGCTTGTAGTTGACAACAACGTTTCCGCTGTAATCACCTACATCAATATTACCTGCGTTAGCATCAGTCTGATTAATAATACCGCCATTACCCTTCAGGCTGCGCAGCTTGCTGTTTCCAATATTATTCCATTGAGCCTTGCTGCTATTCAGATGCAGATTAACGTTATCTCCGTCAGCATTACCTGTCCAGATACCCATATCAGCATAGATATTGATTACTGCATCACCGGCAGTACTTACATCACCTGTAAGCTTGCTATCTGCGGTACCCAATCCGATATCTACGCTGCTGCCGGCCGTTGCCAGAACGTTGCCGGTAATATCGGTAAGGATGCTTCCTGCCGCATTATTATTGGCATTAATGCTGATTTTACCTTTATTGTCTGCAGTTACATCACCTTTAACAGTGCCGCCGGCCAGCTCAATGCTGCCTGCATCAGCCTTCACTGCATCGCCGCTGCCTACGGTAATATTTGTCAGACCATCTGCTTTAATACCGCTGCCTGCGCCGTTGGCAACAAACGCACTGTCTGCAGTTACTGCGCCGGTGTTATGCAGAATGATTTTGCCGCCGTTTTCTGCCAGCAAAGCCTGGCCTGCAGCCTTGATATCAAGCTTATCAAGATTCTTAAATTCAATGGTAATCGCATCTGCTTTCACAGCATCAGCACCGGAATTCAGACTCATGCTCTTATTATTGAGCAACAGCTGCAAATCTTTGCCTGCGCCGATGGAAGTACCTGCGGTAGTAATAATGCTTCTGTCCTTGCTGAAGTCGTAAACCGCATTATCTGTATGCAGTACGCCGGCAAGCTTATACTCTTTATCCTGTTTCCATTCGCCGGTAATCTGACTTGTAAAGTTATCTTTTGTCTGTTCTTCCGGATAGGTTACATTCGGAGTAACGCTGCCATCCTTAAGGCTGCCCTGACCGGTCGTCTTATCATAGGCAATATCACCGGTTTGTTTAACAACAGAGCTTGCTGTCAGACCTTCTGCCAACTTAACATAACCGGTAAGATTCCGCTCGCCGGTAATATAACCGGTGTAATACAGCTTATTAGCCAAAGAATTCAAGGCATTGGCAATGCTGACCTCATCACTGAAGTCTACACCGCTTCTGTCCGTCAGCATGGTAATCTTACTGTTGGCTGCTGCCTTGTTAACGGTAAAGTTACCGCCGTATACTTCAGCAGGATTGCTGCTGTTGTGCTTGTAAATGACTGTTGCGTCACCGCTGTAGCTGCCAATCGTTACGCTAGCTGCAGCGTTAGTCATATCAACTATGCCGTTCGTACCAGTGAAGCTCTTCAGGCTGCTTGCACCGCTGTTGTTCCAGGTGCTGTTATTAAGCGTCAGACTAAAGTCTCCGCTTGTGCTTGCACCTGTCCAGATGCTGCCATTTGTCAAAGTTGCACTGCCTGCAGCACTCGTGCTGCCGTTCCACTTGCTGTTGTTGGCAGTAATTGTTACATTTGCACCGCTGTTGTCACCGCTCCAGCTGCTGTCGGTCATATTAACAGTTGCCTTGCTACCGCTGTTTGCACCGGTCCAAGTAGAAGCGTTGCCCAACGTAATGTTCGCATTCGCACCGCCGTTAGCTCCTGTCCAGGCTGCTTTATCTGCTTTCACAGTTACGCCGTCTGCGGTATTGCCTTTGCTCCAGCTTGCGCCGTTGGTCAAAGTTACATTTGCATTGGCTCCGCTGTTCGCACCATTCCATGTAGAAGCATCCAACTTAATCGTGCTGCCTGCACCACTGCTGTCACCGGTCCAGCTTGTGCCGTTCGTCAGCTTTGCGTTCAGCTTGCCGGTATTAGCTCCGTTCCAGCTGCCCTTGCTCAGGCTCATGGTAGTGTTGCCGCTGTTATCACCGCTCCAGCTTGCACCTTCCTTGAAGTTCAGCTCTACGCTGCCGTCGGCATCTGTTGCTACATCTCCGTCCAGCTTGCTGAGGTTCTTGGCTATAACCTTCGCACCCTTGCCATTAGCAGTAATGTCGCTGCCGATAGTTGTATCTGCAGAATCAATCGTTACTGCTGCATTTGCGCCATTTGCGCTCACTGCACCGTTCACCTTTGCAGCCTTCGTTGCCTTAATATTTACGACATTATTTGTGCTTACGTCACCATTCAGCGTTGCATTAACTGCAGTGATCTCTACCTTGCTGTTATTGGCGTTAATTGCTTTCGCACCACTTACTGTCAGGCTACCTGCATCTTGAACTGTCAGCTTACCGCCGGTTATTGCGATACCGTCACCGCTGTTGGCAGTAATAGTCATATCGTTGTTGTTCAGCTTCAAGGTAGTATCTTTGGCTGTAGTAACTGCGCTGCCAGCGGTCGTAATAGTTGTGGCATCTTTCGTGAAGTTATAGATATTGTTATCTACTGTGTTGGAGAGTACGCCGGCCTTACGGTATTCCTTATCAGCGAAGTGCTCACCAGTAATGCTTGTTACAAAGGCTGTTCTGTCCTGTTCTGTCGGATATACAGGTCCCGGCGTTACAGTCTTGTGGTCCGCACTGCCCTGACCGGTTGTCTTGTCATAGACAATACCTGCGGTCTGCTTAGCAACAGAGGTTGCTGTCAGGCCTTCGGCTATCTTCACAGTACCGTTCAGGTTGCTTTCTGCTCCGCCTATTGCTCCCAGGTAGAACAGCTTGCCTGCCAGTGCATCCAGTGCTTCGTTAATCTTATCCTCATCCGTCGTATCTACGCCGGTATTATCCGTCAGCATAGTAATCTTGCTGTTGGCTGCTGCCTTGTTAACAGTAAAGTTACCGCCGTATACTTCAGCAGGATTGCTGCTGTTGTGCTTGTAAATGACTGTTGCGTCACCGCTGTAGCTGCCAATCGTTACGCCGGCTGCTGCATTAGTCATGTCAACTATGCCGTTAGTAGCATTGAAGCTCTTCAGGCTGCTGGCGCCACTGTTGTTCCAGGTACTGCCGTTAAGTGTCAGGCTGAAGTCTGCGCTAGTGCTTGCACCGTTCCAGATACTGCCGTTTGTCAAAGTTGCACTGCCTGCAGCACTCGTGCTGCCGTTCCACTTGCTGTTGTTGGCAGTAATTGTTACATTTGCACCGCTGTTGTCACCGCTCCAGCTGCTGTCGGTCATATTAACAGTTGCCTTGCTACCGCTGTTTGCACCGGTCCAAGTAGAAGCGTTGCCCAACGTAATGTTCGCATTCGCACCGCCGTTAGCTCCTGTCCAGGCTGCTTTATCTGCTTTCACAGTTACGCCGTCTGCAGTATTACCTTTAGTCCAGCTTGCGCCGTTGGTCAAAGTTACATTTGCATTTGCACCGCTGTTCATACCGCTCCAGCTAGAAGCATCCAGCTTAATTGTGCTTCCTGCTCCACTGCTGTCGCCTGTCCAGGTTGTGCCGTTAGTCAGTGTCGCGTTCAGCTTGCCGGTATTAGCTCCGTTCCAGCTGCCCTTGCTCAGGCTCATGGTAGTGTTGCCTGCATTGTCCCCAGTCCAGCTTGCGCCTTCCTTGAAGTTCAGCTCTACGCTGCCGTCGGCATCTGTTGCTACATTGCCGTCCAGCTTGCTGAGGTTCTTGGCTGTAACCTTCGCACCCTTGCCATTAGCAGTAATGTCGCTGCCAATGATAGTATCAGCAGAATCAATCGTTACTGCCGCATTTGCGCCGTCAGCACTTACTGCACCGCTAATTGCTGCGCTTGCTGTTCCGTTAATGCTTACGCTGCTGTTCGCGCCGCTGGCGCTCACTGCACCGTTGACCTTAGCAGCTTTCGCTACTTTGATTGTTACAGTGTTATTCGTAGTCACATCACCATTCAGCGTTGCGTTAACTGCAGTGATATCTACCTTGCTGTTGTTAGCGTTAATTGCTTTCGCACCCTTAACCGTCAGGCTGCCTGCATTCTGAACTGTCAGCTTGCCACCGTTTGTTGCGATACCGTCACCGCTGTTGGCAGTAATCGTCATATCGTGGCTGTTCAGCTTCAGAGTTGCATCTTTGGCTGTATTAACTGCGCTGCCAGCGGTCGTAATCGTAGTTGCGTCTTTCGTGAAGTTATAGATATTGTTATCGACTGTGTTGGAAAGAACGCCGGCCTTACGGTATTCCTTATCAGTCAGATGTTCACCGGTAATGCTCGTTACAAAGGCTGTTCTGTCCTGTTCTGTCGGATATACAGGTCCCGGCGTTACAGTCTTGTGGTCCGCACTGCCCTGACCGGTTGTCTTGTCATAGACAATACCTGCTGTCTGCTTAGCAACAGAGGTTGCTGTCAGGCCTTCGGCTATTTTCACGGTGCCGTTCAGGTTATTTTCTGCACCACCAATTGCACCAGTGTAGAACAGCTTGCCTGCCAGTGCATTCAGTGCTTCGTTAATCTTATCCTCATCCGTCGTATCTACGCCGGTGTTATCCGTCAGCATGGTAATCTTGCTGCCGTTCTTAGCATTGTTGACAGTGAAGTTACCGCCGTATACTTCAGCAGGATTGCTGCTGTTGTGCTTGTAAATGACTGTTGCGTCACCGCTGTAGCTGCCGATGGTTACGCTAGCTGCAGCGTTGGTCATGTCAACTATACCGTTAGTACCGATGAAACTCTTCAGGCTGCTTGCACCGCTGTTGTTCCAGGTGCTGCCGTTCAGCGTAAGAGCAAAGCCTGCGCTAGTGCTTGCACCGTTCCAGATACTGCCGTTTGTCAAAGTTGCACTGCCTGCAGTACTTGTACTGCCGTTCCACTTGCTGTTATTAGCAGTCAGGCTCAAGCCTACGCCGCTGTTTGCACCAGTCCAGCTGCTATCTGTCAGATTTACTGTTGCGTTGCTGCCGGTATTTGCGCCAGTCCAGCTTGCGCTATTGCTCAAAGTGATATTGGCTTTTGCGCCGCCGTTTGCTCCCGTCCAGCTTGATTTATCTGCTTTCACAGTTACGCCGTCTGCAGTATTGCCTTTAGTCCAGCTTGCTCCATTGGTCAATGTAATATCTGCATTTACGCCGCTGTTTGCACCATTCCAAGCAGAACCATCCAGCTTAATTGTGCTTCCTGCTCCACTGCTGTCGCCGGTCCAAGTTGTGCCGTTAGTCAGCGTTGCGTTCAGCTTGCCGGTGTTGGCTCCGTTCCAGGTGCCCTTGCTCAGGCTCATGGTAGTATTGCCGCTGTTGTCACCAGTCCAGCTTGCGCCTTCCTTGAAGTTCAGCTCTACGCTGCCGTCAGCATCTGTTGCCACATCGCCGTTCAGCTTGCTGAGGTTCTTAGCTGTTACTTTAGCTCCGTTGCCATTAGCAGTAATATCGCTGCCAATGGTGGTATCTGCAGAATCAATCGTTACTGCTGCATTTGCGCCATTTGCGCTAACTGCACCGTTGACCTTCGCAGCCTTCGTTGCCTTAATATTTACGACATTATTTGTGCTTACGTCACCGTTCAGCGTTGCGTTAACTGCAGTGATATCCACCTTGCTGTTGTTAGCGTTGATTGCTTGCGCACCACTTACTGTCAGGCTGCCTGCATTCTGAACTGTCAGTGTAGCTCCGGTTGTTGCGATACCGTCACCGCTGTTGGCAGTAATCGTCAGATCGTGGTTGTTCAGCTTCAAGGTTGTATCCTTAGCTGTAGTAATTGCACTGCTGTCGGTAGTAATCGTGGTTGCGTCTTTCGTAAAGTTATAGATATTGTTATCTACTGTGTTGGAGAGTACGCCGGCCTTACGGTATTCCTTATCAGTCAGATGTTCACCGGTAATGCTTGTTACAAAGGCTGTTCTGTCCTGTTCGGTCGGATATACAGGTCCAGGCGTTACAGTCTTGTGGTCCGCACTGCCCTGACCGGTCGTCTTGTCATAGACAATACCTGCGGTCTGCTTAGCAACAGAGGTTGCTGTCAGGCCTTCGGCTATCTTCACGGTGCCGTTCAGGTTATTTTCTGCACCACCAACTGCACCAGTGTAGAACAGCTTGCCTGCCAGTGCATCCAATGCTTCGTTAATCTTATCCTCATCCGTTGTATCTACGCCGGTGTTGTCCGTCAGCATGGTAATCTTGCTATTGGCCGCTGCCTTAGTAACAGTAAAGTTACCGCCGTATACTTCGCCCGGATTACTGCTGTTATGCTTATAGATGACAGTTGCGTCACCGCTGTAGCTGCCGATGGTTACGCCGGCTGCTGCATTAGTCATGTCAACTACACCATTAGTACCAGTGAAGCTCTTCAGGCTGCTTGCACCGCTGTTGTTCCAGGTACTGCCGTTAAGCGTGAGAGCAAAGTCTGCACTAGTGCTTGCACCTGTCCAAACGCTGCCATTTGTCAATACTGCACTGCCTGCGGCACTCGTGCTGCCGTTCCACTTGCTGTTGTCGGCAGTAAGGCTCAGACCTGCGCCGCTGTTGTCACCAGTCCAGTTGCTATCAGTCAGGCTAATAGTCGCATTGCTGCCAGTGTTTGCGCCGTTCCAAGCAGAACCATCCAGCTTAATCGTGCTGCCTACACCACTGCTGTCACCGGTCCAGCTTGTGCCGTTCGTCAGCGTTGCGTTCAGCTTGCCGATATTCGCTCCGTTCCAGCTGCCCTTGCTCAGGCTCATGGTAGTGTTGCCTGCATTGTCGCCACTCCACGCTGCGCCTTCCTTGAAGTTCAGCTCTACGCTGCCGTCAGCATCTGTTGCCACATCGCCGTTCAGCTTGCTGAGGTTCTTAGCTGTTACTTTAGCTCCGTTGCCATTAGCAGTAATATCGCTGCCAATGGTGGTATCTGCAGAATCAATCGTTACTGCTGCATTTGCGCCATTTGCGCTAACTGCACCGTTGACCTTCGCAGCCTTCGTTGCCTTAATATTTACGACATTATTTGTGCTTACGTCACCGTTCAGCGTTGCGTTAACTGCAGTGATATCCACCTTGCTGTTGTTAGCGTTGATTGCTTGCGCACCACTTACTGTCAGGCTGCCTGCATTCTGAACTGTCAGTGTAGCTCCGGTTGTTGCGATACCGTCACCGCTGTTGGCAGTAATCGTCAGATCGTGGTTGTTCAGCTTCAAGGTTGTATCCTTAGCTGTAGTAATTGCACTGCTGTCGGTAGTAATCGTGGTTGCGTCTTTCGTAAAGTTATAGATATTGTTATCTACTGTGTTGGAGAGTACGCCGGCCTTACGGTATTCCTTATCAGTCAGATGTTCACCGGTAATGCTTGTTACAAAGGCTGTTCTGTCCTGTTCGGTCGGATATACAGGTCCAGGCGTTACAGTCTTGTGGTCCGCACTGCCCTGACCGGTCGTCTTGTCATAGACAATACCTGCGGTCTGCTTAGCAACAGAGGTTGCTGTCAGGCCTTCGGCTATCTTCACGGTGCCGTTCAGGTTATTTTCTGCACCACCAACTGCACCAGTGTAGAACAGCTTGCCTGCCAGTGCATCCAATGCTTCGTTAATCTTATCCTCATCCGTTGTATCTACGCCGGTGTTGTCCGTCAGCATGGTAATCTTGCTATTGGCCGCTGCCTTAGTAACAGTAAAGTTACCGCCGTATACTTCGCCCGGATTACTGCTGTTATGCTTATAGATGACAGTTGCGTCACCGCTGTAGCTACCGATGGTTACGCTAGCTGCAGCGTTAGTCATATCAACTATGCCGTTAGTAGCATTGAAGCTCTTCAAGCTGCTGGCGCCACTGTTGTTCCAGGTACTGCCGTTAAGTGTCAGGCTGAAGTCTGCACTAGTGCTTGCACCGTTCCAGATACTGCCGTTTGTCAAAGTTGCACTGCCTGCAGCACTCGTACCGCCGTTCCACTTGCTGTTGTCGGCAGTAAGGTTCAGACCTGCGCCGCTGTTGTCACCGCTCCAGCTGCTGTCTGTCAGGCTAACCGTTGCATTAGCGCCATTATTGGCACCGGTCCATGTGGTTGCGTTGGTCAAAGTAATGTTGGTATTTGCACCGCTGTTTGCGCCTGTCCAAGTTGCTTTATCTGCTTTCACTGTTACTCCGTCTGCGGTATTGCCTTTGCTCCAGCTTGCGCCGTTGTTCAAAGTAATATCCGCATTGGCACCGCTATTCGCACCGCTCCAAGCAGAACCATCCAGCTTAATTATGCTGCCTGCACCACTGCTGTCGCCTGTCCAGGTTGTGCCGTTCGTCAGTGTCGCGTTCAGCTTGCCGGTATTCGCTCCGTTCCAGGTACCCTTGCTCAGGCTCATGGTAGTGTTGCCGCTGTTATCGCCGCTCCAGCTTGCACCTTCCTTGAAGTTCAGCTCTACGCTGCCGTCAGCATCTGTTGCCACATTGCCGTTCAGCTTGCTGAGGTTCTTGGCGGTAACCTTAGCACTCTTGCCGTTGGCAGTAATACCACTACCAATGGTGGTATCTGCAGAATCAATTGTTACTGCTGCATTTGCACCATTTACGCTCACTGCACCGTTGACCTTAACAGCTTTCGCTGCTTTGATTGTTACAGTGTTATTCGTAGCCACATCACCATTCAGCGTTGCGTTGACTGCAGTGATATCCACCTTACTGTTGTTACCGTTGATTGCTTTCGCACCATTAACCGTCAGGCTACCTGCATCCTGAACTGTCAGCGTACCGCCGGTTGTTGCGATACCATCACCGCTGTTGGCAGTAATCGTCAGATCGTGGTTGTTCAGCTTCAAGGTTGTATCTTTGGCTGTAGTAACTGCGCTGCTGTCGGTCGTAATCGTGGTTGCGTCTTTCGTGAAGTTATAGATATTATTATCTACTGTGTTGGAGAGTACGCCGGCCTTACGGTATTCCTTATCAGTCAGATGTTCACCGGTAATGCTTGTTACAAAGGCTGTTCTGTCCTGTTCGGTCGGATATACAGGTCCAGGCGTTACAGTCTTGTGGTCCGCACTGCCCTGACCGGTCGTCTTGTCATAGACAATACCTGCGGTCTGCTTAGCAACAGAGGTTGCTGTCAGGCCTTCGGCTATCTTCACGGTGCCGTTCAGGTTATTTTCTGCACCACCAACTGCACCAGTGTAGAACAGCTTGCCTGCCAGTGCATCCAATGCTTCGTTAATCTTATCCTCATCCGTTGTATCTACGCCGGTGTTGTCCGTCAGCATGGTAATCTTGCTATTGGCCGCTGCCTTAGTAACAGTAAAGTTACCGCCGTATACTTCGCCCGGATTACTGCTGTTATGCTTATAGATGACAGTTGCGTCACCGCTGTAGCTACCGATGGTTACGCTAGCTGCAGCGTTAGTCATATCAACTATGCCGTTAGTAGCATTGAAGCTCTTCAAGCTGCTTGCACCGCTGTTGTTCCAGGTACTGCCGTTAAGTGTCAGGCTGAAGTCTGCACTAGTGCTTGCACCGTTCCAGATACTGCCGTTTGTCAAAGTTGCACTGCCTGCAGCACTCGTACTGCCGTTCCACTTGCTGTTGTCGGCAGTAAGGTTCAGACCTGCGCCGCTGTTGTCACCGCTCCAGTTGCTGTCTGTCAGGCTAACCGTTGCATTAGCGCCATTATTGGCACCGGTCCATGTGGTTGCGTTGGTCAAAGTAATGTTGGTATTTGCACCGCCGTTAGCTCCTGTCCAGGCTGCTTTATCTGCTTTCACGGTTACGCCGTCTGCAGTATTGCCTTTGCTCCAGCTTGCGCCATTGTTCAAAGTAATATCCGCATTGACACCGCTATTCGCACCGCTCCAAGCAGAACCATCCAGCTTAATTGTGCTTCCTGCACCACTGCTGTCACCGGTCCAGCTTGTGCCGTTCGTCAGCGTTGCGTTCAGCTTGCCGGTATTCGCTCCGTTCCAGCTGCCCTTGCTCAGGCTCATGGTAGTATTGCCAGCGTTATCGCCAGTCCAGCTTGCGCCTTCTTTGAAGTTCAGCTCTACGCTACCGTCGGCATCTGTTGCCACATCGCCGTCCAGCTTGCCAATGTTCTTGGCTGTAACCTTGGCACCCTTGCCGTTAGCAGTAACGTCGCTGCCGATAGTTGTATCTGCGGAATCAATCGTTACTGCTGCATTTGCGCCGTCAGCATTTACTGCACCTGTAACAGTCGTAGCTTCGCCGCCATTAATACTTACGCTGCTGTTTACACCATTAGCGCTCACTGCACCGTTGACCTTCGCAGCCTTCGTTGCCTTAATATTTACGACATTATTTGTGCTTACGTCACCGTTCAGTGTTGCGTTGACTGCAGTGATATCTACCTTGCTGTTATTGGCATTGATTGCTTTCGCACCAGTTACAGCAAAGTTTCCTGCATCCTGAACGGTCAGCGTACCGCCGGTTGTTGCGATGCCGTCACCGCTGTTGGCAGTAATAGTCAGATCGTTGTTGTTCAGCTTCAAGGTAGTATCTTTGGCTGTAGTAACTGCGCTGCCAGCGGTCGTAATCGTGGTTGCGTCTTTCGTGAAGTTATAGATATTGTCAGTATCAGGGAGTACACCCGCATCCCTATATTCCTTGTCTGTTACATAATCACCGGTTACAGTTGTTTTAAAATCTGTCTTAGACTGTACATTAGGAATGCTTGTACCATAATCAACGGTTTCTTTATCAAGACTGCCCTGACCGGTTTTACTATCATAACCAATATTACCGGCAAATTTAGTTGCTGATGCAGACGTAAGTCCCTCAGCAATTTTTACATAACCATCAAGATTTTTTTCACCATTTAAGTATCCGGTATAATACAGCTTATTAGCCAAAGCATTCAATGCGTCATTGATGGCATATTTATTGGTAGTTTCCAAACCATTAGAATCTGTCAGCAGGGTAATCCCTGAACCGGTTGTTGCTGTACCAATTGTAATATCACCACCATTAATTTTGGTAACATCATTTACATCATGCTGATAAACAAACGTAGCCTTACCATTATATTTATTAATAGTGAGATTTCCTGCAGTTGCATCCGTCATATCAACTGTAGTACCGCCACCGGCCGCCACAGCTGCAGCCTTTCTCATTTTGCTGATACTGCCGGCATTAAAGCTGTCAAGAACATTATCTCCTTTTAGTTTCCAAAGGCTGTCACCATGCATATTCAGCGTACTGCCGCTACCAATGACATTACCGCTCCAGCTGCTGCCATTATTGATATTAACAGCAACATCCCTACCGCTGCTATTACCTTCCCAACTGCTGCCATTATTCAGAGTTACAGAAGAGCTTTCACCGCTGATGTTACCATTGTAATCGGAATCATCAAGTGTGAGCTGCAAATCGCTGCCACTGCTGTCACCGGTCCAGCTTGCCTTATTTTTCAGTGTAACAACAGCCTTGCTGCCATCATTTTTACCGTTCCAGTCGGATGCGTTCAGTGTTGCATTTATTCCCGTACCCTTATTATCACCGGTCCAGGCAGAATCGGTTGCATTAACCACCATATTGCTGCCGCTGTTGTTGCCGGTCCAGCTTGCTTTGTCCTTCAGAGCCAGATTTACATTATCACCACTGTTATTGCCATGCCAATCGCCTTTTTCTACAAGGAAGTTTCTATCTGCATCAGTGTTATCTCCCTCGGGAGTTTCTGTCTGTACACTGATTTTTTCACCCAAGCTTCCCTGTCCTGTAGTATCGCTGTATTTAACACTGCTTACATATTTAGCTGCAGAAGCCGCTGTCAGACCTTCAGCAATCTGTACCTGCCCGTCCAGATTTCTGCTGCCATTGACATAATCTGTATAATAAAGCTTATTGGCCAAAGCATCGAGAACCTTATTAACAGTTGCTTCAGAAGAAGTATTTACGCCGCTGCTGTCCGTGCGCAAAGCTACAGCAGAGCCGGTTTCAGCAGTCTTCACCGCAAAATTGCCACCCAAAATATTTTCCGGGTTACTGTTATCATGCTCATAAATAACCATAGTATTACCGCTGTATTTGTCTATGGTTATATTCTTGCTGCCACTCTTCTGGAAAATAACGCCTGCAGCACCTGCACTGCCACCTGTAAGTTTGCTGATATGGCTTGCTCCATTGCTGCCGACATCCTCATTATCCTGTGCATAACGTGTATTATTGGCCTGGTTTATCCAGCTTGCACCGTTTTGCAGCCACATATTTACTGTGCCGCCATTATCTACAATGCCGCGCAGATAAGAATCATCCGTAGTCAAAGCTACATTTACCGTACCTGTTTTCAACGCGAAGATATCGCCGCCAAGCTTAACGCTGTTATTGCCGGCCGCTGTGCCATCCTTACCGGTATTGACGTTAATGGTTCCCTGATATGCTCCCAAGGTATAATAACCATAATTCATACCCTTAGGCACATTGATTTCGCCGCCGCCAATAGATACCGTACTGTTCTTAGCATTCGTTGTAATACCATTTCCATAAACATCCATATCAGCAGTACCGCTGACATCTACACGGCTGTTTTCTACCTGCGCAAGAATACCTGCGTTGTTAAAGCGCGACAACACATTATCTGCATTTATAGGAATACCCCATGTTTCGCTGTCAGAGCCCTTTATAGTCAGATTGCCGTTAATCGTAATTGTGTTGGCAACATCGGAAGCATAACTTGCTTCACCCCAACGGTCTGTTTTCTGTACAGCAACGCCATTACCGCCGTAGCTGCCGTTCATAGAGATATTAACATCTCCGTTAACAGTAATCTTGCTGGCAGCCGATTTGCCGGCATCATTCATGATAGCATTATTCAAGGAATTACCATTCACAGCGCCAATAGTAATAATATTCAGCTTACCTGCATTAATAGTAACACTCTTACCATTGCCGGCATAAACACCGACAGGTGTAGCAACACTGTTCTGTACCTGCAGCTGCAGAGTATTGCTGCCGGCGTTGACAGTAACATCATTACCGTCATGCGCATAAACAGCAGCCAGAATATTATTGCTTAAATCAGCCTGTGTTTTCCATGCATTAGGCTTCAGGCTGATAGTTTTATCAGCAGTAAAGGTATAAACACTGTTATCACTGCTGACACCGCTGTAAACGGAACTGTCAGCATCTGTGCCGCTGATGCGTTGGAAATAATCGCCTGTTTTACTATTGGCATTGATGTTGACAATCTTTGTTGTAGTCACAGAAGGAGATGTAAGCCCTTCTTCCCGTGAGGTTGTCAGCAAAGCCTTGTTGCCGAAAACAGTATCACCGGAAAGCAAGGAAACAGAGTTAAATGTATGGTAGGATGTGTTGCCCGCCAGCTCATAGGCACTCCAGGTATAGGTAGGCTTAGCGGCACCATCAGTATAAACTACGATATTATTGCCAAATTCGCCCCAGACACGCTTAGTATAATATTCGGCAAACAGCTTATTGAACCAACCGGTGCCTACACCGGTATTGCCGCCGCCCTCTGTATTGCCTTCAACAACAATTTCCCAATCTACAGGGTTATCCGAGCTCAGATTAGCCACTGTAGTTTTATAAACCTTCAGATTGCTGCCGCCGCCACTGGTTGCCAAATTATATGCCAAGATATAGGCTGTACCATTAGGCCAGACAGTCATATCACGAAAATCAAGGCCATTACTCTTGACGTTTTCCGGCAATACTACAGATTTAGATTCCTGATTCAGAACATTATTGTTAATCGTGGCCAAAGTTATAGCAGATTCACTATTGCCTTGTCCTACATATTGGTAACCGCCGACACCTGTATGCAGCAGTATATCATTATAATTGTTCAGTTTAACCGAGTCAGGATTACGTGCACTGCAGGTATAATTAACATATTCCAGACTACCGTCATCCTTTATCTGATATTGCATAATTATACTGTCATCATAAGGAGCATAACCACCCTTAGGATTGATGCTGACAACTACATAAAGCTGTCCGTTTTTGACAACCATACCTTCGCCATGCACCCAGCCCGGAGAACTGTAACTCATGCCGCAGTAAGTATTAAGATCCTCCATCAGATTACGGGATTTGCTGACTTCTTCGGTCAAAACATTCTTATCGTACTTTACAACGCCGATAGTACCTAAATCATAATCACCGACATAGATATATCCATTATAACCGGCTGCGGAATGCGGGTTGGCACCTTTGGTAATGATGCCGGATGGATAAACCTCATCCTTACTCCAGGTTGTATCGGCACCGATTACCTTCGAAGGAATCAAATCAACTGTACTAGAATTATACTGACGCAGCAAAAACATGCTTTTGCCATCCAGCACAAAGCTATAGGTGCCGGGATCCTTATTCAAGGATTCAATTACTGCTACATTTGCTTTGCTGTCAACCTTATCGGTAACACGTGAGCCGGTAATAGCAGTCATATTGCTGTCACCATAGTTAGAAGGAACAGTTATCAACAGATTGGCTGCGAAAGCGCTGCCGCCAATCATCCATCCACCCATTATTGAAGCTAAAATTGCCGCCTTTTTACTTTTACTGAACTTACGCATTGATAAATCCCCCTTTAGAACTGATAACGCGCTGTAACATAATAGGTGCGGCCCTGTATCGGGAATTCCGGATTAATATAGCCGGGAACCATGAACGCTGCATCACTGCGAATTTTAGATTTAGGACCTTTATTGAGAATGTCATTGCAGCCAAATGTCAGCTGCCAATTTTTCTTTGGCATCCACTTCAAGCCGCTATTCATAACAAACAACGAGCATACCGGCTTGCCGGACAGATACGGTGACAGCTTGCCACTCGTTGCTTTATTGTAATAAGTGAAGTATTCATCCGTGTAATGTCCTTCGGCAAAGAGCGAGAACTTCTCCGAAGGTCTGTAGGTCAGGCGGATATTGCCCTCCCATTCCGGCTGGTAGGTCGGCCATACCGAAGCGTATTCACCAAACTGCGTAGCCGTATGCTTGTTATAGGCACTGGTGTTAAGATAGGTTACCTGTAAATCGAGATCGAATTTATTCCATTTAAAGCTGCTCTGCAATTCAATGCCATGAGATTTTCCCTTGTTATCATTAAAATAAGACCAGTAATCCTTGCCTGCACGCTCCAGCTGCAGCATATTTGTAGAATCTCGCCAATAATAAGTCAAGGTAGTGGAATTATCTGCACCTAACAGTTTGTTATGCATAATTGCGCTGATATCAAACTGCTTACCCTCTTCAGGAACAGGGAACATAGCACCCTCGCCGTTATGGTTCTTCGGAGCAGGCAGGATACCGGCACCGTCACCGGCAATTTCCGCCATGTTCAGCAAACGGTAATAGGTTCCGCCCGTCATACGCAGAGTAAGGTTTTCATTTACTTCTTTCTTCAAAGCCAGCTGCCATGTTGCCTTACCCTTGGTCTGCGAATCCTTAGGATGAATCCAGCTTGCCTGTCCATCGGTAAAGCGCTTGCCATCACTAAAGCCGGTAATCTTTGATTGGTTATAACGTACACTAGGCGTAAAAATCCAGGTGCCTTCTTTATCTAAGGTAATAGAATCCTGCAGTTGTACGTTGAACAGCTCCTGCTCATAACGGTTACGGATTTGAGCGGAAAGGAAATTCTGACTGGCCTGTCCACCTAAAATTTTAGCCATGTTGGAACCATCTATATCCAGGCCTTCTTTGGAATAGTTAATCAAAAAGTCCAGCATATTGTTATCGTTCAGCTTGTAACCGCCATCAATCTGAGCTGTGTATTTATTGGATTTATAACGGCTCCATTCACGCAACGGCTGGTTCTGCATATCCCATTCACTGTTAGGATACGCAGTATTGATATGCTCTGCCCGATACTTTTTGTCCTGATGCATATAATCAAGCATCCAGCCCCATTCAAGCTTGCCAATCTCCTGACGGTTCTGCAGCATCAGGCTGGCACTGTTCTGTTTCTGTCTGCGGCTGTCATAATAATATCTGTCGCTCAAATCAACGCCATTATTATAAACCGCTGCATTAACATCACCCAGCCATACACTGTCCGGCATATGTCTGTCCAAGGTATCATATGTGCCTTTGATAACCCAGTTTTTATTTTGCCATTTTACAATCGTACTGGTCTTTTCATAATCATTATATTTTCTATATCTGGTAGCATTTTCTGCTTCCTTCTGTTTTTGTTTTAATTTTTCCAAAGACTCTTTTCTGCCGGCCTGATTTTTATTTTTATCAGGGTCCGCATCGTTCGTCCACTTATCTATATTATTCTGAACTACTTTATCGCCATACTCTTTAAGAATTTCTTCCTTGATTTCAGGTGTAAGAACACCCTCACCGAAGGAACTGCCGATCCAGTCATATTGCAGCGCCTCATGCCAGTCACTGTCATCATAGCCTCTTTTAAGATACTCATCCTTAAGACCTCTGTCTACCACCTGTTGTTCAATTAAATACAGATTGGAATTGCCGACATCTTTTTTCGCATATTCATATCGGTTATCATAGATAGCATCCTTCAGGCTGTCGCTTCTTACAAATCCCAACCAGGCATCATTATTTGCTTTATAGTAATCTATTTGTTCCTGCTGCAGATTTATTACAGCACCTTTGGTCATATAATCGATGGTTTCATTATTAAAATTATCGATTACTTTCTGCTGTCCTGCTATCTGTTCCGCACCATACGGCAGATACCTTTCCGCAGCATAATTCTTATATTTGAAATCACCGTCACTTGATTCATAGTTAGTGCCAACCATTATCGAACCATCTCCAAGAGGAGCAGTTATTTCCATAGAGCCCCTTTTGCCACCATAAGAGCTTTTGCCAACCTCTAAGGATACATTTGTTGTTTCTGGTTTTTTGGTAACAATGTTGATAACACCGCCCATAAAAGTACCACCAAAACGGCTGGGAATATAACCGCGGTAAACCTCAATACGCTCTACATTTTTTACAGGAATTGTCGAAAGGTCAACCGCAGTATCACCGCCAAGGTTAGCCAATACACCGTCAATAAAAATGCCGACCTGCGCAGCAGTGGAGCCACGCATCGTCACAGTTGTATATTGCCCTTTGCCGTTTACCTCACGCACGTGCACACCGGGCACGGTCAAAAGCAAGTCAGGCAAAGATTTCTGCTCACCTTTGAATTCATCAGGACGCACAATGTTTACCGTACCGGGAGAAAGCTTGCTTTCCCAATCAGGACGTTTAGCTTCGACCGTCATAGCATCAAGGCTGAAGTCCATCAATGAGTCATCAGCATCATTGCTTACTGTCTGCGCAGTATCAGTTGGGGCTGCGTATGCAGCAGGCAGAAATTCTGTAAGAGAGCATCCCAGAGATACAGCAATTGCCGCAGCTAAAATATTTTGGCCATGAATATTTTTCACTAAAATCTCCTCCTTAACCCGGAAATTTATCATAAACTTATAAAAAAAAAGACTTAATTTTAAAATGGGCATAGTAGTCCCATTATAAAATTAAGTCATCAGATTAATTTTATATGTCTTCAGCTGCAATCCGACTTTACGGTCTCCTGTGCAGGTAAGCTAGAGCTATTTGGCGTGCTGAAGTACATGATGTATATTTTTTTATATTAAACCATGTGTTTAAAGATCTGTTTTTTAACAGTTAGCACGGGCATCATTAATTTTACCTTGATGCGCTCTGGCTCCATCGCGCCGGCGCAGCCTTAAAAGCTCACCTATAAGCGTCAGCAAATAATCACGCGGTATTGTTACATATGTTTCGTCGCATTTTGAAAACTGATTAAAGCTTACCTTTAAATCCTCATACTTCATAATGAATCCTCGTCCCCCTTTTAGGCACACAAAAACAATTGCTCTTATCCGCCTGTAAATCGCAGGTTCAATGGATATCTTAAACAAACAGCGCTTTGACTCAAGATCTTCATGTCTCCATCCCTTTGCGAAAGGTATAAGCTGCGGCAATCAGTTTATATGATGAAGGCACTCCCTAATACAATTGCGGTACAGTGCCGGATTCTCACCATGCTTTCCTATTTGTTTAATATGTTTTTAACTTTTTATTATATGCGGAACAATAAATGATATCAGTTTGTAATCTATTTGCTTTTCATTTATCTCTATTTGCTTATTGATTGTTCGTATCATTTGCCGATTTAATTATAACATGTGAAATATTCTTTAGTCAAGAAAGCTCTTTGGATACTTTTTTATTTTATTTACAAAACTCTCAGTAAAACAACACCATGAGCTTTTTCTGTTAACTGCATATTCTTGAACATCATCACTTATTTACTAATTTACAACTAAGCAAACTTCTGCAGTAAATCATCTTTTCCTAAAATATCAAAAATGTCAAATAGCAGATAAACCGTAACGGAAAACCTGCTATCCGACATTTTTTGAGAGGAGTTGATGAGTATTTAAAGCTCATCCTTTATTTTTATGCGCAAAAGCCTGACTTCTACCATAATTCCTGCTTTTTCCAAACAGCTTTAACCAAAATGCAGGCCAAATAAAACGTCACTTTATTCCCTAAGCTACATGCTATGTTTTCCCTTGCCATATGTACACTTTCCGGCAAATCTTATTCTTCATCTTCTGCCAGCATACGATAGCCTACACCAAGCTCATTGACGATATAGCGCTTTTCTCCGGGTGTCACACCCATTTTTTTCCTGATGTTTTTCATATTTACCTGTAGCTTTTTGACGCTCCCATAATCAGAATATCCCCACACAGCTTTGATTATGGCAGCATAAGTCAGCACCTTTCCCGCATGGATGGAGAGGAAAGTCAAAATATTATATTCTGTCTGTGTCAGTTCGATTTCCTTTCCATCGACTAACACCTGCCTTTTATCGTAATCAATCAGCAAATCTTGAAATTTAAATTTACCGATGTGATTACCCTCGTTTTTTTCGCTGTAACGATGACTGCGAAGAACTGCACGGATACGAGCCATCAGTTCCTCAGTTCCAAACGGCTTGGTAATGTAATCATTCGCGCCAAGGTCTAAGGCTTCCACCTTATCCATTTCGCCGGAACGGGCAGAAAGGACAATGATGGGAACAGTATCCGCTTCTCTAACATCCTGAATCAAGCTCAAGCCATCACGGTCCGGCAACCCGAGATCCAGAACAATGAGATCCGGGTGATAAGAAGCGTACATCATCATGCCGAGCGCACAGGTTTCTGCACAGATTACCTGATAATAACTTATTTCCAAGTTGGCTTTGATGAAACTTAGGATGTTTGCTTCATCCTCTACGATTAAAATTTTGAATTTATTATTGCTCATCATCGCACCCTCTTGCCAAAGAAAAGCGGAATACAGCACCGCCGCCCTTCCGATTTTCCACAAAAATCTCGCTGCCATGCGCCTTAATAATAGCAGCACAAACCGAAATACCGATGCCCATATTACTGCGCGTTCCGTCTATCGGTGCTGCAGACTTTTTATAGCATCCGGTAAAAATTTTATCCAAAATCTCCTCTGGAATGCCACACCCATTGTCGGCAACTTCAAATACGGCCTTATCTCCTGCAAGGGAAACCGACAGCTTCAGCTCTGTCATTCCTTTCGCATGAAAAACGGCATTTTCCAAAAAGTTCAACAACACCTGCTCGATAAGAATAGAATCCATAGGAATATCCACAAAGTCGGCCGGTATCTGCGTAATCACCTTCTGATTCTGGTGTTTTTTGGCGAATTTCATAAGAACTGAGTCAATCAGCTCATCTAAAACGATTGGCGTTTTCACAATCTTGACCTTTGCACCGTCGATTCTTGTAACAGCCAACAGGTTTTCGACCATACGGATAAGCCATTCGCTATCCTCTTGAATTTCTCCCAACAGCTTTAGCTGCTGTCCTTCCGAAAGTGCATTCTTCTTGGAAATCAGCGTAGAAGCTGAGCCGTATATTGATGTAAGAGGCGTACGCAAATCATGAGAGATTGCCCGCAGCAGATTGCCCCTCATCCTCTCCTTTTCGCTTTCTGCCCGCAAATTCTCCTGGTCGCGTATCCTACTGTTCAACGTACTGGTGGAAACGGCAACAACCAGCATAATTATGGCAGATAATATGCTTTCTTCTACAAAAAAATCTAAAGTGTAATAGGGATAAGTAAAAGCGAAATTTACGGCAAATACACTTAAGACAGCCGAAACAATACCATAGCAATACCCGTGCGTTTTCAGCGATATCAGAAAAACGCCGAATACAAAAATCATAGGAACCAGCGTTTGCGTTGTAAAGAGCTTCCGAATCAAAAGATTAATGGCAAAAGCGCCGAAAAAAACGCAGACTGAAAACAAAATATCTTCTTTTCGTTGTTGATGCTTCATAATGCTTCTCCTAATTATTTTTACAACTTCATTATACTTCACGAGCAAAAGCGCTTCAAGATTTATCACAAGATACTGATGCTCTACGCTCGTTTCTTTACCAAATCTACACCGAAAAAATGCTATGATAGGAACAAGCAAAGCAGTGTTCAATATACGGCTTTTACATTGTGTCCGCAACAAGCACAATGAATGTATAAACAGATTAACAAGAAGGTGTAGGTATGTCAGAAGAAATGATTAGCAGAAAATTTCAGCTTTCATCTTTTCAAATTATCATATTAGGTTTTGCGGGAGTAATCCTGCTGGGTGCATTACTGCTGATGCTGCCAATTTCCGCAGCAGAACACTGTGTAACACCGTTTCATGATGCGTTATTTACCGCAACCTCCGCAGTTTGTGTAACCGGTCTTGTGATACATGATACCGGCAGCTACTGGTCGGCCTTTGGGCAGACAATCATTCTGACGCTGATACAGATTGGCGGTCTTGGTGTTGTAACAGTAGCGGCATCATTTGCACTTCTGTCCAGGCGAAGAATATCTTTGATGCAGCGCACCACCCTTCAGGACGCAATATCAGCGCCCAACGTAGGCGGTATTGTCCGGCTTACGAAGTTTATCCTGTGGGGGACATTTCTTGTTGAATTTTTGGGTACACTTGCCATGCTTCCGGTATTCTGCCGCGACTATGGCTGGCATGGTATTTGGCTGGCAACCTTTCACTCTATTTCTGCCTTTTGCAATGCAGGCTTCGATATTTTGGGAACTGCAGACAACATCTACCCCTCCCTTACCGGTTACGCGCAGAATCCTATGATAAATATAACGATTATGCTGCTTATCATAATTGGCGGTATCGGTTTTTTGACGTGGGAGGACATTTGTGAAAACAAGCTGCAGTTCCAACGCTACAGAATGCAAAGTAAAGTAATCCTTATCTCGACGGTTATCCTGATTGTCTTTCCGGCAATTTTTTTCTTCTTTGCTGATTTTGCTTCTCTCCCCATAGAAGCGCGGCTTCAAGCGTCCCTGTTCCAGTCGGTTACAACAAGAACAGCGGGCTTCAACACAGCAAATTTATCTGTTATGTCCGGCTCGTCGCAAGGCATTATGATACTTTTGATGCTGATTGGCGGTTCACCGGGCTCAACTGCCGGTGGTATGAAAACGACAACCTTTGCCGTCCTGCTTGCCAACATTGTTGCGACCTATCGCCAACAGGACAGTGCCCATTTTTTTGATCGCAGAGTCGATTACAATGCAATCAAGCTTGCCTCTACTATCCTCACCGTGTATATTACGCTTTTTTTCAGCGGAGGAATTTTTATCAGTGCCTATGAGAACCTGCCACTGACATCCTGCTTATATGAAACAGCATCGGCATTGGGAACAGTCGGACTGACGTTGGGAATTACACCGCAGCTGCATGTACCCTCACAACTGATACTGATTTTACTTATGTATCTTGGCAGAGTAGGCAGCCTTACGCTCATGTACGCAGCATTATCCGGCAAAAAAGCAGTTAACTCAAAACTGCCGCTGGAAAAAATCACTATTGGCTAAACAAAAGGAGTGGATATCCTATGAAAAATATTTTACTGATCGGAGCAGGTCATTTTGGACGGCATATCGCTATGCAGCTTTCACAATTAGGGCATCAGGTCATGGCAGTTGATACTGATGAGGAAAGAATCAATGATGTACTCCCATTTGTCACTAAAGCACAAATTGGCGACAGCACCAATGCAGAGTTTTTACGTGCTCTCGGCATCGGAAATTTTGACGTTTGCTTCGTAACTGTCAGCGGTAATTTTCAAAACTCGCTGGAAACTACTTCTCTTTTAAAAGAACTGGGAGCAAAATGTGTAGTATCTCGCGCTGAACGCGATGTCCAGGCAAAGTTTCTGCTTCGTAACGGTGCAGATAATGTAGTCTATCCTGAAAAGCAGATGGCTATATGGGCAGCCAAACGCTACACTGCAGACCATATTTTCGATTATATAGAGATTGACAAGCAGCACGCTATTTTTGAAGTAGAGGTGCCCAAAGCATGGGTTGGTAAAAGCATCGGCACGTTAGATATCCGCAAAAAGTTTGGCATCAATATTCTTGGTATAAAACGTTTGGGAAAAACTGACGTCTCAATTACGCCCGATACCATATTATCCGACGATATAACAATGCTGGCATTAGGCGAGTATAACGCACTGCAAAAGTGTTTCCGGATATAAGCAGGCTGTGCAACATTTATTAAGCACAGAATATTTAAGGCAGCAAAAAGGCTGACGCCTTGCGTAAATGCACAGCGTCAGCCTTTTTATATTCTCGTCAACTCTTTTATTTCAATAATTTCTTAATTTTTTCCAAGCTTTCCGCAAAATATACTCCCTGCTGCTTTTCCTCTGAAGAGAAGCCTTTAGCAATCATCTGCTGCAAAAAGTGCTTGATATCATCATAATAACCATCAAGATTATAATAAATGCACGGCGCCTGCAGCTGTCCCAAAGACAGCTTAGACATAATTTCACTGATTTCCTCCAGCGTTCCCACGCCGCCGGGAAAAGCAATAAAGGCATCGCCAAGCTCAATCATCTTCGTCTTGCGCTCTGCCATATCTTTGGTAACTATCAGCTGCGTCAGTCCCTCATATTGATAGTCTTCATCTATAAAAAATTGCGGCTCCACGCCGATAACCTTACCACCTGCCTGCAAAACGCTTTGTGCCAGCTCTCCCATCAGGCCGGTTTTAGAACCGCCATAAACCAACGTATTACCGCTCGCACCAATCCAAGTGCCAAGCTCTTTAACCGCAGCCTCAAATTTAGGATTATTGCCTGTGAATGAGGCAAGATATACTGTTATATTCATGTTAAGACCTCCGAGTATTGTTTAATCTAGTCTACCACCATAAAAATACCCGTGCAAGCTATACGCAATATTTTTCCAGACAATTTGCTATGTTATGCAGATGATTTGCCAGTCAATTTATAAAAAAGCTGATACCCGGCAAGTCTTGCGACCTGCCGTAGTATCAGCTTTTTCCTATGTATCCGTAAATTCAATTTTCTATGGTTATCAGCAGGATTTTTTCTCAGGTACAAGTATATTATAAGCCATTAGTACGTCAGAATCTGTCTATCTGCAAAAGAAGATGTTAGGCATGCCAGATAAACTGTTTAACTAAAGAGAGATTACTGTGAAGTGCAGCATTCTGATATACCGAAATTGTTCTCTACCCTAACGCAACATCCAGCACCATCATAACACTAAATCCCACGGCAAAGAAAATCGTGCCGATATTGGAATGCTCTCCCTGCGACATTTGAGGAATCAGCTCCTCTACAACAACATAAAGCATAGCACCGGCAGCAAAGCTCAAAAGATACGGCAGGACCGGTATTACAAGCTGAGCAGCAAGTATCGTCAGCACAGCTCCGATTGGTTCCACCACACCGGAAAGCACACCACCCCAAAACGCTCTGTTCTTACTCTCTCCCTCTGCGCGAAGCGGCATAGAAATAATCGCACCCTCCGGAAAGTTTTGAATAGCAATACCGATGGACAAGGCAAGCGCCCCTGCTGCCGTGATTGGCGTATTTCCCGCCAGAAAGCCGGCATATATTACACCGACTGCCATTCCCTCAGGTATGTTGTGCAGCGTTACAGCCAAAACCATCATCGCAGTACGGCTCAAATTGCTCTTGGGGCCCTCAGTCTGCTCACTTCCCACATGCAGATGGGGAATCAAGTGGTCAAGCATGAGTAAAAATAATATACCAATCCAAAAGCCGATAAACGCAGGGAGAAAGGACAGCCTTCCCATGCTTTCGGATTGCTCGATAGCAGGAATCAGCAGGCTCCAGATAGACGCTGCAACCATTACACCGGCAGCAAAGCCCGCAAGCGAGCGCTGCACCATATCGCTAAGCGATTTTTTCATAAAGAACACACACGCCGAACCGAGTGTTGTTCCGATAAAAGGTATCAGTATGCCGATAAAAGTCTCCATTACTTCACCATCCTCGTATAAAAAATTTGTTTCTTGTCAACTTAATTATACTACAACGGTAGGAATTATGATACCCAAAGCGGAGATTTCTTTGGAGTTATATCACCTACTTTTATGCGGCGGAGTTAATACTGCATGTGAAATCAGCAACAGCAACAAACTTCAGGAAGCATATTCGAACTAAAGGACTTAATCAATCCCCCTCATACCAAGCAGCAAGAAATCAATGCGCACCTTTTTTTCCACGATTACTTCATTATGATATGTTATACTTTGTTCATCGGTTGAATACCGACATGTTCCTTGAAAACTGTTTTGACAAATATATCGTATAACTCGGTGCACTAAAGGGTTGTCAACCCCTCCGAGAATACCGGAAGCTGTGACCAGGCTGCCTGCGGGATACTGCGGCAGTGAGGTTTCTGTTGCTCCGTGAGGACTGATGGAGAAGCCCAAAAGGCAACACAGAACGGTATGTGCGGATCTTGGTGCCGATTAAAACTCGAAGGATTCTGGCAGCGACAATAGACGCTAGCTCGAAAGGCTAGAAAAATCCGTGAAACCTGCAGCAGGGATGCTGCAGCGAACTTAGCAGAAACTCCGAACCAAGCTGTTGGTAGTGAAGCGGAGAAATCCGTGTATAACAGAATTCTGAGGAAAAAGTAGCTCAATACCAGAGTGTTGCTAGTTCTCGAAATTAGCTGGCTCAACTATCTGAAAGATGGGTGAAATTTGTGGGTAGCCATTCCCGCGGCAGGCAAAAGGGGCAGGAAGCTCAGGGTCGCTCCCGAAGGCTCAGACCTGTCTTCTGCGTGGCTGAAGAAATCGGAAACCGTAGATTACGTAAGGCGAAGGTCTATACGATATATTTGTCAAAGCAGTTTTTCTTATTGCAATTCAGAACTTCATATAAATTAAAAAGCTGATACCCAGCAAGTCCTAGCGACCTGCCGTAGTATCAGCTTTTTACTGTGCTTTTGTAGTCTCATATACGCCAGCCTCGGCATACGCTTCTTTAGCTCGTTTAAGATATGCACGCTTTGCGCATATCTGCATTTTTTGCTTTCTTCTATTTCGCCATATTGGCAGTCATAGCACGCTCGCCAGTTACTTGGTTATTATTTCGGCTATCTGATAACGAATGTAACACCATCTTATCTTCCCATTGAATCTTGCATGTTTCTTTATCACCATAAGGTTTATGATTAAAGTCTTTGCTAAACTGCATTCAGAGGGAATGGTTTCTTTAGAAGCGCCCTCTATCCCGCCATCTTTCAGGGAAGCTTGTCTCTGGGATGGCGGGATTCTTTTTTTACACACAAAAAAACTGATTGACTTCTAAAAGTACAATCAGCATTTTCATTCTATATATTGTTCCAACATAAACAAAATTTATGTTGGTGCCGCGGACCGGAATCGAACCGGTACGGGTATCACTACCCGAGGGATTTTAAGTCCCTTGCGTCTGCCAGTTCCGCCACCGCGGCAGACATAACTACTTGGCACCTTTTAAGAAATAAAAATGGAGGCGACACCCAGAATCGAACTGGGGATAAAGGTTTTGCAGACCTCTGCCTTACCGCTTGGCTATGTCGCCTTAAAAGGTGGAGCGGAAAACGAGATTCGAACTCGCGACCCCCTCCTTGGCAAGGAGGTGCTCTACCACTGAGCTATTTCCGCAATATGGTGCCTCAGCACAGAATCGAACTGTGGACACAAGGATTTTCAGTCCTTTGCTCTACCAACTGAGCTACCGAGGCATGATTGGCGACCCGGATGGGACTCGAACCCACGACCTCCGCCGTGACAGGGCGGCATTCTAACCAACTGAACCACCGGGCCAATCAACTACGAATTATATTATACAGGCTTGAACCTATTTTGTCAACATCTTTTTATACTTTTTTTAAATCTTCCAATGCAGCCATCAATTTTTCCTCTATATGCACCTGCAAAGCCTGCAGTTTATCCTCTGCCGGCACGTTGCCAAGCACGTCAAAAGCGTCTGTGGTCAAGGGCAGGTAATTCTTACGCATTTCCGCAAACAGCTCATCACGGAAAATATTATAGGAAAAGTATATCTGATTGCCATGCTTAAAATCAGTATAATCCAAAAAGATAAAGGAACCATTGATATAAGGCAATGGATTATCAGGCGTAATATACAGCTCATAATCGCCTACCTGGGCAGGCAGCGAGCGCCAGTAGTCCCACTGCTCAAAGTGCAACGCTTTTGCTTCATACGGCAGCGCATGCACGGTTTTCTTGTCCATGCTGGCCAAAATATCCGGCAGGCTCTTGCGCATCATGTCAGCAAAATGCTCGCGGTCACGGCAAAAAAAGCGCACGTCGCGAAACGTATGCAGACCTACGGTTTTTACCGGTACATAGTCAAAGGTTTCTTTTGTATAAGTCAAATCAAGACGGCAGTGTGATGCTTCGTGCACATAGGCTGCAATATTCAAAATCTGTCCGTCGATGCCGGAACCCGGTACTAGGGTATAATCACCGATTGCAGCAGGCAGATTGCGCACAAAGTCCCAATCCTTAAGACCTGCTTCTATTTCTTTGATATCAGGCTGTCCCATCTCAACCTCCGCACTTTTCCAGCAGCTTGCCGATTTTACTGTAAATCCTTACTGCATTGTTATAAAATACATCCTCGTGATAGCATTCTGGAACAACATGGCTGATCATCCAGATATACAGGGGAATATTTACAAGCGGCCAATCACTGCCATACATGATTTTTTCATAATTGCCAAGATAATTCAGCCAGGTATGCAGCTGACGCAAAAAGCCACGCTGTCTTTCGAGCAGCATCAGCGGTTTAGGATTGCCCTCCACCAGACCGGAAAGGTCAATACATACGTTGGCATTCTTGCAGGCCACCTCCGCCGCATCGGCGAACCATGGGCAACCACAGTGCGCTATAACAAAGGTAACATCAGGAAACGCCACTGCTGCTTCATCAACAGTCAGCGGATGCGAATATTTCAAAAGACCGCTGGGCCATGCTGTATCGCCTGTGTGAATTGCAACAGGCACATTATAAGCACGCGCCAGTTCAAACAGCGGCCAATGCCTTTTATCGTTGACATAGACAGCATTATACCCGGGATAGAGCTTAATGCCCAGACAATGCGGGTCCTTAATGAAGCGTTCAAATTCCTGCGCTGTTTTTTCCGCATTTGCTTCGGTTATAGCCTCGCTGTTTACACCCATGCAATAGCCAATGTTCTGCGGCTGATTGTAATGCTCCTCGTCAAAAGGCGCTGCAAGGTCAATCATGCGCGGTGTAACACCACCGTATTTCGAAGACGTATAATTAGTGTTGCCCATAGCTACGGAAAAAACGATATTGTTTTCTTCGCATATTTTCTGCCAGCAGGTCGCTGTATTTTCATAACCTGCATTGGCTGCAACCTGCACAAAACCATCAACATTGTAATAATGCATATGGGCATCAATAATCTTCATTTGTAACCCCTCTTTATTTTAAAACACGTATCGCTATTCTTCTTCCTCTTTAGGCAGAATGATATTTAACACCATAGCCACGATAAAAACTACAGCTACACAGTTTTCTGCAAAAACATTCTTAATCAGATCCGGGAAAATCTTAAAAATTGCCGGTGTCTGAGTAAAGCCGATGCCGATGCTGAGTGCCAAAGAAGCAATCGTTACATTACGGGAATTGTAGCCGCAGTTGGCAATCATCTGCACGCCGCTGACTACGATAGAACCGAACATCATCAAGGTGCAACCGCCCAAAACTGCCTCCGGCAGGGATGCCAACAGCACGCCCAGCGCCGGGAACAGGCCTGCCATAATCATAATAACAGCGCCTGTCATGATAGCAAAACGGTTAACAACCTTCGTCATAGCAATCAGGCCTACGTTCTGGCTGAAGGAGGTGATAGGCAAGCAACCGAAAACAGAAGACAAGCTGCTTACCAGACCATCGCAGACAATGGAGCCGGAAATTTCTTTTTCCTTAACATCACGGCGCAGACCGATGGCGGTCATGGCAGAGGTATCACCAATGGTTTCGGTAGCGGAAACCAGGAATATCAAAAAGAATGCAAAAATTGCATCAGGATGGAATTCCATGGTAAAAGGCATCAGCTGAGGAATAGCAATTAGCTTAACCTCAGCGAGCTTGCTCATGTTTACCATGCCCATAAAATAAGCAACTACATAGCCGACAATCAAACCAAAAAGCACGGAAAGTTGCTTGTAAAAGGATTTGGCGAAAATATTGTAGGCAATGCAGCTTACCAAAGTAATAGTACCTACAATAATATAAGGAGCATCACCGAAGTTTGGGTTACCGAAGCCGCCGCCGAAGGAGTTAGCACCTACCGCCAGCAAAGAGAAACCGATGGAGGTAACAACGGTAGCAGCAACAATCGGCGGAATCAGACGGCGCCAATATTTTGCTCCCAGGCCTAAAAAGCCTTCCAGCAAGCCGCCAACCAGTACCGCACCCATAACGCCGCCGTAACCGTACTTAGCACCGATAACACAGGCGATAGATACAAAGGTGAAGCTGATGCCCATAACGATAGGCAGACCGCTGCCGACACGCCAGACAGGATAAAGCTGTATAAGCGTACCGATGCCTGCTACCAGCATTGCCGACTGCACCAGAGCACCGCTCTGCTCTACCGGCATTTTTACCACACCGGCTACAATCAGAATCGGAGCGATATTCGCTACGAACATCGCCAGAATATGCTGCAGGCCGAAGGGAATCGCCTTGCTTACAGAAATTTTTCCGTCTAAGTCGTATATCGGATCAGTATATTGGTTTTCGCTCATTACTCTTCCTCATGTCTGAACACCACTGTGTTGGTTTTGGCATCCATCTTATCAATAATAGCTAAGGAATGCAGGTTGTAGCCGGCCTTGCGCAGCTTGTCGCCGCCACCCTGGAAGCCTTTTTCTACAGCAACGCCAACGCCTTCAACAGTAGCGCCGGACTGACGCACAATATCGATAAGACCTTCCAGAGCACAGCCGTTAGCCAGGAAGTCATCAATAATCAGCACGTGGTCGTTTTTAGACAGGAATCTTTTGGAAACAACAACGTCGTTTGTTTTGCTATGGGTATAAGAATAAATTTGAGTGAAGTAAACATCCTTATCCATATTGCTGCCGCTGGATTTCTTGGCAAACACTACCGGAACGCCAAAATACATTGCCGCAACGCAGGCAATACCGATGCCGGAGGCTTCAATAGTCAGGATTTTAGTAATATTCCTGTCTGCAAACAAGCGCTTTAATTCTTTACCAAGCTCCGCAACAAACGGCACATCAATCTGATGATTTAAAAAGCTGTCAACCTTCAGGACATTACCGCTTTTGATAACACCGTCATTAACAATTTTTTCTTCCAATAATTTCATCGTCAAGCCCTCCATACATTTTGTTTTTTAACTGCTGCTACGAACATGTCAGCAATCAATTTGCCTTTTAAGTATAAAGATTATTTTATCACACTGACAATATATGGTAAAGTAATTTTCTGCTTCCGCAGTGATATTTTTACCTTAATCTACCACCAGTGCGACTTCGCTGCCTGTCCCCTGTTGGCCGCGTTTTTTCCTGACGAGAATTTTTTTGTCAATCATTTCCTGCAAATCGTGTACGTGCGAAATTATACCTACAAGGCGATGGCCTTCACTGAGGCCCTGCAGCGTAGCAATAGCCTGCTGCAGACTGCTGTCATCCAGCGAGCCGAAGCCTTCGTCGACAAACATCGTATCCAGCTGAATGCCGCCGGCACAGGACTGCACCTCATCCGCCAGCCCTAGCGCCAACGCCAGCGATGCCATGAAGGATTCGCCACCGCTTAAGGTTTTGACGCTGCGCAGATTACCGCTGTAATAATCCTTAACCTCCAAATCGAGGCCTGTTTTACTGTTGCCCGTCTTGCTGTCCGCATCCTGCATTTTGTCACGGCACAGCTCGTACTGGCCGCGGCTCATGTGCAGCAGCCTTACATTGGCGCGCTGCAGAATTTTATCGAAATAGTGCATCTGCACATAGGTTTCCAGATTAACACGTTTTTTGCCGGTCAAGGTTCCGTTCAGCGTTGCGGAAAGGCTGTTGATCAAGCTGTACTCCGCTTCGCAGGCTGCCCTGCGCTCTTCGTAGCCGCTGACCTCCTGCTTAATCCGCTGGTTATTCTTAATGGCGGCATAGAGCCGCTTATCCTGCAGCTCCAACTCACGCTGCTGCGCCAGCAGCTTTTCATGCTCCTGCTGCAGCTCCTGTTCATCAACATCCGTCAGCAGCTCATTCTGCTCGGCAAGCTGCTTTTTCAGCTCCTGCAGCTGTCCTTCGGCACCTGCCAGCTGCTGCCTTAAGTTTTGTGCCGCAGCCTCTGCCTGCTTATCGGCAGCCTTCTGCTGCTCCAGCGTTTTCGCCAGCTTACGGTATTGCTCCACCTTTTCCTGCAAAAAGCCCATCTTCAGGCGCAGGTCCGTAATCTTATTGTTAACATCCTTCAGCTCTGCCTGCGCTCTTTCGGCAATCAGCTTCAAATCATCACAGCCAAGCAGCTCCATGCCCTTGCCTATCAGCAAGCCTTTATCCAGCTCCAGATGCTCCTTCAACGCTTTGCCTTCGCCAACAAGTCCGTCTCTTACTTTCTGAGCGGCCTCGGCTTTAGCGCGTGCCTGCTCAACATCGTTTTCAGTAGGTGCATCATGCGCCAGCTGCACAGGCTGCGGATGCTCGCAGGAACCACAAACCGGGCAGGGCTTGCCGGGTTTCAGCTTATCGTGCGCCAGAAGGCCCGCCTGTGCGCCCAAAAATCTGTCAAAGCAAGCATCGCTGAGCTTATTAAGATGATTGAAATTATCACAGGCCTGCTTATACTCCTGGCGCTTCTGCAGCAGTGCAACCTCCTGGCTTTGGTAACGCTGCTGCATTTCGTTTAATTGACGTAGCTCTCTTTGACGTGCCGCCATCTGTTGCCTTTCGGTTTGCAGCTGTGCCAGCTCCAACTCACCCTTTTGCGCTTTGTTAACCTCTGCCTCTAATTTTTGCAGAGCCTCCTGTCTTTGCACTGCCGCATCTGCTTCCTGCTCCAGCTGCTTTTGCATACTTATCATTTTGGCTTCTGTTGTCTGCATATATTTTTCCAGCTGCTGCTTTTTAGCAATAGCGCCCAAGCTGTCCTGCAGCGCAGTCAGATTTTTCGTCACGATAGCCGCCGCTGCTGCCACCTGCTGCTGTTCCTTTTCATCAAGAGCAATAATCGTATCAACCAAAGTCAGCACTTCTTCAACACAGCCCTCGTAATGACGCAAAGCAAAGCTCTGCAGCTGCTCCGTATATGCGGGATAAATGCAGCTGATGCCGTTCAGCGCCTGCTCGCTTCGGCGCTGCTGCTCGGCAAATTCGTTACGCTTGGCCGCAGCATCCTGCTTCAGCTTCTCCTGCAGCTGCTGGAAGAAGTATGTATGAAACAAATCACGGAAGATTTTACTGCGCTCATCTGTATTGGTATCCAAAAATTTGCGGAACTGTCCCTGCGCAATCATCGTAATCTGCGTAAACTGCTTGTGATTAAGCCCCAGCAGCTCCACAATGCTTTTATCTACATCCGACATTCTCGTTACCGGCACGCGGTCATCGGGATAATGCAGTTCTGCTCCGGCCTTCTCCTTCGTCATACCTCCGCCGCGCTTCGCCGGACGGCGGTACTCCGGATTGCGTTTTACCCTGTAGCACTTGCCGCGGAAGGAAAACTCCAGCTCCACAAACGTCGGCGTATCAGCATCCGCATATTGGCTGCGCAGCATGTTGGCATCACGCACACCGCTACTCGTCTGCCCGTACAAGGCATAGGAAACGGCATCAAAAATTACGGTTTTGCCGGCTCCTGTATCACCGGTAATCAGATACAGTCCCTGCTCTCCAAGCTGGGAAAAATCTATCACGGTTTGCCCCGCATACGGACCAAACGCACTCATAACCAGCTTCAGCGGTCTCATAATACGTCACCTCCTATTTCCGACAGCAGATTAGTAAGATAATGCTTCTGCTCCTCGCTCAGTTCCTGATTGTTCTGCAGGCGATAAAAATCATCAATAAGCTCTAACGGTGTTTTCTCTACCAAATCTTCCGTTACCTCCAGCTCCGCATTCGCCTGCGTGCGCTTATTGTCATAATCAAGCTGCAGCAAATTCTTATATACAGTCTGCAGGCGCTGCATAGCATTAGGAACATCGTTTTCATCCGTCAGCGTCAGATAATAAAAATCCTGCAGGAAGCCATTTTCATCAATAGGGAACATAGCGTAATTCGGCTTTGTCATTAAATTCTCGAAGGTATCCTTTAAATAGCGTACCTCGCGCAACGGTGTCAGCGGCAGCTGCGTAACCTTTATATTGCCTTTTTCGGCAAGCTCCACCATTGTTACAGACTTTTGCTGCTGCCATTCGCTGAAGGAATATTTCAGCGGTGTACCGCAATAGCGGATACGCTCATTACCGCCAACATTCTGCGGATTATGGATGTGTCCCAAAGCCACATAATCGAAAGCAGCAAAAACCTCCGCACCTATATTATCCAATCCGCCCACATTAAAAGCCTCGCTGCCTGCGGTAACAGCGCCGGTGACAAACTGATGCGCAACAAGCACATTGCGCTCGTCCTGTGCCAACGGCAACTGCGCCACAGCATATTTCACCGCATCATGATAGCCTGTAATCTCAGCTGCAGCCTCCTCGGGTGCCCAATGCTTCACAACAGCAGGCTTCAAAAACGGCAGCAGGAAAATATTCACCCTGCCGAATTCGTCCTCCAGCACGAGCTTCTGCTCCTCACCGTTGTAACTGCCCGCAAAATGAATGCCACTGCCACTCATCAGCTGCGCGCCGAACGCCAAGCGCTCCGCCGAATCATGGTTGCCGCTAATGATGCACACAGGCACCTTGAGCTCCGCCAGCTGATTGAGAAAATCATCAAATAAAACGACAGCTTCTGCCGGCGGCACCGGTTTATCATAAATATCTCCGGCAAGCAGTACGCAATCAGGCTGCTTAGCGCAAATCATATGTACAATCCGTTGTAAAATATATTTTTGATCATCATAAAGAGAAAATTCATTGAGTTTTTTTCCTAAATGCAGATCCGACAAATGTAAAAGCTTCATGCCATCACTCCCTGTCACGAATATTTATTCACTGTTATTTAATCGTTGTATTATCTTGATTTTATCATGCTAAAGCATATGCGTCAATCTATACTTCAAACAAACGTTGCCGGTCCTCCTAAACTTTTTCTAAAAAAATTTTACTTTTTTCAAAAAAAGTACTTGACCAACTGCCATCTATCTGCTATAATCGTTATTGTTCTGATGAGCGTGCTCAAAAAGAACTGCTACTCCGGGATGGTGTAATGGTAGCACAAGTGACTCTGGATCATTCGGTCTGGGTTCGAGTCCTAGTCCCGGAGCCAAATGGCGCTATGGTCAAGCGGCTAAGACGTCGCCCTCTCAAGGCGAAATCAAGGGTTCGATTCCCTTTAGCGCTACCAGAAGTTAACGCTGATGCTTATGCATCAGCGTTTTTTATTGTTTAAATTCAGAAAAAAAGCCTAATGAGTTCATATCATTTTCGTAACTCATTAGGCTTTTACTATTCTTTCGCGATATTTTATCTTTTAAAAATAAATTCTCCTAAATCATCTTCGACATAAACCTGAACCTGTTGCGCTATATCCTCAGCCAGCTTGAGATTCATACCGAGCTTCTTCGCAACATCCAAGATATCCCTTCATACATGAATCTTACCATTATAAGATACCTTAATCTTGTTGATTTCTTTCATTTTCTATCTCCTCAAGTGACATATAAGGCACGTTGCTGAAAAGCTGCTTCAGCTCTTGTTCAACATTCAATGCGATAGCAATTTTAGTCAGAGATAATAAGGAAATTTCACCTGTACTCTTAAAGCGCTTCACAGATCCTAAGCTTACTCCTGATTTCTCACTTAATCTAACCTGCGTAATTTTGCGCCGTTTGCGTACAGTACGAACGCGAGCTGCAATTCCTTTGTTAATCTCATCCGGGGTAGCTTCCAAAAAATCAAACATATCCATAGCTAATATTTTATCCCCAAAGTGTTGTTTTTGCAAGTTTCAGCTAATATATTATCTATTGTTACTGACAGTAAAAAAACAAATTGTTTGTCCCGAATTATATATATTTTTCGGGACATTCTAAAAATCATATACTCTGCAAACTGATTAAATCGTTCATCAGTCACACACTAAGCTTGAAGATGCTGAGCAACCGCCAACAAGCGATTATTGTCGCTGCAACTGCTTACTGTAATCTGCGCATAACAAACCCTTGCGCAGCATCATCCCACAAAAGCTCCAGCTGCAAATCCGTGCAATATTTTCTCCGCATGCCGAAGGTAGCTTCCGGAGGCATATATTCATATTGGCTGAGCAGAATAAAACGTCCGCTGCCATCCGTGTTAATCTTGGTTACAATCTGCCGCCATTGGTCAATGGCATAGCCGTTTTTCGCCAAATCTTCCAAGGTTACATAGGTCACCCATTGTCCGTTTTCCTTACCGATAAGCCAATAACCGCAGTTCTCCTCATGAGCGCCGATAGTGGCATTTATTTCAAAAAATATTTTTTCGGGATTAGCGGTGAAAACATCCCGCACCCTATAGCCAACCATTCCCTGCTCCGAAGGAACGAAGGTCTTATAAACATCTTTAGTATTTTTGTTCATCAGCTGCAGAGTGCCATCATCAGCAAGAAAGAATTGCACTCCTTCCTCCTCATCACTGATTTCCAGCTCTCTGCTATTCATATAGAGAAATGTTCCGTTATCAGCAGTCAGAAATTCTGCTGCCCGAACCTTGGGAGCATCTGCAAGCAAGCACACGAGGCAAAGTAAAAATAAGGATAAGCAGGAAAACAACTTCTTATAAATACGCATATTCATCAACCTCCTAAATTAGTTTCTGTCATTATAATTATAGCAACAAGAAGCTCTTTTTCCCCCACCCCAAAGCACAATTTCGGGTAGGACGAAAGAAAATTTCTTATATTGATAAGCAAATAAGCAAAATTCTCAAGGCACCAACAAAAAAGCTGTAGCCTGCTCCCGTACTCAGGAGCAAAGCTGCAGCTTTTGCTTTTATTCTATTGTTATAACAGAACTGCTCTCTTGTGCTTTACACAAGCTCTTCTCTGGACTCATGAATCTTCTTCAAAAGCTCCTTACCTGCAATACCCGGTCTGGTCATTTCCGCAGGAGCAAGGATAACCTCCAAGTCCTCTTTGCTCAGCACCTTGCGTTCAATAAGCAGGTCCTTAATGTTTCTGTTGGTTGCCAGCGCCTCCTTCGCCAAAACGGAGCAGGTTTCGTAACCGATATGCGGCAGCAGCGCGGTAACAATGCCAACGCTCTTATCCAGCCATTCCGCACATTGAGCACGGTTAGCCTTAATTCCGTCTACGCAGCGTGTGCGCAGAGTATTAACGGCATTGGTCAGGAAACGTAAGGAATTGAAAATATTGTAAGCCATAACAGGCTCCATAACATTAAGCTGGAACTGGCCGTTTTCTACGCCGAAGGCCACAGCCAAATCGTTGGCAATTACCTGATAGCAGGTTTGGTCCACTACCTCGGGGATAACGGGGTTAACCTTACCCGGCATGATAGAGGAACCGGGCTGACGCGGCGGCAACGTAATTTCGCAGAAGCCTGCCCTCGGACCGGAGGCCATCAGACGCAGGTCATTGGAAATTTTAATCAAGGAAAGTGCCGATGTCTTCAAGCTGGAGGACAAATCGGTGAAGATATCCGTGTTACTGGTAGCATCAACAAGATTGTCCGCGGTAGTGAAGCTCTCGCCGGTAACAAGCGTAAGCTGTTCGCAAACCTCTTTGATATATTCCGGATCGGCATTCAGGCCGGTGCCGACTGCTGTTGCGCCCATATTCATGGTGTGCAGCAGCTCACAGCTGCGGCGAATGTAGTTACTGCGTCTGCGCATGGAGGAAGCAAAGGCTTTGAACTCCAGGCCTAAGGTAATAGGCACTGCGTCCTGCAGATGCGTACGGCCGATTTTCAGTACATCCTTGAATTCCTCGCCTTTCTTATCAAAGGAATCCGCCAGGTTTTCCAAGGCAATAATAAGCTGTTCGGCGCGCATCAGAGCGCAGACACGGATGGATGTAGGAATAACATCGTTAGTGGACTGCGACATATTGGCATGGTTATTAGGGCTGATATAATTATAATCGCCGCGCGGACGGCCGAGAATTTCCAAAGCACGGTTGCAGATTACTTCGTTCGTATTCATATTGAAGGATGTTCCTGCACCGCCCTGAATAGGATCGGTCGGGAACTGGTCGTTCAGCTTGCCGCTGATGATATCATCGCAGGCCTGAACCATAGCATTGCCGATTGTTTCATCTAAAAGACCGATTTTCATATTTGCCAAGGCCGCAGCCTTTTTTACCATACCCAAAGCTTTGATAAAAAGCGGATCGGCAGTATAGCCTGTAATCTGAAAGTTTTCCATGGCACGCATGGTCTGTACACCATAATAAGCATTATCAGGAATTTCTAATTCACCTAAAAAGTCGTGTTCTTTACGCATAATACATTTGCCTCCTTCTTCAAAAGCGTGTAAAAGCTGCTTTTAATCGAAATCTGTATTATGTATACATAATACATTCATGCCACCATTCTGTCAAGCATATTATTGCGAATTTTAAGAAATTACTGCACAAAAAATACTGCCTTAAGACGCTAAGCTTAAGGCAGCTCAAAATAATCTGCTTTAGATAAAATCTACCACACCATTCTCCAGATGGTACATAGCACCGACAACGCGCAAGCCCTCCTGATGCTCAACCTTCTGAATCTCCAGGCTCGCTTCGATTTCCGCTTCACAGCTTTTGACATTAAGGCAGGCAGCCTTATACGGGTCGCACTCGTCACCAATCGCTGCTTTGATTTTATCCGTAATAAATTTGATATAGCCCTCCGGATCATGGTTGATTGCAGCATGCACCGCACCGCAATGCGTATGCCCCATAACAACAATCAACGGTGCGCCCAGATGACTGGCAGCGTATTCAATACTGCCCAGCTGATGCTCATCAATCACATTACCGGCAATACGGATAACAAACAGCTCGCCGATACCTGTCATAAAAATATTCTCCGGAATCACGCGGGAATCAGAGCAGGTAATAATAATCGCATAAGGCTTCTGACCGTTAACCAAGGTATCTGTTCTCTTTGCCTGCGAAATGTCCTCGCTGTTGACCTTGGCATCAATATATCTGGCATTGCCTGCTTTTAATTTTTCTAAGGCCTTTGCCGGTGTTGTTGTTATATGCTTAATCATAAAATCGCCCCTCTTAGAACATGCTTTGCAAAAAATCATTCGGTAATCGCTATCTTGATAACTCCGTCTAATCTGTTTTCGAAAATGCGGTAAGCTTCCTCGATATCAGCCAGCTTGAAGCGATGCGTAATCAGCGGCGTAGTATCAATTTTGCCTTCTTCAATCAGGCGCAGAATCTCCGCACAGTCGCAGCCATCCACGCCACCGGTTTTGAAAATAAGATTCTTGCCGTACATATCAGGCAGAGGCAGGCTCTGTGCTTCATCATAAAGCGCCACAACCGTCACAATAGCGTTCGGACGCGCGCATTTCCACGCCAGCTGGAAGGTATCGCGACCACCGGCAACCTCAAGAACAACGTCCGCACCGCCATGGTCGGAATGCTCCTTAACAAACGCTTCGCATTCATCCGGCTCGCAAAGCAGTACATCGGGATAATGCTTTCTGACAAACTCCGCTCTGGCAGCATCCTTCTCGCAGATGATGATGCGCTTCGGCTGCTTCAGCATAACGCACAGCAGGGTACAGATGCCCGTCGGACCGGCACCGATAATCAACACTGTATCATCCTCCGTGATTTCCGAAATGCGTGTTGCCCAAAAACCGGTAGCAAGAATATCGCCCACAAAAAGCGCCTGCTCATCGGTAACGCTGTCGGGAATTTTGTTCAACCCCTGATCTGCATAGGGTACGCGCACAAATTCCGCCTGTCCGCCGTCAATGCGACAGCCAAGCGCCCAACCACCATGAGGATCGGTACAGTTGTTGACAAAGCCCTTCTTGCAGAAGAAGCATTCGCCGCAGAACGTTTCTACGTTTACCGTCACGCGATCACCTGGCTTCACGGTTTTTACGTCAGCGCCAACCGCTTCCACCACGCCAACCATTTCATGGCCTACGGTAATTCCCGGCACAGCACGCGGTACCGAGCCATGCTTAATATGCAAATCACTGGTGCAGATGCTTCCCAAGGTTACGCGCACGAGAGCATCACGCGCAGAAACAAGCTGCGGCTTGGCCTTTTCTTGCAAAGCAAACTTGCCGTGTTCAATATAAGTCAATGCTTTCATAAAATTGCAGACCTTCTTTCTCTATTTTTTGCTTCACTAACGCTCATATCGCTTCCCTCATTATATCATAATATTGACGCTGTGGATAATGACATCAGCAACATGTCACGCAATACTATCTTCGCTGTTAAATGCAATAAGCTTTCTGAATAAAGAAATCACAACTTTTTCGCTGATAAAAATGCCGGAATGTGTTAAAATATTAGTTAGATTTTTTAGGAGGCTTTATCCATAATGCATCAATATCTCTTTTTTATCGGCGATTTTCCCATACGCATGTATGGTCTGATGCTCTGTACAGCAATTTTTCTGGCTACCGGCACTGCCTACTTTTTGGCTAAGCAGGACGGACGTTGGCACGAGCACATTTTAGACATCGGTATCTACGGCGGCTTTGCAGGCCTCATCGGCGGCAGGCTGTGGGACGTTTTCTTCTTCGACTGGGATTACTACAGCCATCATCTGTTGGAAATCCCCTTCGTCTGGCAGGGTGGCATGGCCGTGCAAGGCGGTATGCTGGCAGGCATTGCTGCCGGCATTGTTTACTGCAAGCTGCATGACATCGACTGGGTAGCTCTGGCGGATATCATTTCGCCTTCGCTGCTTATCGGCCAGTCCATCGGACGCATGGCCAACCTGCTCAATGGTGACGCCTTCGGCACACCTACCGGCGGCAGCTTCGGTATTCTGTACCCGGAAGGCACGCTGGCCTACAAAACCTACGGACCCGTACCCCTGTGGCCGGCGGAGGTTTGGGAAGGTCAGCTGGACATCATTATTTTTGCCCTGCTGCTGTTGTTCCGCACCACCAAGCATGCGCGCGGTCAGGCTTTATGCATGTACGCTATGCTTTATTCCGTAGTCCGCTTCTTTTTGGAAATGCTGCGCGGTGACTACGCCGAGCCCTGGATGTTCGGACTGAAATCCGCTCAGGCAACCAGCTTAGGCTTCTTCCTCGTTGCCTTAGGCTTCTTCATTTACTGCGGTTGGCTGGAAAAGCATCATCCTGTTGCCAAAGAAAAAGCTGTCGGCAAAAAATCTAAAAAATAATTGCAAAAAAGTGTTGACAAGAAGCGTACTTTTCGCTATAATATCATTGTTGCTTGAAACAACAGCAACGCTGATGTGACTCTGTAGCTCAGTTGGATAGAGCGTTTGACTACGAATCAAAAGGTCGCAGGTTCGAATCCTGCCAGGGCCACCACTTGAAAATGAACTCTGTAACTTCGGTTACAGAGTTTTTTGTTTTTGCGGATAAAATATATTCTTCCGCTAACCGGTACTCCCCCGCTTGTTAGCACCATCATTCAGTCTTATAATAAAGATATATATAATCAAAACCGCGAGGTAGACCTATGAACGTAAAATATTCTAAAATAGCCTGCATCATCCTGGCGTCCGGCGTAGGCCGCCGCTTCGGCGCCAACAAGCTGCTGACAGCCATTGACGGAGCGCCCATGCTGCAGCACATCCTTGATATCAGCCAAGGACTTTTCGCCAAGCGCATCGTTGTAACACGCCACAAGGAGGTTGCGGAAATCTGCGCGCAACAGCAAATCCCCTGCCTGCTCCACGACAAGCCCTATCTGAGCGACACAGTGCGCCTGGGCACATCTTATATACAGCAGCTGCTGCCACAGGCCGAGGGCCTGCTTTTTGCCGTTGCCGACCAGCCGTTATTGCAGCATGCAACACTTATCCGCCTCGCCGAAAGCTTTTTAGCTCAGCCGCAAAAAATTCATCGCCTGTATTACGAAGAAACTCCCGGCAATCCCATTATCTTCCCTGCAAAATTTGCCAACGAGCTGCAACAGCTACCGCAGGACAAAGGCGGTTCCGTACTGACAAAAAAATATCCTGAACTGGTAGTAAAAGTACCGGTTCAGGATATCAACGAGCTGCTGGATATAGATACACAGCAGGATAAAACTAAGCTTGAGCGTCTTCGCCCCTATTCAGAATAATATTCAGCAGAATTGCTACAAAGGCTGCCGGAACGATACCGGATTCACCGAACATCATGCGCATAGCCTCCGGGCAGTGTGCCAGGATGCCTGGTGTAGCGCCCATGCCGTAGCCAACGCCTAAAGCAACGGAAATAATCGTCAGGCTGCGCGGGTTAAGCTTCTCTTTAGTAACCAGCTGAATACCGCTGACAACAATCGAGGAGAACATCATTACGGCAGCGCCGCCCAGAACGGATTGCGGCATAATGGAAACCAAAGCGCCCAGCTTGGGAATCAGGCCGCAAAGAATCAAAAATACAGCACCGGTTGCCAAAGCAAAACGGTTAACAATCTTCGTCATAGCAACCAGACCTACATTCTGAGAGAAGGAAGTATTGGGCAGTACGCCGAAAACAGCAGCGATAGCAGAGCCAATGCCGTCACAAATAACGCCGCCGGATAATTCCTTGTCCGTAGCTTCACGGTTCAGACCGCTTTCGACAACGGCAGAAATATCACCAACAGTTTCTACTGCGGTAACAACAAACATGATCAATACCGGCATAATAGCACGCATATCAAATACGATATCAACCGGCATAAGCTGAGGCACAGCGAACCAGGAGGCGTTCGCTACCTTGTCCCAATGCAGTACCCAGGATTTGGTGTATTCTACTCCGTCAGGCGTAACTGCGGTTGTAGGCAGCACAAAGCCCATGAAAATCGCAGCGATATAGCCTGCAATAATACCAAGCAGAATGGAAGAAGAGCTTAAAAAGCCCTTAGTGCCATGCTTAAAGAAAAGAATAACACAAAGTACAAACAAGCCAAGCAGCAGGTTTTCGATAGAACCGAAGTCCTTAGTCTTAAAGCCGCCGCCAAAGGAATTGATACCTACGGAAATCAGCGACAGACCGATGGACAGTACAACGGTACCGCAGACAACAGGCGGGAAGAAGCGACGGATGCGCTTGAGCACCAGACCAAGCACTGCTTCAAAAACGCCGCCGATAATCGAGGCACCCATAATAGCGCCATAGGCGACAACACCGCTGCCCAAGGTTGCAACGATACCGGCAAATACACCGATAAAGCCAGAGCTTGTACCCATGATAATAGGCACCTTGCCGCCGCAGGGACCAACGGAATATAATTGCAGCAGAGTTACCAGACCTGCAACAATCATCGCATTCTGAATCAAAACAACCTGCAGCTGTTCAAAACCGGCACCGCCGACAATACCGCAGGCACCGCCAATAATCAGAACCGGTGTAAGATTGCCGACAAACATAGCCAAAACATGCTGCAGACCTAAAGGAATAGCCGAGCTCAAAGACAGCTTGCCCTCAAACTTATAAGCTTCCTCAGACAGTTTAACAAACTTAGACATATAAGCACCCCTTCATTTTTTCATGCATATATTTTATCGCATATCACGTCTTATTGTAAAGAAAATTACAGAGAAAATCCGTATAAATTTTATCAGATAGTGTTTTTCGTTCGCACTTTAAGATAACGATATAAAAAAGAGCACCTACGAAGTACTTTTGCTACGTTGAGGTGCTCATGAGTTTTTATGTGCTTCCTATACTTTATATGCGTTCTGCTCTAAATTTAATTAACTGTGCTGCCACACTCACCGCAATCTCCGCCGGCGTCTCACTGCCTATATCGATTCCGATGGGCGTAATCACACGCGCGAGCTGCTGCTCGCTGTAACCGTCTGCCAGCAAAGCTGCTCTGGCCATGGCTGCTTTATTTTTACTGCCCATGATGCCGATATAACCGACAGGCGTAGTCAACAGATAACGCTCCACATTAGCGTCATGCACATGGCCGCGCGTCATTACTACCGCATAATCCTTAGCCGTCAGGCTGCAAACCTCCTGCAGCTTAGTAAAATCAACCTGCTGTACATGCTCCGCCTGCGGAAAGGCTGCCGCATCCGCAAACTCCGCCCTGTCATCCAGCACGATGCATTTAAAGCCAAGATGACTCAAAAGCGGCACCAGCTCACGCGCAACATGACCTGCGCCAAAAACATAAACCGAACCGTCATAATCATACTGCTCCGCATAATAAGCGCAGCCATCTATACTGATTACACCTCTGCGACCTGCAAGCTGCAGGTCTTTTTTTATTTGCGGCATTGCGTTGCCTTCACCCAAAGGCAGTAAAAACCACCAGGGAGCATGCTGCTTCATTGCACTAAGAGCTTCCTCTGCCAAATCCTCCGTTTCTTCCCCCACAGGCAGGTAGCAGAACTGCACCTGACAGCTGCCGCCGCAGGCCATGCCTGCTGCCGGAGAGAGGTCAAACGTTTTGACAAAGCTGCCGCCACCATTCTGCAGACGCTGCTGTGCCAGCTGCTGCGCCGCATATTCCATACCGCCGCCGCCAATGGTTCCGTAAAGCAAACCCTTTTCTCCGACCAGCATGCAGGCACCGCCGGTACGCGGAGTAGAGCCTTCACTTTCAATAAGAGTAACAAGATAGCAAGGCTGCGAATCCAAAGCCTGCGCCTGTATTCTTTTCATTAAATCCTTCATTATTGTTTCTCCTGTGCATAACGGCAGACTAATTCCAGGACGCTGCCGGCAATGCAGCGCGCCTTATCCGAAATCGTAAAGCAGTTGGCCAGCTCCTCCTTACGCGGATCAATATCGGCAATTTTAAAGCCTTTAGTAACAGTAAATCCATCGCGTATCATACCGCGAATAAGACCGGAAAGTGTTGCCTTTACCGCCACCTGATTACTGCCGTCGGTAATAGTTGCAATAGTTTCGCCCTTTTCCACAATGCTGCCTATATCATGAACAACGTGCAGAACGCCTGCGCAGGGTGCGTGCAGCACACGCTCCTTACTATAGCCTGCGATATTACCTGGTACACCGCTGTTAGGTGCAGCACTGCCGCTGCGGATAATGCGTCCCAGATTATGACCGCGCTTAGTTTCTACAATTACGTCGGCATCTGCGCCCACGCTGAAGCCGGGGCCTAAAGCAATAACAAGCGGTGCCATTGTACTGCTTGTACCAAGATTGCGCTTGGCAATAATCGCATCAATCACAATATCAGGCGCAAAAGCATGCACACTCTCCGCTGCTGCGTCAACCAGCACCGGAACTTCATCATGCTCCCAGACAGCGTCTGCCTCCGCCAGTGAGCTTATCAGCCTTGCAGTCATCCCTTCTACCTGAGCGCTGCCCTGATACACCGCTTCGCACAGCGCTACCTGTCGACGAATTGCCGCAGGCTTGGCACATTCCAGCACTAAAACTTTAAAGCCCGCTCCCCACAAGCGATGGATAACGCCTGTTGCCAGGTCACCGCCACCGCGTACAATAATCTTCAGCATTTGTTATTCTCCCCTTTCACGAAGCCATATTCTATGCTCGTCCATGCCTGCACCCACTAACAGCCGAAGCATTTCCTCCTGCTGCGCTGCTTTTATCAGGTCGCATTTATTCAAGACAATATAATAAGTGCGTGTTCCTACATTTTTGTGTGATCCCTGCTCCGAAAGCAGCAAAGCAACCAGCATTTGCGCATCAATGACAGAATCTAAGCTGCAACCCAAAAGCGCTGCCGCCGGCTGCGGACGCTGGCAAGCCTGCGCCAGCGAATGGCCTAAAGCATCCATCCCCGCAACAGCCAGCACTATGTCACTGTCAGGCAAAAGTACAGGCTCATGCGCTGCTGGTGCTTTGCACGGATGATGCTTGGAGCCGTCGGCCTCACATAAAATTACGTCAGCCTGCAGCTTCAGCGCTTCATACACGCTTTGCAGCGGTGCCGTCAGCTTACCCGTAGCAAGCTCCGGCGTACCGATAACAGCATAGCGCCGCTGCTGCCACAAATTTTGCACTGCAGGCACATCGGCAGCAAAGCTGCCATCTGCAGGGCACAGGATATGCGTACTCGTCAGCACCAGCACCTTGCGCCCGCAATCTGCCCATGCCGCTGCCAGCTCGTACATAACCGTTGTTTTACCACCACCGCCGACAAGGCAGATATTATGTTTCTTTCCATCAGTAAAAAAATCAAAGGGACAGTGCGCCATCAGCTTCACCTCGCCTAAAATGCACTTATATTATATCACACTCACTGAAAAAGGCTGTCGCTTACCTGCGACAGCCTTCAATAACATTAGTCTTTATTTGCCTTGAGCAACAGCAGCGATGACTTCTTCAGTCAGATCTTTGCCGCCGAATACAACAGCACTTGCATCAACTACATTAGCAATGCCATGAGCTTTTGCTACCTGGCCGATAGTTTTGCGGATTTTTTCGCGGATAGGATTCAGCAGGGAAGCTTCCTTCTTATCTACCTGAGCGGATAATTTTTCGCCCAGCTCGCGTCTGCCCTTGTCGTCAAGTTTCGGAGCCTTTTCGTTGAATTCATTTTCAGCCTTTTGGCGCTCCAGATTGATAACGCTCATAGTAGTCTGAATATCAGGATAGCTGCGGAAAACACGTTCAACATTTACATAACCCAAATCTTCCGCAAAAGCGCTGGTTGCGCAAGCCAAAGCCATAACCAAAGCCATAATCAAAGTCAGTAAGCTCTTTTTCATTAAAACAGTAACCTCTCTTCTTAAGATTTTAATACTAATATTATCTTACACTATTTCCTATAGAAAAGCAAGCTGTTTATAATTGGCCGCTCTGCCACGTCCGTTTGCGCAACGGCGGTGCAGGATAAGCCTTGCGGCTTGTTTTAAGTCCCTGCCGCACAAGGCATTCTGCCAGCGCCACAGGTGCCACCGCCGGGTCCACAACAGGAACGCCCAGACGCTCACTGAGCGGGTGCGCCAAACCTAAAAAGGATAAGCAACCCAAAAGCAGTACCTGCACTCTGCCTACCGACAGCAAATTTTTGCCGGCTTCCGTAAGCAGGTCCAGAACACGCTCACGCTCTGCCCACAAATCAACACCACGGGCCTCAATGCCGCCGATTGCAGCAATACGCGCAGGATCAACACCGCATTGAGCAACAAAAAGCTGCTTTTCTGCATAACGCGCAGTATCTGCCAGCAAAAGCCCGGCCTGCCTGCCTACCAGCGGAGCCAGAAGGCAGCTAGCCTGACCGCCGCCTACTACAGGTATGCTTACCACCTCACGGCAAGCATCCACCGCGGGGTCACTGAAGCAGTACAGCACGACTGCGTCATAGCCTTCGCTTTCCGCACGCACAGCCATTTTGATAATCTCGGGCGCAGCAAGCGCAGCATCAAGAGCAGAATCAATTTCGATATGATTTTCAACAAGGCACTCCATGTGCAGCTCCACATCAGGACCTACATGCACACTGAGCAGATGACAGCGTGCTGCCATCTGCTCAGGAGTAACCCCAAAGTCAGGATTAATTATAAATATTTTCATCTATATTTCCTTATACCAAAACAGAATTAAGGAATTTCTTCGCGCGTTCCGTTTTCGGATGATTAAACACTTCATCCGGCGTACCGCTTTCAATCAGATAACCGCCATCCATGAAATAAACGGTATCCGAAACGTCCTTAGCGAAGCCCATTTCATGGGTAACCAAAACCATGGTAATACCGGTATTGGCCAGCTGCTTGATAACATCCAATACCTCCTTGACCATTTCCGGATCAAGTGCGGAAGTAGGCTCATCCAAAAGCAGTACCTTCGGCTCCATCGCCAAAGCACGGGCAATTGCCACACGCTGCTTCTGGCCGCCGCTCAGACGGCTGGGATATTCATTGGCTTTATCGGAAAGATTGACCTTAGCCAACAGCTTCATAGCCTTTTCCTTTGCCTCCTGCTTGGACAGACCGTTTACTACACGAGGAGCGTAGGTCATATTTTCCAGAACAGTCATATTAGCAAAAAGATTAAAATGCTGGAACACCATGCAGGCATTCTTGCGAATATCTTCAATTTTAATTTTGGAATTTACGATGTCCTTACCTTCGAATAAAATTGCTCCGCCGGTAGGCTGCTCCAGCAGATTGATACAACGCAGTAGCGTAGATTTTCCTGAACCGGAAGAACCGATAATGGTAACAACCTCACCTTTTTTTATTGTCAGGGAAACATCCTTAAGAACCTCTAAATTACCAAAGCTTTTAGACAGGTGTTGAATCTCAATCACTGATGCGCACCTTCTTTTCTAACAAACCGCCCAAAAAGTTCAGGGCCATAACCAAAACATAATAAACAGCAGCAGCTACGATAAAGGCTTCAAACGCACGGAAGGTTTTTGCCTGAATCAGATCCGCCCAACGCAGCGTATCGGCAACACCGATAACGGAAACAAGGCTGGAATCCTTCAGCAGCATAATGCTTTCGTTTACCAGAGAAGGCAATGCATTCTTAATAGCCTGCGGCAGAATAATATCCAGCAGGAAACGATGCTTAGGCACACCCAAGGACATTGCGCCCTCCCACTGACCTTTGTCGACAGCAAGAATGCCGCCGCGCAATGCTTCGGAAATATATGCGGCACTGTTCAGGCCGAAGGAAAGCACGCCTGCCTCCAGGGCAGAAATAGTATAGCTTGTCAGCTGCGGTGTCGCAAAGTAAATCAGCATCAGCTGTACTAAAAGTGGCGTACCGCGGAAGACAGAAATATAAACCTTCGCCAGGAAGGAAAGAACTCTGTTTTTGGACAGGGTTATCAGCGCCAGGATAAAGCCGCCGAAAAAGCCCATAATTGTAGAAAAGAAAGTAAATTTAAGCGTAATCCAGACAGCGGTTGCCAAAAGCGGTATATAAGGTTCCAGAACGGAAAAATCTAACATCTGCTCAATTCACCTCTTACAGCTTTGCAATATCCAGCTTTTCAATTGCAGCTTCATATTCTTTAGTGCCTTCTTCACCCAGATGAGCTACGAGAATTTTGTGCAGCTCACCATTGGTGCGCATTTCCTTCAGGATTTCGTTGATTTTTTCAACATCCTTGGAATCCTTCGGCAGCGCAATAGCAAAGGTATCGTCTTTTACTACAGTTCCCTGCAGAACGTGCAGCTCCAGATCAGGATTTTGTTTTACGAAAACAGCAGCTTGGGAAGAATCAAACAGACCTGCAGCCAGACGACCGTTTTTAATATCCTGAACAACCAGCGGAGTAGTATCCATTTCAACAACTTCGATACCGCCGACAGCCTTCAGCTCTTTAGCATAGGTAGTACCCATAGAAGCACCGGCTTTTTTACCCTTCAGTTTATCCATAGTGTCATAGCCTGCACCCTTTTTGCAGAGAATAGCCTTCATCGGGAAATAATAAGGCTTGGAGAAGGATACAACCTTTTCACGCTCGGAAGTCGGAGAAATGGCGGAGATAATAACATCAGCACGGCCACTTTGCAGAGTAGGTACCAAAGAAGCGAATTTCATATCGGTGAATTCGATTTTCTTGTTCATCTTCTTGGCGATGTAGTGAGCGATATCAATATCAACACCTTGGTAATCCTTGGTGCCTTCCTTTACGGATTCAAACGGCGGGAAGGTGGAGTTGATAGCAACAACCCATTTGTCACCCTTGCCTGCATCAGATGCAGCATCTTTTTTCTCGCCACCACAGCCTACCAGCATCATAGCCAGCATTGCAGTTGCCAGGAAAGCAAAAATACTTTTCATTGTAAACTTTTTCATTAGAAAAACCCCTCTCAATTTTTAATATCTGTTTACTCCGTACATTTAATGAGTAAACTTGCTCATATAATGAATTATTATACCATAGAATCAACGACACTGCCAACAGATTTTTTTCAATCAGTAATGAACCTCAATATCATACCCCTTCTGCTTTAAAACATGTTGAGCGCAGGCTTCGTCAGTAGTAATCCAGGCTCCATTTTCTTTTGCATAATGAATAAATGAACGCAATGCACGAACATATCCCGGACGACCGATAAACTGCGGATGCATAACAAAGTTAATGATGCGGCCCTCGTCTGCCAGGCCGTCAAACTCATCCTGCCAAATCTGCACCATTTCGCGTCCGCTGCGCAGATAATAATGCTCCGGATGCTGCAGAGTATACATATCATAGGAGGTATCATCAACAATGCCGTCCTTCGGCAGCTCAACGATAGGTATTTCCTTGCCGTCTATTTGCAGCAGGAAAGGCCCGTCATTGTTACGCCAGTTGGAGGAATAGATGCAACCGCGGTCCAGCCAGAGCTGCTTATGAAAATCATGCAAGATACCATCAGGCATACGCACACCTACGGGACGTTTGCCGGTAAGGCTGCGAAAGATAGCATCAACCTTATCCATCAGCGCATTTTCTTCTTCATAGGTATCCTTTACTTCATGCAGATAACCGTGATAGCCGATTTCATGTCCCTGCGCTGCAATGTATTGAATGATTTCCGGATGAATCTCCGCAGTATAGGCAGTAGTGAAAAAGGTTGCCTTAAGACCTTCCTCCTCCAGCATCTTCAGAATGCGCGGCAAGCCCTGCTTCGTGGCATAAAGACCGCGGGACATGTGCACCAGATGACGTTCATTGATATCGTTGCGTGTAAGCCACAGAGTTTCCGCATCGATATCAAAGGAAAGCAGTAAAGCAATGCGCTTATTATCAGGCCAGTTCCAGTTCATCATGCTTCGCCTCCTTCCGCACGTTTAGCATAAAACTCCTTTACGTAACGCGCTACCTCTTCGCAGCTTGCAAGCCATGCGCCGTTCGCCTTCATATAGGCAATAAAGCGTTCCAGCATGCGCACGCGGCTGCTGCGGCCGATAAGCTGCGGATGCAGCTTGAGCACAAAAATTTTATCACCCTCGTTGGCAAGCTCGTCAAAATTATCCTTCCAGATATCGTAAACATAGTCCACCGGATAACTGCAGGTAATAGTAGCTTCATCAGCATAGGAAAAATAGAACCAGGAGAAATCATCCAGCGTAGGCTCAGTAGGAAGCTCCACAAGAGGGTAGTCCTCATGCACATACGCCCAGTCGCAATCCTTAAGTGTAGAACCGTATAAATATCCACGTTCAGCCATCAGCTGCATTGCACAGTTAGGCAATAAATCCAGCGGACCGCGATAGCCGACAACCTTGCGGCCGCTTATTTTTTCCAGAAGCACCTCACTCTTGGCCATATTCTCTCTTTCCTCATCAGCAGGCATATCTACAGAGGCTTCGTGCAGATAGCCGTGATATGCAAGCTCATGTCCTGCATCCGCTATTTGCTGCACCTTATCTGCATAAAGCTCCGCAATGCGGCCGGGAACAAAAAAGGTAGTTTTGAGCTGTTGCCGTTCAAGCATATCCAGACAACGCTTCAAGCCCTCATCAGGACCATATTGACCTCTGCTTGTATCGGAAAAGCCGATTGTTCGCTTGCCGATTACAGATTTACGCAGCAGCTCCGCATCAAAATCAAAGGTAACCATCACGGCGATACGCTTGCCGTCAGGCCAAACCATACCGTCACCATTTTTTAAAGTAAACATTCTTGCCTCCTTGGTAATTATTCAAACTTATTCAGTGAAATGAATCCATATTCTTGATAACTATTTAATTATGTCACTATAAGCAGATAAATGTCAACTCATAGAATTAAAAACGCAGGCCTTTCGACCTGCGTTCACTTCGTTTTGCTGATGTAAGGTATTGGTGGGCCCAGTAGGGTTCGAACCTACGACCAGCCGGTTATGAGCCGGCGGCTCTACCACTGAGCTATAGGCCCATGCAAGCTACCAAACAGTATTATTTTATAATAGATATAGTTGTTTGTCAACTATTATTCCAAGAAGTCCTTCAGCTTTTTGCTGCGGCTAGGATGACGCAGCTTGCGCAATGCCTTAGCCTCAATCTGACGGATACGCTCACGGGTAACGCCAAAATGCTGGCCAACCTCTTCCAAAGTACGGCTACGGCCGTCCTCCAAACCAAAGCGCAGCTCCAATACCCGTTTTTCACGGATAGTAAGCGTTTCCAGAACCTCCTCCAGCTGCTCACGCAGCAGAGTGAAGGAAGCAGCGTCGGCAGGTGCCGGTGCATCGTGATCCTCAATAAAATCACCCAGATGCGAATCCTCTTCCTCACCGATAGGAGTTTCCAGAGAAACAGGCTCCTGCGCAATTTTCATAATCTCGCGCACTCTGTCAACGGAGGTATCCATTTCCTTGGCAATTTCTTCCGGCAAAGGCTCGCGGCCAAGCTCCTGCAGCAGCTGGCGGGAAACACGGATGAGCTTGTTAATGGTTTCCACCATATGTACGGGAATACGGATAGTACGCGCCTGGTCGGCAATCGCACGGGTAATCGCCTGACGAATCCACCATGTAGCATAGGTACTGAATTTAAAGCCCTTGTTATAGTCAAATTTATCTACAGCCTTAATCAGGCCCAGGTTGCCCTCCTGAATCAAATCCAGGAACAGCATACCGCGACCGACATAGCGCTTGGCAATACTTACTACCAGACGCAGGTTAGCTTCGGATAAGCATTGCTTAGCTTCGTCACCCTGATGTGCAACTGCTTTCAACAGCTTTTCGAAATCCTCATCCAGATTGCAGTAAGCTTCAACAACAGCGGAATCCTTTTCTCTGCCGTCACTCATACGCTCTCTGAGCTCGTTGAGAATAGCCTTAATCTGATAAAGCTTGTGATCATCTAAATCGCTTGTTTCACGCGTTACTACGAACTGTTCACAGCCCGGAATCAGACATCTTTGTTCTGCCATCAGGCGCTGCAGATGCAGACGCTCATCTTTGGTAAATTCAAAAATCAGGTCCTCGTAATCGTCAACAGTATAAGGCTGACCTACGCTCTGACGCTTTTTAATCATCTGCGCTACACGGAAAACAGAACGCATATTGGTAATCTGCCATTCCTCTTTCAGGCTCTCGCGCAGCTTTTCAACCAATGCGCTGCCGCTGTCCTCGGCAGTAAAAGCAGGCTCCTCCAGCTCAATCATTCTGCCGCGCTGAATACGCTCTGCCTGACGGCCCTTATCCATGCGCTTAGCGAGCTTAACCTCATCCTCCCCGATAAGCAGCGGTACTCTGCCGATTTCCTTAAGGTACATGCGTACAGGATCGTCAATGCTAATGCCTTCGGGAACGCTCATATTTTCCAGCTCGCTGCTGCTGGGCTCATCATTATCTTCGTCGTTTCCTACCAAAGGCAGTATATCTTCGTCGGAGGCGTTGTCATCATCAACAAGCTCCAGACCTTTACGTGTAATAACCTCGTAGATATGCTCAACATCTTCGGGCGTAATATCTTCCAAAGTATTGGTGAGGTTCATTACATCGCCATAGGTGAGAACACCCTTATTAGCCTTACCCTTGCGGATAAGCTCATCAATCTGCTCCTGCGTTATTTTAGTAGCTGCAGCCATGGTGTCCCCTCCTTCCTTATTTATTTTGGTTTCCATAGAGTTTTTTGATTTCATTCTTTATCCTTTGACTTTCCATTAATTCACTGAGAAAGCGCTCATCTGCCGATCTTTCGTATTCATCAGCCAGCAGACGATGCTTTTCATATTCTTTTTCCAGACAAAGCCGCCGCATCTGCCTGAGGCAGTCCTGCATAAGCTTATCCATATCTCCCTCCGGAAGCTGATGTGCCAAAATACGTGCCAGCGCTGTCTGCGCCGCATCATCCAGGACATTATTCAGCTTATCCGTTGTATAAGCGGTGCCAAGCTCGCACAACCTGTCAAACAGCTGTGCCAGCACAGCATCTTCAAAGCCTGTTTCCTTTACCTCCGCACGGCATTCATCACACAGCTGCGGCTGCTCCAAAAGCAATCTCAGAAGCAGTTCTTCCGCCTGCTGACCGATACCGGCGCTTTTTTCCTCCGGAATCACCGTCGGCTGCCCAGTCTGCTGTCTGCCGCCTTTGCGTGCTGCCTTGCGGTATTCCTCCGCAATCAGGCCTTCATCAATAGTCAGCCGCTGTGCCAGCCTTCGGATATGCTCCGACGCTTCAATTTCATTTTGACATTCTAATAGGAATGGTAGTATATTCGACACAGCCTCTACTTTTCCTGCTAAATTAGCAATATTATTTTGCAGGATAGTTTCATCTATTTGAAAATCAATACCATTCTGCGCCGCCGCCAGCACCTGTGCAAAAGCATCATGACCATGCTGACGTACATATTCGTCGGGATCCTTGCCGTCAGGTACACCTGCTATGCGCACCTTCAAGCCTGCTTCCCTGGCAATGCTCACGGCACGCACCGAAGCCTTGCGGCCTGCGCTGTCGCTGTCATAGCAAAAGATTACTTCATCCGCCAGACGCTGCAGCAGCTTAGCCTGCTCCTGGGAAAAGGCCGTTCCCATAGATGCTACAACATTATCAAAGCCTGCCGCATGCAAGCTGATAGCATCCATATAACCCTCGACAACTACAGCCCGACCGCTTTTGCGGATAGCCTTCAAGGCTATATCCAGACCAAAAAGCAGCCTTCGCTTATTAAACCACTGCGTTTCCGCTGTATTCAGATATTTAGGTGTGCTGTTGTCCAGCACTCTGCCGCCAAAGCCGACTATACGTCCGCGGGCATCGCGGATAGGAATAATCACACGGTTGCGGAACTTGTCATAATAGCCGTCGCGCCCACGGGCCGCCAGTCCGGCAGCCTCCAGCACCTGCGGCTGACAACCGCGCTTAGCAAGAGAGCTGACAAGCGCGGTAAAATTATTCAGCGCATAGCCTATGCCAAAGCCGGCAATAATTTCTTTACCGATTCCGCGCCCGGCGAGATAAGCAAGGGCAGGTTCACCATAAGCAGTTTTTGTCAGACAGGCCTGAAAAAATTTTGACGCCAGCTCATTAGCACTATAAATGCTGTCCCTTTGTTTCTCGCGTGCAATTTCGGCGGCTGTCTTCTGCTTTTCCGGTATCGGAATACCGTATCTGCCGGCCAGCAGCTTTAATGCATCCATAAAGCTGCAGTTTTCGATTTTCATAATAAACTTAAAAATATCTCCGCCCTCATGGCAGCCAAAGCAATAAAACATGCTCTTGCCGGGGTTCACCGAAAAGGACGGCGTTTTCTCTCCGTGAAACGGGCAACAGCCCCAATAGTTCTGGCCTTTCTTTTTCAACGGCACGTAACCGGAGATTATTTCTACCATATCAGCTGTGCTGCGCACCTGCTCTTTAAAGTTTTCAAAATCTCCGTTCATTACCCTCTCCGCCTCCACTACTATATCACACATAATTTATATTCAATGTATAAAGGAAAAATCCTCTTTTTTTCTAAAAAAATCTTTTTTAACGCTTGCGCCGATTCTCTAAAAATACTATAATAAAGAGTACACTTAAAATTTCTCCTGTTTTTCATGCTACAAGAGGTGATTTATTCATGAAGAAATTACTTTTAATATTAACTATGCTTGTTATGATGCTGCCTTCTATGTGCTTTGCCGACCCGGTAATCAAGAGTGACAGCCGTACCTTTAACCCGCTCACTGGTGTATATGACCTGCAGGGAAATGTTTTCGTACAGTTCCCTGCACATGACACTACCTTAACCATTACCGGCGATGCCACAAAGGTATATCTTTATGCTATGGAGGTTCACGGCCAGGGCAATATCCGTCTGAGTTTCGGCGATATGAGCTTTGCCTGCGATAAGGTAGATGTATATCATTCCGACAGAACTGCCTATGTAAACGGCAATCTTGTTTTCAATGATAACAGCAATAAAATTACCGCAGACAGCGGCAGCTACTGCTGGAAGACTAAAATTGCAGCCTTTCACGGCAATGTAACGGTCAACGGTCAGCCGCATGACGGTGATGTAGCCTATAACGTCATGGAAAAGCAAATTACAGCGCAGTAAATTCTGTACCAAAAAAATGAGCCCATGCTTTACGCTAAGTAAAGCATGGGTTTTTCTGTTGTCAAAAAGCAGACTGCCGAAACATCCGACAGCCTGCATAAGCTTTAAAAATATTCGTTATTATAGGTGCGGCATTTAGGAAACAGTTCATCGAGCAAATGTAGCTTCTGCACATCATTGCATTTAATACGCCCTGCTTCCCACAGCTCCGTAGCGCTGAACGCACCGAAGTAAAGCTGGGTAAAGGCGCCCATGTCCATGGTAACCTCCTCCTGCTCCAGCGTGCTGACTGCCTCCAGCTTGCCCGGTGACGTGCGTAGCTGCAGCAGATGATTATTACGCTCAATCATCTTATCCGTAAGCAGCATGACAACGCTTCCGCTGCTCATATCTTCTGCTACCGGCAGCTTGGCGAGCGCCAAACGCGCATCAAGACAGCGCGCCATCATAAACGGCTGCAGTCTGCCTGTAAGCGCCTGGTCCGCAAAGCTAAGATATGTTTCATCCCACGGCTCCGCCAGCCAGCAAAGCTCCTGCGCTTCGCTTCTGTGTCCTGCGGCATATTGCAGCAGACGGTTCTTTACCGCAGCATCCTGCGCCAGCAGCTCCTGCACGTTGAACGTGCCGTCAGTCAGCGAGTAAAGCATATAGCCCACTGCTTCCTCCGCACGGTAAACAACAGCGCACAGCACATTTTCCTGCGTAACTACAGACAACAGCTTGCGCCATTGGAACGCAGTGCGCTGCGGTACGCCGTTCCATGCTGCGGTAACACTTGCGTAAATATCTGCCAAAGGATTGCAAGGCTGAGCTTTTTCCTCAGTCACAGATTGCAGCAAAGAAACTAAATCCAGACGTTCTACCGACAGTTCATCACCAATTGCAGGAATTTGCAGCTTTGCCAAAGGCATTTTATATTCATGACGATAATAGCAGTAAGCAAATTCATACGGCAGATAAATACCGGCACTTATAGGCATCAGCGTCACAAAAGGGAATCCCTGCGAGCGCAGCACCTCAAAGGCAGTTTCCAAAAGCGGACGCAAAAGGTGCTGTCCACGTGCTTCCGGAGCTGTGGCAATGCCCACCAGATACGGCACCAGCATCTCCTGCCCGCGCAAACGCAGCATATAAGGATTTACATGCAGCATTGTGCGCAACTTTTCTTCCTCGCCAACCTTGTCAAAGCCACCGATAACCATATTGTCCTTGCCGCAGTACTGCTCAAAATAGTACTGAAAGAAAGGCTCCTTCTTTTTTTCAAAGCAGTAATCCCAAAGCTCTTCCGCTTGGTACATCCGCTCCTTGCTCAAGACACGGTAAATCATAAGCTACCTCACCCAATAATTACATTATATTTTTTCACCATAAATTCCGGATGCAGCGCCATTTTTGCCTCACGCAGACCGGGATGCCCCATATCCTCCTCGCGGTTAAGATATTTTACATCCGTCCAGGCATGAGCAGCGAACTCCTTGGTAATAGCAGTATACAAACCGCGTACATCATGACGCGCCTTTTCTACATGCAGCACCGCTGTATCGTCGTTAATCTTCTTGCCAAAGCTGAAGGCCTGAATTTTACCGTCGAAACGGATTGCACCGCCGCGCAGCTCCAGCTGCTCAAAGCTCAGGAAGGCCTCCTGAATAGCATACTTTTCGCACAGCAGCGAAGGATCCTCCGCCATATGCTCATCGCACCAGCGCTCGCCGAAGTTCAGGCATTCCATCATATTATCCATAGTAATCGGCTCATAAACGAAATCCGGATGTGCCTTGACAAAAGCATTGTAGTGATTCTTCTGCCCATGCAGCTTGCGGCCGGAAAGCGTTGCCAGCTTTTCCTGCAGATATACATAATCCCAGTTGTCGCGGTCCTCCTCATACGTCAGACCGGGCATTACGCGTTCAAAGCGCTCCTTGGTAAAATCATAGATACCGTGCATCTCAAACGGCTTGCCCTGATGCTCCTCTTTAAGCTCCTGCATCAGACGCGGCAAATCCTCATCGCGTCCGCCAAAAGGCTGAATATAAAAGTCAACGTTGTTGCGTTTTACCTTCAGCAGCAGGAAATCGTGCGCTACGCACCAATAAATATGATAGCAGTCACGCCAGACAAAAAGATTGGAAAAGGCACATTCGCTGCCATTTTGATGTGATTTTGATATATAGCTTTCAAACAAAGGCTTTTGCGCCAATGTTACAGGTTTAAATTCTAAAATACTGATAACCCCCTAAAACTCATTACTGCTTGTATATTATAGCATACGAAATATAGCTTGCGGCACTGTATTGGCATTTTTAACATTAACTTCACAAAATAAATAACTACTATCCATTGCCTATATTATAATATGCTGTTGCCGCTCATTTGTAAAGTATGCACAAAAAAGTGCTTCAGTTACCAAAAGGTTACTGAGCAAAGCCGAAGCATTAAACAAAATAACCGCTCAGCTTTTACACCGGCGGTTATTTTCGCTGTCGGTTAAATACGACGCGCATAAATACATTATGTTATTGCCAAACCTGTATTAATCAAACTGACGCAGGCGCTTTTTGACCTGCTCTGCCAGCAAAATACCGGCAACAGCTGTCAGCAGTTGCGGTACGCTCATCGCAAACATAACAGTCTTGCGCAGCGCAGGATTCGGCAGCGCCAAGAAGCTCAGCGCAGCCCAGGCTGCCAGCAGCATAACACAGGCCTTCGCCACAGGCGGCACACATAAAGACAGCTTGCTTCTGCCCTTAAACTGACGCACAAGCAACACAAAGATAAAATTGCCCAGCCAGATCACAGGAATCAGAAACGGCAGCAGCACCTGCCCCTGCACATAAGCAGTCAGCGGCAGCAAAAATGCCAGCAGCAATGCTGTCTTCAATCCGTTGAGCTGCAGCGTGAGCACCAGCATCATGTGCACCAAAGTACCGATGATAAACGTGGAAAGCATTTGCGGCATCGGCAGCACCAGACGCAGCGACTGCAGCGCCAACGCCAAAGCCACCAATAACGCTCCACGCACCAGCTTGCTGTTATTCATGCTTAGCAGGGCATTCCTTAGCTACAAATGCCATATATGCATCCTGCAGCTTTTGTGTCAGCTCGCCAACCTTGCCGTCAGCAACGAAGCTGCGGTCGATTTTGGTAACAGGCATAAATTCGCAACGCGGTCCGCAGAGGAAGGCTTCGTCTGCTTTGAGTGCGAAATCCTTATCAAAAGCTCTTTCGATAATCTGCAGGTCCAAGTCTTTGGACAGGCGTTCCATCAGCAGACGGCGGGTAATATTTTTATGGATAAAGTTGTTTTCGGGATGAGTCCACAGAATGCCGTCTTTATAAATGAAGAAGCTTGCTTCCGTGCTTTCGGTAATTTTGCCGTCGCGAACAAACAGGGAATCAAAAGCATTGCCGATAACAGCCTTCTGTTTAGCCATTACCTCCGGCAGACGGTTCAGAGTATTGATATCGCAACGTGCCCAGCGCACGTCCTCCACAGTGATAACATTTACGCCCTTGGCACGTTTTTCAGCCAGTGCCTCGCGGTCAACCGGTACAGCATACATAGTCAGATGCGGAATGCTCTGCTCCGGATAGGACAGAGCATAAGCACCGCTGCCACGAGTTACCTGAGTATAGATTTCGCAGTCCTGCAGACCGGTTGCGGCCAACAGGCTTTCATGAAACTCTACCAGCTCTTCAATCATATAAACGCCGGGGATTTTTACGGCGATTACAGAATCGAATAAATTGTTCATATGCGGCAGCAAAGCAAAGGCACGGCCGTTATAAACCGGTACAATTTCAAAAACGCCATCGCCGAAGTTATGACCGCGGTCGTTAACGTCAATAAACGCTTCAGCTTCTGGCATAATCTCGCCATCTACCAAAACTAATTTTTCTTGTTGATTTTCGTTCATCTTTATTCCTCCAAATGCGATTGTCACAATAAATTAACATAATAAAGCATTATTTATGCAATAATTTCAGTCAAAAATATTGTATAATATATATTGAGATTATTTGTTTTGCAGTCTACAGAGCTTGTAAAAAGCTAATGACTACATTTCAATTATTATACACCATTTAAAGCCATTTTGGCAAAAAATATCGCAAAGGAGATTCCCATGACTCATCTGCCTACTATTATTAATGATTTAGCAATGATTTTGCTCGTAGCCGGCGTCACGACAATTCTTTTCAAGAAGATTAATCAGCCGCTGGTACTCGGCTACATTGTTGCCGGCTTCATCACCGGTCCGCATTTCAACTTCTTCCCGACGATTACCGATAAAGCCAACGTACACGCCTGGTCCGAAATCGGTGTTATCTTCCTGCTGTTCGCACTGGGACTGGAGTTCAGCTTTTACAAGCTGAAAAGCGTAGGCAGTACAGCCTTCATCGCCACCGCGGTAGAAATCGGCGGTATGCTGGCCGTGGGCTACTTCGCCGGTACACTGCTCGGATGGAACCATATGGACAGCCTTTTCCTGGGCGGTATGCTTTCTATGTCCTCCACCACGATTATTATCAAGGCCTTCGACGATTTAAAGCTCAGGGCACAGCGCTTTACGGAAATAGTTTTCGGCGTGCTGATTATTGAAGATATCGCCGGTATCGTGATGATGGTGCTGCTTGCAACCATGGCCGTAGCCAGCGCCGATGTTTCCACAATGGAGCTGCTGCTCAGCATCGGACGCTTGATTTTCTTCCTCGTTTTATGGTTTGTTCTGGGTATGTACCTTGTTCCCAGCTTCTTTAAATGGGCCAAACAGCTGATGAACGAAGAAACTCTGGTAGTTGTTTCCATCGGCCTGTGCCTCGGTATGGTGGTACTGGCAACTCAGCTCGGCTTCTCCTCCGCTTTGGGTGCCTTCATCATGGGTTCTTTGATTGCCGAAGCGCCTAATGCAGAAAAAATCGAGCACCTCGTTGCTCCTATCAAGGATTTATTCGGCGCTGTCTTTTTCGTATCCGTCGGCATGATGGTAGATCCCGCTATCCTGCTGGAGCAGGCGCTTCCTATTTTCGTACTGGTAGTAGCAACAATTATCGGCAAGCTAATTTTCTCCACCGGCGGCGTGCTGGCCTCCGGCCAAAGCCTCAACACCTCTGTACACTGCGGCTTCAGCCTGGCACAGATTGGTGAATTCTCTTTTATTATCGCTTCCCTTGGCATGAGCCTGGGCGTAATCAGCAGCTTTTTATATCCGATTATCGTAGCGGTATCCGTAATCACTACCTTTACCACACCCTTCTGCATCATGGCAGCTGAGCCCTTTTACCAGCTGGTGCTGAAGCTGCTGCCGCCGCAGGCTAAAAGCTGGCTTGACCGTTACACCGGCACAACAACCGATGATGACAAGGATCAGGATTGGAAGAATCTGCTGACCGGTTACACCATGCGTATGCTGATTTTCATCACCCTGCTGGCAGCTATCGCTTTGGGTGCGGAATATTACCTGTTGCCTTATTTGGGCAACACCTTAAAGCTGCCGTACAGCAGACTGCTGACCGCCGCAGCCACCTTTATTATCATGTCGCCGATTCTGCGTGCCGTTTTAGTTAACCGCGCTGGCAATGGTGATTTGTTCTCCAAGCTTTGGTTTAAGAAGCGTGCTAACCATCTGCCGCTGATGTTCCTGGTATTTGGCAAGCTACTTGTAGCATCCGCTTCGCTGTACTTCATCTTTCACACCCTGCTGAATCTGCACGGCTTCCTGGCCTGCGTTTCCGTCCTGCTGGCAGCATACTTCATCTCCTCCTCCGACTGGCTGATGAGCGAGTACCTGCGCATTGAATCACGCTTTTTGGTAAACCTTAACGAAAAGCACATGCGCAAGCATCGCGAAAGCGCTCCCGATGACAGCCGTACCTGGTTCGACGAGGATTTACAGCTTGTCTACTACGATTTGCAAAAGGATTCTCCCATTAAAGGACACAGCCTGCGCAGTCTTGGCTTCCGTGAAAGCTATGGCTGCAACGTACTGCAGCTTTTGGGCAGCAACCGTGCTGTTGATATGCCCGGCGGTGAGCAGATAGTGGAAAATGGCGACAAGCTGCTGCTCATCGGCACCGCCAGCCAGCTGCAGGTTTTTGCTGCTGCAGTAAGGCAGCGCAGCTTAGGCCTTGAGCGCTGCGACCTGCCGCAAAGCCTGCGTGAATTCATGCTGGATAACCACCAAAACAAACCGGAGCAGCAATTCCTCTCCCTGGCGATTACCATCGACAAGCATTCTCCTATTTTGGGAACCTCACTGAAGGCCGCCGACTTGCGCAATAAATGGAGCTGCCTCGTTGTCGGTCTGGAGCGTGGTGCCTTTACGATTACCAACCCCCACGTTTCACTCGTTTTCGAAGAAAACGATTTGCTTTGGGTATTGGGCAAGCAAAAGATGATGAACACCCTAATCAGAGAAGAGATTTTGTAATACCGTTTATAAGTTTTCTGTATATAAAGCTCATATTCAGCCGCTGCTTTTCGCAGCGGCTTTTTTTATGCGATTATTCCGCGCAGCTGCAAGGCCTTTACCGCATCCTCCATCGTCTGCATGCCGTAGCGCGCGCCGGTCTGCAAATAGGACTGCAGCTGGTGCGTGCGCCCCTCACGAATTAAATTGCGCATGGCAGGCGTCGCGACAAGCACCTCAAAGGCTGCCACTCGTCCAAATTCATCGCAACGCGGCAGCAACCTTTGGCAGCAAATCCCCAACAGGCAGTCGGCCAGCTGCGTACACACATGCTGTCTGTCCGGCAGCACGTCAAGAATGCGGTTCACCGTACCTGCAGCATCCTGCGTGTGCAGCGTTGCCAAAACAAGATGACCTGTTTCTGCCGCCGTCAGCGCTATACCGATTGTTTCTGCATCCCTGAGCTCGCCCACCATAATCACATCCGGGTCCTGCCTGAGCGCACTGCGCAGACCGCTGGCAAAGCTTTTGGTATCACGCCCCACCTCACGCTGGTTAATCAGTGCCAGGCCCGCCGGATAAACATATTCTATCGGGTCCTCCAGCGTCAGGACGTGTACAGCGCGCGTTTGATTTATCTGCTGTACAAGTGAAGCAAGTGTTGTACTTTTACCGCTGCCTGTGGCACCGGTGACGAGCAGCAGACCGCGACTGCTCTCAGCAAGCTGACTGATAATTTGCGGTAGGCCAAGACTGTTGCAGTCAGGAATTTCCTTCGGCAGCAGACGAATCGCCGCCGCATAGCCGTTGCCAAGCCGGTAAACATTGAGCCGGCAGCGCTCCTGCAAACTGTCACTAAAAGCAGCATCAATCTCACCTGTCTGCAGCAGCTGCTGTTTTTCCTGCTCCGGCAGCAGGGCAAGCAACGCCTTCTCCAGCTTTTCCCGGGAAATAAATTCGTTTTGCAAAGGCTGCAGACTGCCATCTACGCGCACCATCGGTACACTCGCAGGCGTAAGATGCAAATCGCTGGCTCCCATATTCCGTGCCAAAAGCAGCAGCTTATCAAGCATTGTCAGCCTCCCCGGTGATACCGACGCGCCACAATTCTTCAACCGTTGTTGCACCCTGCAGCACCTTCGCTACTGCGTCGGCGTACAGACTGCGCCATCCCTGCTTGCGCGCCTCCTGCAAAAGCTCTGCTTCATCAGCGCCGTTTACCAACAGCTGCTGCATCCGTTTATCAAACACTACCAGCTCATGCAAGGCCAAACGCCCTCTGTAACCTGTGCCGTGACAATGCTCACAGCCGTGAGCCTGCACCACCTGCAGTTTTTCATCAGCACTACGCCCAATATACTGCAGCTCCGCTGCCGTGGCCAAGCGCCGTTCGCCGCAATGGCGGCAGGGACGACGCAGCAAACGCTGCGCCAGCACACCGCGCAACCCTGCAGCCAAAAGATAATCGGCAATCCCCATATCCAGCAGACGATAAACCGCACCGATAGCATCATTCGTGTGCAGTGTGCTCAACACCAAATGACCTGTAAGCGCAGCATGCACCGCCATCGCCGCCGTTTCCTCATCTCTGATTTCACCCAGCATGATAACATCCGGATCCTGACGCACCACCGAACGCAAGCCTGCCGCAAAGGTCAGTCCGCTCCTGCGGTTGACCGCCACCTGATTGATTCCCGGCAGCTTGTATTCCACCGGGTCCTCTAAGGTTATTATATTGTTGGCAGCAGCATCCAGCTCCTGCAGCGTCGCATAAAGCGTGGTCGTTTTGCCGCTGCCAGTAGGTCCTGTCAAAAGCACCAAGCCGTTCGGCTGATGAAAAAGCTGCCGGTAGCGCTGCAAATTATCATCGCTGAACTGCAGCTGCTCCAGCTGCAGCAAATTATCCTGACGCTGCAGAAAACGGATTGCCAGCTTTTCGCCGTTCACCGTAGGCAGGCTGGATAAACGCAAATCCACCTCGCTGCCTTCATGCTCCAACAATAGCCTACCGTCCTGCGGCACTCTTTTTTCGGCAATATCCATACCGCTCCACACCTTCAGCTGCGTCAGCAGCGTGCTTTGCTGTGAGCGTGGCAACACGCACAGCTGCTGCAGCAGACCGTCAACACGGACGCGCACACGCACGCCCTGTCCGTCAGGCTCGATATGCAAATCACTTGCTCCCTGAATCAATGCCAGATGCAGCAAATCCTCCGCCAGTTTATTATTACGCAAGCCATCCATTGTATCACCTCATTTTTCCTGTATTGCATTCATTGTAGCATAAAAAAAGCGAAATGCAATATGATAATTTAAAATTTTCTCTATTTTCTAAATTTTCACTTGAAATTATTCCCTGCTTGCGCTAAAATGAAAAATGAAATTTACTATGCAATGCTTGTTCCGTCCTTTTAACGGACAACACCGAAAGGAGCCATTATGCTAAAACGATTTTTCCCGTTAATACTCAGCAGTCTGCTGCTTGCCTTAGCTCTGCCCTGCAATGCCCAAAATAAGCTCACCAATCCCTTTTTGCCTTCCCCCGCCAACGTCGGCCAAACTGTTGCAGTAAACGTTTCCGCACTACCGCAGCCCGTCAGCGAACGCCTGGCCTGCTATTCTCTGAGTTACGCCCACGCCAAGGACGTGCAGGAAGCATTGGCTCCGCACTTCGGCTCCAAGCTGGGGCTGGATACTATCACCAACAGCCTCATCCTTTTGGGCGACGAACCATGCCAAGCACGCTTAAAGCAACTGCTACCCAAGCTGGATATCCCTACAAGGCAGGTAACGTTGGAAGCAAAAATCATCGCCGTCAGCCGCGAGGACAGCAAAAACCTGGGCGTGCGCTGGGACTGGGACAATATTCCCCAACGCAAGCAGGAAACGAACGACAGTAACAGTGACAACAGCAATTATGACGGCAGCTTTAAATTCTGGCGCGGGTTTGCCTTCCGCTTCAACGCTACGCTTAATGCCCTCATCAATAGCGGTAAAGCGCGCATTTTGGCAACACCGCGCATCATCACCATCCCCGGCAAGGAGGCCAGCATTTTCATCGGTGACCACATCCCTGTGCAGACAGAAAAGCATGACAGCAGCGGCAGCTATACGGCAACGGAATATCTGGATGCCGGCATCAAACTGCAATATGCCCCTATCATCAGCGAAGACGGTAAGATGGTTACCGCCAGTGTCCACACCGAGGTAAGCACACCTGTGCTTATCAGCGAATTGAAAAATTACCGCATCACCAGTCGCACCGCCGACACCAACGTGCGCATGTACAGCGGTGAAACGTTGGTGATTGGTGGTCTGATCAGCGAAGAGCAGCAGCGTACAATGCAGAAGGTACCTTTTTTGAGCAAGATTCCTCTGTTGGGCGAGCTGTTTAAAAACCGTTCGCGTTCGCACAGCAAGACGGAGGTTTTGCTGCTTTTAACACCGCACATTACGGAAGCAGGCGCTTCGCCGGCGATTTATAATGAGGGGCTGATGAAGGAGGAAGAGAAGTAGCAGACAAATACGTTAGATGCTTACAACCTGTTTTCGCAGTAATCTGTATTTTCTCAACCCCTATTCCTCAAAAAGAGCGAGTAAATTCCATGTCGCTCTCACATGGAGTTAAGCCTGTAGATAGTAACTCAAGATGCTAGCGGAAAAGAGTATATACGTAACCAGAAATCCCACAAAGGCAATTTGTTTACCAACCAATGTTTATGAAGAATCGAAAAAGACCACCGATGGTGGTCTTTTTTTCATGCCGGGACGTTTTAACGGTTGACTGTTTGACGCTTACGAAAGGACTTAATTATACAAATCAGCCAGCGTCACAAGCGTCACTTCGCCACGCTGCGCTGCTTGCAGCAAGCCCTCAGTGAAACCGCCTTTAGAAAAAATATAAAAATAATACTTTGTTCCCTTGCCAAAAACTCTTGCGTAATCGCGTAAAAGCTCCAGCTCATCTAAACCGATTTTCTCATTACGATATTTACAAGAACCGATGATATAAGCATCGGGTGTAATTCCTGTTGCGACAATATCAATCTGCACCTGCTTCTTCTTTTGCGCATCCGTCCCCCACCATTGCCCTATATCAACAAGCTCAATAGGCAAGCTCTTCGCATAATATAGCAAGTAATCCTGACACATTTTTTCAAAAACAAGGCCCATATAATCTGAAAAATAGCGTTTTACCGTCTGCGAATAAATCCTTGCAATCCTGCCGGAATCAATGGCATTCACATTATTCGGTACAAACTTATACCAGAAACGGAAAAAATTATCTGCTAAAAGATAAATTGTCTTGCGCCCTGCTTTTTCCGTGAGCGGAGTCTCCTTTTTGACTATTCCTAATTCCATCAACGTTTTCAAGTACTTTAAAACAGTCGTGCTTGTCTCCTGCACTTTACCGCAGATATCAGCAGCTCGCGATGAACCTTCAGCAATGACTTTAATAATAGCATTATAAATTGCAGGCTCACGTAACTCCTGCTTAAGCAAATTAGCTGGTTCTTCATACAAATAGCCCGAACGATCAAATAAATTGGTCAGCAACGCTTCATCAATATCTTTCTTTACACCCAGCTTGTTAATATAATGCGGCACGCCACCAGTAATGCCATAAATCAAAGCATTGTCTTCATACGTCAGCTCAGGATGGAATACTGCTGTCTCTTTATAATCCAGCGGCTCAATTTTAAACTGACCTGTTCTTCTGCCATATAGCGGACTTTCCTGCCCCAACACCTGATTTTCCATGAAGCTCATAGATGAACCACACAAAATCAAATAAAGTTTTCCCTTGCTCCATTGGTGATCAATTAAATGCTGAAGCATTGCTGAGATAGCAGGCTTAGCTTTTGCTAAATAAGGATATTCGTCAATAACAAACACAAGCCTCTGCTCACGCGCCAACTCCGTTATCTCTGCTAAAGCATCATCATAACTTTTAAACTCCGGCGCAACCACAGCGTCAGGCTTTTCGTAACTCATAATTGCTTTTGATAAAGCCTTTAAATTTTCTTTCCCCGTTGTATTGAGCGCAGAAAAAAATATCGTTGGCTTATCTGCACAAAACTTGTTAATCAAGGCTGTTTTGCCTACACGACGACGGCCATAAATAATCAGGCACTCAAATTCTTCATTTTCATAACGTGTATTAAGCTTGCGCAATTCCTCTTCACGACAATAAAACTTTTCCATCTGCTTCACCACCATTCTAAATTATGTAACTCACGATTATGTTACTCATAAGTATGTTACTTACGAGTATTATAATTTGGAATAGAGAAATTTGCAAGGGTGGACTTTTAAATTTAAAACTTGCGCACGTGATAAAACTATAATTTTGCTAATACCTTGTAAGTTTCCATATTTTCGCAATTAAACGTTTTGATAATTCCATTACATCCTCATTGCTAGCAAGCTCTTCTTGTTCAGCAATACAATACTCCCTATAATATATCCCTATAATATCTTTAATTTTCACCGATTATCTCGGTTTTTCGTAGTTTTCCATATTTTTCAAATCAGCTCTGTGTACTTTCCATCATGTCTAGCACTTGCTAAACAGCAATTTGGGCATACCTAAATAAACGTCGGTTAAAAATCCTTTTTTTAGGGAGATTCCCTTGCTAATATTAGGGAATTTTGATGCTTTTTTTAGGTACTTTTATTGTATCATATACAGCCATTTGTTCATCTAAAGCACCCCCCTATGATATCTCCATATAATATACGAATATTATCTATAATTAATCAATTCTCACAGAATAATATGCACCTATAGTTTGTTCACGTTTTACTCTTAAATAATAACGACCAGGGTTTAGCATCACATTTTCATCAATGATGTTATCATTACAGTACATTGTATGACCAATTTGTCGTTCATCTGCATCTAATAAAGTCATTGACATACGTCCCTCCTGCATTTTCTTTGCGTAAATGTGCAAATTATACGGATAAGCAACGTCAATGCTATAGTAATGCTGCACAGTGTCATTTGCCCAATCTTTAATAGAACGAAAATAATTAGCAGTTGGTACTCCAATACTCAAAGGTTGTGCTGAAAAAACAGATATATTATTTTCAGCTGTGACATTCAAGCTTTCTGCTTCCATTTTAAAACGAGTTTCTAAATTTCCCTGCGTATTCATGCTAAAAAACTCAACATCTATGTTGTATCTGCCTGGTTTTAAAAAGAAATCTTTATCTAGAGTTCTATTACTACTAATATCAAGACGACTACATACCTGATAGCCATCCTGATCATATACTCTATATATGGCTACTGCCTGATAACCATTGGTAATACCATGAAATTTTACAAAGCAAGGCCTACTAATATAAAAAGTAGCTGTCATAATCTTATCATTATTTTTGTAGCCAGACGCTCTACTTGCAGCTACCCCATAATATGTTCCATCTAAATTAATATGGTAGTTCTTGACACTTGCGTTTTTAATAATGTTATTAACATCTATTTTTTTGAGGAATCTTAATAATGTTATCCAAAAATCCTCTTGCTTCTGTTGTTAATGGCGCAAACAATGTCGTAATACCTACTAATGTCAAAGCTAATACAGTTTTTGTTTTCATGGTATATTACCTCCCTATAATATCTTTAATTTTCACCGATTATCTCGGTTTTTCGTAGTTTTCCATATTTTTCAAATCAGCTCTGTGTACTTTCCATCATGTCTAGCACTTGCTAAACAGCGATTTGGGCATACCTAAATAAACGTCGCTTAAAAATCCTTTTTTTAGGGAGATTCCCTTGCTAATATTAGGGAATTTTGATGCTTTTTTTAGGTACTTTTATTGTATCATATACAAAGACTATAACAACTGACAACGGTTCAGAGTTTGCTGAACTCAGCAAGTTGGAAGAGGCAAGCAAAACCCTTGTGTACTATGCTCATCCCTATGCTTCATGGGAAAAAGGCAGCAATGAGAGACATAACCGTTTGGTGCGCCGCTTCATAGCTAAAGGCAAGCGGATAAGCGATTATGGTCTGGATGCTATTGCCAGAATTGAAGACTGGTGCAACAACCTTCCCCGTAAGATATTAGGCTACAAAACCCCTGATGAGTTGTTTGAGGCTAAGCTGGATGAAATTTATGCTATTTGATTAGGAAAAATGTGCAACTTGTTCTTGCAATTTATGTAGAAAAAAGGAATATTGATTGTCTACTCTTCAATAACAACTTGCATGCCAACTTTAGCAAAAGCTTTGAGCTTCTGGACATCATCATTATTTAATCTTATACAGCCTTCTGAAACTTTTTTACCAATCGAATCAGGATCATGAGTTCCGTGGATGCCTATACCTCCCCACTTACCTTTACTCAGCTCATTAGTATCTAAACTAATAAACCAAGGTCCATAAGCTCCTGCAATTTCTCCTTTCCCATCCTTAAAATCATGCGTCCAACTAGAAGCATCAATGATTTCATCAATAGGAAAAATGCCTGACGGAGTTTTCATGTCTCCTTCTTTTTCCTTTTGTCCGCTATTTTTTCCTAAAGCACACGGATAAACTGCTACTACCTTTCCCATATCATCAATAGCATAGACCTCGAATTTGCTTTTAACGATCAAAATGAAACTATTATCCATTTTGTACTTCTTTAATAAATTTTCATTAGTTTCATTTTTATCTTTCACTATTTCTGCCTTATTATCAGTATTGCCTCGTTGCGTATCAGCATCTCTCCCATCCCCATGATCAGCCGAACACCCGCCAATAGAAATAATTGAAAACACCAGTATCAATATATAAAGGACATACTTTTTCACGACCAACACTACTCCTAGTAAAATTTCAAATTCAAATCATTCAATCCTTCTTTTAATTTACCCATAAAAGCAGGACCAGGATCAATTTTTTCCGCATAATAATCTGGTACCTTCTCTATAAATAATCCGCTACTTTCTGCTTCATGTTGTTGATAATGTCCCCACACATACTTAATTGTAGGATACTTTGCCTGTAAATAGCGGATAATAGAAATGTTAGCCTTCACCTGTGCTTCTGTCAAATCTTCTTTTCCATCAACGCCGCCAACATTTTCAATACCAATTGCACACCAATTATAACCTATTGCATGCCTATTTAACGCTGTCTCCGGCGTCAATTGATAAATTGTACCATCTCTATCAACCAAATAATGCGACGCAACATTTAAACGTCCACCGCCATCATCTGGCATAGTCTCACTAGAAAAATACTGATAAACAGATTCAGCATCATTAGATACAGTCCAATGCGTAATTACAACTTGCGGAACAATACTAGTTATATCCTTGCCATAATGCATTTGCGCATATTCTTTGATAAGCTGCTCTCGTTGTTCCGTCCATTTTATAGGTTTATGTACAACTTCTAACTTAGGAAGTTCCTGCTTTGCTTGTTCCTGCACTACTGCCTTGGTCGAATCTTCTTTTTCTTGTACAGAATTTTCTTCTGCACCCAAGCAGCCTAAACTGCTCAAACATAACGCGCCTAGCAAAAACAAAGTCAAATATTTACACATTTTTTCATCACCAACACCTTACAAAGCTCTTTTTAATTGGATAAAATCCTTATATACCCAACCTTCCGTACCACCTGACAAACGCACCTTATACCAAGTCTCGCCGTAAAGCTTTTTAACATTAACTTTATCAACATAGATTGTGCCACTGCCATTTTCTAAATTCAGCTGACACTGATAAATACCACCGTTTTCACCAGTTATTGTCAAAGGCTGTCCCTTTGCTAGTCTTATATTCTGACCATTGAAGCCCACAACCACATTATCAGTATTGATCATACCAGCTCGCTCATCATCACATGTCTGTACAGCAATAGCATCTAGTCCACTATTACGTTTCAATGTTTTTATCACAGAACTGTTAGTAGACGGCGCACTTCTCAGGAAAACATCGTCGCCATTAACATATGCCATTTGAGGTTTAAAATCACCTGTTTCAAAGTGCATATACTCGCTGTTTAATCTGTCATATTCATAATAACCTTCGCTACCAATTTTAAATCCGGCTTGATAATCTAATCCATTAACACCTGCTCTAAGACCATCTACCAAACCGTTTATTCTTTTTTGTTCTGCTTGAAGAATTCTGATAAGCATTCTTCCCTTACGCGTATTTGCTTCACTGCTATTACGCAGCTCTGATAAAGTATCTAATACTTCTTGCTCAACACGCATTGCACTATTCAAAAGTTCTGTTTCACCTTTCAGATTACCTTTTTTATTTACAGTATCGTTAATCAATGTAGCTATGCTGGCAATGCTGCCATTATGCCTATCTTTAGCTGCTTCAATTTTAGGTATAATTGACTTTTGTTGAGCAGGCATAACAAGCGGCGGCAGTGCTGCAATACTCTTTGGCTTATTGGGTTGTATAAACACAAAAAATACAGCAATTCCTAATACTAAAATACCCACAATAATGCCAAAAATTATCATCATATTTTTATTCGCTCGCCAAGTCATATCATTGTTGTCCGGCTTAACTTCAACAGGTGGTTTAGGCTTAGTAATTTTTTCAGGTGGTATTTTTATTCCTGTAACTCTATGAATAGCAGTACCTTCAGCATCCGTTTTTCTGGAAGCACTAGTTGGTTTAGCATCCGTTGAAGGAACATTAGTTGCATTAGCATCGATGATATTAGCCACAACAGCCTTATATGCACTTGTTAATTCTCCTAGCTCTTTTACAGCTAAAGCTCGTTCTTCCGGATTACGGGACAGCATTTTTCCCTGCACTTCTTTTTTCTTGGACATAAAGGCATTTTTTGCCTCATTTTTTGTACAGTTTGCATTTAATCCAAGCAAATCATAATACTCTTGCATATATACTCCACTCCTTTACACAGCAAATTAACCGGAAATCTCTTCCTCATAATCTGGCTCTTCATACGAGCTATTTCCCCACGATGGTTCATAATAACCGCCATCTGCTGGTTCTTCCTTTCTTACAACTTTTTCCTTATATTCTTGTGGTTTCACTTCTTTATCCCATTCAATTATAAATGCTGTAGTATTACTATTTTCTAACAAAGGCGAAAACGAACCAGCTTTCCAAGTAGCATTTTTATATTTGCGATATAACATTGCATACCTTTCATTACTTTCTTCCTTTGTCGGTTGCCCAGAATGCCAATTAGTAAATGTAGGCTTCTGCCCATTAGGCAATACCCAATTGCCATTAAGATTTTCATCAGTCAAGCCAAAATACGCACTGTCGTATCCTTGCGAAACCATGAAATTATACAACATTCTGCTCTTTTCTTTAGAATCAATTATTGCCAAATGTCCACCTACACGATCTGCATATAATTCAGCTTTTTTATAACCAGAACGCAAATCAACAATTTGGTACATGCGATTATTTGCCAATATCGTCGGTTTAGATTCACTGGGCTTAGTTTTATCTCTCTTTGCTATTTTTGGTTTAGATGATTGTCCTCCACTTGAAATGCCAACAGACCTTAATATTTTATTACCAAAATTTCCCCAATCAAATGCGTCAGCAGGCGTTGCACACAAACTGCTAGTTGTTAATGTCAAAACTAATAAAATACCACATATTTTTTTCATGATTTGCTCCTTCAATGCGTCCTTAATCTGAAAGTATCTATAGCAACAGGTACCACTTTATCATTTTCTAATTTGAAAACTACACCAAGCTCACCTTCACCATTGCCAACTCTACTCTCTTGAATACCATTTCTATTCTTTCTTGTATAATTAAATTTAAAATTGATTTTATAAATTCTATCTTTGAACGGATTATATAATCTATTATTATACTGTTCATTGCTTGTAACCTCAGTAATATCAATAAAGTATATACCGCTTCCATCAGCTCTGTTGAAGAAACGCTTATATTGATCATACATACTGCTCAGTTTTGACTCAGAAAAACCTAATTGCAGATTCTCAAGGCTGTCATTTTTGAGTGCCCCTTCTACAATTTTTCGCTGAATATCTTCAGATTGCTTCTCCATGTCCTGCAAAACATCTTTTTTCAAATGCGATTTCCAATAATATAATACTGGAGATTTCGTACTAGGCGTTAAAATTAGCTTTGTTTCATAAGGATCGCAGAATGGCGCTTCTACCTTAATATTATGCTCGCCATAAAAAAGACCTGATCCGTATTCATGTGTACCCCTTTTGGTAGTATTCGGTACTTTTAACAGCACACCATCAACATAAAGCTTAGCATTAGTTTCTACTTCAATATTAACTAAACTAATCATCTCATGATCAGGGATTTTATAATTTCCAAGTAGCTTATCCCAATAACTAGCAGGAGAAACCGTAGCGACCGTTCCCTCAACTTCACTATTATCATTTAATCTCAATTTATATTTATATGTACGTACGTTCTGTACATCAACTTTGATTTCTTGCCCTACTTGCACAACGTTGATGTCAGCTATTCCTTTAGACAGCTTCACAACTAATTTATCCTTATAGTCATTAGGATTTTTCTTCATGAACTCTATGCTCTTTATATAATTGTCTTTATTTATAAAATCATTTTCGGTTACAAACAAATATCCATAAGCTGCAGCATAATCTTGTTTGCCGAGAGCAGTTAAATACTTTTCTACTGCTTTTTCCGGTGTATTAACAAAATTTTTAAAGACACCAATGCCACACACTAGAATAAGCAATATCGCCAAAACGCTAAAAATATAGTTTTTATATTTGACAATTGTTGTCACTACGCCATCGCCACCACTATCGCCAACACCATCTTCATCATTGTTTCTTAAAGGTTGTCCACAATTTCCGCAAAAATTTAAACTACTATCATTTGCATACTTACATTTTGGACAAATCTTAAAATTATCTTCAGGATGAATTCCCTCTTCTACAGAAGAAGGATTTGTAGATATTTCATCATCACTACTCTCGCCGTCATTAACCACAGTATTTTCTATTTGCGAAACGTGCTCCACATTTACATTTCCAGAAGCATTCTTCTCTGGCGCATCATAAATTACGTTATTGCTTTCAGGCTCTTGAACTTCAACCTTTTTACTATTGATCGAAGCTATAATTTCTTTATATGCTTTTGTTAACTCCTGTAATTGCTGTAAGGCTTCCTTGCGCTCGCCAGGTTCTTTAGATAAGAGCTTATTTTGCAATTGAGCTTTTTGGCTTAAAAATGCTTTTTTTACTTCGTCTTTGCTACAAGTCTCATCTATTCCTAATAAATCAAAATACTGTTTCATGTTAATTCTCACTCCCAGCTTAATAATGTTTTAACATTGCTTCTCGTTCTTCTAACAACTTGTGTATCCTAATATATTTATCATTAACTTCTGCATAATCATAGCTTTCATCAGACAACAATTTTTCTAATTCAACCAGCTCATTACAGATATGATTTTCTAATTCAGTAATATCAGGACTGCCATACCCAAACTCTCCACATGCTAAAAACTGCGCTTCTAAAGCCACCGCTTTTTTATAAATCAACTTGCTATCATCGTTATTCTTATGTAACCTATAATATTTTTCTGCTCCATTAACTATCCGAGCTAATGTTGCCCTTTTAGCATTTTCTGTAAGAAGCGGTTCACCGCTTTTCTCTTTTGAATTTTGAACAGTATATCCACACCAAAATAAAGAAAATAGAAAACCTATCGTCCATACCCATACTAAAATTTTAGTAAATAAAATTCTATATAATTGTCCCAATACAATATCAGCAGAGCGTAAAGTTGCAATTATATTATCTGTCCCACTAAAAAGCCAATCCATCAAAGATATAACCTTATTGTAACGAGCAGGTAATATAACACTGTATAAGAATATACCTATTATAATCATTATTACAGGAGCAAAATATGCCAGATACTTATTTTTGCTTTGCAACTTTCTCACCCTTCCTGATTGTTATGCTAACTCTTCTTTTTTACTACGAATTAAAGCCTGAACTGCCGGAACCTGATTACCTAAAATCTCACTATTCCCAGAAAGTGAAGCAGCTATACGATTATTAGAAGCAACATTTAAACTTAGCCAGTTAATTTTAACCCTAGACCAATTTTGTTTGTTCACACTCCATACATGAAGCAGCTCGTCACCATATTTAACAGCATCAATGTCTCTGTATGCCACTTCAACTGTATACTCTTCCAATATTTTTCCATAAGCAATGTCATAATAACACTTATAAGCTACAGCCTGTTGCTCCGTAAAAACTATATATGTAAATGTTACTAAAGAACAAATTACTTTACCATCTCCACAATCAAGAAAGACATGCTCGGAAATTCTTTCCGGTTTACGCCAAAAACAAACTTTATTGACCAGCCAAAGCCATATAACTCTGATAGGCGAGACTTTTTCTATCTTTTCACCTACATGAATACAACTGGAATCACTTGCATAACCACTAGCAATAATTGGATCAATCAAGCTAAATTCTTCTTCTATAAGTCCCATGACATTAATAGCTCTGTCTTTCAAAAATTCAGCATCCTTTTGTACGCAAGCATTGTATTGATCATAAACTCCATATGTACCACTAAACATATACACTAATTTTATAATTCCCCATATTAATAATATAACAAAACCAATCATAAGAAATGTTGTAAAACAACCTATAATAAAAAGCCAAACTAACCACTTAGGATCTTCACGATAAAATGCTCGTGCCAAAAAATCTCTTACACTATCTTGTCTCATTTCCAAGATTACGTCACTCCTTGCTTTTTTTACTTAATAGCTAAATTTTCTTCCAGTTCTAGGATTTCTTCGTCAGTAACAGCATTCTCCATAGATAAATTTTGTAATTTTAACGCTTTATATTTTGTACGGAGATGTTTTTTATCAAAAAAATCCTTTTGAATTAAATACAAAAAGTAATATAGCCTCCCTTCATCTTGTATACTAATAGCAGCTTCAAGCATCGCAACCGCTTTTTTTATTTTCGGCAACGTCTGAAGATATGGTCGCTTGCCATTCATCAAGCTTAACGCTGCATAATAATAGGCATTCACATTTTCCGGATCAACCTCAATAGCTTTTTCAAAGGATTTCAGCGATATATCGTACATGCTGTTTTTATAATGACATATCCCTAAAGAAATCAATGTATCGCTATCATCAACAAGACCATTAGCTATATTTTTCTTGTACGCAGCTATATGCTTAGCTATGCCTCCTTTCGACAAATTATCGCTATCTTTTATTCTTTGTAAATACACTGCCGAAAAGCAATGACCACAAACCTTATCAGCAATTTTAATCGGTGCTCCGCAATTAGGACATTCATAAGTACAAACTTTTATATCACCCATAATAAAATTAACCTCTGCTATTTATTTACTTTACAACCACATTTAGAGCAAAATTGCGCATTTGGAACTAATTCATTGCCACAATTCATGCAATACATTTTTTCTTGAGTATTTTGTTTTGTTCCGCAATATGAACAAAACAATGCATCAATAGGTAACTCTCTACCACAATGCATACAATGTTTATTATTGCCTGTATCATTTGCTTTTATACGTATATTAGAGGCTATTTGTTCCATAGCTTGATTAGTAACAGAGCCAACCATCATTCCTGCCCCTAATCCCATACCAATTCCTGCGTAATCACCAATTTGTGAATCAGCCATTTTCTCTAATACATCAAATGACCTTCGTTTAGTATAAAAAGCATCTCCTAAAGCTAGTTCTTCTTTATATCTTTGTAATTTAGAAATTTCTTCTTTTAAGGGAGATATTGATTCTATATAAAAATCTAATAACCTAATCCCATAGGCAGAAAAGTCTTCTTCTATGATTTGGAATAACTCATTTGCTATTTCGGTATAATAGCCTGTAATATCAAGGAAAGAGATTTTCTTTTGGTTTACAAACCTAGCTACAATCTCTTTAATATGCATATTTACAATTCCAGAAAAGCATTTATTTACGGTGATATGATTAAACCCTGAATCCAAATTAAGACTGCCGATTAATTTATTTAAGAAGACTCTGCTGTCACTTATACTTATTACATACGATCCAAAGGCTCGTAGCGACAAAAAAATATTGTACTTGGGATCTTCAATGATGAAAGGCGTACTAGTTCCCCAAGTCATTTTTCTGTTTTCGGTCTTATTAATAAAATAAATCTCCGCTGCAAACGGTGTTTGCGAACCGAACGGAAACTTTATCAATTTCCCTAAAAATGGCAAGTTTCCACTGCTAAGCGTATAAGTACCTGGAAGGAAAACGTCTTGCGCCTGACCGTTTTTTACAAATATAGCTTCTTGTCCAGGGCCAACTATTAACTGAGAACCTAAGATAATATCTTCCTTTTTCCATTTATAAATTAACCACGGCTCATTGTTGTGAGTACCATCAAATTTTATTCTATTCAATATTGGCATTAATATCATCCTTTCTACTAAATTGATATAAGAAATGTATCGAAATACTAATAGTAGTCAAACTGCAAGCTAAAACCATCCGCAATGCCATTTACATGTATATCTCCAATACCCATTTTACCCCCCCCATTACACAATAGCGTTTCTACGACGTACTTGTCTATTAGTTCGCAAAGCATCGTCATATAGGGGGTATCTCTTATCAATCCTCTTTTATATCATTATAAAACTTCCATCATACTCTTAATTTTAACCAAACTGACATACTTCTGACACATGTGACAACTTTTGTGACAGGCTTTTTGCATATTCAAGACTTTATTATTGTCACAAATTCATCTATAATATATATATTGACGATGAACTATTTTTAGGAAGGGTTTTGCTTATGACATTATTTGCAGATACGCTCAAAAAGTATCTAGAAACCAAAAATACAACAATTTACACTATCTCAAAAATCAGCGGTGTAGATAGAACAATGATACAGCACATGAAGGTTGGTAAGCGTATGCCTGCGAATGTTGCAGACGTAACTGCTATTGCCAAAGCCATGATGCTCAATCCAAGTGAAACTGCAGATTTACTGCGCGCCTATCATATATCACATATGGGAGAAGAAAACTTTTTCCGTCGTGAGCACGTCAGCAAAATCATCTCCGGTTTTTACGATATGAATTCTGCCGACGAGCTTGTGATTCCCACAGGCGTACAGGATATGCTCGATATGCAGGAACAATTAAAAACTATCAACGGTCAGGCTAATATCAATCGTATTTTGAAGGCGGTTTTGGAAATTGAAGCCAATAAAAAATCAGGCCACATCAAATTAATGGTACAGCCTGAATATCAATATATTTTTGATTGTCTTACTTCCATTGATTTTAACCGCAATAACACGCTTGTGGAAGCTATCATCGTTTTTGACAAAAACGAAGGACATAAAAGCACTACTTATAACCTTAACATCCTGCAAAAGCTTGTGCCTATTTTATTCCAATGCGAGGTTTTCCATCCTTACTATGTTTATGACAATGTTGATACGTTGTTCAACAACACCAGTATGCTGCCGTTCAAAATCATCACCAGTGATTTTGTTTTAACAATATCCTACGAACAGGATAAGGCAGTTCTCTATCATTCACAGGATATGGTTGCACTCGTCGGTGAAACTTTCCAAAAAAGCCTCAGTGTTGCTAATCCGATATGCCAAGCCTTCCATCCTACGCCGGAGGAATATTTGCAATCTACCTTCCTCAGCGATGAGGAAATAAACGCTGAAGAAGTGCATGAGCTTTTCTACCAGCCTTGCTTCCCCAGCTTCTGTCCGGAAGATATACTTATGGACAGATTAAACAAGGATATTATACCGGCTGAAATGCAAGGTGTTATTGCTGCTTATTTTAATAAAATCCGTGCACAATACAGCACACATCATATTTCCTTTACGTTGGAGGGCCTAAACCTCTTTATGGAAACAGGACGCGTAACGGAAATCCCTGATTTCATGTACACCTACCTGACGCCGCCGCAACGCCTGGCGCTTTTAAAGAACATTATCAACAGCGTTGATGATGGCAGCTTCACGCCAAGGATTGTACGCAGTGATAAGCTTTCTGTGCCTTCGCCTATCTGTATTTGCGCGCCAAGCGAACAAAATATTATTATATATTACTTCAGCCCCAATAAAGGACAGTATATCTTCCATCTGCAGGAATTAAGCCTGGTACATGCATTCCATGATTTTCTGGTTTACCTGCCGGAAAGCAGTATGGTTTATTCCGAAGAGGAAAGTAAGGAGCTTCTGCATTCTGTCTACGAGAAATACAAAAATCTTTATAATTGATAAGTAACATCAACGAAGTTGGGACAAATCAACTTCACAAATTAAAGAATCGCTAGAGTTAAGTATTTTTTAATTTTTGCACTAAAAAACCAGTGGAAATTTACCTGACGGTAAACCTCCACTGGTTTTTCTGTTTAAGGCTGGGAGAACCCCAGCCTCGTTTGCTATATCCTATGCAATTTTACATTTCCGAGAATTGGTCCTTGCCTACACCGCAAAGAGGGCAAACCCATTCTTCCGGTACATCTTCCCAAGCAGTGCCTGCAGCAACGCCGTTATCGGGATCGCCAACCTCAGGATCATACACATAACCACAAACGTCACATACCCATTTTGCCATTAGCTTCGTCCTCCTCTTGCCATAGCCTGCGCTTTTAAGAAAAGCTAAGCGCGAGCTACATAATAATTATTATTTTTGACCTATAATTATTATAGCATAGTATGCGAGGATATTCTGCAAAATAGCTGTGAACCTTTTACTGCAGCGCCTGCTGCTTTTCCGGTAAATCCAGACGGAAGAAGTCGTACAGCGTCTGCGCCGCCGCATGGTTCATGCCTTCTACCGCAGCCAGCTCTTCGACGCTTGCTGCCCGCATAGCGTCCAACGTTTTGAACGCCTTCCACAGCTCCTGCCGACGCTTAGGACCGATTCCCTCCACATGGTCAAGCACGGAAACGAGATTGCGCTTACCGCGCAGCTTGCGGTGGTAGGTAATCGCAAAGCGGTGCGCCTCGTCACGGATGCGCTGAATGAGGTGCAGCGCAGCGCCTTCACGGTCCAGCATGATGCTTTCGCTCTGATGCGGCTTGAAGATTTCCTCCTCGCGCTTGGCCAGACCTACAACCGGCAAATCGTCAAGGCCAAGGCCGCGGATAACCTCCAGCGCCGAGCTCAGCTGGCCCTTGCCGCCGTCGATAACCACCAGGCTGGGCAAATCCTCATAATCCCGGTAACGACGGTAGACAACCTCCTGCATGGATTTGAAATCATCAGGCTTGCCTTCTGCCGAAACGATTTTATACCTGCGGTAATCCTTCTTGCTGCTGGTACCATTGCGGAATACAACCATAGAAGCAACAGTTTCGCTGCCCTGCGTATGGCTAATATCGAAGCAGTCCATGCGCTCCAAAGGATGCTCCAAGCCCAAGGCCTGCTGCAGTTCTTCAGCTGCCTGCAGGTCGTTTTTCAGCGACAGGCTGCCCTTGCGCAAGCGTTCATTCAACAGCTTGACGGCATTTTCATTTGCCAGCTTCAACAAATCCTTTTTCACGCCGCGTTGCGGCAACAGCAGCTCCACCCGTCGCTGTGCCTTGTCCGCCAGCCACGTTTCAATAAGCTGTTTTTCTTCCTCCTCGGGCAAATATGGCAGCACAACTTCCTTGGGAATAAACGTTGCCTCGTTATAATACTGCTTGACGAAGGCTGTCATAACCTCCTGCGGCGTATCGCCGCCGTCGGGTAAGAAGAAGTTATCTCTGCCGATAAGCTTGCCCTTACGCACGAAGAACAACTGCACGCACAGGCCCGTCATATCCTGCCCCAGGCCGAAGATATCCATATCACCGCCGTTATTGGTAACAGCCTTCTGCGCTTCATTCAAACGTGCTACAGCCTGCAGCTGGTCGCGCAGTCTGGCAGCCTCCTCAAAGGCGTAGTTATCCGCCGCCTCCTGCATCTGCTGCTTCAAATCGCGCTCCAGCTCCGTCGTGCGTCCGTCCAGCACCATGCAGACGGATTTAATCATCTTGTGATAATCCGCCTTGCTGATGTAACCGGCGCAGGGCGCAAGACAGCGCTTGATGTGGTAGTTCAGGCATGGTCGGTCCGGATTCATTTTGCGGCAAGTACGCAGCGGAAACATGCTTCGCAGCAGCTTTACCGTAGCATGCATGGCACCGGCGTCGGCATACGGTCCGTAATAGCGTGCGCCGTCACGCATGTGTCTGCGCGTAACATATAAACGTGGGAAATCCTCCTGCATGGTAACCTTAAGATAAGGATAGGTTTTGTCATCCTTCAGGCTGATGTTGTAACGCGGACGATATTTTTTGATCAGGTTGCACTCCAGAATCAGTGCTTCCACCTCACTGGAGGTAACAATCGTTTCAATCTCCGCGATTTTCGCTACCATCGCCTTCACCTTCGGCGTATGGCTGGCCAGATTGCGGAAGTAGCTGCGCACGCGGTTTTTCAGCACTACGGCCTTGCCGACATAGATAACCTTGCCGGAAGCATCGTGCATCAGGTAAACGCCGGGCTTTTCCGGCAGTACAGCCAAGGCATTTTTTATATTATCGCTAAAGCCTGCGGCTAATTCTGTCATACGTACCACCCGTTCTTCTTCGCCTTAGCCAGCTCATGCTTGATGTACTGTCCGGTGTAGGATTTTTTGACCTTCGCTACTTCTTCCGGTGTACCGCTGGCAACCAAGGTACCGCCCTTGTCGCCGCCCTCGGGGCCGAGGTCGATAATATAATCCGCTACCTTGATAACGTCCAGATTATGTTCGATTACGATAACGCTGTCACCGCCTTCGACAAGACGCTGCAGCACATCCAGCAGCTTGTGGACATCCGCGATATGCAGGCCTGTTGTAGGTTCGTCCAGGATATACACGGTGCGTCCCGTACTGCGGCGCGAAAGCTCCGTTGCCAGCTTCACGCGCTGCGCTTCGCCGCCGCTAAGCGTCGTCGCTGCCTGTCCCAGATGAATGTAGCCAAGGCCTACGTCCTCCAGCACTGCCAGCTTGCGGTAAATGCGCGGCTGATTCTTAAAGAACTCGCAGGCCTCGCTCACCGTCATATCAAGAACCTCCGCGATGGATTTGCCCTTATAATGCACCTCCAGCGTATCGCGGTTGTAGCGTGCACCGTGGCAGACTTCGCAGGGAACGTAAACGTCCGGCAGAAAGTTCATTTCTATCTTATTCATGCCGTCTCCCTTGCATGCCTCGCAGCGTCCTCCCTTGACGTTAAAGCTGAAGCGTCCGGCCTTATAGCCGCGCAGCTTGGCCTCGTTGGTCTGGCTGAACAGCTCACGGATAAAATCAAAGACGCCGGTATAGGTTGCGGGATTGGAGCGCGGTGTACGTCCGATTGGGGACTGGTCGATGTTGATTACTTTATCCGTATATTCTATGCCTTCAATGCTGTCATGCTCCGAAGCACGCAGACGCGCACCGTTGAGCTTGGCAGCCAGGGAATTATAGAGAATATCATTTATCAGAGTTGATTTACCGCTGCCGCTTACGCCTGTTACGACAGTAAAGACTCCGAGCGGAATGCTGACATCAATATTTTTGAGATTGTTGGCGCGGGCACCGTGAATCGTCAGCATTCTGCCATCACACTCGCGGCGATGCTTAGGAACCGGGATGAATTTGCGGCCGCTAAGATAGGTACCGGTAACGGATGCAGGCACCTGCTTAATTTCTTCCACCGTACCCTGGGCTACCACTTCACCGCCACGCTCGCCTGCTCCCGGACCAATGTCGATAATTTGGTCGGCAGCATACATCGTTTCCTCATCATGCTCGACGACAATCAGCGTATTGCCCAAATCACGCAAATGCTTGAGTGTTTCCAGCAGCTTGCCGTTATCGCGCTGGTGCAGACCGATGCTCGGTTCGTCCAGAATATACAGCACGCCTGTCAGGCCGCTGCCTATCTGCGTTGCCAGGCGGATGCGCTGCGCTTCGCCGCCGCTCAGCGTACCGGCGCTTCTGTCGAGCGTCAGGTAATCAAGGCCTACATCGTTAAGGAACTGCAAGCGTGCCATAATCTCCTTCAAAACCTGATGCGCAATTATTTGCTGCTTCGGCGTCAGCTCCAACTTTTTAAAGAACTGCAGGCAGTCGCGCACCGTCAGCGCCGTAACCTCGCAGATATTTTTGCCGCCTATAAGAATAGACAGAGCCTCCGGCTTCAAACGACTGCCGTGGCAGGCCGCGCAGGGAGTGCTCGTCATAAACTCCTCCAAATCCTGACGCATAGCATCACTGAAGGCTTCACGGTAACGACGGCGCAGCACGTTCAAAATGCCGTCAAAGGTTGTGTTGTGCTCCTTGACCTCACCCTGCAGATTTTCATACAGGAACTTAAACTTGCTTTCACCGGCACCGTCCCACAAAAGCTGCTGCATCTCGGGCGTCAGCTCATTCCATTTGGTGTCATAGTTATAGCCATTGGCAGCAAGAACTGCTCCCAGCTGCTTCATAAAATAGGAATTCAGATTGTTGCTGAAGCAGGCAATGCACCTGTCTGCAAAGCTCTTATCACCGTCAGGCACAATCAAAGCCTTGTCAAACTCCATATGCATGCCAAGACCGGTACAATCCGGGCAGGCACCGAAGGGATTATTAAAGGAAAACAGGCGCGGTTCAATCGCCGGCAGGCTGATGCCGCAGTCATTGCAGGCAAAATGCTCGCTGAAAAGCTGCGTTTCCGTTGTTTCACCCAGCGTTGCCACCTCGGCAAAGCCGTCTGCCAGCTTCAGCGCCGTTTCCACGGAATCCGTCAGGCGCTGCCTGATGCCTTCACGCACCGCCAGACGGTCAATAACCAACGACAGGCTGTGCTTTTTATTTTTCTCCAGACGGATATCCTCATCCAGCGTGCGCACCTCACCGTCGATAAACATACGCACATAGCCTGCACGCCGCATATCGTCGAGCACACGCATATGCTCGCCCTTGCGCCCCCGCACTAGCGGTGCCATCACCATAAAACGGCTTCCCTGCGGCAGCTCCAGCACTCTGTCGACAATCTGCTGCACGCTTTGCTGCTCAATAAGCTTGCCGCACTGCGGGCAATGCGGTTCTCCGGCGCGTGCGAAAAGCAAACGCAGATAATCGTAAATTTCCGTTACCGTACCTACGGTAGAACGCGGATTGCGGCTCGTGGTCTTCTGGTCGATGGAAATTGCTGGGCTCAGTCCCTCGATGTAGTCCACATCCGGCTTGTCCATCTGTCCCAAAAACTGGCGGGCGTAGGCCGAAAGTGATTCCACATAGCGGCGCTGGCCTTCGGCGTAAATTGTATCAAAGGCCAGGCTGCTTTTGCCGCTGCCGCTGAGACCTGTGATAACTACCATTTTATTGCGTGGTATTTCTACCGTTATATTTTTCAGGTTGTGCTGACGCGCACCCTTAACAATTAAAAATTCTTGCATATATTTTACCTCTGTTAACAAAAGGCAGAAGCTGCTCCAGCTGCTGCCGGCGATAGTATGTTTATATTATAGCACACTGCTAGGATAAACGCAGTAAAATAAAAACCACCTCAGCCTCAAGCCAAGGTGGTTGCTATACTCAAATATTATTTTACTTCTTCATACAGTGCACGCACGCAGGCATCTGCCAACGCACCGATGCTGGAAACGCTGCGCTCCTGCGGCAGTCCGGATGCATCATAGCCAAGCGGCAGCTCGGTACAGGCGGTCATTACAGGAATATCGCGCTCAGCCCACAGCTCCTCTACCAGCTCTTTCATAATAGCGCCGGCCTTTGCCAGCTGGTTAGCCTTAACGCAGTTGATAACCTCCTGAGATCTATCGCTCTGCTCTTCATTCGGAATGTACAGTGTCAGTCCGCGCTTTTCGGCATATTTCTGATACAGTCCGCAAGCACGTGTGCCTTTGGTAGACAGCATCCAGGCACCCTTTTCCGGAGAAAGCTCTTTAGCAGCCTTAACGGTTTCGTCAACGATATGCAGCAGCGGTACCGGCAATTCATCCGCAAACTGGTCGATAAAGAAGTGTGCGGTATTGCAGGGAACAGCAAGTACATCCGCACCCATATCGCACAGCTGCAGCAAATCAGCCTTCAGCTTCGGCAGCGGAGATTCACCCTTGCCGAAAATTGCTGTGCCGCGGTCCGGAATATCGCAGTCACCGATCATATATACAACAGGATGCTCCTGGTCGCAGTTCGCCGGGCATCTCATAGTGAACTGACGCAAGAACTCTGCAGCGGCTGCAGGGCCGAGGCCACCGACAACACCTAATTTTTTACCGTTTTTCATCATTTTCTTTTCGCTCATATATACCTCTTCTTTCCTATTCAGTTTCGCTTATAAGATTAGTAAATTTCTTATAATTTTAGCACACCGGGCTGTTATTTGCAAATATCATCAGCCTATCTGCGTACACAAAAAGCCGTTGCCGGCCACCCCGCAAGGTGACAAGCAACGGCTAACTTTTGTTATTTATTTGCTAAGCCAGGAACGTACATTAGAAGAAGTTCTTGCTTCCTCTTTATTAACCTGCACCTGTTCAGGCGCATAAAGCAGCAAATCATCGTTAATTTTTTTCACATCGGCATTAATGATGTAGCTTACACCGTTCAGATAATCAAAAATACGATATCTGAGTGCTTCATCAACTGCATCAAAGCATACCATAATGGCACTGCCGTTCATCAGCGAATCAGCATATTCGCGCACGTCCGCAAAGGATTTCGGTGTACGCACCATAATATTCAGATGTCCGGATTTCAGCAGACGCGGACGGGTATATTCCTCCTGCTGCTCTTCCATATCATCAGACCAAAAGAATTTCATTGCTGTATTTTTTAAACCCATGGCCATCAGCCTCCAAACCAAAACAGTTATTTAGACTATTATTCGCTGCCTATAGGCAAAAGTCCTGCTTAGTAATATTAATTGTAGCAGATTTTTAACAAGTTGTCAAAAATTATGCCTGAACATTCTTCATACGGCCACGCATCTTGCCGCGCTCCAGACGGTCCAAAACCTTCTTACGCATACGGATGCTCTTCGGAGTAACCTCAACCAGCTCATCATCGTTGATGTGCTCCAGAGCCTGCTCCAGAGAGAAGGTCTGAGGCGGAATCAGACGGATAGCGTCGTCACTGCCGGAAGCACGCATGTTGCTGACATGTTTCTTCTTGCAGGGGTTAACGTCCATGTCGTCTTCACGGCTGTTTTCGCCAACCAGCTGGCCTTCATAAATCTTTTCTGCAGGAACAACGAACATGGTGCCGCGCTCCTGAGCGTTGCCGATACCATAGGAAGTGGTTTCGCCGGTTTCAAAAGCAACCAGGCTGCCACGGGTACGGCCGGGGATTTCACCCTTATATTCTTCGTAACCGGCAAATACGTGGTTCATAATGCCGTTACCTTTAGTATCGGTGAGGAACTGGTTACGGAAGCCGATCAGGCCGCGAGCAGGAATCTTAAATTCCATACGCAGATAGCCTGCCATTTCGGTCATGTTCTGCAGCTCAGCCTTACGCAGGCCCAGACCTTCCATAACAGCGCCCATGAAGTCCTGCGGTACATCGATAGTCAATGCTTCCATAGGCTCCATCAGCTTACCGTTTGCATCGCGGTGCATAATAACCTTAGGTTTACCAACCTGCAGCTCAAAGCCTTCACGACGCATAGTTTCAATCAAAATAGACAGATGCAGCTCACCACGGCCGGCAACCTCATAAGCATCGGGGCTTTCGGTTTCGGTAACACGCATGGAAACGTTGGTCTTAACCTCTTTGAACAGACGGTCACGCAGATGACGGCTGGTAACAAATTCACCTTCACGGCCGGCAAACGGACTGTTGTTAACGTAGAAAATCATAGACAGGGTAGGTTCGTCAATCTTGATGCCCTTCAGAGCTTCCGGATTTTCGCTGTCAGCGATAGTGTCGCCGATGTTAGCGTCCTGCAGACCGATCAGAGCAACGATATCACCTGCTTCAACCTCAGGCACTTCTACACGCTTCAGGCCCTGGTAGGTGTACAGACGGCCGATTTTGCCGTTACGGTTGCCTGCTTCGTCCATCAGAATGATGTTTTCGCCGTTGTGAATGGTACCGCGAACTACACGACCTACAACGATACGGCCTACATAATCATCATAGTCCAGGGTGTTAACCAGCATCTGCAGCGGTGCATTAACGTCAACGTCCGGAGCAGGAATGTTTTCCAGAATTACTTTGAACAAAGGCTCCAGAGAATTGCTTTCCTCGTCCATGGACAGTTTGGCAATACCGTTACGGGCGGAAGCCAGAACAACCGGGAACTCCAGCTGATCTTCATCTGCATCCAGCTCAATGAACAGGTCCAGAACTTCGTCAATAACTTCATCAACACGTTGGTCGGGGCGGTCAATCTTGTTGATTACAACAATCGGTTTCAGGTGCTGTTCCAATGCTTTACGCAGTACGTATTTGGTCTGCGGCATCGGACCTTCATAAGCATCAACCAGCAGCAGTACGCCGTCAACCATGGTCAATACACGTTCAACCTCACCGCCGAAGTCAGCATGGCCCGGGGTGTCCAGAATGTTGATTTTTACGCCGTTGTGCATAACAGCGGTGTTTTTAGACAGAATGGTGATACCACGTTCACGCTCCAGAGCATTGGAGTCCATAACGCGTTCTTCAACGCGCTCGTTAGCACGGAAAACGCCGCTTTGCTTCAGCATAGCATCAACCAGGGTAGTCTTGCCATGGTCAACATGGGCAATAATTGCTATATTACGAATATCGTTTCTAATCATTATTCCTTTTCTCTCCTTCATAAAAGACAAGAAAAAGGATGCTTGTCAAGTGCATCCTTTCACAGTATTACTAAACTATTTTATTATATGCTTTTTCCGTCATACTGTCAATAAAATTGTCTTGAAAGTTACAGAAAAGCTTGTAAGATGCAAGGTAAGGGGATTAGCGACAAAGCCTTGCATAAACTATTTGCTAATAAAGTAGTATCTTGCTAAACGCAGGCATGAAAAAAGCCTGAGAGCTGAACTCTCAGGCTACGCTTACTATGGCAGGGGCACTAGGACTCGAACCCAGATCGACGGTTTTGGAGACCGTTGCTCTACCATTGAACTATGCCCCTATGGAGCGGAAAACGAGATTCGAACTCGCGACCCCCTCCTTGGCAAGGAGGTGCTCTACCACTGAGCTATTTCCGCATTGGCGACCCGGATGGGACTCGAACCCACGACCTCCGCCGTGACAGGGCGGCATTCTAACCAACTGAACCACCGGGCCAATGTCAGTGTGTCTGACAGTTATATATATTACCATACGTTTTGCGTTTTGGCAAGAGGTTTTTTTGAAAAAATTTTAGAGAAAGTTTTTCAGCGCCAATTTATCCACCTTACCGCTTTCATTATGCGGCAGCTGTTCCATAAAAACAAACTGCTTTGGCAGCTCATAATCCGCCAAGCTTTGGCGCAGCAGCTTTACCAGCTCCTGCTTGCCGTACTCGCGCGCCGCCCCCACAAAAGCAATAAGCACATCGGCATCGTCCACATGACGGCAGATTACTGCAGCCTCCTCAACGCCCTCAAGCTCGGTCAAAGCAGCGCACACCTTGACAGCAGAAACCTTGCGTCCGTTAACGCTCACAATATCATCCGTGCGCCCCAAAAAGTGCAGACGTCCTTCCGCATCCAGATGTCCTCTGTCCTTCAGCGAAAACGGCAACGAAATTTCCTCCACATGATATGGCGTATCAATGAAAATTTCTTCATTACAAACGCTCACCTGCACGCCCTTGAACGGACGGCCGATAATTGTGCGATCATCCGTCATTTCCTCGGCCTTGATGTAGGTAATGTAATTCAGTTCACTGGCACCGTAGTACAGCGTGATATCCGCATTGGGGAATACCTGCAGCAGTTTGTCCGCCTCCTGCCTGCCCATGCTCTGCGAGCCGCTGATGATACTGCGCACACGCACATCAGGCTCACGCAAAAATTTGGGCAACAACAGCAGCTTAGACGGAATCAGGTAAATTGCGTTCACCGCATAGCGCTGCATCAGCTGCAGCCAATGGCGCGGACGGAAGCGCTCCGTCACTACCAGTGTGCCGCCTGCCGCCAGCACACCCATATAAATATTGAGATTGCCGGTAAAAGCCAGGCTTCCCTGACAGAAAATTACTGTCTCGTTATCAACGCCGAAAACACGATTCTGCTCCGGGAAAAAGTCCGCCCAGCTATGATAGCTGCGCCACAACAGCTTGCTTTTGCCGGTGCTGCCGCTGGTCATAACGCCCATGCAGGCCGCTTCGGGAATAGCCTCGCAGCTGAACTGCTGATTTTTGCTCACCTCGGTAGCGATAACAGGCACTGTTTTAGTACCGCTGTAGGCCAAAAAGGCAATCAGCTGGCGGGCAATGCTGTTTTCATGGATAAAAACCGCCGGAGCGCTAAAATCCGCCTGATTGCGCAGCTCACGTGCTGCCTGCGCCAATCCGGCATAAGTATATTCTTCTTCATCCTCTACAAGAGCGAGCTTGTCCTGTTTTTGCTGTGCTATTAAGGTTAAGTAATCCATTTGCTTCACTCCACTCTTTCCAGCAGCAGCGCCGTTCCTACGCCGCCTGCGGCAGCTACGCTTGCGGCGCCGTAGCGACCGCCCTTCTGCTTCAGTGCCTCCAGCAGATGCAATGTAATTATGCCGCCGCTGGCACCGTAGGGATGACCGTAGGCCAGCGCCCCGCCGAACACATTGTATTTATCAGTGCTGTGCGGAAAGCTGCGGGCAAACAGCACATCAATTACAGCGAAGGCTTCGTTCAGCTCAAAGTCTGCGATATCCTGCTCCTGCAGGCCATGCTTTGCCAACAGCTTTTGCAGTGCGGTAACTGCAGTACGCGGACTTACCAAGGGATCGCCGCCGCAAGCTGTGCTGCCCAGCACTCTGGCCTGCGCCTTTAAGCCGTGCTCCTGCAGATATTTTTGCGAGCACAGCACTACAAAGGCCGCACCATCGTTAATGAGGCAGGAATTGGCCGCAGTAATAAATTCGCCGCCCTCCAGCACCTTGGGCATTCTGTCGAGCAGGCGCTGGCTCATACGCGGTCTGATGCCTTCATCCTTAACTGCACCGCAGACCGGAGCGATAATATTCTGCAGCAATCCCTGCTCACGCGTCTGAGTTGCGAGCGCATGGCTGCGCAATACCCAACTGTCCATTTCTTCTTTAGTAATGCCTTCGCGCTTGGCGGCAAGCTCCGCTCCCTCCAGCATTACCGTTTCGCGGTGAATGCCGGGCATGAATTTAGCTACGCTGTACCATTCGTCTCCCATATAATCGGGATGATTGGGATTATAGCCACGTCTTGGCTGCGTAGAGCTGCTTTCAAAGCCACCGGCAATAATTACATCAGCCTCGCCGCTGTTTATCTTTGCTGCGGCAACAGCAATGCTTTCCAAACCGCTGCCGCATTGCACATCTACCGTAAAGGCCGGCACCGAAATATCTACTCCTGCCGTCAAAGCCATCAGGCGCGCAATATTGCCGCCGGCACCCACACCGTTGCCGGCAATGATATAATCAGGCTCGCGCAGCTGATATTTTTCCATCACCTGCTTAAGCACCTCCGCACCCAGCACCTCCGCCGGGATATGACGATACATACCGTTGACTACGCCTACGTAGCTGCGCAGGCCACCTAAAATATATGCATTTTCCATCTTAACACCTCTATATCCGAAAAAAGCTGCCTGCCACCTGCCTTCCGGCAAATAGCTGACAGCTCTTAAATTATACCTTATTTATCTGTTATCAGTAAAGATACGGTTAATCGGTCCTGCGATAACTGCGGCAGCCAAGCATTTAACAATATCCAGTGGAATAAAGGGCAGCGCGCCTGTCAGAATCGCCTTGTCCCAGGGCATACCGGTAATCAGCTTCAGCTGTACAACGCCGAACACATAAATCAGCGGAATGCCGATAACACAGCCAAGCAGAGCGTAACGCTTGAAGTTGTATTTTTCTCCTTTGAAATATGCCAGGAAAACAGCGGTAACCAAGAAGCCGATAATATAACCGCCGGTAGGTCCGAACAGCTTGCCCGGTCCCGCACTGCCGCCGGTAAATACCGGCACACCTGCCAAGCCTACCAGAAGATAAACCAGCATGGTCATAAAGGCCTGCTTAGCGTTCAGCACATAGCCTGTAAGATTTACAATCAAAGTTTGCAATGCAAGCGGAGAAAGAGAAAACGGCAGCGGAATAATAATATATGCGGATACGCAGTTCATTGCTACCATCAGCGCCATCTTGGTCATTTCCGCAGTCTTGTTGACGCTTGCTCCTCTATGATTCTTATTGATTTCTGTACCAGAAATTGTCATTTCATACACCAGCCTTACTATAATTCTTTAATCACAAAAACATTTATTGCTCCCACATAAGCAGCAAGCTGTCCTTCTGTCCTGTAGATGCACAGCTCGTCGCCCGCGTAAACAGGAGCAAGAAAGCTGATGCGCCAGTCCAGCTCTGTCAGCGCCAGCTCCTTCTGTAGCCAGGCAGCCATGCACAGCCCCGGCACGATGGGATGCTCTCCCTTATGGATGACGTTTTCGTCACCGGTATAGGCAACGTAATCTGCTATTTCCTGTGTTGTAAAGATGTGCTTTGTCAGCAAATCGCCTTTAATTGCCTCCGGCTCCAACGGCTTCGTGCCTAATTTATGCTTAGGCAGTACCAAAAATACCCGCAGCTCCTTAGCCAAACTGCCGTCTACCGCAGTTCCCGCTACACGGATGATTGATTTGCGTTCCTTCGCCAACAGCACCTGATTCGCCATAACCTCTGCCGGCTGATGAATATGTGCTTCTGCTCCTGCCAGCACCCAGCCGCCGAAGAATTTGGCATCGCTGTCCGCCAGCTTATGTGCAAGCTCTAACATTTTTGCATTTTCCTTTCATTTGAGCAGCTTATTGTTGTCTGCTTCACGTGCTTTATTATAATGCAAGTGATGTAAATAGTCAACTTATTACACATCTTCGGTTTACCATTACGCCAAAAGAAATGCCGCAAAGCATTTCCCCGCTTACAGAAGGAAGTAAACCGCTCCTCCTATCAGCAGCAGGCCCAGAAAATTGTAGTACAAAAAAGTTCGTACATACTTCCCTGCCTGCGAAGGATGCTCTGCAGCATATAATTTGTAGGAAATAACGCTCGCCATCGAAGCAATCATCGTCCCCAAGCCACCGATGTTAACGCCTAAAAGCAGCGCGTCCGCTTCCTTAGTCAAGCCTGCCAACAGCATAGCCGCCGGCACATTGCTGAGGAACTGGCTGGCCAGCAGTCCGGTTAAATATGTTCCTGCCGCACTGCCCATCAGCGACTGCTGCAAATAGCTTACCGCAGGACTGTGGCTGATGTTGCCTATGAATACGAAGAAGCCGGCAAAGGTCACAAGCAGGCTGTAATCAACCGCCAGCAGCCGTCGCCTGTCGCACAAGGCCACTACGCCTGCTGTCAGCAGCAGGGCCCACAGCTTGTCGAACCAATGCAACACAGCACCAATGTTCAACAGCAGCAGTCCCAAAAAGAGCAGCAATATTCCCTTGGGAGGCTGCTGCAGCTTAGGCAGCTCCAGCTTCAGCACGCTGTCCTTGCCATGGAATAATAACAATAGCAGATATGCCAACGAAATTATTCCCGGCACAGCCATCACGGCAAAAAAGCTGCCGGCGGTATAAGCATAATGCGCGTATAAAAACAAATTCTGCGGATTACCGGGCGGCGTCAGCATACTGCCAAGGTTAGCAGCCAGCGTCTGCAGGATAATAATCCGCTCCATATCCATTTTCAGTGTTTTGCCGATAACCAGCGCCAACGGCACAAAGGTCAGCAAAGCCACGTCATTCGTCACGAACATCGAGCTGATATAGGTAACTGCCAACAGCACCAGCTCCAGCTGACGCTTACTGCGGCATTTGTTCAGCAGCTCCACCGCCAGCCAGTCCAGAAAGCGTATCTCCTTCAGCTCCGCTACCACCAGCATCAGCGAAAGCAGTATCGCCAGCACGTCAAAATCTATATAGGCAAGCTGAGGCCTGCTGTAAAGGCTGCTGACAGCAGCCAAAATAACCGCTATACACAAAACAGGCTCACGCCGCCAATAATTCTTTAATTTCTGCATCAAGAAAAAGTCACTCCCAATTAGCCTGCGCCGCGCACAGCGCCAGCGCTGATACGCGCGCCGCCCCTGCGTTCAGCAGCACCTGTGCCGCTTCCGCAAACGTGCTGCCCGTAGTATAGATATCGTCGCAGAGCAGTACATGCTTTCCGCGCACCCCGGCATGCGGCAGCAAAGCAAAGCAGCCTACCAGCTCCTGCTTTCTTGCCTCCGGCTTCAGCTCGTACAAGGGCTGAGTATGGCGCACCCGCTCCAGCAAAACCTCCATGCCCACGCTGCGTCCCTCAAAAAGTCCGGCAAACAGCTCCTGCGGCACATCAAAGCCACGCTGCCTGCGTCGCTCCGGTGCAGTAGGCACGCAGGTAATAAGGTCAAACTGCTGCAGCCAGCGCATTTTGGCCGCGGGCAGTGCAAGCTCCGCTTCCTCGCGCAGTAGCGGCAGCAGGCCTGCCTCGCCCTCAAATTTAATTTTATGCAGCGCGTCCTTAAACACGCCTTCATATTTATAAAGCAGCAGTACACTGTATAAAACGTCCGTCGGCAACGGTGCTGCCTGTCCCGCCAGATATTCCTCGCGCGGACAGCAGGGCAGCTGACGCTGCAGCAGATATTCCCTGCGGCACTGCTCACAAACGTAGCCGTTATCAATATTAGTCGCACACACAGCGCAGCGTCTGGGAAAGATAAGCTCCTTCGCCACACGCCCGTAATAAGCAAAATCTCTTAACCAATGATGCATCAGAACACCTCGCTGCTTTCCTGCAGACGCTCAGCCAGCAGGCTGTAACGCCTTTTCGTCTTGTCGTTTTCCACAGCGGTACGCACCGCGTTTTTGCTGCCGACAATCAGCACCTTTTCCTTAGCTCTGGTCACAGCCGTATACAGCAGGTTGCGCTGCAGCATAATGTAATGGCTCTGCACCATGAGCAAAATAACATAGGGATATTCGCTGCCCTGCGACTTGTGCACACTCATAGCGTAGGCCAGCTGCAGCTCCTCCATCTCACCCTGAGCGTAGGTAACGTAATCACCCTCAGGACGCTCCGGAAAGGCTACCGTAACATTTTTTCCGTCTATTTTAATTACACGGCCGATATCGCCGTTGAAAACATCCTTTTCATAGTTATTGCGAATCTGCATAACCTTGTCACCCACACGCAGTACATTACCCGGTATGTTTACCTCGGGCTTGGCAGCAGACGGCGGATTAAGATATTTTTGCAGCAGCTTATTCAGATTCTGCACGCCGCAGGGATTCTTGTGCATCGGTGTCAGCACCTGCACCCTGCGCCAGTCACCGCCGGACGTAAGCTGCGCATAGGTACACGCCACAAATTCCGCAGCATCCTGCTCATTGGCAAACTCCTCCAGCGCAAACTCGCTGTCGGCACCGGCAAGAAACTCCGGCATCTGCCCACGGTTAATCTTATGGGCATTACGGACAATCGGACTTACCTCTGCCTGACGGAAAACATTTTCCAGACGTACAACAGGCATTCTGCCCGAACGGATCATATCCTTGAGCACCGAGCCTGCACCAACGGACGGCAGCTGGTCCACGTCACCGACGAAAATCAGCCGGCAGCCGCCGGGAACCGCCTTAAGCAGATGATAGGTCAGAGTAATATCGAGCATTGAAGCCTCGTCGATAATAATCGCTTCCGCATCCAGCGGATCGCTGTCATCCTTGCCGAAGCACAGGCCGTCACCCGTAGGCTGATATTCCAGCAGACGATGCACCGTTGCTGCAGGATGACCGGCAGAATCCGCCAGTCTGCGTGCGGCGCGTCCGGTAGGCGCGGCCAGCAGAATGCGGCAGCCCGCCTGCTCCAGAACGTTCAGAATGCCTTTGACAACGGTTGTTTTACCTGTACCGGGACCGCCGGTGAGCACAAAGACACCATGCTCCAGCGAAGCATAAATTGCCTGACGCTGTGCCTCCGCCAGCGTAATACCGGCATCACGCTCCCATTTGGCAATAACCTCATCCGCATTCACGCGCGTCACCGGCTTCGCCTGATCGCGCAGCTTCAGCAGACGGCGTGCGGTCTGCACCTCCGCCGTATACAGATATTCAGGATATATCAGGCGAATACCGCCCATTTCCTCCGTGCGCAGTAAATCCTGCTCCAGCAGGCTGCTGAAAACATCCTGCACCACGGAAGTGTCTACCGCCAATGCTCTCGCCGTTTCACGCACCAGCAGCTCCTCCGGCACACAGGTGTGTCCCACGCCTGCGGCCTGCGTCAGCGCATAAGCAATGCCTGCGCGCAAGCGTGCCTCGCAGTCATGCTCCATGCCCATAGCCATAGCAATGCGGTCCGCAGTTTTAAAGCCGATACCGGTAATATCCTCCGCCAGGCTGTAGGGATTTTCCTTAATGCGGGTAATCGCCGTAGCGCCGTAGGTTGCCTGCAGGCGTGCCGCATAACCGCTGCTCACGCCGTGAGCTTCCAAAAACACCATCAGCTCGCGCAGGCCTGAAAGCTGGCTGTAGGATTCACCAATAGCGGCAGCCTTTTTGGCGCTGATGCCGCGCACCTGTGCCAGGCGCTCTGGATAGCTGCCTAAAATTTCCAGCGTATCCGTTCCGAAGGCCTCCACAATTCTTGCCGCCGTCACCGGCCCGACGCCCTTCACAGCGCCGGAAGCCAGAAAGCGTTCGATGCCTGCTACCGAAGTCGGCTGCAAAACCTGCAGTGACTGTATATCAAATTGTCTGCCGAATCTCGCATGCTCAATCCAGCTGCCTTCCATAGCCACATTTTCGCCCATGTACGGCGCATTGCCATGATAAACGGCAGTAAAGCGTCCCTGCGCCTTGCTTTCCATACGCAGCACGCTGAACATGCCGTCATCGCTTTGAAAAACTATATCATCAACTATCGCTTCCAGCTTTTCCATTTTCTCACCGCCACACAAAACAAATGTTTTAACTATTGCTATTATTATAACATAGTTTTCTCAATTAGGATAGCAATTTGACTTTACAAGTATTATAATTTTCGCTATAATTGAATAAGATATGCACTATATATTGTTTCCGGCAAATCAGCGTCCTGTGCCTGAGCCGGCATTGTATTATTGTAATTATAATTATGAGGAGTTTAAAGCATGCAACCCAAGAAATTTACAGGAAAATTAATTGCCATAGATATGTACAACTGCGGCGTAAATGAAGTGAATGATACCGAAAAGGCAAAGACTCTGCTGCAGGAAGGCTGCGATGAATACCAAATGAACAGCCGCGAGCTGCTTGTTTGTCAGGAGGAAGGCCAAAGCGAATATTCCATCTCCGCACTCTGCAAGCAAGGCCATGTAACTCTGCATGTATATCCTAAGCTCGGTTTCATAGCAGCGGATATTTTCAGCTGCTATGACGATGCCGACCCTGCGGGCATGGCTCGTTATCTGCGCAGCGCCTTTGACTGCGACAAGGCTAAAATTACCCTGCTGGACCGCGGCGATTTCGGCAGCAAATACGATATGAAGCCCAACCACCGCTCCAACATCAAATTCATCCGCCGCACTCAGAACGTTACCAAAAACGTCGGCGCTCAACTGAAAAAAATGATGCTCAAGCCCCGTGGCATCTAAACGGGACTATAAGATAAACTTTTCCAGGGGTTGTATGAACAGCCCCTGTTTTTTCTTAAATCAAAGGAGATTTTACACATGAAATATTTAATGTGGGATGTAGACGGCACACTGATTCTTTCCGGCGGTGCCGGCAAGGATGCCATGATTAAGGTTATTAAGGACTATTATTTCCTCGATGCCTTCGATTTCAACAAATCCTTGGCAGGACGCACTGACTCGGACATCATCAAAAGTGTTGTTACCCGTCTGCGCGGGCGCTGCAACAGTGCGGAAGCGGCAGGCCTGCTTATCCGCTACCATATGGAGCTGCCCAAGCAGCTGCCGCTGCACAAGGGCCGTGTTTTGAAAAACGTGGAGAAAACGCTGCAATATTTCTGCCGGCCGGATAGCCGTTACTGCAACTGCCTGCTCACCGGCAACACCGGCACCGGCGCTCATCTCAAGCTGCAGCATTTCGGTCTGGACCAATATTTTAACCACGAGCACAGCGTCTTCGGCGAAATCAGCGAAAACCGCGAAATGCTGGCTAAGGTTGCCTTCCACCGCCTGTATATGCAAAACGAGCAGGCCAAGCCAAACGAGCTTATTTTTATCGGCGATACGCCTAACGACGTGCGCTGCGCCAATGCTATCGGCGCACCCTGCCTGATTATTTTGGAAGGCTCCGGCTATAAGCCTGAGGATTTTGCCGAGGTTAAGCCTTGGAAGATTATCGACTGTCTGCCGGATGATCCCAAGCAGCTGGAGCTTCTGCTGGACGAAGCAGAAAACTATGCAGGAGGGCAAAATGCGTAAGAATATTTTCAAGACTGTGCTTGCTCTCCTGGCGCTCGGCTTAAGCAGCACATGCCTTGCTTACAGCAACAGTGATTTGCATGCGGTACTGAACGGAGCAAGCTGCCCCGGCGGTGACCTTTCCGGTGCCGATTTATCGGGAATGGATTTATCCGGACGCGATTTTACCAACACCGATTTTACGGAAGCACGTCTGGATGCTACCAAGCTGGACAAAGCCAAGCTGCAGGATGCCTGCTTTCAAAGCGCTCTGTTGCCCAACGCCAGTCTGCGCGGTGCCAATCTGGCATATGCTAACCTGCGCTATGCCAATGCCTCCGGCAGCGATTTTACCAACGCCAGCCTGCAGGGAGCATATCTCAACCGCTGCCAGCTGCATGGCGCACATCTGCTGAACGCTAATCTGCAGCAGGTCAAAGCGCAGGAGGCTTCTATGGACGGCGTACAGGCTGATTACGCGGACTTCAGCTTCGCCAACCTGCCCTACAGCTGGCTGCGCCGTGCCAGCTTGAAAAACGCAATTTTTCATGGCGCTAACCTGTACAGTGCCCATCTGGAGCGCAGCGACCTGACGGAAGCAGACCTGCGCAGCAGCAAGCTGGGCCACAGCAATTTGAACAACAGCAAGCTGGACAAGGCGCTGCTGGACAAAGCATTTTTGGAATACGCTGACCTGCGCGGTGCGGAAATGAACTATACTCAGTTCGGCACAGCATTTTTGGATAATGCAAAATTGGATAAATAAATATAACCCACTCAGCAAAAAAGCTCCGGCAACCGCCGGAGCTTTTTTTGCGCAACTAATCAGGAATAATCCTGTTTATTAATCGTCAGTCCTGAGGATAAAACCCAGAAGGAGCATAACTGAGATTAATCATAATATTTTTCACTTGTGTATAGTGGTTCAAAATCATCTTATGAGTTTCACGGCCGATACCGGAGGTTTTGTAACCGCCGAAGGGAGAATGCTCTGGAATCTGGTTATAGGTGTTCACCCACATACGGCCGGTTTCCACGTTGCGTGCCACACGGATAGCCTTGTTGATATCCTTAGTCCAGACAGCACCGCCAAGACCGTATTCACTGTCATTAGCCATAGCCACAACCTCATCCTCATCGTGGAATTTGATAACTACGGCAACAGGTCCGAAGATTTCCTCCTGCGCCACACGCATATCATTGGTTACATCGGTAATCAGCGTCGGCTTCATGAAGGCACCCTTGGCCAGCTCGCCCTCGGTAAAGCGTTCACCGCCGCAGGCAATAGTAGCGCCCTCTTGCTTAGCAATTTCAACATAGCTCAGGATTTTCCTGATCTGGGTTTCGTTAATCTGAGAACCCATCTGCGTATCATCATGCCAGGGCAGGCCCACCTTAACCTTGTTGAAGGCTTTGACTAAAGCCGGTACGAATTTATCGTAAATAGTATCCTGCACGAAGATACGGCTGCCTGCACAGCAAACCTGACCTTGGTTAAAGAGAATACCCAGCTGAGCGCCGTCGATTGCCTGCTCAAAATCGCAGTCATCGAAATAAATGTTGGCACTCTTGCCGCCCAGCTCCAATGTTGCCGGGATAATGCGTTCTGCCGCAGCCAGGCCTACATTACGGCCAACCTCGGTGCTGCCGGTGAAGGCCAGCTTGGCAAAGTTCTTGTGCTCAAGCATATATTGACCGGTTTTGCTGCCCGCGCCGGTAATAACATTGAAAACACCTGCAGGCAGCACGCCGTCAATCAGACGGGCAAATTCCAGAATGGAAAGGCTTGCTTCCTTAGAAGGCTTCAGTACGGTGCAATCGCCTGCTGCCAGCACCGGCGCCAGCTTCCACGCTGCCATCAGGAACGGGAAGTTCCAAGGGATAATCTGACCAACTACGCCGATAGGCTCACGCAGGATGATGGACAGGAACTGCTCATTAAGTACGGATGCCTGACCTTCCTCCGCTAAGATGCAGCCGGCAAAATAACGGAAATGCTCCGCTGCCATCGGAATATCCACGTTCATGGTTTCACGAATCGGCTTGCCGTTATCCATGCTTTCTACCATTGCCAGATGTTCTTTGTTAGCATCAATAATATCGGCAATTTTATTCAGCAGAGCGGCACGCTGTGCCGGAGTAGTCTTTTTCCAGGTTTTAAACGCTTCCCAAGCTGCTGCGGAGGCTGCCTCTACATCCTCGCGGCTGCCCTGAGCGCAAACTGCCAGATGGCTGCCGTCTGCAGGGCTTTCTGCATTATAGGTTGCGCCGTCGGATGCGTTGCGCCAATGTCCGTTAATATATAAACCATATTGTGCTTGTAATTTTACTTTTTCCATAATAATGATAATCCTCCTCATTTGGCTCTTACCCTTCACGCCATTGTGATGGGACTTGTTTTTGTGATGTCACTATTGTATAATCAAAATGGTTCTATTAAAAGAATCAAAAAGCAAAAATATTTTAGAACCAAGGAGAAATATAACTCATGTTAACATATGACTTAGATAAACGCGGCAGCACACCGCTCTATGATTACTTATACCAATGCATTCGTCAAGATATCATCAGCGGCAGGCTGCAGGCAGGCGAACGCTTGCCCTCCAAGCGCACGTTGGCACAGCATCTGAGCGTAGGCATCATCACCGTGGCCAACGCCTACGCCCAGCTGGCGGTAGAAGGCTACATCACCTCGCGCGAAAAGAAGGGCTACTTTGTAGAAAATGTCAGCAGCTACCGCGTGCGCCGCAAGGCTGCAGCAGCAATGCAGCCGGAGGCAGCGGAGCGCGAATACTTTGCCGACTTCAAGGCTAACCGCATCAGCCTGCAAAACTTTCCGCTGGCAACCTGGACACGCCTGATGCGCGAAACACTGTCCGTACACAACGAAGAGCTGCTCAAAACCGTTCCCTACAAAGGTGTCTACGAGCTGCGCAAGGCTATTGCCGCCTACTTGGCACACAACCGCGCTATGGATGTTGACCCATCGCAGATAATCATCGGCGCCGGCACAGAATACCTTTACGGCCGCCTGCTGCAGATGTTCGGCCATGCCTGCACCTTCGCCATCGAAGAACCGGGTTATAAAAAATTCGCCTCCATCTCCGCCAGCTTCGGCAACCCTTGGAAATATATTCCTATTGACGACAACGGTCTGATGATTGACAAGCTGGAGGAAAGCGGTGCCGACGTAGTGCATCTTTCCCCCGCCAACCACTTCCCCACCGGCATTGTCATGCCAGTAACGCGCAGACTGGAGCTGTTTGAATGGGTTAACCGCATCCGCAAGCGCTATATAATTGAAGATGATTACGACAGCGAATTCCGTTACACCGGGCGCTTCATCCTGCCGCTGTACGCGCAGGATACGCAAAGCCGTGTCATCTATATGAACACCTTCTCCAAAAGCCTTGTGCCCTCACTGCGCATCAGCTACATGGTGCTGCCGCCGCGTCTTTTGGAGCGCTACGAACAGACCATGAGCTTTTACAGCTGCACCGTATCCAGCTTCGAGCAGTATACGCTGGCACGCTTTATTTCCGAAGGCTATTTTGAACGTCATATCAACAAAATGAAAAACTACTACCGCGAGCAGCGTCACAAAATTTTGGCTGCCATCCACTCCTCGCCGCTGGCCGCTGTTTCGCAGATAACCGAACGCAACGCCGGTACGCATTTTGTCCTGCATATCAACACCAAACTGACGGAAGCAGAAGTGCGCAAGGCAGCACTGGCAGCAGATATGTGCCTTTCCTTCTATTCCGATTACAGTCATAATACCGAAGAAAATAACGGCTGCACGCTCGTTATCAATTACGCTGCCATCGAGGCAGATAAAATTGCCGCGGTAATAGAACGATTAAGCAGCCTGTTCCCCGAATGCAACCAGATAAGCTGAATAATTACAGACCAGATGAAATATAGTAAAAAAGCATGCACCGCTTTACTTTGTATCTCAACCGGACATCCAGTATTATTGGTACACAGCAAGCAATGCATGCTTTTTGCTTTAATTTTTACAGCTCGATTTTCTGTACGTTGGCAATAGCCTCTTTAGCTTCCGCAATGATACGCTCCATAACATCCTTGCAGGGCAGGATATCATTCAGCACGTTCAGGCTCTGACCGCACATAACGGTACCGTTGGTAACATCACCTTCCACAAGACCTCTGCGGTTGGTGCCTGTACCCATCGCCATCAGCTCCTCTTTGGGAGCACCGGCAATTTCACGCGCGGTATAAGCATCGGTAAAGGCATTGGAAAGGCAGCGTACACCAAGATTACGGCTGTAGCCTGTTGCTACGCTGTCAGTATCGGTTGCTTTGACAATGGCCTCCTTAGCAGCAGGATTTGCCGGGCATTCCTCAGTCAGCAGGAAACGGCTGCCCATCTGCACACCTGCGGCACCCATCAGCAAAGCTGCAGCCAGCGCACGGCCGTCGCTGATACCGCCTGCAACAAGCACCGGAACAGATTTAATCTGCGGCAGTACGTTTTCCATCAGCGCCATAGTAGTCTGCTTGCCGATGTGACCACCGGCCTCCATACCTTCAATAACCATAGCGTCAGCGCCTGCAGCTTCAATGCGCTTTGCCAGCTTAACATTAGGTACTACCGGAATAACCTTGATGCCTGCAGCATGAAAAGCAGGAATGTGCGGTACAGGGTTGCCTGCACCCAAGGTAACAAAGGCTACCTTTTCCTCGCACAGCATAGCAATGATTTCCGCAATGTTAGGAGCCATCAGCATAACGTTAACGCCGAAGGGCTTGTCGGTCAGAGATTTTGCCTTGCGCACCTCGTCACGTGTCCATTCCACAGTGCGGCCGCCGCTGCCGATGATACCGGCACCACCGGCGTTGGAAACTGCTGCAGCCAGCACAGCGTCACTCGTCCACGCCATACCACCCTGGATAACAGGATATTTTATGCCTAAGAGCTCAGTTAATTTAGTTTTCATGATAATCACCTCGCAACAATTTTACACGCCTATTATATACTATTCTCCACGCAGTAATCGTGAATTATTTTTAAACTTTACCAAGTTTGTAAAGAATGTAACTAAGATGCAGTTTTAAGGTGCAAACTTACACTTAATTGTAGTTTTTTGTCCATAAAATTTGACATCAGGCTATAAAAATTGTAAAATTTTATGAGTATCCCGAAAGGCTTCGGGACTGTTGTTTTTTTATTTAAAACCACATAGGCTGCTCAGAAAGTACCGGAGACGAAGAAGGTTGACGATGGCGTATATTCTGTACGTCGAGGAAACATGATGTATACGGTGCTTTATCAGCAGCTTGCTAAGTTCATTTCACGCAGGCTGCTCAGAAAGTGCCGGAGACGACGAAGATCGCCGATAGCGTATATTCTGTACGTCGAGGAAACCTGATGAAGTATACAGTGCTTTATCAGCAGCTTGCTACGTTAATTCCACGCAGGCTGCTCAGAAAGTACCGGAGACGAAGAAGGTTGACGATGGCGTACATTCTGTACGTCGAGGAAACCTGATGAAGTATACGGTGCTTTATCAGCAGCCCGTACGGTAGTAGTTATTACTTAAGGGAAAGAGGTCAAAGAAATATGCGCAGTACACAAGTAAAAAAAGGTTCAACCCGCGCAGCCCATCGCTCTCTGTTCTATGCAATGGGTTATACTGAAGAAGAATTAAAGAAACCGTTAATCGGCATCTGCTGTGCCGCTAACGAAATCATTCCGGGGCATATGCATCTGGATACCATCGCCAAGGCAGCCAAGTATGGCGTGCTGGAAGCAGGCGGTACTCCGATTGAGTTCCCGGCTATCGGCATCTGCGATGGCATCGCCATGGGCCATGACGGCATGAAATACCCGCTGGCAAGCCGCGAGCTGGTTGCGGACAGCATTGAAGCTGTTGCCAACGGCCATGCATTTGACGGCTTAATCCTGATTCCGAACTGTGATAAAATCGTTCCTGGTATGCTGATGGCAGCAGCCCGTCTGAATATCCCGACCGTTGTTGTCAGCGGCGGTCCGATGCTGCCCGGTCGTTATCAGGGCAGAGATATCAGCGTATCTACTGTATTTGAAGCTGCCGGCCGTTTTGAGTCCGGTCAGATTGATAAAGCAGAGCTCAGAGAAATCGAGCATTGTGCTTGCCCCGGCTGCGGCAGCTGCTCCGGTCTGTTCACTGCAAATACCATGAACTGCCTGACTGAGGTTCTTGGCATGGGCCTGCCCGGCAACGGCACTATTCCCGCTGCTTATAACGGCAAGCGTATTGCTTTGGCTAAGCACGCAGGCATGGCTGTTATGCGTCTGCTGGAGGAAAACGTTCTGCCTCGCGACATCATGACGCTCAACGCTTTCAAGAACGCTATTACTGTTGACATGGCCATCGGCGGCAGCTCCAACACTGCGCTGCATCTGCCGGCCATCGCTCACGAAGCAGGCATCGACCTGCCGCTGGAGCTGTTCGATAAAATCTCCAAGAAAACTCCGTACCTCACTAAGATGAGCCCGGGCGGCAGCCACCACATCGTTGATTTGAACGAAGCCGGCGGCATTCCTGCTGTAATGCACGAGCTTGACCGTCTGAAACTGATTAAAAAATCCTGCCAGACTGTCAGCGGCAAAACTGTCGGCCAGATTATTAAAAATGCGGAAATCCTGCGTCCTGAGGTTATTCACAGCGTAGAAAATCCGTACAACAAAACCGGCGGTATCGCTGTTCTGAAGGGCAACATCGCTCCGGAATGCAGCGTTGTCAAGGAAAGTGCGGTTGATCCTTCCATGAAGGTCTTCAGCGGTCCGGCTAAGGTTTATAATTCCGAGGATGAAGCTATTGCTGCAATTTGCGCACAAAAGGTTGTTTCCGGTGACGTTGTCGTTATCCGTTACGAAGGCCCGAAAGGCGGCCCTGGTATGCGCGAGATGCTGAACCCGACCTCCGTACTGGCAGGCATGGGCCACGACAAGGACGTAGCACTGCTTACCGACGGACGTTTCAGCGGTGCTACCCGCGGTGCCTGCATCGGTCATATTTCTCCGGAAGCACGCGAGGGCGGTAACATCGCACTGATTGAAAACGGTGATATCATTGAAATTGATATTCCGAACCGTACCCTGAACGTTAAGCTGAGCGACGAAGAGCTGGCTGAACGCCGTAAGAACTGGGTTTGCCCGCCGCCGAAGGTTAAGAGCGGTTACCTGGCACGCTATGCTGCTTTGGTTACCTCCGCTGCTACCGGCGCTGTACTGAAGGTTCCCGGTCAGGACTAAAAGAATTATATAAGCTAAAAAGCAACTCCCCATCTTTCTTACCGCAAGGTAAGACGGATGGGGAGTTTTTGCATATACCAGCTAATGCAGATAATTTTTATAATATAAGATTAAGTTGTGAGACTAGCGCCAATCGCCAAAACTTATGTTATAGAGCAAACACAAAATTTAACCAAAGCCTTTATTATTTCTATTTTCCTCAAAGTACTCTGAATGTCAGCATCTTGTCCAATCCTACCTTTTCAATACAGCAAGACACACCACCTCGCAGAGTAGCTTCCAGATGATAAAACAGCATGCATCTGTTGATATGCTCTAATAATAATTTAGACCGTCGCTGATAACCGTATTCTTTCAAAAGCGTTCGAAGCTTTAAGCGGACATAATCCTTCTCCGTACTGTACAAAATACGTAGACGAATATTTTTGAAAAACAAATCCAAATTTGAAAAGTCGCTCACATAACTTTCTTCGTCAAAAGAACTTTTTGTATCTGCGGTATCCTTCTGTATTGCTGGAAATTCTTTGTCCAGAATTGGTTTTTCATAAAAGTAATTAAGCCAATACCTGACATCCAAAATAAATTTTTTCTGATTCCGACGATATTCCGGATAGAGAAAAACCTTTTCCCCATCCCAAATAGAATCAATCAAGTGACTTTCATCTCTGCAATTCAACTCCATAGCGCTGATGATTACAGCAACATCTAATGCGTTATAAAATAATTCTCGCATTATCTGTCTCCCTTTACTCCATTGCACTGTCTGCAAAGAATCTGTAAGTTTTCTGCAACACTCTTTCCGCCGGCATTCATAGGGATAATGTGGTCAACCTGGAAATATACCTTTGAACAATCTTTTTTACCACATTCTGCACAGCAGTAAAATCCATCTGCATCCTTTGCTTTCTCAAAGGCCTTTGCACGAAGAGTTTTTTCTAATTCAGGGTTATACTTTCTAATCTCGTTAAGCGGAAGATCTTCCAATGCTTTTGTTCCTAGCTTCACATTATTGCCTTCATCAAAAATATCTTTAGAGTGTGATATCTTCATCAATTCAATATCAAGCTGGCGTAAGAAATACAGCTTTCTTCCAAAGAAAAGACGTAGCATATTATCATCATTAGAATCCCAAATAGAATCAACATATTCTGTCTTTTTTCTCTGCCCCATATCCTCGTCCCAAATATATTGGGCAATTTTCCCTACATCCAGCTTACTGCGGTCTATATCAGCAAACGTATAAAATTGAGGAGCGGTTTCATACTGTGCATAATACTTGAGAATATTTCGCACATCTCTTTCTTCATATGGTGGAACCATTTCGCCACAGAAGAAAGTATCTCTGCATTGTGCTTCCATCTCCGCAAGCTGAGATTCAGTCAGATACTCTTCCGAAATGGCGAAGCTATCAAATAAGTCCGGGAGTGCTTCCATCAAATCTTGATAAGCAGCCTGTGTACTGTCATAGACCATAACCTGATAAGCATGGTCCATGCCGCTTTCTTCAAGATAGGTAAACGCATACATTCCTACCGGTATTCTCTGCTCAAACGGCACCTTCTCCAATGCTGACGTATCAACAGAATCATCCAGAATAGAGGCAAACTCTTCTATCTTAGAAATCGCAATCATGCGCAGTTCTCGTTTTATACGCTCCGGATCATTATCCTGGAAGTCATTATTTCCATCAAACAGACTTTCCGGATTTACCCAGGCAATATGCTCATTCCAGTGATCAACAAACGAAACAATATATGCGCTGGCTGTACCCCCTGCTTCCGGTCCTCGCAGAGCACGACCTACCATTTGAGTCATCAGAATAGAAGATACTGTAGGTCTTGCAAGAAAAACTGTTTTTGTCTGTGGTAAGTCAATTCCTTCTGTCAAAATATTTACGTTTATAAGCACCTGCAATTCACCATTGCGATACGCTTCGATATTTCTTTGATTATCTTCACGACTGATTGTTACACCGGTAATCGAGTCACGAACCGAAGAAACAATATAATCTGCTTTAATGCCAGCCTTTCTGAAAAGAGCAGTTAGCTGAATTGCATGTACTACATTTACTGCAAATAAAATTGTTTGTCCATACTCATGGCGCTTATTTTTATAAGTCTCCACAATCAACTGGTTACGAGCAGCACTGTCTGCCATCTGAGAAGCTATCTCATCCGGTAATGCATCAAAGTTTTGGATACTATTCCATGCATCTGCTCCCATAGATGCTCCGTATTCTTCATCTGTATAATAGCTTTCAAAAATCGGCTTCGATAATATTTGACGCTTAATCAGTTCCTTCAAGCCAATCTGATAGGTAATACCAACATCACCATGAACTGTCTGCCCATTTTTTATACCATCTGTAAAAATCTTTGCCAACAGACCTTGTTCGTTTTCAGATGTACGAAACGGCGTTGCAGTTAAGCCAATCATCTTCAAATTTGGTACTTGGGATTTCACATAATCAATAATTTTTCTATATGTCTTCGCAGTAGCGTGATGCGCTTCATCTACAATTAAAAAAAGTTCTTTTTCACCATGAATCCACTTCTCAAGCCTATCCATATTTCTTCCGAGACTGTCTTTGCTGACAATTAACAGATTGTCATCCGGACGAATATCAATGGTACGATCATGGGTGGAGGCACCAGAAACAATGCGGAAGCAGAACGATGACACATGAGGAATAACCTCTGTGTAAGCAAATTTCTGAAAAGACTCTGCTGCCTGATCCAAAAGCATCTGACGATGAGCAATCCATAAAATCTTCTTTTTCTTATCAATAGCATTTTTAAGTAACCACATAGATGCCGTATAGGTTTTGCCGCCACCTGTCGGAATCACTACCAGTGTACTAAACGCTGCCTCCTGATTCATTTTATCCAAGGCTTGCATGGCCATCTTTTGATGTTCATAGGGAGTTCTAGAATTTGTCCCCTTCTTTGGCAAAATATCACCATATGATTTCACTTCAATATAGTCTGCTGTATTTCCCATAATATTTACCCCTCTCTTCTGTATTCTCACTATAAATCATATTCCAATTATAGCAACGTTCTTGTAAAACTACAAATGAATATGAAATGCTTTTATCTATCACGCATTGTAACATCAGACCGTTTGCATAATGCCCAAATACAAGATGTAAGCCATTATCCTTCCGTGCGTATTTTCAATGATACGCGTTTAACTTATATATGCATTAATCAATTGCCTGTTTAAGTAGTCCAACAAATCGAACGCAGAGCCTTTAGGCAAAAAACCGCTGTGCCAACAGGCACAACGGTTCAACAATTGATTATTAATACTCAATTTTGCTCCAGCAGATAAATATCACTGATTTCCTTTACTGTGCGCACATTATTCGGCAACGGTCCTGCTTTCTGCACGCGACGGTATTCCAACCCGCGCACCAGCAGATATTTTTTGCTGCCGTCACGCAAAGCATCTGTCAAAGCACCTGTCTGCGGAATCATTTCGATACCGGGCTTGCCTGCATAATACATGAAGCCGGGGCGCAGGAACTTATCGACATAAACGGGAGTCTGCTGCTCACATTGCTCCTTATACACGCTGCTCATAGTTTTTACACTGAAGCGGTCGGCAATTACCGGCAGAACAAAAGCGAAGGCAACGCACATCGTCACCGCGCCGATCATCACATGCAGCCATGATGCCAGCTCGATATCGCGATAATACAGCAGAGCGAAAATCGCTGCTGCACCAAGAAGCAAGGTCAGCACGCCCAGCATCACCAGGCTGAAGTCAGCCTCCGGCAGATACTGCGCACCGATAATCCAGCCCACGCCAAGCAGGACAAACATAATACCGCTGCCTGCCGCCCAACCGTAAAAGGTTGTATTATGGCGCAGTCTGCTTTGCATTCTCGCTATATTCCAGCCGATTATTACCGCCATAGCAGGGAACAACGGCAGAATATAGGATACCAGCTTCGTTTTGCAGATAGTAAAGAACAGCAGCACGAAAATCCACCAAACGTGGAAGAACAGCAGCTTACGCATATCATCTATACGGCTTTCGCTTACAGATGCTTTAGCAGCCTGCCACAGCATACCGGTCCACGGGAACAAGCCTAAGATTATTACAGGAAAATAATACCAGAAGGTCACGCGGTTAGCATGTTCAGCCGTCGTAAAGCGCGTTATATTGTGAAAGCCCAGGAAGGTATTGATAAATTCCATGCCATGCACGGTATACATAGCGTAATACCAAGGTGATGCGATGAGAAAATAGAGCAGCAGACCACGAATAACATGCATGCGCAAAATCTCACGTAATTGGCCCATAGCCACCAGATACAGAAAAATTATCGCACCCGGGAAGACGATACCGATGGGACCTTTGGTAACGGTAGCCAACGCCATGCACACATACATCAGCCAATAACGCTTATGGATAAAGCTCAGCAGTGCTCCTGTCATAAAAAAGAGCAACGTTGTGTCTGTCACCGCCGCCTTGCCCATATAGAAAAATTCTACACAGCTTGTAAGAATCATCGCAGACCAGAAGCCTGCACGTTCATTGAACAGCCTTGTGATGCCTACATACATCATCACAGAGGTGCCGCAGGCCATCAATGCCGCAGGAAAGCGGGCCGCAAATTCGCTGTCACCGAAAATAAACTGAGCAACAGCAACCAGCCAATAATACATAGGCGGCTTATCATACCAGAAATTGCCAAAAATTCTCGGTGACAAAAAATCACCGGCAGTCAGCATTTCTCTTGCTGTTTCTGCATATACCGGTTCATCCGGATCCAGCAGCGGAATGCTGCCGATACCGAACATAATCATAAATAACGCAGTACCTGCTACAATCAGCAGGCTGTTTTTTTCAATCTGATTCATCAGTTTCCATCCCTCAAAATAACTTCAAATTTTATCTTATAGCTACTCATTTTTCTTACCCTCGGTAGTTTTGCTTTTGAGCGATGCCATATTCAGCACATCGCTGCCAAAAGCTCTGATTGTTACTACCGCTCCCAGCATAAAGGGCAGATATTCTGCCGTAAAGCGCCAGAGAACTGCCATAATGCCTTCCACACCATTAGGCAGAATATTGGAAAACAACACCAAGAAGCCTGCCTCCGCTACACCGCTGCCACCGGGAGTAGGCGAAAAATAAAGTATTAAATTCAGCAGCACCATGCGTCCCATAACCTGCTGCAAATCAAAATCAATATTCAGACCGGTGAAATACGCAGGCACGGTGGCATAGATAAAGAGCAGGCTCACACCGGATTCGATAAACGCACGGAAAACCATCTTCGGATGCTTGCCCATAACTACAACAGCGTTTTTAAATTCGTTGTACCAGATAAAGCAGTTGCGCTGCGTAGTAAACGAAAGCTTGCGGGTAAACCACATTATTGCCTTCTCAGGATAACGTGTTTGCAGCAAGGAAATTACGATTATCGGCAGTGATATAAACAGCACCGAAAGAAGCGTCAGTACCGATGCAGGCATCCATTTTACTATATCCTCATCGCTGTGTAGCACCACCGGCACCAGCAGAATAAGAAAGATAATGGACATAACGGTGCGCACCAAAACTACTACCGTAGATTTAGCGACAGGCACCCCGGCCTTACGCATAAACATAACCTGAGCAATAGCGCCACCGCTGGCACCCGGCGTTACCAGCGCCAAAAAGTAGTTGCTCAGAACTACATTCACAATCTGATGAAAGGTCAGCTTCTCGTCTGTTACCGAAGCCAGGGTTATCAGACGCAGGCCGTCAAAAATCAAGCCTATCGCAAGGCATGACAAAGCCAGCAGAATACAGCGAGGCTCAAACATCGTCAGGTATTCCAAGGTCCGTATATCAAATGTAAAATAAATAACCGCCGCCGAAATCAAAAGCACAAAGCCAAAAAGCAGACCTAGGCGGAACAATAATCTTTTATTCATCTAGCAGACTCCAAATGAGCTTATTTTTTTAGTACAAGAGCTTTAGCAGGCCGTAAAATTAACAGGCTGAATATGCTCCTGCTGCAGCAGCTTTTTATTGCCGCTGTCAAGGTACGCCTGCATTTCCTCCTGCCAATGATATTGCCAGGGAAATATTTTTCCCAAGGCAGCAGAATCAAGACCGGGATGCGTCATCAGCTCGCTGACACCGTCAGGAAGCTGATGCAGAATATTGCCTACCAGCTCCGCATTCAGATGACCGCCTGCCAGCATGCCGAAGAAATGCTGCGGATGCTGCAGTCCAAGGCTGTCGGCGCGCTGCGCCGCCAGCTGAGCACAAAAGCTGAGCCCGCTGCGTCCGATCATTCTGCCGATACCTGTATGAAAACCTCCGGTAAAGGTATAGGCCTCCTTAGGTATACGTACCCTTATAATATTATACTCATTACAGAGCTTTAATACAAGTGCATTAATTCCCGGCAGCACATGCGTATGCTGATGGCTGTCGATATGAGTAATATTTATTTTAGCCTCCAGCGCCCTTTCGATTTGCGCGCGCAGCTCCGCTTCCAGCTCGCTGCGCTTGACGCTGCCGCTGTAAAAGCGCTTGGCAAAGGCAACGTAATCCGGCAAAAACAGTCCCTGCTCATCCAAAAGGCTGCTGACCTTGCCTGCAGGCAGCACAGGCGCCACGCTGCCGACAAGCGTCAGATGCACGCCTATACCGAGCTGAGGATTTTCCTGCGCCAACTGCACCGCCTCCTGCCAGCAGGGAGCGCTGGGCATCAGTGAGGTGCTGGTAATAAAGCCCTCCTTATAGCCCTTGATAATACCTGCGTTAATCAAAGGATGCAGACCGAAATCATCTGCGTTAACAATAAGTTTTTTCATAATCTCTACACTCTTTTGTAATTGGCAAAGTGCAGCTTTACATATTCACGCAAAGCATCCTTGCCGTATTTTTCTGCTAAGCGGCGGGCGCACGCCGTTGCCTGCTCGCCGCCGCCCTTCGGCAGCTCGCCTACGTCGGCCTGCTGCGCCAGCTCTTCCATCGTCCGCAAGAAGCGGGCGCGGGCCAACACCGAGGCAGCGGCAACCGCCAGATTGCTTTCTGCCTTGGGCTGCTGACGCACACTGCAGCCGGGGAAACGCTGCTGCAAAGCCTTTAAATTTACCGTAGACTGCGTAAACTGGTCAATCAAAGCGCTGTGGCAATCCTTTTGCCGCTCCAGCACCTGACTCAAAGCCGCCACATGTCCGTAGCCCAAAAGCTGGTTGAGCTTGCCGCCGGCTGCCGCAACCTGCTCGTAGCGCAGGTTATAAATCTTGGGCTTCAGCTCCAGCACGCTGTAATCAACAACGGTTGCCTTGATAACGTCCTCCAGCTCAAGTATTTTTTTATCAGTCAGCAGCTTGCAGTCCTTAACGCCCGCAGCCTGCAGCTTAGCTGCCGTTGTGTTGTCCACTACTGTGGCCGCCACAACCAGACTGCCGAAGAAATCACCCTTGCCGGATTCATCACTGCCTGCCCACAAGCCGTTGCTTACCATTGCTCCTGCAGCTGCAGGCTGTAGCTCATCAGACGCAGTCTGCACTCCCTCCAAGAGCATAAGTAATCTTTGCTTTAAGGCACTGTCGCCGTTATAAACATGCGTCAGTCCCTTTTTGCCGTTATATATATTCACGGATGCCTTAGCCTCGCAAAACTGCACTGCAATCTGCTGGCCATAATTAATCGGCTTATCCTTAACAATGCTGAAACCATCCTGACGGATTTTTTCTGCAGCCTCTGCCAAGTAATCAGCAAAAGCCTTGGGTGTCAACTGTTTCAATCCTATTCTCCTCTTTGCACATAGTTTTTCGCCTTCCACTCCTCAAAGAGCAGATAAATCAACGGAACAACCACCAACGTCAGTAAGGTGGAGGTTGTTAAGCCGCCTATCAGCACCACGCCCATAGACTGGCGCAGCTCCGCGCCCTCGCCGATGCCGAGAGCAATCGGCAACATACCGAGTATCGTAGACAATGTTGTCATCAGAATAGGACGCAGACGCAGCGAGCAGGCCAAGAGCACTGCTTCGCGGATAGACATGCCCTTTTCCCGCTCCTGGTTGGCATAGTCAATCAGCAGAATTGCATTTTTAGTAACAAGGCCAAGAAGCATAGTAAAGCCAATCATGCTCATCATATTCGCCGTCTGTCCTGCAACAAGCAGGCCCAGGATAGCGCCGATAATCGCAAACGGCAGTGATACCATGATAATCAGCGGCTGCGAAAAGCTTTCAAACTGCGCCGCCAGCACCATGTACACCACAACTATTGCCAGAATAACTGCCTTATAAACCTCTTTAAAGGAGCGCTCCATATTATCGGCCTGACCAATCATCTTATAGTTATATCCCGGCGGCAAATTCAGCTCGGGAATATATTCATCGCGCACCTTGCTGATTAAATCACCGGGCGAGATACCTACTGTGTTGGCATAAACAACTATCTGGCGCTGCTTATCCTCACGCTCAATGCGTGTAGGACCGCTGCCGTAACGCACATCTGCGATATCACCCAGGCGGATAAACTGACCTGCGGAAGAAGAAATGCGCAGGTTCATAACATCATTTATATTAGTTCGCTGGCTTTGCTCCAACTGCAGAATAATATCATAGTCATTGTCACCAATGGTATAGCTGTTGCTGGTGCTTTTGCCCATGATAGCCATTTCGATAACCTTACCGACCTCCGTAGCATCAAGACCGAATTCGCTGGCCTTGGCGTGATCCAGCTTAACTACGATTTCCGGCTGCTCTTCCGAATCGGATATATCAACATCGGTCGCACCCTCAGTCCGGCGCATCATGTCTGCCAGCTGCTGGGCGTAATTTTTCAGCTCCTTGATATTGCTGCCGCGCAGACCGATCTGCACCGGACGGCTGTCACCGCGGCCGCCGCCCTGGTTGGATACTACTGTAACCTTCAGCCCTTCAACATTTTGAAAGCGTCCGCGCAAATCATCCATAATCTGCTGCATGCTGCGTTCACGCTCATTACTTGGCTTCAGGCGGATATCAAGCGAGCCCTGGTTAACAGGATTACGGCCGTTGCCTATATTTAGCGCCACGATTTTGACCTCCGGCAGCTGCGAAATCTCCTGCTGCAACGGCTTAGCCAGTTCTACAGTTTTCTGCAGACTGGTGCCGATGGGCGCCTTAACATTAACGCTAAATTCACCCGAATCATATGTAGGTTGGAATTCCGTACCCACAAAGGGAAGCAGCAGCAAATTCAACAGCAGCGAAATGATGCCTACGGCGACAACCTTCTTAGGTCTTTCTAACGCCCAGACCATTAAGCTGTCATACATTTCACGCACGGACTGGAAGCCTGCTTCGAATTTATCGAGAGCCCTCTGCACAAAATGCGTGCGCTCCTTGCTGCTCTGCTCCTCGGTTTCTGCCTTAATCCAATACGCCGAAACCATTGGCGTAAGCGAAAAGGCTACGATAGTAGAGAATGCTACCGCAAAAGCAACCGTCAGGCCGAACTGCTTGAAGAACTGACCGATGGTTTCACCCATATTGCCGATAGGCACAAATACAGCCATTAAGCTCAGGGACGTCGCCAAAATCGCCAGCGTCAGCTCCTCCGTCGCTTCCTTGGCTGCCACAAACGGTGTCTGTCCCATCTCGATATGACGGAAAATATTTTCAATTACTACAATCGCATCATCAATCAAAATGCCGACTGCCAGACTCAAAGCCATCAGCGACATATTATTCAGTGTAAAGCCCATAACCTTCATCATAAAGAAGGTGGCAATAATAGACGTAGGAATACACAGGCCACCGATAATAGTCGCACGGAAATTGCGCAGGAATAGATATGTTATCAAAAGCGCCAGAAAACCGCCGAAAAGAATCGCATTCCAGACATCCGCAATATTATCGCGAATATAATTAGATTGGTCGCGCACCTTATCAACGATAATATCCGGAGGCAGATTGCTGTGCTTCAGCTCCTCCATCTTGGCATTGACATTATCGGTAACATCAACAGTATTAGTTTTGGACTGCTTACGCACAAAGGTCATAACACAGGGAACGCCGTTAGCGCTGGCAAAGGTATCCTCATCCTCCCAGGAATCAAGCACATCGGCAATTTCACTGATATAAACAGGGCGTCCGTTATGATTAGCAACTACCACCTGCTTAATATCATTGATATTGTTATACTTGCCCAAGGTACGCACAGTGATTTCCATAGCGTCATTTTTTGCCTTGCCGCCGGGAGTATTGTAATTGTTGGCGTTCAGCTTACTGCGCACTGTCTGGTAGGCAATACCGTATTCCGCCAGCTTTTCCGGCTTCAGCACGATGCGGATAGCACGCTGGCTGGCACCGACAACGGTAACCTCGGAAACACCCTCCACCATCTGCAGCTCATCCTTGATATTATCCTCCACAATGCGGCGGATTTCACCACGGCTACGCGAGGGCGAAGCAAAGGTATAGGCTACAATAGCGCGGGAGTTGAGGTCTACCGTCTGTGTTACCGGCTCATCAATATCATCCGGCAGCGCCTTGCGCACGCTGGCAACCTTTTCACGCACCTCACTAGCCTTCACCTGCGGGTCTACACCGATATTAAATTCCAGAACCGTTTCACTGTAGCCTTCAAGCACAGTGGAAGACAACGTCTTGATACCGGAAACCTGACTGACGCGGTTCTCAATCGGCTTGGTAACCAGCGTTTCCATTTCCTGCGGCGAAGCACCGCTGTAGGTAACACGCACGCTGACAATAGGCAAATCAACATCAGGATTCAGATCAACGCCGATTTCCGGATAGCAGCGGATACCGAACACTACCAACAGCAAAATAAACATGGTAGTAAAGACCGGCCGCTTGATAAATGTTCCAATCATCGTTATTTACCAGCCTTTTTCAAATCTATCTTGCTGCCTTCACGCAGCTTGTTGTGTCCTTCGATAACAATAGTATCCTTTTCATCCAGTCCGCTCACTATTTCAGCCAGCTTATCATTCGTATAACCGACATTCAGCACACGACGCTGTACAACGCCTTTATCATCAACAACAAATACCGTCTGCTGGTCATCACGCATCACGATAGCCTGCACCGGAATGGTGAGAACGTTAGCTTTAGGTGAAGCTGTAAGCGTAACGTTGGCATAGACGCCGGCTAAAAGACCTTCGCTGTTATCCACGCTCACCTCTGCCGCAAAGGTATGCGCCGGCAAATCCGCAACCGGAGCGATGCGGGTAATTTTACCTATCAGCTTTTTACCGGGATAAGCAGGCAGAGTAATGCTTGCTTCATTGCCGACATGTACACCGGCAATCTGGCCTTCGGGAATATGAATCGTAGTTTTCAGCATAGAGATATCAGCAACGGCAAAAATAGGCGTACCTGCCTTTGCATAGTAGCCCTCCTGATAATAACGCTTGGCAATAATACCGTCAGCAGGCGCTGTCAGCACCGTGCCCTCGGATTTAGACTCCATCGCCCGCATGCTGCCTCTGGCAGCCTCCAGCTTAGCTGCAGCATTATCACGCGCAAAGCGGTAATCATCTACCACCTGCTGCGAAACCGCACCCGTAGCATATAGCTTTTCATAACGCTGCAAATCTGTTTCCGCCTTACGCAGACTGGTCTGTGCATCCAAAAAGCTGCCCTTGGCACTTAACAGATTGGCATCTGTATCAGCCTGCTCCAAAATTGCCAGCACCTGTCCTCGGCTCACACGGTCACCCTCACGGACATAAACCTTTTCCAAGCGTCCGTCCACCTTAGCGGCAACCTCTGCCTGCCATTCCGGGTCCAGACTGCCGGAAAAGCTCAGACTGGGAACAATCGTCTGCCTTACGGGGTGAGCAGTAACGACCGCCACATTGCGTACCTGCGACAGCTTAGCAGTACGCGCCTTATCAGCCTGGATATTGCTGTAAATACGGTAGCCGATAATTACGCATACCGCAAGCAGCAGGCCAAGCGCTATCTTAACCTTGCGATTCTGTAAATTCACTTTCTTTCCTCCCTGCACCATGCCCTTGGGTTAATTATAATGGGGTAAGTTTAAATTCAGCTGAGTTTATCGTGGACAAATTATAGTTATAGATAATAATATTATACCTCTTATCAAGAGAAGTTAGCAAGTGCAAAGCCGCCGGCAGGCATAGAAAAAGCACGCTGCGGACAGCGTGCTTTCGACAGTTTTAAATTAAGCTTACAGGCCTGCCTGCTCGCGCAGTGCAGCAGCCTTTTCAGTATGCTCCCACGGCAGATCTACATCGGTACGGCCGAAATGACCATAAGCAGCAGTTTGCTTGTAGATAGGACGCAGCAAATCCAGCTCACGGATAATACCGGTCGGGCTCAGGGAGAAGTTTTTGCGAACCAGCTCAGCAATCTTGTCTTCGCTGATTTTGCCGGTGCCGAAGGTTTCAACCAGAACGGAAACCGGATGTGCTACGCCGATAGCGTATGCCAATTGGATTTCGCATTTATCTGCCAAACCTGCGGCAACGATATTTTTAGCAACGTGACGTGCAGCATAAGCAGCACTGCGGTCAACCTTAGAGGGGTCCTTGCCGCTGAAAGCACCGCCGCCATGACGAGCCATACCGCCATAGGTGTCAACGATGATTTTACGGCCGGTCAGACCAGCGTCACCTTGAGGACCGCCGATAACGAAACGGCCAGTCGGGTTGATGTAGTATTTGGTTTCCGCATCCAGCATTTCTGCGGGAACAATCGGTGCAATAACCTTTTCGATAATATCTTTGCGAATCTGCTCGTTGGAAACTTCCGGTGCATGTTGGGAAGAAATAACGATAGTATCTACACGAACAGGTTTGCCGTCATCATATTCAACGGTAACCTGAGTTTTGCCGTCCGGACGCAGGTAAGGCAGCACGCCTTCCTTACGAACCTTGGTCAGCTGCAGAGCCAGCTTGTTAGCCAGATATGCAGGCATCGGCATATAGCTTTCGGTTTCGTTGGTTGCATAACCGAACATCATACCTTGGTCGCCGGCACCGGTTTCTTCCTCAGCAGCCTGACCTTCCTTAGCCTCCAGTGCTTTATCAACGCCCATAGCGATATCAGGGGACTGCTCGTCGATAGAAATCAGCACGCCGCAGGTGTTGCCGTCAAAGCCAAATTTAGCACGGTTGTAGCCGATGTTGTTGATGGTTTCGCGGGCAATGTGTGCGATATCAACATAGCATTGGGTAGAAATTTCACCGAAAATGTGAACCTGACCGGTAGTAACGATAGTTTCGCAAGCAACACGGCCTTTAGGATCTTGAGCCAGGATGGCATCAAGCACAGCATCGGAAATTTGGTCTGCTATTTTATCGGGATGACCTTCGGTAACGGATTCGGAAGTAAATAATTTTCTCATTGGTAGCTCCTTTCATAAATAAAAAACGTTGTTGAGAGTGTTTAGATGGTATAAGAAAAGGCGTTCTCGTAATGAGAACGCCTTAAATTATTACTCTTAGCATTCTCATCTTACAGATAAACTGCAGGACTTAGCACCGTTTTACAGCTGTCACACTGCAATGGTTGCTGCGACTTCACAGGGCCATTCCCTCCATCGCTCTTGATGAGTTGTGTTAAATTGTTTACAGATGCCATTATATAACAAAATCAAGATAATGACAAGTACTTTTTTTACGAAAAATATGTGAAAATACTTTGTTGCAACTGCTTATGCTAAATAGAATTCAATTCTATTATATATAGAGTCATAATGCATACGTAGCCTTGCAAGCCTATCTTCCAAGAGCGCGGAGAAGGCTACAGATGCTATATGATTGCGACGACGGCGTACTACTGCTGCATCGAGAAACAGTCATAACGCAGATGCGACCTTGCAATCCCTACTCCAAAGAGCGCGGAGAAGGCTACAGATGCTATATGATTGCGACGACGGCGTACTACTGCTGCATCGAGAAACAGTCATAACGCAGATGCGACCTTGCAATCCCTACTCCAAAGAGCGCGGAGAAGGCTGCAGATGCTAGTATGATTGCGACGACGACGTACTTCTAGTACGTCGAGGAGCAGTCATGACGCAGATGCGACCTTGCAATCCCTACTCCAAAGAGCGCGGAGAAAGCTGCAGATGCTATATGATTGCGACGACGGCGTACTTCTAGTACGTCGAGGAGCAGTCATGACGCAGATGTAGCCTTATACGCGCTCTCTACGTAGAAGAGCGGTCATGACGCAGATGTTGCCTTACACGCGCTCTTCTAAGCGCGCTCGCGACGTATACGCAACGCCTCGTCCAAAATACGGTTCGCCACATCAACCTTCGGCATCTGCTCCAGCTCGCATACATCGCCGTTAGCATAAAGGAACTTAACGATATTGGTATCGGAGTTGAAACCGGCACCGGCAGCCGTAACATCGTTGGCTACAATCATATCAAGATTCTTTTTAACTACCTTTTCGCGAGCATTAGCCAACAGGTTTTGCGTTTCTGCAGCAAAGCCAACCAAAACCTGATGTGTTTTCTTAGCACCCAAAGTTTTGAGGATATCCGGATTTTTATCCATAACCACAGTCAGAGCATCATCTGTTTTCTTCTTAATCTTTTGGTCTGCCACATCACGCGGACGGTAATCGGCAACTGCCGCTGCCTTGATAACGATATCAACCGCATCATAAGCTGCCAGGCAAGCCTCCAGCATTTCATTGGTCGATTCAACCTGCACAGCCTTCACATTAGGCGGTACAGCAAGTGCAGAAGGACCGCTGATAAGCAGTACCTCAGCACCGCGCTCGGCAGCCATCTGAGCTACGGCATAGCCCATCTTGCCGCTGGAACGGTTGCCGACAAAGCGGACGGGGTCAATCGGTTCACGTGTACCTGCTGCGGTAACAAGTACCTTAAGGCCACGCAAATCGCCCTCACGGCCGGCAAAAAAGCTGCTCATGAACTCCACAATCTGCTGCGGTTCAGGCAGACGGCCTGGGCCGCTGGTGCCGCAGGCAAGATGACCGGAAGCAGGCGGCATTACAGTAATACCGCGGCTTTGCAGCTTAGCGATATTTTCCTGGGTTGCAGCATTAAGATACATACCGGTATTCATTGCTGGGCAGACAACTATCGGTGCCTGAGCTGCCAAAAGCGTAGTGCTCAGCAGATCATCCGCAATGCCATAGGTCATTTTAGCCAGAATATTAGCGGTAGCAGGCGCAACTAAGAAAGCGTCTGCCCAATTTGCCAAAGCAATATGCTCAACATTAAATTCCTGGTTGCTGTTCCACATGCTGGTAGCAACAGCATTACCGCTGATTTCCTTGAAGGTTAACGGAGTAACAAACTGCTGTGCATGCTCGGTCATGACCACACGCACCTCGCAGCCCTGCTTACGCAAACGGCTTACAAGATCTACAGCCTTATAAACGGCAATACCGCCGGTTACTCCCAAAACAATTTTTTTGCCCTTTAACAAGGTTTTACCCTCCCGCTGTTATACGTTTCTAGTACGCTCGTAGGTAATAGTATCGTTAGCAATTTCCTTCAGCGCAGCGCTGACCTCTTTTTCCGCGGAATTTACGCCGGGAACAGTGAGCTCGCGTGCTCTTTTTGCTGCCAAAATAACCAAAGTGTATTTGCTATCTACTTTTTCTGCCAAATAGTCAATAGACGGATCTACCATAGACATTATAGAATCACTCCTTTAAGTATTTCATGGTTCACACAGCAGACTGCTGCATAATGTGAATTTATTTTTTAGCTTTACAAATCTTATCAACAATAAAATATGTTCTGGCTACGCGGTAACGCTCAGCCTCCATAATTGTAAGTACCTTTTGCGCTGCCTTTTCCGCAATATCATTAACGATGATATAGTCATATTCCGCTGCGTAGGTCAGCTCGCTGGCTGCGGAAGCCATACGGCGCTTAATAACATCCTCGCTGTCGGTACCACGTTTATAAATACGTGCGGAAAGCTCATCTAAGGAAGGCGGTACGATGAAAACAAATACGCCCTCGGGGAAGCGCTTTTTAATCTGCAAAGCGCCCTGAATATCAATCTCCAGCAGTACGTCACGGCCGGATTCCAGCTGCTCTTCCACGTATTTGCGCGGTGTGCCGTAATAATTGCCGTATACTTCGGCATATTCCAGCAGCTCGCCTTTTTCAATCATCTGCTTAACCTCGGGAATTGTCTTGAAGAAATAGCTTTCTCCGTCAACCTCACCCGTGCGCGGTGCGCGTGTAGTAACAGAAATAGAATAACCTAAATCTGGCAGCTGGTCTCTCAGCATCTGGCAAATAGTTCCTTTGCCTGCTCCAGACGGACCGGATACTACAAGAAGTACTCCCTTGGGAGTAACATTATCAATATCGTTGCTCATGATCCAATTACTCCTCTTCTTCAGAATCAGCAGTTTGTGCTACCAGACGGTTGGCTACAGTTTCCGGCTGTACCGCAGACAGGATGATATGACCGCTGTCCACCACAACTACAGCACGAGTACGACGTCCGTAGGTTGCATCAACCAGCATGCCCTTGTCACGGGCTTCCTGGATAATACGTTTAATCGGTGCCGATTCCGGACTGATAATAGAAATAATGCGGTTTGCTGCGACAATGTTGCCAAAGCCGATATTAACTAGCTTTATATCCATAACTTCCTCCAGTTTTATTCGATGTTCTGAATCTGCTCACGAATTTTTTCTATTTCCGCCTTAATTTCTACAACAATCTGCGCCATAGTATAATCGTTGGCTTTGGAAGCAATCGTATTTGCTTCACGGTTGAATTCCTGAATAAGGAAGTCCAGCTTACGTCCTACCGGCTGGTCGGAAGCAATGATAGTCTTGAATTGCTTGATATGGCTCTTCAAGCGGACAATTTCTTCCGTAATGCTGGTGCGGTCAGCAAAAATTGCTACCTCCTGCAGCAAGCGCTCCGGCTCAACCTTGATATTGTTATCTGCCAGGAGATTGGTCAGACGTTCCTGCAGCTTAGCCTGATATTCTTCCACAACTAAGGGAGAACGCTCCTCAATCTGTGCCAGCTTTTCGGCAATCAAATCTGCACGATAAATGAAATCACCGTAGATATTGCCACCCTCTGTTTCACGCATAGCCACCAGATTGGCAACAGCCTGCTCAACAGCCTGCTCAACCTTGGGCCAAACGCTTTCTACATCAAAAAAGCCTTCCTTAACGTTAATCACGTCAGGGCATTTTGATAAATAGAGAATTTCTGCAGCAGCGTTAATGCCTGCAGCGTCAGCTCCGATAGCAACGCCTACCTCCTGCAATGCCTTATGATAGGCAGCAGCAAGGTTTTTATCAACCTTCAGAGTGCAGTTGCCGCTGACATTATAATCAGCAGTAATAAACACATCAATACGTCCACGGCTAACGGTTTTTAAAATAGTTTTGCGGATTTTATCCTCCAAAGGATTCAAAAATCGCGGTAAACGGATAGCAACCTCGTTATACCGGTGGTTCACGGTTTTCATTTCAATGTTAACAGAAAAATCTGCATCCTCGTAGGAACCACGGCCGAAACCGGTCATACTTTTTAACACAGGCTTCCTCCTTCATCTTCACCAACAAAGGTGATGTTATTTCAGCTTAAAAGATAAGTATTTTTTGCTTCAATCTTATCTTGAAAATCTATTATACCATATTTCTCTAATGATTTCAGCATTTTTCTTCGTTTTTCGTCGCTTAGATAAAGAAATGGCCCATTTTTGTTTTGCTATACTTGTTGCAGGTAATGGAGTATAATATGATAAATTAATAAATTGCATTGTATTCCCGCAGGTTCAAAAAACTTTGCCGAGCCTGCACCGAAAGGAGTCCCTATGAACATTGAAGGCTTAACTTTAAAGCTGCTTACAGATACATTAAATGAAGAACTGCTGGGCAGCAAAATATATAAGGTATATATGCCTAATCCGCAGTCACTTCTGCTGCTCGTCCGCAGAACACGTGATACCAGCAGTCTGTTGGCGGATATGCACAACGGCAGCTGTGTGCTTTATCTGCCGCAGCAGCTGCCGGAAAACCCAGAAACTCCTCCCACCTTCTGTATGCTTCTGCGCAAGCATCTGGAGGAAGGACGCATCACGAAAATCAGCCAAAGCGGCCTGGACCGCATTATTACGCTGGAGATTGATCTTTTAGGCGCTTCCAGTAAAATTATTACCAAAAAGCTGATTTTTGAGCTTACCGGTAAAAACAGCAACATTATTCTTACGCAAGATGATGTTATTATCGACTCTCTAAAGCATGTAAGTGCAGCACAGAGCAGCTATCGCACTATCCTGCCGGGAAAAGCCTATATTGCGCCCCCGCCGCAGGAAGGACTTAACCTTTTGACAGATGACCCGGCAAAAATTGTGCAAGCCGCCAACAGTCTGCCGGCAGCCAACTTCGCTAAGGCCTTTATCAGTGCTACCACCGGTGTCGGCAAAATGACAACGCTAGAGCTTTTAGCCGCTGCGGATATCCTGCCGCAGGAGGTACGTCTGGAAACCTCCGCCTGTCAGTCCCTGGCGCAGGTTATCGGCAAGCTGCAGGCAGATATGCAGATGCAAGCAGCCAAGCATCCTGTCTATGCGCTCATCAACCGTACTAATCAAGTAAAAACCTTGCTGGTATTGCCTCCGCAGAATGTGCAGGAAGGCATGCAGGTTAAAGAATTTGCCGATATCAACAGTGCGCTGAATTTTGCTGTCAGCCTGAAGCCTATCCAACTGCCACGCCATGAACAGCTGCAAAAGCTGGTGAACAGCGAAACCGCCAAACTCAAGAAAAAGCTGCAGGCTCTGCAAGAAGATTTGGCTAATGCCGCCAATGCAGAAGAACAGCGTATGCTGGCAGATACTATCATGGCCAATATCTATCAGATAAAAAAAGGCCAGACCAGCGCCGAGCTGATTAATATTTATGACGGCGAACCGGTTACGGTCAGCCTTTCTCCCATCCTTTCGCCTACGGAAAACGCACAGGCCTACTACAAGCGCTATAATAAATATAAGCGCGCTCAAACCGAGGTGCGTATCCAGCAGGAATCTACAAAAGAAATGCTTGCTTATCTGGAAAGCCTGGACGCTTCACTGCTCACCGCTACAACGAAGGAAGAAATTGAGGAAATCAATCAGGAAATGCTTGGCAGCGGTCTGCTTAAGGACACGAATAAAAAGAAGAAAAATGCCGGACTGCAAAAATCTCAGCCTCTGCATATCCGTTTAAATTCTGAAGCAGATTTGTATATCGGCAAAAACAACAAACAGAACGATTATGTTACCTTTACCTTGGGCAATCCTAAGGATTTATGGTTCCATACTAAAGATATCCCCGGCTCGCACGTTATTTTGAAAACGTCACTGCCGGAAGCACGTCAGGAGGATATTAATCTTGCTGTGCAGCTGGCAGCATATTTCAGCAAAGCGCGCGACGGCAGCAATGTTCCTGTCGACTGCGTACAAAGACGTTATGTAAAGAAGCCTGCAGGCAGCAAGCCCGGCTTTGTTATTTTTACAAACCAAAATACTTATTACACAACACCTGATATGGAGTTAATCCAAAAATATTTAAAGTAAGGATTTAGTCAGAACTTCATCCGTCAGGATATAAAAAGCGCCCTGATTCATAGAAATATGAATCGGGGCGCTTTGAAGTTTATGGGAAATTTTTTGAGTATAGATAGTTGTATCAATCTCTTATTTGTCAAAGCAAATCTGCAGAACAACGCTGATTGCCAAGATGGCAAGTAAATTGAGCGAGAGGTATATCGTGTAAGGAATAGCAATTTTAGCGAATGAGTGTCTGGAATCATCGAAGTGTTGCATTGTCTGAGCGCTAAGCTATCTACTATAGTAAAATCTCTTTGCATAGCGCGAGTTTTGCGACACTTCGTCTTGATTCCACACGAAATTTGCGTTAAGAAATTGCTGCTGACTGGAACGATATACCTCTCGCGAATATAAAAAGTTGGGTAGAAAGCCAATACATGCTTGTGCGTCGCTTCGCTCCTTCAAGCATGGCTATCTATCCCTCCAAAAATACTCCCTATTCGGTCGTATTTTCGGAGAAAGCTCCACCTTTTCGATTTCTCACGTCGCAAAGCTCGTGACAAATCGGGTGTCGCTTCTCCCAGGTTCCCTGGTCGGTAAATAGTTTATCCGTTACAGAAAAATAAAACTCCGTATCCTAAGATACGGAGTTTTATTTTTCTAACCGGCAGCTATCTATCCTCCCAGGCCGCTTCCAGCCAAGTACTTTCGACGTATAAGGGCTTAACTACTGTGTTCGGGATGGGAACAGGTGGATCCCCTTAGCCATCACCACCGGATTATTTAATTTGAGGTTTGTACCCTCAAAACTTCAACAGAAGAATTTCTTTAACTTCAGGCTTACTTCTTAAGTCAAGCCCTCGACATATTAGTATCGGTCCGCTGAATACATTACTGTACTTACACTCCCGACCTATCAACCTCGTCTTCTCCAAGGTGTCTTACTAGATTACTCTATGAGAGATCTCATCTTAAGGCTGGTTTCACGCTTAGATGCTTTCAGCGTTTATCCTTTCCGAACGTAGCTACCCAACTATACCTCTGGCGAGATAATTGGTACACCATTGGTTCGTCCACTCCGGTCCTCTCGTACTAGGAGCAGCCCCCTTCAAATCTCTTGCGCCCGCGATGGATAGGGACCGAACTGTCTCACGACGTTCTGAACCCAGCTCACGTACCACTTTAATGGGCGAACAGCCCAACCCTTGGGACCGACTTCAGCCCCAGGATGTGATGAGCCGACATCGAGGTGCCAAACCTCCCCGTCGATATGGACTCTTGGGAGAGATTAGCCTGTTATCCCCAGGGTAGCTTTTATCCGTTGAGCGATGGCCCTTCCACTTGGATGCCACCGGATCACTAAGCCCTACTTTCGTACCTGATCGCCGTGTTTGGCTCTCAGTCAAGCTCCCTTCTGCCTTTACACTCTTCGCGCGATTTCCGGCCGCGCTGAGGGAACCTTTGGGCGCCTCCGTTACTCTTTGGGAGGCGACCGCCCCAGTCAAACTGCCCGCCTGACACTGTCCCGAGTTTCGTTACTCCTACGGTTAGAATTCCGATACATCAAGGGTGGTATCCCAACGGCGGCTCCACGAAGACTAGCGTCCTCGCTTCCATGCCTCCCACCTATCCTGTACGTGATGTATCAGAACCCAATGTCAGGTTACAGTAAAGCTCCATGGGGTCTTTCTGTCCAGTCGCGGGTAACCTGCATCTTCACAGGTACTTCAATTTCACCGGGTCCCTCGTTGAGACAGTGCCCAAATCGTTACACCTTTCGTGCGGGTCGGAACTTACCCGACAAGGAATTTCGCTACCTTAGGACCGTTATAGTTACGGCCGCCGTTCACCGGGGCTTCGGTCGAATGCTTTGGATTGCTCCGGACATCCTTCCTTAACCTTCCGGCACTGGGCAGGTGTCAGCACCTATACGTCAGATTTCTCTTTAGCAGGCACCTGTGTTTGTGGTAAACAGTCGCTTGGGCCTCTTCTCTGCGACCGCCTCATGCTCCATCTGTTCAGACTTCACAACAGCGGCTACCCTTATCCCGAAGTTACGGGTACATTTTGCCGAGTTCCTTAACGAGGGTTCTCCCGCGCACCTTAGGATTCTCTCCCCGCATACCTGTGTCGGTTTACGGTACGGGCGGTAATTCTCTAACTAGAAGCTTTTCTCGACAGTGTGGGGTCAGCAGCTTCAGTTCCGTTTCCGGAACCTCCACATCACGCCTCAGACTCACAGGTTGCGGATTTGCCTGCAACCCATCCTACACGCTTGTACAGGAACAACCAATCTCCTGCCTGCCTGCCCTCCTGTGTCACTCCATCGCTCAAACAATCATTACCGGTACTGGAATATCTGCCAGTTGTCCATCTCCTACGCTCCATGCCTCGGATTAGGTCCCGACTTACCCTGGGACGACGATCGTTGCCCAGGAATCCTTATGCTTTCGGTGGAATGGATTCTCACCATTCTTTTCGCTACTCATACCAACATTCTCACTTCTGTGAAGTCCACCGTTCCTTACAGAACGACTTCAGCCCTCACAGAACGCTCCCCTACCCCACGACTTACGTCGTAGCCACAGCTTCGGTTTCGTACTTTAGCCCCGGTAATCTTCGGCGCAGGGTCTCTCGACCAGTGAGCTATTACGCACTCTTTAAATGGTGGCTGCTTCTAAGCCAACATCCTGGTTGTTTTAGAGACCCCACATCCTTTTCCACTTAGTACGACATTGGGGACCTTAGCTGGTGGTCTGGGCTGTTTCCCTTTTGACCACGGATCTTATCACTCGTAGTCTGACTCCCAAGCTCTACAGTATAACCATTCGGAGTTTGACAGGGTTCGGTAACCTTTATGGTCCCTAGCCCGATCAGTGCTCTACCGCCTATACTTACTACTTGAGGCTAGCCCTAAAGCTATTTCGGGGAGAACCAGCTATCTCCGCGTTCGATTGGAATTTCACCTCTACCCACATCTCATCCTAAAGCTTTTCAACGCTCACAGGTTCGGTCCTCCACGCAATTTTACCTGCGCTTCAACCTGGACATGGGTAGATCACTGCGGTTTCGGGTCTACGTACACTAACTATCCGCCCTCTTAAGACTCGCTTTCGCTTCGGCTCCGTGTCTTCCACTTAACCTCGCTAGTGCACGTAACTCGTTGGTTCATTCTTCAATAGGCACGCCGTCGCTTTCGCTCCGACTGCTTGTAGACATACGGTTTCAGGTTCTCTTTCACTCCCCTCCCGGGGTTCTTTTCACCTTTCCCTCACGGTACTATGCGCTATCGGTCGCCATTCAGTGTTTAGGGTTGGAGGGTGGTCCCCCCGGCTTCCCACAAGATTCCTCGTGCCTCGTGGTACTCTGGATACTGCTCATCTCTCTGGTCTTTAACCTACGTGGCTTTTACACTGTGTTGCCTACCTTTCCAGGTAGTTCGGATAAACCATTAAGACTAAATGCAGTCCTCAACCCCGGCGAGCCGTAGCTCACCGGTTTGCCCTCTGCCCTCTTCGCTCGCCGCTACTGTGGGCATCTCGTTTGATTTCTCTTCCTCCGGGTACTTAGATGTTTCAGTTCCCCGGGTTCCCTTCCTTTCGGATACCTGCCCATGACGGCAGGTGGGTTTCCCCATTCGGACATCTACGGATCAATACTTGCTTGCAGTTCCCCGTAGCTTTTCGCAGCTTACCGCGTCCTTCATCGGCTGATGGCGCCTAGGCATCCGCCGTATGCCCTTAGTAGCTTGACTTTTTCAGCTTACTAAGAACTTTGCGTTCCTAGATCTCGTTAACTCATTCTCTTTGCTTTCGCATTGATTAGAGGTGCCTTGTCATCTCATCAATAACAAGGTCTTTTTATTCTTCTGTTTGAAGTTTTCAAGGTACAATATTTGGTGGGCCTAAGTGGACTTGAACCACTGACCTCACGCTTATCAGGCGTGCGCTCTAACCAGCTGAGCTATAGGCCCGAAAGTTGGTGGAGACGAGGAGAATCGAACTCCTGACCCCCTGCTTGCAAGGCAGGTGCTCTCCCAGCTGAGCTACGCCCCCAACTTTTAGAAGGATTTGAACCTTCAAAACTAAACATTAACCTAAGCGAATGTGCGTCGACTTGTCGTACGAACAAGTTTCCTTGCTCATGTACTCCATAGAAAGGAGGTGATCCAGCCGCACCTTCCGATACGGCTACCTTGTTACGACTTCACCCCAATCATCGGCCCCACCTTAGACGGCTGGCTCCTTACGGTTACCCCACCGGCTTCGGGTGTTACCAACTTTCGTGGTGTGACGGGCGGTGTGTACAAGGCCCGGGAACGTATTCACCGCAGTATGCTGACCTGCGATTACTAGCGATTCCGACTTCATGCAGGCGAGTTGCAGCCTGCAATCCGAACTGAGATCGGGTTTCTGGGGTTTGCTCTGCCTCACGGCTTCGCTTCCCTCTGTTGCCGACCATTGTAGTACGTGTGTAGCCCAAGACATAAGGGGCATGATGACTTGACGTCATCCCCGCCTTCCTCCAAGTTGTCCTTGGCAGTCTCCTATGAGTCCCCGGCATTACCCGCTGGTAACATAGGATAGGGGTTGCGCTCGTTGCGGGACTTAACCCAACATCTCACGACACGAGCTGACGACAGCCATGCACCACCTGTTTTCATGTCCCCGAAGGGAAAGCTTCATCTCTGAAGCGGTCATTCAATGTCAAGCCTTGGTAAGGTTCTTCGCGTTGCGTCGAATTAAACCACATACTCCACCGCTTGTGCGGGCCCCCGTCAATTCCTTTGAGTTTCATCCTTGCGGACGTACTCCCCAGGCGGGGTACTTATTGCGTTAACTCCGGCACAGAAGGGGTCGATACCTCCTACACCTAGTACCCATCGTTTACGGCCAGGACTACCGGGGTATCTAATCCCGTTCGCTACCCTGGCTTTCGCATCTCAGCGTCAGACACAGTCCAGAAAGGCGCCTTCGCCACTGGTGTTCCTCCCAATATCTACGCATTTCACCGCTACACTGGGAATTCCCCTTTCCTCTCCTGCACTCAAGTCTTCCAGTATCCAGAGCCATACGGGGTTGAGCCCCGCATTTTCACTCCAGACTTAAAAAACCGCCTACATGCTCTTTACGCCCAATAATTCCGGACAACGCTCGCCACCTACGTATTACCGCGGCTGCTGGCACGTAGTTAGCCGTGGCTTATTCGTTTACTACCGTCATTACAAGTCATTATTCACAACCTGCACATTCGTCATAAACAAAAGAGCTTTACGGAACGAATTCCTTCATCACTCACGCGGCATTGCTCCGTCAGGCTTTCGCCCATTGCGGAAGATTCCCCACTGCTGCCTCCCGTAGGAGTCTGGGCCGTGTCTCAGTCCCAATGTGGCCGTTCATCCTCTCAGACCGGCTACTGATCATCGCCTTGGTAGGCCGTTACCCCACCAACTAGCTAATCAGACGCAGGCCCATCCTCTAGCGATAGCTTATAAATAGAGGCCATCTTTCACAGCATCCTCATGCGAGATTGCTGTCACATTCGGTATTAGCACCCCTTTCGGGATGTTGTCCCCATCTAGAGGGCAGGTTGCCCACGCGTTACTCACCCGTTCGCCACTAAGATTACCGAAGTAATCTCCGTTCGACTTGCATGTGTTAGGCATGCCGCCAGCGTTCGTCCTGAGCCAGGATCAAACTCTCCAATAAAGTTTATTGAAGAACTAATCTAGCTCTTATTATTTAAAAAAGAAGTTATTTGACTTGGTCTTGCGCTTTCGCGCTCGACCCGCACATTCGCTTTTTTCTAGGTTCAATGTTCAGTTTTCAAGGTTCAGTGCCTAGCGATTTTGGCTTTTGTTTTGTTGCCGTATCGCGTCGACTTGTATATAATACCACGCGACCTAGGTTATGTCAACACTTTTTTCGGCACTTTTTTAAGATTTTTTCGAGAAACACTAGGATTCGTGGAAAAACAACCATGCTTGATTATCGCTTTTATCGACATTAAAATTTCTTGAAAAAACTTCAAAAAAAGTGCTTTTTTTAGCTGTTTTTTCCATAAAAACCGCTGAAAATCAGCAAAATTTTTCTTTGTTCCGCAGATTTTTTTCTTAAATTTTTGCTTGTTTTTCTCTCCGGTTTCATTATCCGCAGCCTGCCGTTCCATCACATTTTCTTCCGGAGCATGCTTTTACATAGTTTCCTTTAAAATAAATATGCTGAGTTTTCAATAATTCTATGACAAAGTTGTCTGAAAATGCTATAATAAGATGACTTCTATTTGCAGCCTTTGGTATTGGCTGCGCAGTCAATATAATGAAGAAGAGGTAGAAAATGTTTAAAGTACTAAAATTCATTGTCATCAGTGTTGTTTGCCTCATTATAATGGGCGCATCAGTGCTTTATGGCTTCTCCAGTCTTTTTGCACCTCCTAATATGGATGAAACACTGATTCCGGACGCTGCTTCACAGTTCTATGATATCAATGGTAACGCAATCTATACTACGCTTTCGGAAGAACGCAGAATACCTGTTACTATTGATAAGCTTCCTAAGCATGTGCAGCGTGCCTTTATTGCTATTGAAGATAATCGCTTCTATGAACACGGTGGTATTGACTACCGCGGCACAGCACGTGCTCTGCTTTCTACATTAAGCGGTCACGAAGTACAGGGCGGCAGTACCATTACCCAACAGCTGGCAAAGAATGCTTTCCTTACCCAGGAACGTTCCATCATCCGTAAAATTAAGGAAGCTTTTATTGCCAAGGAACTTGAGCACAAATATACTAAGGATGAAATCCTCACTATGTATCTGAACCAGATTTATTTCGGTCAGGGTGCATACGGTATTGAAAGTGCTTCTATGTATTACTTCAATAAGCATGTTCAGAATCTGGATATCGCTGAAGCTGCTACTCTGGCAGCTATCCCCAAAAGCCCTAACTATTTTAATCCTTTCGAAAATCCGCAGGAAAGTAAAAAACGTCAGGAGCTTGTTATCGACCAGATGGTTAAATACGGTTTTATCTCTGCTGCCGACGGTAATGCTGCCAAAGCAGAAAAGCTTGTCTTCAGCACAACACATAAAACCAATTCCGATCCCCGCTCCTATTTCTTCGATATGATTACCCAAAAGGTTATCGAAGAGGTTGGTGCAGATGCTCTCTATAAGGGCGGTCTTAAGATTTACACCACTTTAGACCCGGATATGCAGAAAGCTGCAGAAAATGCTATGAAGCATCTGCCGGGCTATTACACAGACGGCAAGAAGCTGACTCAGCCGCAAATGGCTCTGGTTGCCGTTGACCCGCATAACGGTTATGTTAAAGCTATGATCGGCGGCCGTGGCCAAGATAAGTTCAACCGTGCTACTCTTGCAGTACGTCAGCCCGGTTCTGCCTTCAAGCCTTTTGTCTATCTGACTGCTATGCAGAACGGTTATTCTCCGGCCAGCGTTATTGAAGATAAGGAAGAAGAATTCTCTCCCGGCTGGAAACCGCAGAACTCCGACAGAGCATGGCATGGTAAGGTAAGCCTGCGTACTGCTCTGGTACGTTCTATGAACGTGCCTACCGTTAAGCTGGCCCAAGAGGTTGGCGTAAGCAAAATTATCAGCAATGCCGAAAAAATGGGTATTACTACTCTGGTTGATTCCGGTGCTTACAGCGATGCAAACCTTGCTATGGCACTCGGCGGTCTCAGCAAGGGCGTTAATCCGCTGGAAATGGCTGCAGCCTACGGCGTTCTGGCAAGCAACGGTATGTATTGCAAGCCTATTGCTCTGCTCAAGATTGTTGACCGCGAGGGCAAGGTTCTGTACGAAGCTAAGCCTGAACCGAAGCGTGTTATTGATGCCGAAGCCGCTTACCTGACTACTAATATGCTGCAGGATGTTCTTATCAGCGGCACTGCAGGCGGCATGGGAATCGGCCGTCCGGCAGCAGGTAAAACCGGTACTACCGATACCTACATCGATGCCTGGTTCGTTGGTTACACTCCCGACCTCAGTACTGCCGTATGGGTTGGCGATGACAACAATAAATCCATGAACCGTATGTACGGCAGCGGCGCTCCGCTTTCTATCTGGCATGATTTCATGGTCAACGCACTGGCCTCTACTCCGCGCACCGGCTTCAGCAATCCGGGCGTAGCAGTTCCGCCTGAACCTGAAATCAAGCAGGATGATAAGGACAAAGATAAAGACAAGGATAAAGATAAGGACAAAGACAAGCAGGCTCCCGCTACGGTAACAACCGAAGGCAATGCCAACCAGGCACCTGTAGTAAGCAGCCAGCCCACTAAAAAGAAACGCAGCATGAAGGACCGCGTTAACGAAATCATGGGCAAGCCTGTTGTCAGCAACCAGCCTACTCCTCGTAACTGATTAACTTTTATGGTGGTCACCAAGTGTGGCCACCATTTTTTATTTTCAGACTTTCCGTATACTGTATACATGAATACCGATTTATGCTATAATAATTACAGCTATAAATCAGCTTTAATTAACTAACTATACTAATAAAAGGAGTACTGCCATGGAGAAGAAACCCGTAAAAATAGTTGAAACCGTCCTGCGTGACGGCCACCAATCTCTTGCTGCCACCAGAATGCGCATCAGCGACATGCTGCCGGCACTGGAACAGCTGGATAATGCCGGCTACTATGCTTTAGAGGCTTGGGGCGGCGCCACCTTTGACTCCTGCCTGCGCTTCCTTAACGAGGATCCCTGGCAACGTCTGCGCACGCTCAAAAAGCATCTGCGCAAAACCCCGATTCAAATGCTGCTGCGCGGTCAGAACATTTTGGGTTATAACCATTATGCCGATGACGTTGTACGCGAATTTGTGAACCGCTCTGTTGATAACGGCGTATCCATCATCCGTATTTTCGATGCTCTTAACGATACCCGCAACCTGGAATGCGCAATGCGTGCCGCTAAGGAAGCAGGCGCACACGTTCAGGGCTGTATTGTATATACCATCAGCCCCTACCATCAGGACAAGGACTTTGTTCAATTAGGTAAGGAACTGGCGCAGATGGGCGCAGATTCCATCTGCATTAAGGATATGGCAGGCCTGCTGCGTCCCTACGCTGCCGAAAGCCTTATCCGCAGCCTGAAGGCAGAGCTTGACCTGCCTATCGACCTGCACACACACTTCACCAGCGGTATGGGCGATATGACCTACCTGAAGGCTGTTGAAGCAGGTGCGGACATGATTGATACCGCACTTTCTCCGTTCTCTGAATCTACCAGCCAACCCTGCACCGAATCTCTGGTAGCAACGCTGGAGGGCACTCCCTACGATACAGGTCTTAAGCTCGCCGAGCTCAACAGCTTGGCAGACTATTTCAAGGATGTACGCAAGAACCTTATCCATGATTTCAACCTGAATGCCAACATCCCCATCGATCCCAAGGTGCTCACCTTCCAGATTCCGGGCGGTATGCTTTCCAACCTGCTGAACCAGATGAAGGAAATGGGCGTTGCCGACAAATATCCGCAGCTGCTTGAAGAAATGCCGCGCGTGCGTGCCGAGCTCGGTTATCCGCCGCTGGTTACTCCTACAAGCCAGATTGTAGGTTCTATGTCCGTATTGAACGTTGCACTCGGACGCTACAAGATGATTCCCCGCGAGGTTAAGGACTTAATCCTTGGCAAATACGGCCGCACTCCGGGACCGATTGACCCTGAGGTTAAACGCCTGGCCATCGGTGACGCACCGCAAATCGACCACCGTCCCGCCGACGATATTCCGCCGCAGATGAAAAAGCTGCGCGAAAAGCTGGCTGAGGAAGGCTTCCCCAACGCACCGATTGAAGACGTTTTAAGCTACGCCTCCTTCCCTGAGGTAACTCTTAACTTCCTGCGTCACAGCAACATCGGTATGAAATTCCACGATTTATAAGCACAACGCTAAAGAGCACGCTGAGATTAATTTCTCAGCGTGCTCTCTTTTTTATGCAGATATTATTTTACATCCTCCAGGTGTTCTTCCTGAAGCTCCTCGTGAATCTTTTCCGGCTCATGCAAAAGCTGGATACCGACACGCACAATACGCATCTTGTCAATTTCTTCTACCGTAAAGGCAGCGGCAGGTGTCTGCACCTTCTGCCCTACCTTAGGCGGATAATCAAGCTGAGAGTAAACCCAGCCGCCTATAGTATCACAGTTTTCGGTATCCAAGGCCAGCTCGAAGGTATCGTTAACATCCTCCAACAGCATTTTACCGTCAACAGAATAGGTTTTGCTGCCTTTTTCTTCTACTTCCGGACGTTCCTCGTCAAACTCGTCCTGAATTTCGCCTACGATTTCCTCCAGGATATCCTCAACGGTAACCATACCTGCGGTACCGCCGTACTCGTCAACCAAGATTGCCAGCTGACTGCGATGCTTCTGCAGAATACGCAGCAGCTTGCTGATAGGCAGAGATTCCGGCACCAGCAGTACCTTACGCGCCAGACTGCGCAAATCGGGACGCTCGCCGGCATTTAAGCTGCGCAGCAAATCCTTGATATGCAAAAAGCCGATAATGTGGTCCTTGTCCTCATCACAGATAGGATAACGCGTCATGCGCTCTTCAAGCGCCGTCTTGATATTATCCTCCCAGGAATCCTCCAGATACAGGCAAATCATATCGGTACGCGGCACCATGATGTCGCTGGCACGACGGTCGGAAAAGTCAAAGACATTATCCAGATAAGTAAGCTCTGTTTTATCAATATAGCCATGCTTATGGCTTTCTTCCATCAGTATGCGGATTTCATCCTCGTTGTGCGCCTCTTCCGCCTCACTCGCAGCCTCAACGCCAAGTTTGTGCAGCACCCAGTTGGCAACGTGATTGAGGAACCACACCGCCGGATACATCAGCTTATCAAACAGAATCAGCGGTGTTGCCACAAACAGAACAATCTGCTCCGTCTTTTGGATGGAAAGAGATTTAGGCACAAGCTCGCCTAAAACGATATGCAAAGCGGTGATAACACCGAAGCCGACAACAAAAGCTATTGTATGCTCAACTTGCGGCGGCAGCTGCAGCAGATTAAATACGGGATGCATCAGCTTAGCCACCGTCGGTTCACCAATCCAGCCTAAGCCCAGCGAAGCAATGGTTATACCAAGCTGCGTAACCGAAAGATAGGCATCAAGATGCTCCGTTACCTGCTTAGCGCTTTCTGCCCGAGTATTGCCTTCTTTAATCAGCGCATCAAGACGCGAAGGTCGCACCTTGACAATAGAAAACTCCGAAGCAACGAAAAAGCCGTTCAGCGCCACCAAAAATAAAATCGCTATAACATTAAACAAACATATGAGATAGTCCAAAAATCTCTGTAATCCTGCAGATTGCAGAAAAACAGTTTCACCTCCGTAAAATATATAATATTAACAGTATTGTACCATACATAGGCGATAAAGCAAAATAATTTTTTGTAAAATTTGTAGCAAAAAAGCCGCCGTATCAGCAAAATTTACATGATACGACGGCTTTAAGCTTTTATTTGATGTCAGCTACAGCTTTATGCAAAGCTTGTGCCTTATACTCAATCTTTAACTGCTTCAGCGCAGCGTTTGCACAGAGTCGGATGCTCAGCGTCCTGACCAACCTCGTCGCTGTAAATCCAGCAACGCTCGCACTTGTGGCCTTCAGCAGCAGCAACGGTAACCTTCAGGTCCTCGCGGCCGGTTGCTTCGGCACCTTCTGCAGCGCCCTCAACAATAACAGCCTGAGAAACGATCAGCAGGGTTGCCAGGTCTTTTTCTACGGATTTCAGGATAGCCAGAGCTTCGCCTTCGGCGTGCAGCTCAACCTTAGCGTCCAGGGAGTGACCGATTTGTTTGTTACGACGAGCCAACTCCAGCACCTTGGTGATTTCGCTGCGGATTTCAATGAAGTTATCCCATTTGGTTTCCAGCTCTTCGTTGATGTATTCTTCCTTAACTTCCGGCCAGGGCAGCATTTGTACGGATTCCGGAGCATTAGCAGGTTTCTTCATGAACTGCCATACTTCTTCCATAGTGAAGCTCAGTACCGGGGACAGCATAACGATGAGGTCCATGAGGATTTCATGCATAGCGGTTTGTGCACTGCGACGCTCTTTGCTGTCAGCCTTGTAAGCATACAGGCGGTCTTTGAGGATATCCAGATAGAAGCTGGACATTTCAACGGTGCAGAAGTTGTGGATTGCATGATACAGTACATGGAAATCATAGCTTTCGTAAGCAGCGGTAACTTCCTTCTTCAGCAGCTGCAGATGCATCAGTGCCCATTGATCAAGCTCCAGCATTTCGTTGAACGGAACTGCATCGGTTTCATAGTTGAAATCGTTGGTGTTGCCCAGGATGTAACGGATGGTGTTACGGATTTTACGGTATACTTCAGCCAGCTGCTTCAGGATTTTCGGGGAGATACGGATATCTGCCTTGTAATCGGAGGAAGCAGTCCACAGACGGATGATATCAGCGCCGTATTGTTTGATTACGTCCTGCGGAACGATAACGTTGCCTACGGATTTGGACATCTTGCGGCCATCGCCGTCAACTACATAACCATGAGTCAGTACAGATTCGTATGGAGCACGGCCTGCAACAGCAACGGAGGTCAGCAGAGAGGACTGGAACCAGCCACGATGCTGGTCACTGCCTTCGAGGTACATAGCAACCGGCCAGGACAGTTCCGGACGTTTTGCGGCAACAGCCATGTGAGAAGAACCGCTGTCGAACCATACGTCCATGATATCGCTTTCTTTATGGAAGTGCTTGCCGCCGCATTTCGGGCAGACAGTGCCTTCCGGCAGCAGCTCTTCTGCAGTGTGAGCCCACCATGCATCGCTGCCTTCTTTTTCGAACCAGTTAGCAACGGAGTCAATGGTAGCTTCGTTAATCAGATGCTCGCCGCAGTTATCGCAGTAGAATACCGGGATAGGAACGCCCCATACACGCTGACGGCTGATGCACCAGTCGTGACGGTCGCTTACCATGTTATGGATACGTTGTTGGCCCCAGGAAGGAATCCACTGTACATCGTCGATAGATTTCAGTGCTTCGTCACGGAAGCCGTCGATAGAAGCGAACCATTGAGAGGTTGCGCGGAAGATAATCGGGTTTTTGCAGCGCCAGCAGTGTGCGTATTGGTGCTTAATGTTTTCTTTACCCAGCAGGCAGTTCAGCTCAGCCAGATATTTCAGTACCGGGATATTAGCGTCGAATACAAACATGCCCTTGAAGCGTTCGCCTGCTTCTTCGGTCAGCTTGCCCTGGGAATCAACCGGGCAGAGAATCGGCAGCTTGTATTTCAGGCCGGTTTCAAAGTCGACATCGCCATGACCGGGAGCGGTATGTACGCAACCGGTACCAGCTTCGGTAGTTACATAGTCAGCCATAACTACGAGAGAACGGCGGTTGTTGTATTCAGGGAACGGATGCACGCATTCAGCGTATTCCATATCTTTACCAAGAGTAGTGCCGAGGATATTGCTGAGGTCCTTGTGGCAGACAGCGCCAACCTGAGCCAGCAGGTCTTTAGCCATGAAGAGAACTTCGCCTTCGCATTCAACCCAGGCATATTCCAGAGCAGGGTTCAGAGCAACAGCAACGTTGGCAGGCATAGTCCACGGGGTAGTGGTCCAAATTACCATGTAAGCTTTTTTGCCTTTAGCAGCTTCCGGAGTTTGGCCGTTGTCTTTTACCAACGGCATTTTTACGAAGATAGTCGGAGTTTTTTGTTCGCCGTATTCGATTTCTGCTTCAGCCAGAGCGGTTTCGCAGTGCGGGCACCAGTAAACGGTCTTTTTGCCTTTGTAGATATAGCCTTTGTTAGCCATAGTACCGAATACACGGATCTGCTCAGCTTCAAAGCTGTGATGCAGAGTGATGTACGGGTTTTCCCAATCGCCCAGAACGCCCAGACGTTTGAAGTCTTCGCGTTGGATATCAACCCATTGCAGAGCGAAGTCATGGCATTTGCGGCGCAGAGTCAGCGGATCCAGCTCATTGCGGTTCAGGCCCAGCTCTTTAATAGCAGCGTGCTCAATCGGCATGCCGTGAGTATCCCAGCCGGGAACATACGGGGTGTCAAAGCCTTGAGCGTATTTGTATTTCATGATGATATCTTTTAAGATTTTGTTCAGGGCATGACCCATGTGGATTTTGCCGTTTGCATACGGAGGGCCGTCATGCAGAACAAATTTCTTGTGGCCTGCATGCAGAGCCTGCTTTTTGCCATAAATATCGTTTTCTTCCCAGAATTTCAGGAAATCAGGTTCGCGTTGCGGCAGACCGGCACGCATAGGGAACTCTGTTTCGGGCAGATTCAGTGTTTTACCATAGTCCATTACTAATAACCTCCAATTTTATTAAACAAAAAAATTAACAATATAAAAAAGCTTCGTCCCTCAGATAAGGGACGAAGCTGTAGACTAACAACGATTAATACGCTTGCGTATCATGCATCATTATCAAACGTGTACTCCGTGGTACCACCCTCATGACGACAGCCTTGGCCGCACGCCACTCGTGTGCGCAATATCGGGCGCTCCCGTATGCAGCTACTCAGGTTCGCCGCATCCGCTCCAAAGTGATTTTCACCTGCTTTACTTCGTCCGGGCTTGCACCATACCCCGGCTCGCTTAACCTGCGCCACAAGCTACTGTCTTTTTCATCGCGTTAGCAAATATCAATAAACGCTAATATTATACATTAGACAATGTGATAAGTCAAGGAGTGAAGAGCTCTGCACTGCCAAAATTTTATAATACACATCTTCAGACTTCTTACTGCTAAAGTTATATGTTAACAATCCAAATGAACGTCAGCAACACTACGATAAAAATTCCAAAGGACATTAAGTCCTGAAAACTGAAATATACCATAGACATCACCTCCATTCTTTAAGAATGAAGGCAACGCCACCCTGTACCACGGTCGTCTTGCATAGTATTTTATCATACCAAATCTAAACATACAACGAACAAGCTGTGAAGTTTGTGTTGTATGTTTTTTGTTTTTACAAAAATCTCCCCAGCCTTACGCAAGCATAAAGCTGGGGAATTAGAAAATTTTACTTATTTATTCTTTTCACTACAGTTCCATACATCTGCAAATAAAAATATTGAAATCCATTAGTATCAAGGTCTATGTCCTGACGCATACAAACGACAGCATCTCCACCAAGCATTAGTGCTCTTTTCTTCAGTTCTTGCGTAGCAACAAAAAATGCTTTTTCAAAATCATTCTGCCCAACAGAATATTCTCCCCATAAGAACCCCCAGTCTGTCCTTCGCTCAGACATCAAAGCATTATTCTTCATTTCTTCAATTTCAGCACTATACTTATTTACAAGTTCACTCAAGGTACTACTAAATAACCCTTTGTTAGAAACCTGAAAATATACGGGACCAATAATTTCATAATCCTCTTTTAAATCACCAGTCGTAACAATTACGGCATTAACCTTTTGCCGATATTCGGCTGCTCTTTGTTTAGCCTCAGCTGCTTTTTGTTCGGCAGCTTCCTTTGCAGCCTTAGTTTTCATCGCTTCTTTTTTGTAATCAGTATCCCAAAACGGCATATATATTCCCCCTTGTAAAATTATTCATTAGGAGCATTCATAACATCAATCTGATAATCTCCAGGTCTGTTTGAATACTCATATACACTCACATAAACTCTCTTGCCATTTTTACCACGGCCAACCAAATGGAGAACATATTGTATATGCTTTCCATATGTATTAACTGAAGTTGAAGAGCTATCACTATACCATACATCTAGTCTTCCCTTGTCAAATCCAGCACTAAGCATAGGACCAAAATGTTCTTTATATTCTTCTAAAGTACACCCTAAATCCTTAGCATTTTCTCTTGCGGTTGCTTCTCTTTTAACTGCTTTTGCTTTAGCTTCTTGTTCAGCCTGCGCATCTGCTAATTTATGCTTAGCTAACATATCGCTATAAGAGCCAAGAACATTTCCATTTTCCACTAAATTAAACTACCCATTGCAATTTTCAGCTTTATGGGATACGTTTACTTTATCAATAGCTCCTTTATTATCAACAAATACAGTAGTATCCCCTTGTTCACTATCTTGATATAAAATTTTATAGCAATGTAATTTACCATTTTCATCAGTAAAGCTAATTTGATTATCAGCAGGAACTTTTAAGCCAATTTTAGCTAAAAACTCCCTATGCTCTTTTGGTATAGCAGTTGTGACTTTACTCGTAGGAGAAAATATCATTCCAACAATTGCTAAAGACGCAACTACTCCGGCAATAGTTTTCTTTTTGGAAGTTTTTGTTTCTTCAATCTCTACTTTTTTATTTACTGGTTCAGCGGTCTTTTTTATATCAGCCTTAGGGATAGTTTCCGCCTCTTTTACTACTTTTGCTCCGCAATTCCCGCAAAATTTAGCGTTTGGTTTAAGCTCTTCTCCACAAACTTTGCAATACATACAAGCACCCTTCCGTATCAAAAATATATTAAGGTTTCCTATGTAGTTATTATATCATCTTGTCCCCCCCCCGCAACCATTTGTCTGTTTAGCTGCGAATTAAAAAATAATAGTGCTCTGTCAAAAGCACTCAACCTAAATTATCAGTTTAACTTATGTTCTAACAAGCCACCTCTCCCTCAATCCTCCCCCTTCGTACTCCACTTCCTCTGCGTCACCCGCGTCAGCTCCTGCAGCAAATACTCCGGTCGCATCTCCAGCACAGCAGCAATTCTCAAAAAAGCAACAAAACTCAAAGACTGCCTGCCATTTTCAATCTTAGTCATCGTCCGTCGCGACACCCCAATCATCCTGGCAAACTCTTCCTGATTTATCCCTGATGCCGTTCTATGCGATCCTATAAGCACTCCCAGTTCAACCAGTTCTGGCAAATAATCCGAATCCACCAGCTCTTCAGAATACAAATTTCTAAGTCTTTTTCTCATACTGTCACCTCAAAATATTACTATTTTGCTAACAGATTATTACAAAAAGACTAGTCAAAACGTTTTTGCGCATTATTATGCTCAAATAAGAAACTTGCTAATTTTCCGTGATATAATAACCCCATCAAGCGCTTGATGCAGTACAACACAGAATTCTGCTATACGCGGTCAACGAACCGCCACAGAAAGGAACTGGACAATATAACAACAAAAAACTGCCCTGAGCAGGAAAACTCCGAAGAAATAATCTGCTGCGTGCCGGAAGGCACCGAACCGCAGGACTGCACGGAGGAAAAGACAACCTTCACTCTCACAGAATTCAAGGAGCTGGTTCACAGCGCCCAAAAGGGTGACTGCGAGGCCATCAACACATTATGCAACGCCTTTAAGCCCTTAATCTACAAAGAGGCCTATCGCTACGAAGTGCGTGAAGCCTTGGGCGAGGACGCAATCAATACTGCCTGGTTAATCTTTTTAGAGCAAATCAAGAAGTATAAGGATCGCGACTTCGGGCATCTGCCGGGACTATTGCAGTACCATATCCATTACGGACTGCTGCATAAGTTTACGCGTGGAAAATCTGTCAAGGATTGTTATTATCTGGACGCAGAGGAAGAAGGCGAAGAAACGCAGATTGCTGACAAGAAGGATGCTATCGACGAGCTGGTGCATAATCAGCTCTTGTCTGATACGATGCGCAAGCTCACTAAAGAGCAATTTACTGCTGTCAACGAGCTTGTTCTGCAGGATGTTGATTACAAAATATTTTGCGATAAGCATAAGTGCAGCGTGAAAACTGCTTATAAGCATCGTGCTAACGGTCTAAAAAAATTAAAAGCAATAATTGCTTAATCCTCTAAGCGTTCTGCCCTACTATGGGCGGGACGCTTTTTTACTGTGCGGATATAAAAACAAGAGTGTCCAGTTTTTGGGGTTTCACCAAAAGAGAACTGTCCAAAAACTGGGTTTCACCAGAACCAAATGTCCAAAGTAAAGTTTAAATCTCTCTTCTGAAGTGTCCAAAAACACTCTAAAATCTTTCTTTTCAAGTGTCCAAATTTACTGCTGTTTTATTCTCTCAAAGTGTCCATACTTATGGGTACAGTATAATGGGTACAGTATACTTTTTTATGCTCTACTTCTACCGTAATTTACGTCTATGCTCTAGGTAGTACACTAAAGAACAAGGTTACTACTAGCTTACGCTAGTAGTTTTTATCACAGCCAAAAGAAATAAAGACAGAAAGAAAAAATTATAAAAAAGAAAGAGAGAAAAAAGAAAACTCATTATACTAATGGCTAAAAATGCTAAAATTTTCACCCCCCTGTGCAAATTTTTTTAAAAAAATATTTTTTTAAAATTTTTTTACTAAGGGGGTGAAAAAATCGCAAAAAAAAGCCATTAGTATAGTGAGAGGCAAAAACAACACGCTCCCGCCTCTTGCCGAAAACAGAATCCGGATATGCAAGTAAGCGCATGGGAGAAAAAATACAAAGGAGCTTTTTGATATATGCTTGTAACAAATCCCCGCAGAATTAATCATGAACAGCTGCGAATCTTGGCTAGAAATGCCAAAGGCGGTATCACTCACATCTATCTGCATTGGACGGCAGGAACCTACGAGCAGGTTTTTGATGATTACCACATCAACATCGGCGAGCAGGGCGAGCTTTACCTCACCTGCAACATGCTGCGCGAATATAAATCGCACACCTGGCGTCGCAACAGTCGCTCCATCGGCGTCACTCTCTGTTGCGCAAAGGATGCTATCCTTGCCTACAAATGCAATCCTGTGTTTGGCGCATATCCACCCACGATGCTGCAGGTGGAACAGATGGCGATGGTTGTCGCTATCCTGTGCCATGAGCTGGAACTGGAAATCAATAATGATACAGTTCTGACGCATGCCGAAGCAGCCAGTCGCGACCAATATGGTCCCGGTCAAGGTGATCCCGATATGCGCTGGGATTTGTACATGCTCAAAGGCATGCCGGAAACGAGGGCCTTGCGCCCGGGAGGCGTGCTGCTGCGAAAAAAAGCTCTGGCGTATTTGCACAGTATGCTCAGGGACAAGCTGCTGCAGCCGCATGAAGCGGAAGTAGAGCAGCCTGAGCTGTTGGCGGCGTGAGGGCACAACGCCTAGCGCCGACAAAAAAGCCTCTCCTTGGGGAGAGGTGGCATCGCGAAGCGATGACGGAGAGGGGTTTAATTGCTAAGCATAATGACAGCAGTCCCCTCTCAGTCGCCTACGGCGACAGCCGCCCCAGGGCGCACTCTCTTGCCCTGCGGGCAATTCACCTTGTCCCCCCTAGGGGAGCCTCTCATCTACCCATCATTTTTTTCATCATCGAAAGGAGTTTTAATCTATGGCAGAAATCAATCAGGAAATTTTGAAACGTACTCTGGTAATCAACGTTGAGGATGGCACCGGTGCCGACGGCACTACCAAGTATAAGGCGAAAAACTTCAACGGCATCAAGACTGACGCTGCACTGGACAAGGTGTACGAGGCAGGTACTGCCCTCGGCGGTCTGATGGAGAAGCCTTATAAGGATATTGAGCTGACCGAAAAGAGTGAGCTGGCGGAGGCGTAAAAAAGGCTCCCCTCGGGGGGAGCTGTCACCCGTCAGGGTGACTGAGAGGGGATTGAAAGCAACGTTGCTTTAGGCAGAACCCCTCTCCGCCTCGACAAGCTCGGCACCTCTCCCCAAGGAGAGGCTATCTTCTACCGAATTTTTATCTTTCACAACCCTTCCGTCTACTCGCTACGCTCGTAGCCACCTCCCCTTTCAGGGGAGATATAACCTACTTGCGAAACGTAATTCTTAAAATCACCACTAACCCATATATGCTCTCTGCGTCGCAAAGCGACATTAGCACGACCAACAGTTTCTCGCGGCGCATAGCTTGCGATAAACTGGGTCTTAGCGTCAAGGGAGCTGGCAAAATCACGCCAGTGATTTTGACTGAGGGTTGTATCATTATGACACAAAGGAGCAATCACCCATGGAAAAATCTTTACAACTCGTCTTTAAAAACGCTGCAGGCAGCACCAAAATCATCACCATCTCCAACCCCAAAGAAAACCTCTCCAAATCCGAAACCGACGCAGCGATGCAAAAAATCGTCGCAGCCAACATTTTCAGCACCGTCGGCGGTGACTTGGTACAAGCTGTTGAAGCTCGTGTGGTCAATCGTAACGTCCAAGTTCTGGCGTAAAAAACACTAAGGAGTGATCCTCATGGAATTTGACAGACTTCTCTCCGCTGCAGCGGATTATGGTTTTCCAATGCTCGTCAGCTCGTATCTTCTGGTCCGTATGGAAGGCAGAATTGAAAAGCTGAGTGCTAATATCGACACCTTAACCCGTGTATTGCAGGAAAGACTTGTGATGCAATTTCCATATGCACAGCAGTAAATAGTATATACAAGCAAAAATATACTAAGAACTAATCATATGGCACAGGGGCTGTCGTACACAAAGTATGGCAGCCCATCTTTATAGAAAAGGAAAATAATATGCGCTATAAAATAATTACCTATACTCTCTTTCTTCTCTTTGCCCTCGGTCTTATCGGCATAGCCTCCATAGTCAGCGCACAAGCGAGGCCTGCCAGCACCTATACAGCATATGTGGTACGCATTATAGATGGTGATACCATCCATGTGCGCGATATAACAGGAGAAACCCACCGCATCCGCCTTGCTATGATAGATGCACCGGAAAGAGAGCAACCCTTTGGCACAGAAGCAACAAAAAAATTAAGCGAACTGTTACGCCAAGGCACAGTCCGCTTGAAAGTTAAGTGTATTGATAAGTATAACCGTGAAGTTGCTTTTGTATATTGCGAAGGAAAGGACGTGAGCGCCGAAATGCTGAAGGAAGGCATGGCACTGCATTACCACATGAACTTCGACAACTGCGAAATATATGATAAATTTGAGGCAGCAGCAAAGCGCTGCCGCCAAGGCTTATGGTCACAGGAAAAAATTGAAAAGCCTTGGGATTATCGCCAAAATCTTGCTAAAAGGAGACAAAGCAATGTTCATAAAGACCTTTTCCAAGCCTGATTACCCATCCGATCTGGAGCTGACGGACAACACGCTCGATGAAATTGCTTACGAAGATAACCATTGGGATTACATGAACCGCTTCCCTGATTACATCAACAGCGATACCATTACCAGCCTTGTTTACGAAACCGGTGACTGGTACTTTTATACTAATGATAAATACGTAGACCATTACTTTGTCCTGGCCTTTGTCAACTGGTCCAAAATGCCGGTCATCCTTTCCATGTGCGAAACGGAAGCAGAAGCGCAGGAGCATATAAGGCTACTGGCTATAGAACTGAACAATAAATAATAAAATGCTCCGCCTACCCTAAAAAAAGAGTAAGCGGAGCATTTTTATTGTTGAAAAAAGGATATTTTAAGAAATAAAATATATCAAGCAGTCTGCAAAAGTTGCTGCATCTGTGCTAGGAGTTTAGACATGAATCTCTCATACTTGGTTGATTGTTTGTTTCACTTCTATTGCACCAAGTTTTGATGCTTTACGCATTTTTTATCTTCTGAAATATGCAGAGCAAGTGGACAGATCATGATCTGGTGGAGTACTGTATTCGCGAGAATTATCTCAGCAATCTGGCATTATTGTTGACAAAATTAAGTTAAGTAACTACCCAACCAATTATTTATCTGCCGTATTACTCAGATAAATTATATGATAAACGCAAGCAGGATAAACTATCTTCAAATTTCTCCTGCTTATTTTTTTGCGTTAGGGGGTGAATAAAACGACAAAAAAAGCCATTAGTATATTAAGAACACAAAAACAACCGCTTAAGCGCTTTCCCCCAAGCACCCAAGCGGTCATTCACAGCCTTATTCACTTCTCGTACTTAAACTCAAACACGCCAAAGCCCTTTCCCTGTGTCAGATGACTGACGTCATTCAAGCGGAAAACAGCATGCTCATGCCATTTGTTAATCCCCAGAACAGTTACGCTGGCAGGCTGCACATCAACCGAAAAGTTAAAAGCCGCCACCTGCTGCATATCCATTCCCAGCCAACGGAAAATAATATTCTGAATCGTGCCCTTATGCGCAACAATCAGCAGATTTTCCTTATCGACATCCGCACAATGCCACAAGCCGTGTACATTACGGCGATAGAACTCATTGCGCGTTTCACCGCCGGGATAGTTGCGGTGATCCAGCTCCTGCTCGGAAGCAGGCTTGCAAAAATGCTTCTTGGCCTCCTCCTCGGTCATGCCGGCAGCAATGCCGTTATTCTTTTCCCTCAGGAAACGACAATGCTCTATTTCGCCCTTAAAGCCCAGCTCATCGGCAATAATCTGCGCCGATGCGGAAGCACGCTGCAAATCACTTGCCAGAATCCGCAGCTTGCAATTACGTCCGGCAAAATCCTTTGCCAGCTTTACCGCAGCTGCCTTTATCTGCGCCCTTCCCTTTTCTGTCAGCTGCGAATCCGTCCAGCCGCCGGTCAATCTTTGCGTATGATGCGTTGCTTCACCATGCCTCACTAAGATAATCATCATTCAGCCTCCGACTATTCTTCGTTATGACTGGCATAGTTTTTGAGCAGCTCAACCTGCGTTTCCAACAGATGCAGCATATTTTTACGATGCAGCGCCGCCTTTTTCACCTGCTCGTTATAAGCCTGTTCGGCCATAGCAGCCTTGGCATCAGCCTCAAAAATAATTTTACGGCTGCGTTCCTCTGCATCCCCCACCAGTTTACGATATTTAGTATTTGCATCCAGCATCATTCTGCCGGCTTCGCTGCGAGCATCCTCCAGCAGCTTGTTAGCCTCGCTGGCAGCACTGTTAGCGCGTTTTTTGCAGACATCCTCGGTAGTAATGCGCAGTTTATCGGCATCTACCTCGGCACTGCTGCGCAGCTTTTCGGCATATGACTTAGCTTCTTCACGCAGCTTATTGCATTCAGCCATCGCTGCCTGCAGCATGTTATCGGTTTTGTTTTTCGTCTGATTATACAAATCCTCGGCATGCGCCATGGTATCATCATGCAGCTTCTGCGCCGCAGCCTTCGCTTCGCTCAGCTGCTGCTCGCACTTCACTGCCGTTTCCTTCTCCAGCAGCGCCGCCTTCTTCTCGCTGGCGTTCTTCACCTCATCAGCGGTTTCCTGCGCCACAGCCAGAGTGCTCTGCATGGTAGCCTCCATCTGCTGATAATATTCCAGCTTGGAGCTGACGCGCTCGATAGTTTCCTTCTGCTCCAGGTTATCCAGATAAAGGTATTCGTATTCCTTAATCAGCTTGGCAAGAAACTTGTCTACCTCTTCTACCTCATAGCCACGAAAACCCTTGGTAAAAGTTTTTTTCTTTAAATCCTCCGGATTAAGCATGGTTTATCCTCCTAGATATAACGCTTCAGCGTTACGCTGATGCGTCCTTTTTTAGTAGTGCCGCGGATTTCCTCAATCTCTACTCGTCCACGGCCGCGGAAGGAAATTACATCGCCCTCGTTCACCGGCTGCGCTGCCTTCTTGGCCTCTTTCCAGTTTACCTTGACATTCAGGCTTTTGATTTCATCCGCCATACGGCTGCGGCTTACGCCATAGCCTGCCGCTGCCACGGCATCAAGGCGCAAATCAGCGACTGTCGCGTTAATCAGCTTAACCTTTTCTTCCTTCTGCAGCAATTCCTCGCGGGGAATTTCCGTAAGCGTTACCGGCGCAGAACCGATCTGCGTCAGATTACCGGTAAGATAATTTACCAGTGATTTTTCTACCACGAACTGCGCTCCCTCGGGCACAAAAACGATATCGCCCAAGGCCTCGCGCTTGCAGCCCGTACCCATAAACGCCCCCAGAATATCGCGATGCGACAAATCATAATAGCGCTTATCCCAGGCCGCCAGAAAATAGGCCATGCCAAAATCCGGCTGACCGTAGAAATCATCGGCAACAAAGGCAGCCTTCACCCTTTCGGCATTACTGAAGCCACCGTCGCTTTCCAGACGCACATTTTCGTAGTTCGCCGCAATGATTTCCGCAACGTTATAGGCATGAGGGTCAAGAAACTCGCTCACACGGAACTTGCGTGATTTATTGGCGCCCTCGGCCAAATCCAGCAGCTTGGCCGCCAGCTGTTCGTCACCGCCGGCTTTAAAGTAACGCAGAATTTTTTCTCTGTCTGCCATAAATTATTTCCCCTGTAATTCTTTATCTCTTTGCAGCACTGCCTGTACCGCATCATAAAAAGCACCGCGCACGCCATGGTTTTCCAAAGCATGGATACCGGCAATAGTCGTGCCGCCGGGGCTTGTTACCTGGTCGCGCAGCTGTGCCGGATGCAGGCCGCTTTCTACGCACAGCTTGCCGCTGCCTGCCATTGTCTGTGCAGCCAGCTTAATAGCCAGCGCACGCGGCAGACCGGCACGCACACCTGCGTCAGCCAGTGCATCGATAATCACAAAGCAATATCCCGGTCCGCAGCCGGAAATAGCGGTAATCGCCTGCAATGCTTTTTCATCAACAAATTCTATTTCACCGCAGCTGCTGAAAATTGCTGCCGCAGTCTGCTTCATCGGCTCGGTTACTGCCTCATCGCAGCAGATAGCAGTCATGCCGGCACCTGCTGCCAGCGGCGTGTTCGGCATCGTGCGGACTACCGGGAAACCCGGAGCATAGGCATGCAGCTGCTCCAGTGTAACACTGCCCATGATAGAAAGCACCCAGGCATCCTTTTTCATGGCAGCAATCAGCTCGGGCACCAGCGCCACCGGTGCTACCTGAGGCTTAACGGCAAAGATTACCAGATCAGCATCCTTTACCGCCTCTTTATTATCCGTAGTAACATTTACGCCAAAGGCTTCATGCAGAGTGCGCGCATGTGCCTCAGTCGGCTCGCCTACGTTGATCATCTCCGGCGCAATCAGGCCGCCGCCGATAATTCCCTTGATAATAGCTTTGGCCATAGCGCCGCCGCCGATAAATGCAATTTTCTTTACTGCTATTTGTCCCATGGATTATTTCCCCTCTCGTCAATATCGTGCTCTTCGCCCGCATCTATATCTACGTTTTTCGGGGCGCAGATAACAATATTGCGGCCCAGCTTTTTCATGCTGCCGCCGATAGCATAAACAGTACCGCTGATAAAGTCGGTCATACGCTTGGCAACAACATTATCTGTCTTATCATAATTAACAACTACAGCCTGATTATCACGCAGATAATCGGCAATCTTAGGAGAATCGTTGAAATCGACAGGCTCCAGCAGCACAACCGTCATCAGCTTGTCGGCAATAGGCAGGTTAATGGTTTTGCTGCCCATTTTTTCATTTTTAACCGGCTCAGGCTTTGCTGCCGAACTCTTAAAGTTCAAAATGGATTTGCGTTCACGCTTAGGCTCCTCTGCCGGTGCTGCAGCGGCAGGCTCCTTGCTGCCGAAGAAGCGCTTCTTGGGTTTCGCCGGCTCCTGCTCGGTCTTAGCAGGCTTCTGCTCAACTTCTTCTTCGATGATTTCTTCCTCGTCATAAAGACTTAATGCATTCATGATTTTATCAATAATATTCATCACGTCACCAACCTTATCTATGTCTTAAAATTTCAGGCTATAATCACGCTGGCCGAACAAGGCTGTGCCTACACGCACAATATTAGCGCCTTCTTCTATCGCAACTGTGTAATCATTGCTCATACCCATGGACAATATATCAACCTGCGGATACTGCTGCTTTAAACGGGCGAACGCACGGTAGCCTGCCGCAAATACAGGTCTTGTCTGCTCGATATCCTCGCATTTCTGGGCAATAACCATCAGCCCGCGCAGACGCACATGCTTGTATTCGGGCAGCTTCGGCAACAGCGCCAGATAATCCTCTTTATCCAAGCCGGACTTCTGCTCCTCATGGGCAATATTCAGCTGCAAAAGAATATCCTGCACCTTACCGATGCGTTCTGCCTCCTTATCAATCGCAGCCAGCAAATGCTCACTGTCAACCGATTCGATAAGGTCAAACAAGGCAACAGCCTGGCGCGCCTTATTCGTCTGCAGATGGCCGATAAGATGCCAGTAGCCGTGTTTGCCCAAAGCCTCCTGCTTATGCTTGGCCTCCTGCACGCGGTTTTCGCCTACGTTGGCAATGCCCAAGGCTTCAATATCCGTAATAATTTCTGGCGGATGGTTTTTCGTCACCGCCACCAGCGTTACCTTATCTCCTGTGAGCAGGTCTTTATTTTTACGCTTGTCCAAAGCAGACGCTATCTGCTCCTGAACCTGCTTTAAATTATCAGCTAACAATGTATTTGCCCCCCAATTCTCAGCAAAATGATTTGTAGCAAAGATTCTGCTTTTTATTATGCTTTAAAAGCTCTTTATCTTTATATTTTAGCATACGTGTAAACCATTGTCACGAATAAAAACAACAAAGAGCTGCCACACAAAAGTGCAGCAGCTCTCAATAAAATTATCTTCGTTATGATAGCTATTAGTATAACAGCTTGTTGGCAATAACCAGACGTTGAATTTGGTTGGTGCCTTCGTAGATTTGCATGATTTTAGCGTCACGCATCATCTTCTCTACGGGGTACTCTTTGGTGTAGCCGTAGCCGCCCATTACCTGAACAGCGTCGGTGGTTACCTGCATAGCGGTATCGGCAGCATAGCATTTAGCCATAGCAGCCTCTTTGGAGAATTCCATGCCCTGGTCACGCATCCAGCAAGCCTTTTGAACCATGAGGCGAGCGGTTTCAACCTTCATAGCCATGTCAGCCAGCATGCCTTGAACCATTTGGAAGGAAGCAATCGGCTGGCCGAACTGACGGCGCTCTTTAGCATATTTAACAGCGCAATCCAGAGCAGCCTGAGCGATACCTACGGAAACAGCGCCAACGAACGGACGAGCGCTGTCCAAGGTGTTCATAGCAATACGGAAGCCTTCGCCTTCGCGGCCTACGCGATAGGACTCAGGAATAACAACGTCTTGCAGAACCAGCTCGGTAGTATTGGAAGGACGGATGCCCATTTTGTTTTCTTTTTTGCCAACGGAGAAGCCCGGAGTGTCTTTCGGAACGATGAAAGCAGTCAAACCACGGATACCGCCGGTTTTACGGGTGTTAGCGAATACCAGGAAAATTTCTGCCAGACCACCGTTGGTAATGAACATTTTGGTACCGTTCAAAGTGTAGGTACCCTCTTCCTTGTTGTGTACAGCACGGGTAGAAACACCGCCTGCATCACTGCCTGCACCGGGCTCGGTCAGTGCGAAAGCAGCCAGACCGCCATTGTTCAGGACATCGCAATACATTTTCTTTTGTTCATCGGTGCCTGCCAGCAGAACAGGTACAGTTGCCAGGCTGTTGGCAGCCAGAGAGGTTGCAACACCTGCGCAGCCTTTGCCCAGCTCTTCATAAATGGTAGCAACAGAAATGCTGTCCAGGCCGGGGCCATCTAATTCTTCCGGAACAATAACGTTCAGTAAGCCCATTTCGTTAGCCTTGTCAATCAGGCCGTCACGCATATGGTTTTCTGCATCCATTTCAGCAGCATAAGGAGTAATTTCTTTTTCAACAAACTCCCTTACCATTTCCTGTAATTCTAATTGTTCCTCGTTTAATGCAAAATCCATCATATCCTCCTTGATATCAAGCGGTCTTCCGCGTCATTTCCCTTCCAAATAAACTCAGGCAAGCTCACCATTTGGCGGGTATCTCTTTAAATCTGTCGACGACAAACATCGTTGTTAAAATCGTCCCAATTAAATGCTCTTTGCTGTCAGTCATTTCAGCTTCAATAACCATCGTAGAATGTCCGGAATGCTTAATATGGCTTCGTACCGTTAAGGTAGTCGGCTCATGGACACCTCTGATAAAATTCATGCTGAAATTAAGAGTTGCCACTACAGCGCCCACGCTTGCACCGGTAACACCCAGAACGGAGTCTGCCAAGGCCAACATCACTCCGCCGTGACAAATGTCACGATGATTAAAATGCTTTGCCGGATCAACGTCAATGCTTACTTCAGCACTGCCACACTTTATTTCACCAATATGCACACCGAATTTAGTCATAAAATTATTATCCGTGTACATCTGGCGAATATAGGCAGGAACATCCTTGACCTGCTCCACAGCTATCATCGCCTTTCTTCGGACAGCAGAAAATATTACTGTCAATATATCTTTGATATTTTACCACAAAACAGCGCTTAACTCAACAGTTTCATGCAAAAAAATAAGCTGAAAGGAAAGTTTTAGGGATAATTTTTTCAATAGTCGCACTTTGGTCTAAGCACGAAACAAAATGGCTGCCGCACTTTGAGTACAGCAGCCATGCAAGAAGCATTTAAATTAATCGATAATATTTTGCTTGTAATCGTGATACAGAGTCTTGAGCTCTTCCATAGTTGCTCCCATCTCAACCTTGAGCTTGGAAACAGTATCGTAGTCGCCTTCGGCAACAGCTCTGCGGATAGCAGTGAAGATGCTCTTCTCTTCGAAGGAATCCTTGGCCAGCTTAGCACGCAGGTTCTGAATTTTACGCCACATTGCCAAGTCGCAGTCGGTGCAGGTTTCCTGATTGTGCAAGCGCTTCATATCAATAACAGCCTGATAGTTTTCCGGAATCAGACGAGTCAAAAGCTCGGTTTTCCAGCGAATCAGCGCACCCTGCATGAAGGAGTCGATATATTCCTTCTTCAGGATATTGCCTTGGGTGAGCACGGCAACCTTTTCCGGATATTTTTCGAAGGCGCAGAGATTTTCCCAAACGGTAGCAGGCGGTTCACCGAACAGCTTGCTGCGTTCTTCCGCAGTGAAATCTTCAAAAACGTCTTCCTCAGTACGGTATTGACGGTCGGTATCCAGATAGAAGCCCTCTTCGCCGGCCTTCTTGGAAATTTCTTTTTCCAGAGCCTTCAGGTCCTTGCCGGATTCTACGCAAGCCTTAATGCCATCGAGGCAGGACAGATAGAAGGCAGCAATAGCGATGTAGGTGTTGGTGTACGGGTTTGGAGAACGCATTTCAATACGGGTAGCCTTATCGTTGTCCAGATCACGGATCAGGCCTGCAAGAATGGTTCTGTTACGGGACGGATTATCCGGGCTCAGACCGAGGCTGGTAACGATGCAGACAGGAGCTTCAAAGCCGGGTTTCAGACGGTTCAGAGAGTCAATGGTGCAGGAGATAAACGGATTGGTTACCTCGTAGTTTTTCAAAAGGCCCATGAGAGCGCCGTAACCGACAGCGGACAGGAAGTCCTTGTGCATATCCTTCGGCGAGAACAGGTTGACAATCTTGCCGTTTTTCATTTTTGCGGCAATGCCTACATGTGTATGCTCACCGCTGCCTGCAACACCGGGAATCGGTTTAGCCTGGAAGGAAACCTCCAAGCCGTTCATGCGGAAAACCTCTTTAACGATGATGCGTGCCAAAAGCTCGTTATCTGCAGTCTGAACGCCGCTGCTGAACTTCCAGTCAACCTCCAGCTGCTCCATAACGTGAGTCATATGACCTGCACCGTCAATCTGGCCTTTAACGCCGCCGCATTCCTTGTGGCCCATTTCCGGCTCCAGACCGTACAGCTCCAGAGTCTGGATAGTCTGCTCCAATGCAGTACGCACGTTGCCGCGGGTACGCTGCCAGTATTGCTCCTGCATTACCTGAGAGGAGCTCAGAGCCTCCAGCGGTGCGTCCTCACGCGGAGTTTTTACCCAAAATTCCAGCTCTGTAGCACTGGTGAAGAGCAGCTTTTCAATCTCAGCAGGATTTACATGCTCCAGACCGGCAATTACCGGATGCTTAGCAAACAAATCCATGATTTCTTTTTCTACATAAGCCAGAGTATCATTCAAAATAGAACGGGAATCAACATGATTGCCGTTGTGAATCAGATAGCAGGGAATGCGCAGAGTACCGATCATGCGACCGCTTTCTGCGTCAAAATGCTCATAGTTATAATCAACAAACCAGTTAACGGTTTTATCAACCTTCATATCAACGCGGGCATCGTTCAGAGTAGCGATACCGGTCAGCACAACGGAGGAGCCGTCAGTCTGTGCTGCGCTGCCTGCCAAAAAGCCATCGATATCCTCAAGGAAAATCTTCATCGGGATTTTTTCGTCGGTATCATTACCGGCAAAATCCACACCCATCAGAGATACGAACTGAATCTCCGGATGCAGAGTCAGAAGCTCACGCAGAGTGCTTTCGTTTTGTTCTTCAGGTTTAATTACGTACAGTAAATCTTTGTTGTTCATGATCAGTGCAGCCATAAGGCTGCCTCCTTTCTCAATACTCCCTAATTATCATGCTGCAGAAAAATGCTCCCTACATATTTTCTGCAAGATAAACGAAAAAGGACCTTTTTAAGCATGGACACACTACTTCCTTACTCAAAAAAGTCCTCGTTGACTGTCTTATTATTATAGCAGATATTAAGTGCTTTTGTCCAGCTTTAATTTCTGAGGATAAGATATCATGCAAGCAGGCGGACAAGTATTTCCTCCAGCTTTTCGTAGCCGCGTCCGCCCTGACGCAGCTTGATATTCATATCTGATAGTCCCAGCAATGCTTCCGTCAGACGCTTTTCATCAAAGCGCCTGCTGTCGCGCTCCAAAAATCTGTAGGCATATGGGCTGCGCATCCCCAGCTCCTCCATAATGCCCTTCTGGTCGTAGCCTCTGCGCTTCAGCTCCAGATAGCGCAGCACCTGACGCAGCTTAAATGCGACAGTTGCGCTCAAAGGCAGGATATAGGTTCCGTGCTTGCGTTCGCTCGCCAGCAGCTCCAGACATTGCTTCAGCTTGCCTGCCATAATATAATTGGTCAGTGCAAAAGATGAGGCGTTGGGCAGCAGTGCAAAAACATTCAGCACATCATCTTCCGTCCATTCTCTGCGTCCTGCGGCATAAATTGCCAGCTTGCCGATTTCCTGCTGCAGCAAATCCAGGGGAATTTCTTCCTTCACCGGCTCAATATATTCGCTGATGGCAGCCAGCGCATCTCTGGTAAAATGTGCACCGTAAGCTGCTGCCTGCGCGTACAGCCAGTCATCAAGCTCTCTTTCCTTAATGCGCTCACACGGACAAATCAGCGCGCTTGCTTTGAGCTGCTTATACAGCTTGGTCCGCTTATCCATTTTTTTGCTGCTGATAACCAGCAGGCAATAATCCGGTACATCGCTGACTATCGCCGCCAGCTGCTCCATTTTCTTGGAATCTGTATCATCCTGCGCATTCGCAGCGCTGTTTGCTTTGGCAGGCTTTGCTGCCCACAGCTTTTCATCCTTTAAAAAAATCAGCGATTTGCCGCAGAAGAAGGGATAGCTGTTGACAGCCGCCTGCAGCCCGGATAAATTGGTATCCTTGTCAAAGACCGTTATTTCGCGGTCAGCCTCCGGCGTATCGCCAAAAACATATTCCGGCAGCGCGGCAATAATGCTGTTGCGGTAGTAATCCTCCTCGCCGCACAAAAGCAGTACCTGCGCCTGCGGCAGCGGCTTATGCTGTTGTAATAGTGAAATCAGGTTTTCCGGTTTAATATCCATCTGTATTCCCTCTTATTATTTTTCTAACGGTACAATGGCTAAAGTCTTTCCCAAAGGTGCAAGTATTTTTAAGATTGTACTGATTTTAGGAATAGAGGTACCGTTTTCCATTCTAGCAATTACAGGCTGCTTTACTCCGCTCAAAAGCTCTAATTGCTTTTGGGTTATTCCCTTATCCTGACGTGCCTTGATCAGTTCACCGATTAAAGCAACTCGCAAATCACTGGCAGAAATTTCTTCCGGTGTAAAAATATTCTTTCTTACATCCTGCCATTCATAACCCACTGCACTATTCTTCACTTTCCTCACTCCTTAATTACTCTCCTTTAATTATAACTTATGAGTTATATTTTGACAACAGCTTCACTGTAAATCCGCGTAGCCATAGCATTTTATTCCCTCTGCGTCAAAAACAACTTTAATGCACCCCAGCTCATCCGTTCGGACAACAGCACTGCCTATGGCCTGCAAACGCTCAAGCGTTTCCTGATGCGGATGGCCGTAGCGATTGCCGCGCCCGCAGGAAATCACCGTCAGCCGTGGGCGCACCTGCTCCAGAAATTCCATACTGCTGCTGTAATGCGAACCGTGATGTCCTGCCTTCAGCACAGTGTACTGTTGTAGCTGCAGCCCCTGCTCACGTTCTTCCCCCATGTCGCCTGTAAACAGCACGCTGCCCTGCGCGCTGTGCAGCGCCGCCAGCGTGCTAGCTTCGTTTCCCGGCACAGCCTGCTGCGGTACATCAACTAAAACAAGCTCCGCATTATCATCCAACGCATAGCGTTCACCGCTCTGCACTACATGCGCCTGCGTCCTGCCGGCCTGCGCCAAAATTTCCTGCTGCACCCTTTTGCTTTCCTCCGTCAGCGCTTCGTTAGGCAGGAGCAGCTTTTTCACCCGCAGCTGTCGCAATAGGTCCGCTGCAGCACCGACGTGGTCAAAATCATAATGGCTCAAAAGCAGGATATCCGCTTCACGCTTGCCAAGATAGCGCAAAAACGGCGTAATCACGCGCGTTGCAGTCGATATATTTTTCAAACCGCCGGTATCAATAATTGCCACCCGCTGCGAAGGTGTGACAATAACAGCGCAATCACCCTGCCCCACGTCCAGAAAATAGCAGGCCAGTGGCAGCGTGCGATACTGCTGATAAGCAAGCGTCCCGGCAAGCAGCAAAGCATGCAAAAGCAGGATGCAGCGCCGCTCCCTATTACTCCAAAATTGCAGCCATAGGAAATTCGCCCACACAAACAACGTTGCATAATAAAGCACAAAACAATAGGCAGGCAGCTTGCCGATAACCACCGTGCTGTACGGCAGGTCGGCAAAAAAGCGTGCCTGCGTCAGCACCTGCGCTGCCAACCAGGCAGCAAGCTGCAACAGATACTCTCCGTACACGGGCAACAGTGCCCCCACAAGTGCCAACTGCGCCGCGATTTCCAATGTCGGCACCAGCACGATATTGCTTACCAATGCAATCAGCGAAATTTGGTGAAAATAGTACACCTCCAGCGGCAGGACAGCCAGCTGCGCTGCCAGCGAAACAGCTGCCGCTTCCCCTATCGGCGCAGGCAAGGCCTGTGGCAGTAGCCTTTGGCATGCAGGCAGCAGCCACAAAAGACCGGCCGCCGCCCCGAACGATAGCTGAAAACCTATATCGGCCAGCCATAACGGCTGCAGACACAACAGCAGTGCCGCCACCAGACACAGTAAGCGCCCGCGCTCCGCGCCGCTGCCGCCAAGCAGCAGGACGCTGCTCATAGCCAGCGCCCGCAGCACCGGCGGACGCAAGCCGCAGAGCAATGCATAAGCAATCAGCAAAGTAATAACAATAACCTTACGCCAAGGCAGCGGTACCCACTGCAGCAAAGCAAGCAGCATGCCTGTCAGCAGCACAATATGCGTGCCCGAAACAGAAAGCAGATGTGCCAGACCATTATCTGTAAACAGCTCGCGCGTTTCTTCGTCCAGCCTGCCACTGCCGCCAAGCACCATGCCGCTCAGCAGTGCCCCATATTCAGCACCTGCTGTAGATTCTATGCGTTCGCTCAGCTTTTTGTTCCACAAAGCAAAATGCTGCCACCACAAAACCTGCGGCTCTGTCTTTAGCAGCTGCGCCTTGCTCAAACGCCCGCCAAGCTCCTGCACTCTGTTATAGCTCGCAGCATCAAAGCCGCCGGGGTTGCGCAGGCTGTCCAAACGCTCCAACGTTCCCTTAAGCACCACGCAGCCTGCCTGCGGCAGCTCGCCCTTCACACTTACGCGCAAGCGTCCGCTGTAAGCAAGCTCTGTATCACTATACACATTTTCGCAGCGCAGAACTGCACTGCTAAAGCCATCCTGCCTGCGCACACTCAAAGGCTCCACCGCTCCATACACAATCATCTGCTGTCCGACGCAGGCAGCAAGCTGCTGCTCGGCGGACGGCGGCACGCTAAGCAAACGAAAGAGCAGTACGCAAAGCAGCATGAAGGGCAAAAATAAGCGTAAATAACGTGTTTTCTGCAGCACTAATCTACCTCCACATAATCACGCAGCTTCGCCAGCTTGGCTTTGCCGATTCCCGGCACACGCAGCAAATCATCCGCGCTGGTAAAACGCCCACTGTTTCTTGTTTCCACAATGCGCTGCGCCAACGCCGGACCGATGCCCGGCAGCTGCTGCAGCTCTCCGGTGCTCGCGCTGTTGATGCGCACGCTCTGCATCACGCTGCTGTTTCTGCCTGAGCCTGCTTTATTACTGCCGGACTTTCCTGACGCACTCTCACCTAAACCGGACTTTGCCTGAGCGTTTTTCCTCTGCGTGCTGTTTGTCCTTGCAGCCTTCTGCACCGGTACTCGTATCTGCATACCGTCGCGCACCTTACGCACCAAGTTGACACGTTCGCTGTCGGCCTTTTCCGTCAAGCCGCCGGCAGCAGCAATGGCCTCTTCCACTCTGCAGTTGGCAGGCAGGTCATAAATCCCAGGCTCCAGCACGGCGCCGCTCACCTGCACGCGCACTGTTTTTGCCTGCGTTGCTTTGGACGCGAACGCACCTTGCGCGGACTGCGGCAGGCTGCCGCCGGGCAATGCTTTTTCTTTGTCATTGGTGCTTATAAGGCTGGTTATTATGCAGCCTGTGAGGAGAACGGCGATGAAGATTAGTTTTTTAGCTTTTGCTTGCATGGGGATACCTCCTTAGGGTGTTGGGAAAATATTTTAGAACAAAAAATAGAGCCTATCATAATGACGTACATCAGTAGACTGAGCCTCTCCTTGGGGAGAGGTGCCGAGCTTGTCGAGGCGGAGAGGGGTTTTTCTGTGCAGCTGTTTTCTGAACTCTATCCTCTCTCAGTCACCCTTACGGGTGACAGCTCCCCCCTAAGGGAGCCTCTTTTAAAGTTTTATTTCTTACGTTTTCATAATCAATTCCAACGCAGACACAACCTTCTCTATCTCATCACAAACGTTATTAAAATTTTTATCAATAGCATTATTAGGAAATCTTATTACTGTTATTCCCAAATCATTAAAATAAGCTGTTCTTCTTTCATCATATTTCGCATGCTTATCTTCGTAATGTTGACTCCCATCCACTTCAACTATCAACTTAACCCGTCCACAATAAAAATCTGCAATATATCTGCCTATTGGCTTTTGTTTATACCATTTGCATCTGTAATTTCGCAAAAAATCATACCATAGATGTTTTTCCTGTCTGGTCATTGCCTTACGTAATTTTTTTGCAAAATTTTTTGTTGGTCTGTCTGATAAATTATTAAACATAATTATTCTCCTTTAGTTATTCTCCCCTCTCAGTCACCCTTGCGGGTGACAGCTCCCCCCAAGGGGAGCCTCTCATATGACGTAAATCGGCAGACTGAGCCTCTCCTCGGGGAGAGGTGCCGAGCTTGTCGAGGCGGAGAGGGGTTCTATTGTTTGAACTCTTTCTGAACGCTGAAGTGGTAAACTTATTTTAGACACAGAGGGGGTATTTCTTGTACAGATGATATATAATGGAATACACCAATATATATATCAATAGACAAGCAATACTTCGGTCTAAACAGGAGGTTTACCATGAAATACACTAAACAAGAAAAATTAGACATTGGTCGCCGAATATATGATAGCGAGATTACTCGCTATCAAGCAGCAGAGTTATACAATATTTGCGAAGGTACAGCACGTACCTATATGCGTATGTACAGAGATGCGAATAACCTGCCTGCAAAAAATTGTAAACAACAAAAATGTAATATAATACGTCCCAATGCACCTGCACTTTCTGCGAACACGGATGATTATCAATCTATGACCAAGGAAGAATTAATTCGTGAGTTGCTTAAAGCAAGAATTGCAGAAGCTAGATTAAAAAAAGGCTATGCGGTGAAAGGGGATGGTACAGTAATTCTATACGGCAACAAGAATACCAAGTAATATTAGAACTCTCTGGCGAATTTCCGGTAAAACTTATATGCGAAACAATGAATGTACAGCGTAGCAGCTTCTATGCATGGAAGAAGAAGCTCTCACATCCTTCTACAAAAATGCGGAATCTGCTTAGTAATATTTTGCTTTTTAATGAATACCATGCTAAATATCCTTCTCACGGATATCGCTGGCTTAACGCTAAGATTCGTCTGGATACCGGTCTTATCCTTTCGGATGCATATGCACATAAGTGTTGCAAAATTACTGGTATTAAAAGTCAGGCTAAGCATTACAAATACAAGAAACCAGGGGATTCATACCGGATTTTTCCGAATCTGCTCATGAAAGAAATGCAGATTGATGGACCGCTACAATGTATTGTAAGCGATATGACTGCTTTTCATGTTAAAGGGATTTATTATGAGCTGACATTGTATATGGACCTTTGGAATAATGAAATTGTAAGTCATTCTCTTTCTTCTAAACGAGGTGACCGCATGACATATATTAGCGGTTTGGAGGATTTAATTGCTTTAAAGAAACAATATCCAGAATATGAAATGATCCTACATTCAGACCAAGGTTCCGTTTACGCGTCTAAGGCATTTAATGACTTGTTGCCAATGTATAGCATTACCCATTCTATGTCTCGTGCAGGAACACCTACCGATAATGCAGCAATGGAAGCGATTAATGGTTGGATAAAAACAGAAATGTTTACTGATTTTCATGTAACAGGAGAAAAGTCTGTTGTAGATGAAGTAACAGAATACATTCATTTCTTTAATGAACAGCGTCCTGCTTATTCTTTAAACTATCTGACGCCTATTCAATATCGCGAGTTGCATTATAGAAGTGTAGCTGAATAACAGAGAGATTTTTGTTGTATATTTTTTTGTGATTTGTGTCTAAAATTTGTTGACTAGTGCAACGCTATCCCCACTCAGTCACCCTTGCGGGTGACAACCCCCCCGAGGGGATCCTCTTTTAAATTAATCGCTGAATAAACATCACAAAAAACAAAAAGAGCCCCCAAGAATAACAATTACGTTATTCTCAGAGACTCTGAAAATGTAAGCGTTATTTAGTACTACTAAATAATGTCATTGCTGACATGCACTGCTTATTTTTTTGTCCGCGCTACAGTCTGCGGAAACTGCCTGCTGCAGGACAGCTGTAACTGCGGTGGTCGCGGTTAGTAATTAGTGGTTAGTGGCCAGTAATACTAAAGCTCGCAACAAATTTTATTTTCCCCCTCTTTTTGCTCCCTGTTCGGTCGCAACGGGGATTCGTTCCACCATTTCACTTTCTCGCTTCGGTATTGCTCGCGACAAAGTGGATGTCACTTTCCCCCTCTTTTTGCTCGCTATCCGCTCGCAACGGGGATTCGTTCGACCTTTTCGATTTCTAACTTCGCTCGCGCTCGTTACAAATCGGGTCTCACTTCGCTACGATGTTTACCAGACGGCCGGGTACGCAGATAACCTTACGTACGGTTGCATCGCCGATATGAGCCTGAACGTTAGCGTCAGCCATAGCAATCTTCTCCAGCTCTTCCTTGGTAGCTTCAGCCGGAACAGTCAGACGACCGCGAACCTTGCCGTTAACCTGCAGAACGATTTCTACATTGTCAACCTTCAGTGCTTCTTCATCGCACTCAGGCCAGCTTTGTTCATGTACGCTGCTGTTGGCATCGATAGCACCGCGCCACAGCTCTTCGGTGATATGCGGAACAAACGGGCTCATCATCTTGATAAGGTCGGAAATTGCTTCGTAAACCAGACCTGCATTCGGCTCTTTAACAGCTTCCTTATAAGCATAGAGAGCGTTAACCAGTTCCATCATAGTGGAAATAGCAGTGTTGAAGTTGAAGCGGGTTTCGATATCGTTAGTAACCTTCTTAATGCTGCCATGCAGTACACGACGCAGGTCCTTGTCTGCTTCGCTCAGGTTGCTGTGATCATATTCGGTAACCTTTTGTGCCAGAACAGCTTCAAAAGCTTGTACAATACGCCAGATACGGTTCAGGAAGCGGAAGGAGCCTTCAACGCCCTGGTCGCTCCACTCCAGCTCTCTTTCAGGCGGAGCAGCAAAGAGGATGAACAGACGCGCGGTATCGGCACCGTATTTGGAAAGAATTTCTTCCGGAGAAACAACGTTGCCCAGAGATTTACTCATCTTAGCACCGTCTTTGATTACCATGCCCTGAGTCAGCAGGTTGCTGAACGGTTCATCGTAATCAACCAGGCCTGCGTCACGCAGAACCTTTACAAAGAAGCGGGAATACAGCAGATGCAGAATAGCATGCTCAATACCGCCGATATATTGGTCTACAGGACCCCAATAGTTATTGAGTTCCTTGTCAAACGGCATCTTGTCGTTGTGTGCGTCGGTATAACGCAGATAGTACCAGGAGGAGCACAGGAAGGTGTCCATGGTATCGGTTTCACGGGTTGCGTCAGCACCGCATTTCGGGCATTTGCAGTGAACGAATTTCTCGGAGGTTGCCAGCGGAGATTTAGCACCAGCAGTAAAGCTTACGTCCTCAGGCAGGCGAACCGGCAGCTGCTCTTCCGGAACCAGAACCTCGCCGCAGTGCGGGCAATAAATGATAGGAATCGGAGCGCCCCAATAACGCTGACGGCTGATCAGCCAATCGCGCAGACGATAGTTTACACGGCGTTTACCGAAGCCTTCAGCTTCAGCCTTGTCCATAATAGCGCTCATAGCCTTGTGCATTTCCATGCCGGTGAATTCGCCGGAGTTAACCAGCATGCCTTCTTTTTCTTCGTAAGCGCAGGTCATTTCTTCCAGCTTCAGCTCTTTGCCAATCGGGCAGATGGTAACGATTTTTTCAATGCCGTATTTGTCAGCAAACATCCAGTCACGTTGGTCACCGGTAGGAACGCCCATTACAGCGCCGGTACCGTAATCATACAGTACATAGTTGGTTACCCAGATTTCTACCTTGCGGCCGGTGAACGGGTTGATGCAGTATACGCCGGTGAATACGCCCTCTTTTTCGGATTCGCTGGAGGTACGTTCAATTTCGGACTGATTGCGTACACGCTCGCAGAAAGCATTGATTTCGTCAGCCTTCGGATTGTTTTCGCAAATCTTTTTAATCAGCGGATGCTCGGCAGCCAGAGCCATGAAGGTTACGCCGTAAGCAGTATCCGGACGGGTGGTGTAAACAGCAACAGTATCGTTCAGTGCAGGAATTTCGAAGGAGAATTCCAAGCCTTCGCTGCGGCCGATCCAGTTGTGCTGCATGGTTTTTACGCGCTCAGGCCAGCCCGGCAGCAGGTCAAGATCCTTCAGCAGCTCATCAGCATAATCGGTGATTTTGAAGAACCATTGGCTCAAATCCTTTTTAACAACCTCATGGTCGCAGCGCCAGCATTTGCCGTCGATAACCTGCTCGTTAGCCAATACGGTGTTACAGGTGTCGCACCAGTTTACGGCAGATTCCTTTTTAACTGCCAGACCGCGTTTGTAGAACAGCTCAAAAAACCATTGAGTCCATTTGTAATAATCTTCCTTGCAGGTTGTAACCTCGCGGTCCCAATCATAGGACAGACCGAGAGCCTTCAGCTGACGGGTCATGTTAGCGATGTTTTCCAAAGTCCATTTTTTAGGCGGAATATTGTGTTTGATAGCTGCGTTTTCAGCAGGCATACCAAAGGAGTCCCAGCCCATCGGATGCAGAACGTTGAAGCCCTTCATGGTGCGGAAACGTGCGATTACGTCGCCGATGGAGTAGTTACGAACGTGGCCCATATGCAGGTTGCCGGACGGATAGGGGAACATTTCCAGAACGTAGGATTTAGGTTTATCCTTATCCATCTCTACTTTAAAGGTTTTGTTTTCTTCCCAGTATTTTTGCCATTTAGCTTCAATAGCATGGGGAGCATACTTTTCTTGAATCATTTCATTACCTCCCAGGTATTATTGTTGGTCGAAAATAAAAAATCCCCGACCTTAAAAAAGGTCAGGGACGAAAAATTCGCGGTACCACCCTGATTGCGGCTACAGCCGCCACTCAATTAGCCTTAACGCAGCATCACGTCCGCACATTTCCTTGCGGCTTCTTCACGGTGAGTTCATCTGCCCTAACTGCCGGCTTGCATCAACCGCCGACTTTCTGAAAGATACTGCAGATTACTGCTCCGCTTCACAGAATTTGAATAAAAATATCTTGTATATTATATAACGCAAAGCAGGAAAAGTCAAACTCCCGCATCGGCATTTATTTTTTCTTTTTCTTCGGCACCAGCTTCTGCCCCAGCTGTCCCTTGACGATAATCAGCTGGTCACGCAGCTCGGCCGCCGCCTCGAAGTCCAGCGCCTTCGCCGCCTCCTGCATCCGTCTTTCCAGCTCGCGGGCCAGCGTGTTCAGCTCCTTAGTTGATTTCTGCTTCAGCTTCTTGCTGCTGCCATAGGCTTCGGCTTCTTCCGTATCTGCCACCTTCGTCAGCTTAATCAGTTGGCGCTGCTCCTTATAAATCGTTTTCGGCGTAATGTGGTGCTCCTCGTTGTACGCCTGCTGCTTTTCGCGACGGCGATTGGTTTCGTCTATCGCCCGCTGCATGCTGTCGGTAATACGGTCGGCATACATAATAACACGACCGTGAGCATTACGCGCAGCGCGTCCTATGGTCTGAATCATCGCCGTATCACTGCGCAAAAAGCCTTCCTTGTCCGCATCCAGAATCGCAATCAGAGATACCTCCGGCAAATCAAGGCCTTCACGCAGCAGGTTAATGCCTACCAGCACATCAAACTTACCGGCACGCAGGCTGTCGATAATCTCCGCTCTTTCAATCGTGGCGATTTCCGAATGCAGATAGCGCACACGCACGCCTGCCTGCTTCAGATATTCCGTCAGGTCCTCTGCCATGCGCTTCGTCAGCGTAGTGACCAGCACACGCTCGCCTGCGGTGGCAACCTTGTTTATTTCGCCCAGTAAATCGTCAATCTGTCCCTTAATCGGGCGGATTTCAATCTGCGGGTCCAGCAGTCCGGTCGGACGGATAATCTGCTCGACAACATTGTCTGCCTGCTCCAGCTCATACTTCGCCGGCGTAGCAGAAACATAAATCGCCTGCTTAATCTGCGCCTGAAACTCGTCAAAGGTCAGCGGTCTGTTATCATAGGCCGACGGCAGACGGAAGCCATGCTCCACCAACATCTCCTTACGCGAACGGTCACCGGCGTACATAGCACGAATCTGCGGCAGCGTTACATGCGACTCATCCACCACCAGCAAAAAGTCCTTAGGGAAATAATTTACCAGCGTAAACGGAGGCTCACCGGCCTTGCGCCCTGCCAGATGGCGGGAATAGTTTTCGATGCCGGAGCAGTAGCCCATCTCCTGCATCATCTCCAAATCGTAATTCGTGCGCTGCTCCAGACGCTGTGCCTCCAGCAATCTGCCATGCTTATTCAGCTCATCCAGGCGCTCGTCCAGCTCCTCGCGGATATCATTCATAGCGCGTTCAAGATTCTCACGGCTCGTTACATAGTGGCTCGCCGGGAAAATTGCCACATGATTGCGCTGCGCCAGAATCTCGCCTGTCAGCACATCAAATTCCACAATGCGGTCAACCTCGTCATCGAACATTTCAATGCGCACAGCCTTTTCACCGTACGCCGCCGGAATAACCTCAATCACATCACCGCGCACACGGAAGGTGCCACGCTTGAAATCAATATCATTACGATTGTATTGAATCTCCACCAGCTTATGCAAAATCTTCTGGCGGTCGATAATCTGCCCCAGGCGCAACGACAGCACCATATCATAATACTCCTGCGGCGCGCCCAAGCCGTAAATACAGGAAACACTGGCTACAATAATAACATCCTTGCGTTCAAACAAAGCGCTGGTCGCACTATGGCGCAGCTTATCAATCTCGTCGTTAATCGAAGCATCCTTCTCAATATACGTATCCGACTGGGGAATATAGGCCTCCGGCTGATAATAATCGTAATACGAAACAAAATATTCCACCGCATTCTCCGGGAAGAACGCCTTCAGCTCACTCGCCAGCTGTGCCGCCAACGTCTTATTATGCGCAATCACCAGCGTCGGCTTGCGCACCTTATTGATTACCTGCGCAATCGTATACGTCTTGCCTGTACCCGTTGCGCCCAACAGCACCTGCGTGCGCAGGCCCTGCTCCACGCCCTCCGCCAGCTTGGCAATCGCCTGCGGCTGGTCGCCGGCAGGCTCAAACGGAGCCTGAATTTTAAAATCCATGTTCATCACCAACTAAAAAATAAAAACCAAAACCGTAAAAATGAAAGTACAAAATATGCAATTGCAACGCCAGAATCAACCCTTACACATCCAGCTCAACACTTACCTTGCAATGTTCTCTGTCAACGAGCAATTGCTATATCGTGTAATGAATAGCAATTTTAGCAAATAAGTGTCTGGAACCACAGAAGGGGCGCAATGTCTGAGCGCTATGCCTAATTTTTATAGTAGCATTTGTCAGCATAGCGCGAGTTTTGCGCCGCTTCGTCTTGGTTCCACACGAAATTTGCGTTAAGAAATTGCTCTGATTGGAACGATATACAATTGCGACACCAGAAATTCACACATCCAGCTCAACACTTACCGGACAATGATCGCTGCCGAAAACCTCATTGTGAATCTCCGCACTCCGCAGCTTATCCGCAATTCTGTCCGACACCACAAAATAATCAATACGCCAACCCGCATTCTTCTCGCGCGCCTTAAAGCGATAGCTCCACCAGCTGTACTTAACCTCCTCTGGATGCAGATAACGGAAGCTGTCCGTAAATCCCGCAGCCTTCAGCTCGCGGAACTTAGCGCGCTCCTCGTCCGTAAAGCCTGCATTCTTGCGGTTAGTCTTAGGATTCTTCAAATCAATCTCCTCAGCCGCCACATTAAGATCACCACAGACAACAACCGGCTTCTTCGCATCCAGCTCCTGCAGATAAGCACGGAACACATCCTCCCACACCATGCGGTAATCAAGACGCGCCAGACCATCCTTGGAATTAGGCGTATACACCGTCACCAGATAAAAGCTCTCAAACTCCAGCGTAATCACACGGCCTTCCTTATCGTGCTCCTCCTGTCCCAGGCCATAGGTAACAGCCAGCGGCCTAACCTTCGTAAAAACAGCAGTACCGCTGTAGCCCTTGCGCTCCGCACTGTTCCAATACTCCTCATAGCCGGGGAACACAAAATCAGCCTGCTCACGCTGCATCTTCGTTTCCTGCAGACAAATAATATCCGGTGCCGCCTCCTGCAAAAATTCAGCAAAGCCCTTCGTCATGCAGGCACGCAAACCGTTAACATTCCAGGAATATAATTTCATAAATTCAACCTCTTTTCCGTAAATTTATCTGACCCTGCAGCGGCAAAATCACCGTGCGTTTTTTCTACTCTATTTGATTATTGTAACATTCAACGCGAAAAAATAAAAGAGCTGCCCTCAGCGCAGCCTCGTCATCAGCGATGACAAAATGCGCACGGCAGCCCTTAAATTTTAGAATTTGATTTGCGACGGCTCGTAATCAACCGTTGTCTTGATGAAAGCAATTTCATTACAGTACGGATACTGCGGACAATACACGCATTCCTTCCATACCTTCTGCGGCAGCTTATCCTTCGCCGTTTCAATATAATCGCACTTGGCAAAAAATCCCGGCTGATAAGTCAGAGTGAAAAACATCGTCACTCCGCGCTCAATGCCCTCCTTTTCCAAATGCTCCACCAGTTGACGGCCTATACCTGTTTTCTGCAGGCTCGGTTCCACCGCCAGCGAGCGTATTTCCGCAAAGCGGTCCCAGACAAAATGCAGCGCACCGCAGCCCAACAGACGGTTATTTTCCACCGCTAAAATATAATCACGCAGATTCTCATAAATCGAATTGCGCGCACGTGGCAGCATCAAGCCTTCCTTTGCATAATAATTCAGCAATTTATGTATATGTTCTACATCGCTGAAAGTTGCCGGTCTAAAAACAATCATTTTTCAAACCCCCTCATTTGTATTCCCCATATCAGTTTATCGAACGTAACTGATTTTCTATATATTATCACGTATTACAGCAGAGTACAAGTATAAAAATGCAAAAAAGAATTAATCAGTGTAATAAAATACTGATTAATTCTTTTTTAAAACAAGGTTACATTCTTTCCTTCAACATGTCTGCCGCAGCACACAAAGCCACAATAATTGCAGCCGGTCGCGGCGGGCATCCGGGCACAGCAATATCAACCGGCACCACGTCAGCCGCACGTCCTACAACAGCATAAGTGCTGCCATAGGTTTCGCCGCCGCAGGCACAGGCACCGCAGGCCATAACCATTTTCGGTTCAGGCATAGCGTCATAGGTCATACGCAGCGCCTGCTCCAGGTTGCGCGTAACCACGCCGGTAACCATCAGCATATCCGCATGACGCGGAGAAGCAACGAAGGCGATACCGTAACGATGCAAATCATAAACAGGATTACTCATCGCACCCAGCTCAAAGTCGCAGGCATTGCAGCTGCCTGCGTCAAGATGACGCACATGCAGCGAACGTCCCAATTTCGCTGTAACTGCCTCACTGACCTCAACGGCACTGTCAGCCAGAATCTGCGCCAAAGCATCATGGTTCGTATGCACCAACGCCTTACGCGCGCAGGCCTCTACACAGCGGCCGCAGAAAACGCACTTACTGTAATCTATTTTTGCTTTACCGTCAGCCACGCTCACAGCGCCGACCGGGCAGGCAGCGGCACAAGCACCGCAGCCGTCGCAGCAGCCGTCGCACTGCAGCTGGCCGCGCAGACGCTTGTGGCCCGTAGTATCAATATTTTCGGTAGCAATCTTTCCGTGAAGAATTGCCTCCAGCATTTTTAACATCTTGCCACCTCCTTAGCGGTCTATGCAGGCATAGCATAACTCAAAGCTTTTATTAATCAACGGGAAGTCCGGGATGATGTCGCCCTGTACCGCCACAGTCAGCGCCGGCCAGTTAGGATAGGAGGCACTGCGCACAAACAGGCGGTCTATGCGGCCTTCCTTGTCCAGCAGCAGGCAGTGCAGATTATCACCGCGGGCAGATTCACTGATGCCCCAGGTAAAATGACCTTCCTCCTGCTGCAGCTCGCCCAGCTCAACCGCCAGCTGCGTTTCTGCGTTGCGGCGCAGCTTACTGATAAGCTGACGCACCAGCTTCAGGCTTTGGGCTACCTCACCGATACGCACCTTGATACGTGCTTCGACATCGCCCGCTGTTTCCGTAATCACTTCAAAATCAAGCTCATCATAAATACCGTAGCCGATATCCTTACGGCTATCACGGTTACTGCCGCTGGCACGCGCGCCCACGCCAACCATCGCCAGATCAAAGGCTGTTTCCGGACGCACTCTGCCTGTTGTACGGATACGGTTGACGAAGTTCGCCTGCTCCCACATGATATGCACCATATCGGCATAAACAGCTTCGACCTCGCGCAGAACCTCCTCGATTTCCTCCAGCATAGCATCGGTAACATCATACTGCACACCGCCGGGGATAATCAGACCGCGCAGGAAGCGGTTGCCTGCCAGCATTTCGTTGAGCTGCATCAAGTATTCCTTCAGACGCGTGCCCATGCTGATTACAGGCGAGAAGCCGACACCGGCGCAAATGTTGCCTGTATCACCCACATGGTTATACAAGCGCTCCATCTCCGCAGCCAGTGTACGAATTAACCACGCACGGTAAGGAACCTCCGCCTCTGAGCATTTTTCTACAGCCTGACAGAAGCTCAGCGTATTTGCAACGCTGCAGGCACCGCAAATGCGTTCTACAATCGGCAGCGCTTCCATCGGCGTCAGGCCTTCGACAGCCTTTTCAATACCACGGTGGGTAAAGAACAGCTTGGCATCCAGCTGCAGCATAGCCTCACCGGCCTGGCTGAAACGGAAATGACCGGGCTCGATGATGCCTGCGTGGATAGGACCTACAGGAACCTCAAAAAGGCCTTCGCCCTGAGAGGTAAGCATTTCGTATTCACGATGTCCGCGTGCATCATAATCCTTGGGATATTTTTTCAGCAACGGATGGAAGCCTTCGGGAAAGCTTTCATGCAGCACCAGCGGACGCATATCGGGATGTCCCTGCGGCTCGAAGCCGAACATATCATGCAGCTCGCGCTCATACCAGGCAGCCGCCGGCAGCAGCGTAGTCAGCGACTGATATTCCAACGGACCGTCCGCGGGGAACGGAGCCTTCAAAACATCGATATCGCGTTTAGCAGCATTATAGAACAGGCAGTAGATGGCCAGACCGCCGCCCTGCAGCGTTTCGTCTGCGCCAAACATAGCAGCCAGCGAACGCTTGCCGCTGTCGCTGCAGATATTGGCAGCACCACGCAAATTTTCCGGTTTAACTAGCATTATCTCAGCCTCCTATAATCCGCACAGCCTGGTTCAGCAGATTGTTGAGCCAGGGAATATTTTCAAAGCCGGCGCCCACCACGCAGGTCAAAAGCAGCAGCGCTGCCAGCACCGGTACGTCGGTTAGGCCCAGCAAATCGCCCAAGGGTTGACGCTTTGATTTATCGCACAGCATACGCATGCCGTGGTACAAAATACCGATTAAAACGCCGGCCAGCAGGATAATCAGCAGACTGCCTGCTACCCAATGTCCCTCACGGAACATGGACGCCATAATGTAAAACTTACTGAAGAAAAGGCCCATCGGCGGCAAGCCCAAAATGCCCAGCATACCCAAAAGCCAGAAGGTCGCAGTATGCGGTACATCCTTAATCATACCGTGAATACGCATCATATTACGAGTCTGATATTCCTGGATAATAGTGCCGGCAATATAGAACAAAACAAACTTAATCATCGCATGACTGTACATATGCAGCATTACAGCCTTCAGGGAAAAAGCGGAAAATACTCCGATACCGGCAACCATAATGCCGATGTTTTCCATAGAGGAATAAGCCAGAATACGCTTAACGTCACGCTGTACAACAACGAACGGCACGGCAATCGCCACAGTCAGCACGGCAAAGAACAGCAGCATACTGCTCATCATTGCAGCGCCTGCTGTCGGCAGCAGGATAACCAGATTACGCAGCAGGACATAAATCGCACAGCTGCAGAGTGCACCGCTCAGCATACCGCTGGTCAGTGACGGAGCTTCGGCATAAGCATCAGGCAGCCAGGTATGCATCGGCGCCATGCCTGCTTTCGTACCGTAGCCGATAACGATAAACAGCAGTGCCAGCTTGGTCATAGCCGGGTTCAGGCTGTTGGCATGCTCATGCAGGTACAGCCAGCTGAGCGCCTTTTCGCCGCCCAACGCATCAAGCTGTGCATAATACAGCACCAGTGTACCCAAAAGCGCCAAGCAGATGCCGACGGTACAAACCATGATATATTTCCACGTTGCTTCCAGAGCAGCGCGGGTAAATTTAAAGGAAATAAGCAGCGCACTGATTAAGGTAGTCGCTTCGATGGCTACCCACATCAGGCCCAGGTTTTTTACCAGCAGTACGATAAACATCGTCCAGCAGAAAAGCTGCATCAGCGCAAAGTAACGGCCGGTCTGCAGCTGTTCGCCCTTAAGTACGCCGCAGCGCTCCTCACGCGTAAGATAATTACGCGCAGTCCAGGTTGCTGCCAGATAAAGTGTGGTGATAATAATGATTACCCACATATTCAGCGCATCAATGTAAAAATAATCATCAACATAGGGCACAGCGGGATTAAAGGACTTTGCCATCAGCGCCACGCACACACCTACCGCAGTTGCCGTCAGGCGGTGCAGCCAATGCAGGATATTATTGCCGAAGCCCGCAGCCAGCGCCAGCACCGCGCACAAGGGTGGCAGGCATAACAGTATCAAAATATATGTTAACATTACATCCCCTACCCTTTCAGCTTGTCCAGCACATTTGTATCCGTCGTTTTAAACGACAGACGCAGACGCGAGGTTAAAATAACAAGAATAACAACAGCAATCAGCACATCCAGGAAAATACCCAGCTCGATAATCAGCGGCAAGCCTTCGGTCATAATCAGGCCGAGCAGGTAAATGCCGTTTTCCAGAGTAATCAGGCCGATCATCTGCATAATGGCACGGCTGCGCATAACAATCAGCGCCAGACCGGTCATAATCATAAACATAGAGGTCGCTAAAATATCGCGTCCCGCTGCCTGCGGCAGCAGACCGTCAATTACCATGTAGCCGAGTGCCAGACTGCAGGCTGCAAAAGCAGTGGAATAGTTAACATTGATATCGCTGACAATTTCACGCTCATCGCGCAGCTGATTTACCACGCGCAAAATAGCGTAAGGAATAAAGAGCACCTTAACGGCAATCGTCAGCACACCAGGCAGCCAGGCATGCAGGCCGCTGCCATGGCTCATGCCTACGACGAGGCAGGCTGCCGCAATCAGCGCAGACTGCAGCGCCAGGCACAGAGTTGCACGGCGCAGCTCCACAAAGCGCGTCTGCAGGAAAACGATAAACATTAAACTTACAACCAAATATTCCATCGTTACCTCCTTACTGTGCCACTACTGCCAACAGCAGCATCAGGCCTGCTGCGGCCAGATATACACGCACCTTGAAAAGGCGCATCTTATTGTTCAAGGTTTCTACTACGCCTACTGCTACCGCACCGATAAGCACCTTCAGCACTATCGGCAAATCCAGCGGCAGATACAGCATAGCGAAAAGCACTAAGAATACCAGCAGCTTGAGCTGGCTTGCCCAATGAATGAGCGCCAGCAGACGGCCGGAATATTCCAGTGTCATACATTCATGGATCATCGTCAGCTCCAGATGTGTATCGGGGTTATCAACCGGAATACGGCTGTTTTCTGCGAGCAGCACCAGGAAGAAGGCAATGCAGGTCAGCACGCCTGCTACCGTCAGGTTGACCTCATCCATACGCAGGCTCATGCCTGCCAGCGAAGTGCTGTTGGTGTGCAACACGTTGGAAAGCACGGCCAGCATTACCACAGGCTCAACGAAGGCTGCCACATAAACCTCACGGCTGCCGCCCATACCGCCGAAGGCGGTGGCTGCATCCATCGAGGAAACTGCCATAAAGAAGCGTCCCAAGGCCAACAGATATACAAATACAAAAACGTCGCCGAAGCCGGCCTGACCGCCTAAGAAGCCCGGCAGCATGCAGGCTGCCGCAAAGGTCGTCAGAAAATATACGCAGGGTGCCAGACGGAAGGTGATGCTGGTATAAGGAGTAAGCATCGTAGGCTTGCCCCACCATTTGCGGATATCGTAATATTCCTGCCAGATGCTGCTGCCGATACGGTTCTGCATCCAGGCCTTTACCTTTTTAACAATGCCGGTAACCAGCGGAGCACACAAAAGCAGCAAAACTGCCTGTGCCATACCGAGGGCCAGCTGTAATAATTCATTCTCTAAAATCATTTATAAAGCGCCCCCCATACCAGTACCAACATCATTGCCACCATAACATAGGCAACATATAAACGCACACTGCCCTGCTGCAAACGGCGCAGGAAATTGGAAACACTTACAAAATGCTTCTGCAGCGGCTGATAAAGCTTTTCTGTAATCATATCGGGAATTTCCAGCTTATAGGAAAGCTGACGTCCGAAGTAAGCATGCTCCTTGCGCATGTAGGTTACCTGACGCTTAGGCTTCAGCAGATAATCGAACGCACGGCGTACCGGCTTACTGAAGCCGGTTGCGGAATACTGCTGGCGCTGCGTCGGATAGGTACCACAGTTCCAGGTAACATCCTCCACAACAAAGCAGTCCTTAACAGCCAGCCACAGTACTGCGCCCAGCACAAGCAGCAAAGCCAGCAGCAGCAGCGGCTTGTAGCAGACAGCAGTGCCGACACCGGCCCACGCCAGATTCATACCGAAGACATCAAGTGCGACAGGCATGCCCAGCGCCAGCATTGCTGCACGTACAACAGGCAGCGGATAAAGACCGCAAGCAACAACTAAAACAGATGCCACGCCCATAGCAGCGAGCATAAATTTATCGGATTCGTGCGCATGCTCCACAATTTCACTGCGAGCACGGCCCAGGAAGGTGATGCCGAAGAAGCGTACAAAGCAGCCGAGAGCCAGTGCTCCGGTAAAGCCCAGCAGAACAAAGGACACCGCAGTCCACAGGCGGATATCCTGACCGGCACAGCTTGTACCCAGACTGATAAAGCTCTGCAGTACCAGCCATTCACCGGTAAAGCCGTTCGTCAGCGGAATAGCGGCGAGTGCCAGCGAGCCGACGAAAGCAAAGACAGCGGTATACGGCATTTTGCGCGCCAGGCCGCCGAACAGCTCCAGGTTTTTGTTGCCGGTGCCGTGCATAATGCTGCCGGCACACATAAACATCAGCACCTTCATAATGCTGTGGTTAAAGGCATGCACCAACGCTGCCACAAAGCCAAGCATATAAAAGCTGCTGCCGGAAGCCTTCATCAGCATACCGCAGCCGAAGGCAGCAAAAATTACGCCCATATTTTCCACGGAGGAGTAAGCAAGCACGCGCTTGATATCCGTTTCCATCTGAGCATAGAGCACGCCCAAAAATGCAGATACTACGCCCGCCAGCAGTACAGCAACGCACCACCAGTAATTCCAGGCAGGCAAAAAGCTGAACATAAAACGACCGAAGCCGTAAAGCGCAATCTTCAGCATAACACCGCTCATCAGTGCGGAAACGTGACTGGGTGCTGCCGGATGCGCCTTAGGCAGCCACACATGCAGCGGCACCAGACCGGCCTTCAAAGCAAAACCAGCAAAGGCACAGACAAAAACAAGATGCTGCCAGCTGCCTTCCAATGTATTCTTGGCCATAGCAGCAAAGCTGAAGCCCTCGCTGGCAGAGCCTGTCAGCAAAAAGGCAATCATAATCGCCGCCGTACCTACGCTGGTCATAACCAGATACTGATAGGCAGCATTCCAGGTAGCACGCTTTTCGGATTCATGGTTAACCAGCATAAAGGAGGCTACGGCCATAATTTCCCAGAAAAGCAGGAAGCTGAAGGCATCTCCGGCCAGCAGCACCAATACCATAGACATGATAAACAGGCACCACATACCGCCCAAAAGTCGCAGACGGCTGCCCTCATAGCCACGCGCATAACCAAGCGCGTACAGACTGGTAACAACACCGGCTATACCGGTCAAAAGCAGAAAGACTGCGCTCCAGCCATCGCAGCCTAAAGAATATGAGCCCCATGTCAGGGGTGCGGGGCTCACGCCGCCGAAAAGCAGCAGGCCTGCCGCATAAGCGCAGACAGCGCTGCCAAAAAGGGCAGCGCTGTTAGCAAGCCAGTGTGCAGCACGCTGCATGCCGTGGGGAAGCAGCATGGTTAATACGCCGATGCCATAGAAGCCCACAGCCACTAAAAACATTTCCATTTCATCACCTACACATAAAAATTTCAACTTCTTCACAAAAATGACATGTATCGTTAATTATAACACATTTGTTGACTGCGTAAAAGAAAATTACTGTTAAGAATACAAAAAAACCACCGAACCTGCAGAAATTCCACAGGTCCGGTGGTTTATAATAAGGCTTCGGCATCAAAGCGGTATATTATCAAAATAAAATTCTATAGTTAGCTGTTGGCGCAGTCATGTATAATAGCGTGTTCATGAGTAATGTGGTAAACGTGTGCCGTGTGACGGCCGAAACCGAAGTAAGCAGGTACGATCTTTATCCTGCCGCCGTCTTAAAATAGCGTTTACCTTCAGGACAGCTTTAAAACTGTCAACTCTGCCTAAGCATTTCTTATAGTTAGAAAATCTATTTATCCAATATATCTGCCATGAGCTTCTGCCATATTATCTTTTATAATTATTTACTTTGCAGCTCCTCAAAGTGCTCATAAATATAATCCAGGTTGGCCGTAATCGGGAAAGCAGGCTCCACAGCAGGATTCAGTCTGCTCATCAGGGCCGCCGCCTCAATCATATCGCTCAAATCAGCGGTATAGGCACGTATTCTGTTATATTCGGCTTTTGCTGCCTCCACAACTCCCGGCAAAGGCTTGGTAACCGTAGTAACAGTATATTCCGCAGACAGCTTTTCGTTATTGCTGCTGAAAGTAATCTCATTTACGGAATTACGTTCCTCCTCCTTCAGGGAAACCAACACCTCATATATCAGCAAAGTGGCACGCAAATCGTTGGCATAAATCACAGCTGCATCATAGCTGAATTTTTCCTCACCGATTTGCATTTCGTTTTTGCAGTCGGCAATAGCCTGCGCCAGCTTTCTGCGGCAAACGGCCAGGTAGCTGTAAATTTTCAGCAGCTTCGGCAGCTCGTAGCCCTGAACATTCAGGCTCTTTTTAATTTTAACCTCGTCCTGATAATTACGTTCTTCGGTAGGAAACAAATAATTCAATTCCGAGCGCTTATGAATATCCTTAACCTCGCAAAACTTTGCGGGAAGCAAAGCGGCACTGCTGCCCAAATTACAGGAAATAAGCTCATCCATGATATTTTTGATTGCTTTTTGATATTGAAAGGCTTTTTTTAAGTTCATATGCTGCACCTCTTTCTTGCATCATCAGCTCTGTATTTCGTTTACGTTCATCTTACAAGCTAATAATACAATAGCCAAGCCATTTTATCATGGAAAAAAAGTTGCGCACCTGCCGAAATGCCGAATAAAAATTACTCTTACTCTTTAGCCCGCAGCGCCAGCTGCTTACGCAGCCTGTGACGCAGCAGCTCAATAAAGCCTGCCGGCTCCTGCACCCGCAGCAACGGTCCGAAGGATAAAATACGGATAACCATTTCCGTTTCATCACTTTTGTTATACATCAGCTGCAGCCTGTAATGCTTTTCATCCAAGCGCTCCGTTATCTTTTCCAGATGCGAAAAATGCAGCATCGCCCGCTCCAGAGCATTGCGCTCGTCCGTCAGCAGGACGGTAACCGCACAGCGCTCCGGCTCCAGCAGCATGCAGGCTTCTTCTCCCGTCTGCTCCAGCAGTTTGCAGCTTTTGATGCGCCCCACATTAACGTAATGCAGATGTCGCTCGCACACTGCCTTCAGACGGAACTTGTCATCCTTCGCCGAATATTCCAGCTGCAGCGGCAGATATTCCTTCCGCACGCTCTCGTTTTTGCCGCTGATAAAGCTGATTTCTACCCTGCGCTTTTCCGTTATCGCCTGCAGCAGCAAGCGAAAATACTGTTTGTACTCAGGAGCATCATAATTATCACCGTCGCTGTAACGGTCGAAATAGACAAACTGCTCCTCGCTGAACAGAGGCTCCACATCCTCCAGTCCGCTGCAGTCCACATCAAAAAGCTGTAGCCGCTTATCCGTCAGCAGGCTTTTCAGCCAACGACGCTGCAACGTTGTCAACGGCATCGCCGGTGCATGCCGCAGCGGCGTAGTCATATCCTTCTGCAATAATGGCCAGCTTCCGTCCTGCAGTGCCTTGGGAATGGTCAGGCAGCTGTCGGCAAAGGCCTGTTCCCGCACCAACAGCTCCAAGCTGTCTTTCGTCAGCTGCTTTTCCTGTGCCTGCCGCAAAATGGAGCTCACAACATTAAAATAGGTGCCGTATATTTCGTTAAAAAAGCTGTCACTGTTCGCCATCCGCCTGCACCTCCTGCAGATAATAGGCCGCCGCCTGCTCCAGATCATCATAAAAAATGCGCTCTATTTCCTCGTTACTGCAGCTAAAAGCGGTAATACGCCCGATAAAAGTGCGTATCCACGGCAGCAGCTCACGCGCATCATACACAGCAGCTGTGAAGCGATAATGTTCAGCATCCAGCTGCTGCACCGTGCCGCAGCGCTTTTCGCGCTCCAACCGCTGCACAATAAACTGCTCGTCAGCTGCCGCCTCCACCGTAAAGCTGATTTCCTCTACCCGGTCTGTCCTGAGCATGCCTGCGCCCCAAATATGCGACGCCGCCTCCTTAGCCAGCTGCAGAAACTCCTCATAGCGTTCTTCCGGACGTTTAACCTCAATACTATCGATATGGTCCAGACGGTTGAACAGCAGCTTTTGCGCAGCATAGCTGTAACTCAAAAGATACTGCCGTCCTGTCCTCGTGCTGCAGTAAATTTTCAAAGGACAAACATATTGCGGTATGCTGCTGCCGTCCTTGTCACAGCGGTAAAGCGTTACGGACTGCCTGCTGTTCATCGCCTCCAGCAATTCGTACAACAGCTTGCTGTCCATCGTATATAAAATAAAATGATGCTTAAAGGCAAAGGCTTCGCAATCCTCGGCAAATTTATCCAGCAGATAGGAGCCTGCCTCTCCCAAGGGGGCCGCCTCGGAAAAGAAGGCGCAGGCAAGCTGCCAGCTGCGCCAGTTCACCTCATCCTGCGCCAGGCAGTAAAGATTGCGCCGTCCCTGCTTCACCAGCCGCAGCATTCCCAGCGCAGTATATTCATTCAGCTTGTTGCGCACCGTCGATTCATCAGGCTGACGCAGCTGATTATCGAAGCAGTTGAAATAACGGCTGCTCAGCAGCTCCAACAGCTCTGCCGCCGAATAGGCCTTGCCGTCGGCAAGAATATCCAGCAGATAAAAATGCAGCGTAATATCCATGGACGTAAAGCTTTTAGCCTTCCAGCTTTTATACAAAGGATTATGACTGATACTGCTGCTGTCGAAGGAAATACGGTAGGCTCTGCCGTCCGCTTCGCTCTTAAAGCTCATGTAATCCTCCAGCCAGCTGTCCAGACGCCGGCGATTATCATCGTAGCTTCTGGAGCTTTTGGCGGTAAAATCTTGCCGCTTTTCAAAGCCGTATACATAAAAGCGCCGCATAAAATTGCGGATATCACTGTAATTTTTAAAAAGCTCGCTATAAGCCATCTGCTTTTTTCCCCTTCCGCGCTAAATTAATATTAGTATAACATAAGCAGCGTATCTCTGTAATTACAAAAACGGCGCAACAGATTTTTGCATCCGTTACGCCGTTAATTTATTTTTTATTCAACTGTTACGCTTTTGGCAAGATTACGCGGTTTATCAACATCACAGCCGCGAGTCAGCGCCGCATAGTAGGCCAGCAGCTGCAAGGGCAGCACTGCCATCAGCGGTGCCAGATATTTGTCCGTATGCGGGATGTAGATAACATGGTCCGCATATTTTTCCAGAGAGGTATCACCCTTAAAGCCGATGGCAATAACCACAGCCTCACGCGCCTTAACCTCCTGCAGGTTGCTGACGGTTTTATCATATACATCCATCTGCGTTGCCAGTACGATTACCGGCACACCGGAAACAATCAGCGCCAAGGTACCGTGCTTCAGCTCGCCTGCTGCATAAGCCTCCGCATGAATATAGGAAATCTCCTTCAGCTTCAGCGCACCCTCCAGCGCTACGGCATAATCAAGGCTGCGTCCCAGGAAGAAAGCATCCTCACTGCTGCCGTACTCACGCGCAAACACCTTAATCTGGTCCACGTTTTCCAGCATTTTATGAATCTGCTCGGGTACAAAGGTCAGGCCCTGCACCAGCTCCTGCTCACGCTCGGCACTCATGCTGCCGCGCAAACGGCCGACATAAATTGCCAGCATCAGCATTGCCAAAAGCTGTGTGGTGTAAGCCTTGGTAGATGCTACAGCAATTTCCGGGCCGGCATAGGTATAAACAACCTGGTCTGCCTCGCGCGCAATAGAGCTGCCGACAACGTTGGTAACCGCCAGAGTGCGGGAGCCAAGACGCTTAGCCTCGCGCAGTGCTGCCAGCGTATCGCTGGTTTCACCGCTCTGGCTGATAACAATTGTCAGGCTGTTGCCGTCAACAAGCGGATCACGGTAACGGAACTCGCTGGCAATATCCACCTCAACCGGCACACGCGCCAGCTGCTCCAGATAATATTTGCCGACAATACCTGCATGATAAGCGGTACCGCAGGCCACAATAAAGATTTTATTGATTTCACGCAGCTCCTCGGCTGTCCAGTTCAGCTCAGGGAAGCAGATGGTTTTTGCTGCCGCATCCAGACGGCTGGTCATGGTATCGCGCAGAGCCTTGGGCTGTTCATAAATTTCCTTCAGCATGAAATGCTCAAAGCCGCCCTTTTCCGCTGCTTCCGCGTTCCAGTTGACCTCAAACACCTTCTTGCTGATGGGAGTGCCGTTGATATCCTGCACCCATACACCGTCTGCCGTTACCGTGGCGATTTCGCCGTCGCTCATGATAAAGGTACGGCGCGTATGATTGATAATAGCCGGAATATCGGAGGCAATAAAGTTTTCACCCTCGCCAATGCCGATAATCAGCGGATTATCCTTTTTGGTGCAGATAATTTTATCAGGCTCGTATTCGCACATAAATACCAGACTGTAGGAGCCCTTGATGAGCTTCAGCACCTTTTTGACGGTTTCTTCGAAATCTCCGTCATATTGGTCCGCCATCAGATGAGCTACAACCTCGCTGTCTGTTTCGGACAGGAATTCATGTCCCTTGGCAATCAGCTCTTCCTTCAGGCCAAGATAATTTTCAATAATACCATTATGAACAACGACAAACTTACCGCTGCTGTCCGTATGGGGATGCGCGTTGCGATCCGACGGACGGCCATGTGTTGCCCAGCGTGTGTGACCGATACCTACATTGCCCACAGGCATATTGCCTGCCAATTTCTGGCGCAGTGCATCCAGACGGCCTACACATTTTTCTACACGAATGCCGTTGTTTTCATAAACAGCAATGCCGGCAGAATCATAACCGCGATACTCCAACTTGCTCATACCGTCAAGCAAAAAGGGGGCTGCTTCGTGATTACCGATATAACCTACAATTCCGCACATAAGTAGTAATCCTCCTCTACGCTGCAAGGTATAAGGCATCATCTGCTTAGTCAAGTTTTCTCGTATCTGATACCTTCTCCCTTGCGAGCCTGTATTATATTCTTTGCCCTTTCTGCCACCGTGCTTTTCTCTCCCCCGTTACCGGAGGGCTTTGTACATGGTTTGCGGCCTGCAGCCGGCCGTGAGGCATCCGCTGACTGATCGATAACCTCATTCCTCGTCCACCGCCTGAGCGGTACATGCGCTTACATCCTTCACTGTCTGCATTTGGCAGCAAAGACAAGGCTCTGCTGATTTATGAGCAAACAGACAATGAGCCGCGCAGGCAGGCAGTCCCACGCGGCACATCCTCAGACTAATTTAATTTTACAATATGATGACTGGCAGGTCAAGAAAACATTCCTTGAACTTTTCTTGCCTGAAGGTGCTTCATATAGTATAATCCCATCTTAGACAATTGAATTTTGTTTTTTATATTCGTAAGTTCTAGATGTGATAAGGGTTTGAGCAGCTAAAAACAGCTTTTTTATGTGGAAAGTTTAAGTAATAGTATAAGACATGATGGATTTGTGAATTTAATAAGAACGGTTGTCAAACGCTTTACTTTGTGCTATCATAGAAATAGAAAAGGTGCCGCCGATAGACGGTTGTCCTTGAACATTTAGGTATAAAAAATAACCGCTTGTTTTGCAGACTGGGCGGTTATTTTTTTGCGTGAATTTGACCTAGCGCATAACCTAGAGCGAATCCTAGAGCTACTGAAGTCAGACATAAGCCGAGAACAGAGATAAGATTATCTAAAGTCATCATTGGTCTCACCCCCTCTTGCCATTAGATTTGCAGTAATACAAAATCTTGCTGCCAGAGGGACAACCGCCTACCGTTATGGAAGCACCACAAAAATATTTTAGCATAAAAAGCGAACATATACAACGAACAACCTGTGAAAGTTTCTCTGCTCAAAAATAGAGCACATAGCGTACAAACGCCCAACTATTACCGTTTGGTAGTAGTTGGGCGTTCTCTTTTTTTGATAGCTGTTGTTGTATACTTGTTTTATCAGTAGTACAAATATGCTCCACCTGTTTTTTCCAGAATAAGATTTTCGATGTCATAAACGTCGTAATATCGCTTACTTATGCAGTAGCTGACAATTTTGTCGGCGATGATGTCGCCAGATAAAGAGTAGCCTGCGATGTTGAGCATTTCTTCTGTCTCTTTGTTATTTAGTTCCAAAGCCAGGCATAAGCAGAGAATCGTACTTTTGCTGGGTTTATAGCCAGTGTCCTTCATGCTGCGGATTTTGGAAAAAACTGTCTTGGAGACGTGCGCTTTTTTATAGAGTTCGTTTTCTGCGATGTCTTTTTCCTCGCAGTATTTGATGATGGAAGGATAAAGGTCGCAGGGAGTGTTGGAAAAGCTTTTGACGATGTTTTTAATGGCGTTTAGTGATAACAATGGCGGCTCATACATGCCGACGCAGACTGAACCATGACAAGAAGTAGCATAGGCTGTAATGACATAGCTGGATATTATTTCCTGATAGTGTGCTCTTAAATTCTCTATTACGCGTTTGTCGTTCGTCATGGTGCGGACCTCCAAAAAGTTTCTTGCAAAGAAACCGAAAAGTGCTGCTTATAGTGTAACATATAAGCAAGGAAAGATAAAGTGAGAAAAAATAACAGTGTTAAAAAGTAACTGTACATTTCGTGAAGATAAAAAAGACATTTGCTTGACGGGGGGGTACAGAAGTATATAATAAAGAAAAACTTTGTCTTTTTGATAGATTTATAAGCGGAATGGAGGATTTCAAATGAGTAATATTGTTCCTTTTGATTTTGATTTTGACGAAGTATTGGCAGTGGCAGTAGAGTTGCCTGGCGTAAAGATTGAGAGAGAAGAATTTCTTCAAAAAAATTTTTCTAGCAGATTTAATCGTGAAATAGTAGCACGGATTGTGCAGACTAGCCCTATTAGAGCTGGAGTAAATGAAAGTGTTTTGTATGAAATTGCAAGAGAGTGCATTAATTACGAGCAGAAGAAAGTTTCTGCTTTGTCTTTTGTTATGGGTGGTGGCGGTCTTCCAGGAATCCCGGCTGATTTGGCACAGTATTTTGCTCATGTCCTGAGAATATCTCAGAAATTAGCCTATATTTATGGCTATCCGGAAATTCGTTCTATTGAAGGAAGTATGGACGAAAAAACTCAAGAAATAATTTTGTTGTTCATTGGTGTAATGTATGGAGTCAGTGGTGCAAATAAAGTTATTGCTGAAATATCTAAGTCGCTTGCCGGCAAGGCAGGGAAAGATATTTTGAGAGCAGCTTTGACAAAAACTGCTTGGTATCCCTTGCTAAAACAAGTTTGCGAACAAGTTGGAATTAAAGTAACAAAAGATGTTTTGAGTAAAATTCCTGCTAAATCAGCTCCAGTGATTGGAGGAGTGGTTAGTGCAGGATTTAGCTATTATTGCTTCGGTAAAGGGGCAGAATGCTTGCATAAAACTTTGAGAGAAAATCCCGTAAGATAACGAGTTGAAGAACTGTGAGGTGGCTTCTTATGCCAGACAACAAAATTTTAATAATGATTGGTGGTATGGCCTTCTTGCTCCCTGCGGCACCTTTCCTCGCATTAGCAGGTATCGGACTGATTGTTGTTGGTTGTATAATTTATTCCGTAATCAAGAGTTTTGATGAGTAATAGTATAAGACGTGAGGGATTTGTGAATTTAATCAGAACGGTTGTCAAACGCTTTACTTTGTGCTATCATAGAAATAGAAAGAGTGCTACCGATAGACGGTTGCCCTTCAAATTAACTGTTAAAAATAACCGCTAGTGTAGGAGCTGGGCGGTTATTTTTTTGCGTTTTTACCGAGTTCATAACCAAATTTAATGCACCCAAGCCCAAAACCAAGCAATGCAAGAACTTCCAGTATATTCATCAGTACCACCCTCTTCCTTGTAGATTTCTATAAAAATATAGATGTCGGCAAATCGAGGGCCGCAAACCCTCCGTAGAGGGCAACCGCCTACCGTATTCTGGTAGCACAAATATATTTTTAACATATGTTCGTCAAAAAGAAAATATGCAAAGTACAAAAGCAGACCATTTCATCCGAAAATGATGTAATGGTCTGCTTTTAATCTTCATTCAGTCAGGAAGCCTGCTTATGCCAGCTCCTTAGTTACAACGTCGGCAATAGCGTTGGCAATCTGTTCCAGTCGCTCCTGCTTCGGTCCTTCGGCCATAATACGGATTAAAGGCTCGGTGCCGGAAGCACGTACCAGAATCTGGCCGTTTTCGCCCAGCTCCTCCTGATATTTTTTAATTACTTCCTGAATAGCAGCCTTTTCTTCCCAGCCGTTTTTATTCTTCACGCGTACATTCAGCAGAATCTGCGGGAATTTAGTCATTACACCGCTCATCTCGGACAGAGATTTATTATTGCGAACCATTGCGCACAACAGCTGTACAGCAGTCAGAATGCCGTCGCCGGTTTTAGCGAACTCGGAGAAAATGATATGACCGGATTGCTCGCCGCCGATAGAATAATTGTGCTTGAGCATCTCTTCCAGTACATAGCGGTCACCAACAGCAGTTTTGACGGTCTTGCCGCCATGAGCCTTCATAGCCTGATGCAGGCCAACGTTACTCATAACAGTGGTTACCAGCATATTGTCATGCAGCTTGTTGCGCTTCATCAGCTCCAGCGCGCAAATCAGCATAATCTGGTCGCCGTCCATAGCCTCGCCGTTTTCGTCAACTGCCAGGCAACGGTCAGCATCACCGTCATTAGCAATACCTACATTAGCGCCAACCTCACGAACCTTTTTCTGCAATGCTTCTAGGTGAGTAGAACCACAGCCATTGTTGATATTGGTACCGTTAGGCTCGTTGAAAATTGCCACAACCTCAGCACCGAGGCTGCGCAGGATAACCGGTGCGATTTCGCTGTTGGCACCGTTGGAGCAGTCCATAACAATCTTCAGACCATTCAGCTTAGCATAAGCAGTGCTCAGAATGTGCTTAATATACAGCGCAGACAAATCCTTTTCGTAAACAATCTGGCCTACGCTGCTGCCGCTTACTGCCTGAGTATAATCAATCGGTGCAGCAACAATAGCTGCAATTTCGTCCTCTACTGCGTCAGGCAGCTTGTGGCCTGTCTGAGAGAAAAATTTGATGCCGTTGTCTTCAAACGGATTGTGAGAAGCAGAAATTACTACACCGGCGTTAGCCTTAACCTCACTGGTCAGGAAAGAAACTGCCGGAGTAGGCATAACGCCCAGAAGATGTGCATTGCCGCCGGCGCTGCAGATACCTGCTGCCAAAGCGCTTTCCAGCATTTGTCCGCTGCGGCGTGTATCTCTGCCGATAATAATTTTCGGGCAGGAAACCTCGCGGCCAAAGTATTTTGCGGCAGCATAGCCCAGCTTAAAGGCCAGCTCCGGAGTAAGTTCTACGTTCGCCACACCGCGAACACCATCAGTACCAAATAATCTTGCCATTTTTTGTAATAACCTCCCTAATGTTAATGCGTTTATATGTGAGTTGGGAATTGTTGAGCTAAAAAAGCAAAACGAAAGCCTCTCCTTGGGGAGAGGTGTCATCGCATAGCGATGACAGAGAGGGATGATACATAACATATGCTATGCATACTGCAAAATCCCCTCTCAGTCGCCCTACGGGCGCCAGCTCCCCCCAAGGGGAGCCTAATGCTCTGTATTACTCTCCAACCTGAATCTACTTCACCGGCGCAAATCGTTCCATAATCGCCCTCGCCACATGATAGCCGTCAAGCGCGGCGCTCATAATACCGCCGGCATAGCCTGCGCCTTCGCCGCAGGGATAAAGCAAATCATGCGTCAGCGATACATAGCTCTGTCTGTCGCGCTCAATACGGACCGGCGCCGAGGTGCGTGTTTCCACACCCGTCAGCAGCGCGCCTCCGTCGGCGTAACCCGCCAGCTTGCGTCCGAAGCTCGTAATGCCATCGCGCAGAGTATCCGTAACGTAAGCAGGCAGCACCTTGTCTAAGCTGCAGGCCACAAATCCCGGACGATAGCTTGGCTGTACCATGCATTCCAAGGACGGAGTACTGCGCTTCAAAAAGCTGTCCAGATTCTGCGCAGGCGCATAATAGCTGCTGCCTGCCGCCGCATAAGCAAGCTGCTCGTAGCGGCGCTGGAATTCTACACCTGCCAGCGCACCCTCACCGAAATCCCGGCTGTCCACATTCACCACCAGCGCACTGTTGGCAATGCCGCTGTCACGCTTAAACATGCTCATGCCGTTGACAACCACGCCACCGGTCTCCGAAGCGGCGGCAACTACCTGACCGCCTGGGCACATGCAGAACGAATAGGCTGTGCGTGTTTTATCCTGCGTATGGTAAACAAGCGCGTAATCCGCTGCGCCCAGCAAATGATGTCCCGCAAAGCTGCCGTACTGCGCCCTGTCAATCAGCTCCTGCGGATGCTCGATGCGCACACCGATGGCAAAGGGCTTCGCCACAATGCCAACGCCCCTGCGTGCCAGCATAGCGTAGGTATCGCGCGCGCTGTGACCGCAGGCCAGAACCACAGCTCCCGCCGCCAGTCTTTCGCCGCCGTCAAGGATTACGCCCTGCACAGCATTATTTTTGATATCCAGATCAACCACATGCGCATCGTAACGCACGCTGCCGCCCAGCTCCGCAATGCGGCGGCTGAGTCCCTGTACCATCGCACGCAGCTTATCCGTGCCTACGTGCGGCTTGTGCTCGTACAAAATATTTTCCGGTGCGCCTGCATCCACAAAGAGCTGCAGGATTTCGGCCATCATAGGATCGTTTACACGCGTAGTCAGCTTGCCGTCCGAGAATGTGCCGGCACCGCCCTCGCCAAACTGTACGTTGGACGCGGGGTTAAATTCTCCCGTCTGCCAAAAGCGCTGTACATCCTGCACACGCTGCGCTACCGGCTTGCCGCGCTCCAAAAGCAGCGGCTTATAGCCATGCTCCGCCAGCTGCAGTGCCGCCAAAAGGCCTGCAGGACCGGCACCGATAACCACCGGCGGTGCGCTCAGCGGCAGTGTACCAAACTCAAGCGTCGGCTGCTGCTGCTCCTGATATTGCGTAATATCACGGTCCGCCAGCAAACGCTTCGCCTGTCTGCCGCCTGTTTCTACCTCTGCCAGTACATGGTAGTTGAGGCAGATATCATTTTTCTTGCGCGCATCCACTGCCTTGCGTACTATCCGCACACTTCCCAAAGCATCACGCGGAATGCCGCATTTACGGCACACCGCCTGCTCAAGCGTCTGCTCCTGTCGCAGGCTGATACGCACATTATTTATTTTCAGCTTCATCTATAAATCAATTCTGCCTTTCTACCGATATTTTAATCTGCACCGTACGTCTTTCGGGAATAACCTTTTCCGGCAAATCCAGCTCAGCCGCAACAACGGTGCTGCCGGTCAGCTTGCTTACATCCACCGGCTTGGTCTTGACATCCTTCAGCTCCTTCAGCACGGAAGGCGGTGCGGTAACGCGAACGCTTGTCGGCACAATCTCTGTTTTGGTAACAACAATACCGGCAGGCAAATCACCGCTCATAACCAGCTTAACCGGAATATCAAGCGAATGCATCTGGCTTACCATATTGGCCTGCACCATAACGCGCTCAGGGATAATTCTCATATTAGGAATATCGTAACCGTCATCACTCACGGCAACCAGCTCGCTTTCCGTCTGGAAGCTGCCGCTATGGTTGCTGATATCTATCGGAGCAACCACACGGTTTACCTTGTCAATACGATGTGTTGCACCGCGCAAAGTAACCTCCGCCGGAGTAATTATACTGCTGCCGATGGTCATATCACCGTTCACAGCTCCCACGATACGCGTAGTAACGGGAACCTTTTTCTCGCTTACCGTATCCACATATACGGAAACCTCCTTAGGCGTTACGGATACAATCTCACCGCCGGAGTAGGTTACCGTAATCGGCAGGCTCTGCTGACCTTCGGTTATATTTTTTAAATTGATAGAAGCATTGATTTCGGCACTCAGATTATCGGAACTCAGCTTGGCACGCGAACCGCGCACCTTAACCAGAATTTTATCGGGAGCATTAAAGACCATCATATTCTGCGGCAGATTTCTCTGCTGCAGGCGCACCTCGATATTACGCTCGATAATAGGATTCTGGTCAGTCATTACGTATACCCACAGGCCACAGGCCATGAGCAGGCAGATAATTCGTGCCAACAGATTTTCCTTACGCGCCAGCCTTTGCAAAAATCTCATTTTTTCTCACCGCCCCACAAGCTCTTGATTTTATCAACCAAAGAATTCTTAACTGCTGTATGCGGACGGAAAATTGCCGTGCGCAAAATTTCCTTCACATCATCCACCGTCAGGTAACGCATCAGCTCGCCGTTGCGGGCGATGGAAATCGTACCGGTTTCCTCGCTGACAACAAGTATCATCGCATCGGACTGTTCGGACATACCGATTGCGGCACGATGGCGGGTACCAAGCTCCTGGCTCAGATTACGGTTTTCCGTGAGCGGCAGCAGGCAGCAGGCAGCAACAACACGGTTGCCGCGGATAACGACAGCGCCGTCATGCAGCGGTGTATCCTTAACAAAAATGTTCTGCAGCAAGCCAGAGCTCACCAGACCGTCAATCGGCACACCGGTTTCGATACGCTCTGCCAAACCGGTAGCACGTTCGAAAACCATCAGCGCACCTACTTTATTTTTGCTCATCACCTTAGTGGCATGAGCAACGGAATCCAGCATTTCCTCCAGCTCCTGCTCGTCCAGCTCGCTGCCCTTATGAAACAGCTTGCCGCGGCCGATTTGCTCCAAAGCACGGCGCAGCTCCGGCTGAAAGACAACAGGCAGGGCGACCATAATCACCGTCATGCTCTTTTCCAGCAGCCAGCTGATAACATGCAGGTTCAGCCAACGGCAGATAAGCGTGAAGCCTATCAGCACCATGAGGCCCTTGCCCAATGTTGCGGCACGGGTATTTTTCAGCATCAGGAACAAACGGTAAAGAAAATAGGCAACGACGACAATATCTATAACATCCAAAAATGTGATTGTCGAAAGCAAGCCTTGCAGTTGTATCATCATAATTGCATTGCTCCTATCTATCAGACACTATCGACTAAGCGCTAAGCCTTAGTCCATTTTCAGAATCGCCATGAATGCCTCCTGCGGCAGCTCTACACTGCCAACCTGCTTCATGCGCTTTTTACCTTCCTTCTGTTTTTCCAGCAGCTTACGCTTACGGCTGATATCGCCGCCGTAACACTTCGCCAGTACGTCCTTACGCATAGCGCGGACGTTTTCGCGGGCAATAACCTTGTTGCCGATTGCTGCCTGTACCGGAATTTCAAACATCTGACGCGGAATCAGGCTGCGCAGCTTTTCAACCAGCTGACGTCCGCGAACAGTAGCAAATTCCTTATGCACAATCGCAGAAAGGGCATCGACAGGCTCGCCGTTCAGCAGGATATCTACCTTCACCAAATCGGAATAGCGATAGCCGGACAGCTCGTAGTCCAAGGAAGCATAACCGCGGGTAGCGGATTTCAGACGGTCAAAATAGTCAAAGATAATCTCACTCAGCGGTAATGCGTAGTGAATCATTACGCGGGTATCATCAAGATAGGTCATGTTATCGTATTCACCGCGTTTTTCCTGGCTCAGCTCCATAACAGCGCCTACATAATCCTTCGGCACAATGATGGTTGCATTAACGAAAGGCTCCTCAACATGGTCGATAACAGTCGGGTCCGGGAAGAGGGACGGGTTATCTACCATTTCAACGTCGCCGTTTGTACGGAACACCTCATAAATAACGTTCGGTGCGGTAGTAATCAGGCTCAGATTATATTCGCGCTCCAAGCGCTCCTTGATAACGTCCATATGCAGCAGGCCCAAAAAGCCGCAGCGGAAGCCAAAGCCCAGCGCGGTAGATGTCTCCGGCTCAAATACCAGAGAAGCATCGTTCAGCTGCAGCTTTTCCAAAGCATCACGCAGGTTATCGTAATCGGAATTCTCTACCGGATACAAACCGCAGTATACCATCGGTGTAGCCTTGCGGTAACCGGGCAACGCTGCTTCCGCAGGATTATCGGCATCGGTTACGGTATCGCCTACGCGTGCATCCTTAACGTTTTTGATGCTGGCAGCAAAGAAGCCTACCTGGCCCTCCTCCAGCTCATCAACATTGACGATGCCCGGCTTGAAGTAACCAACCTCGGTAACATCAAATTCCGCACCGGTTGCCATCATGCGAATCTTCATGCCCTTGCGCAGACGGCCCTGCATAATGCGTATATATAAAACTACGCCCTTGTAAGCGTCAAATTTGGAGTCAAATACCAACGCCTTCAGCGGTGCTTCCGCATCGCCCTGCGGCGCCGGCACGCGCGCTACGATTGCTTCCAGTACGTCCTCGATGCCAATGCCGGTTTTGGCACTGCACAGAACTGCGTCGGACGCATCAATACCGATAACGTCCTCGATTTCCCTTTTAACATGCTCAGGGTCGGCACTCGGCAAATCAATTTTGTTGATAACCGGGATAATCTCCAGATCGTTATCCAGCGCCAGATACACGTTAGCCAAAGTCTGCGCTTCAATGCCCTGAGTAGCGTCGATAACCAGCAGTGCACCCTCACATGCTGCCAATGCACGCGAAACCTCGTAGGTAAAGTCTACGTGGCCCGGAGTGTCGATAAAGTTCAGCATATACTCCTCGCCGTTGCGCGCCTTGTAAATGCTGCGCACAGCCTGCGCCTTGATGGTGATGCCGCGTTCACGCTCCAAATCCATGGAATCGAGAATCTGCTCCTCCATCTCACGCTTGCTCAGCGTTCCTGTATATTCAATCAATCTGTCTGCCAGGGTAGACTTGCCATGATCTATATGGGCGATAATAGAAAAGTTGCGAATGTGATTTTGTTCAATCATAAAATACTCTTCCTGCTCCTTCATTAAAATGTATTATTTCAGGCCAATATTGGCTTGAGCCTGTTTTATTAGTACTAATTATTATACCATTATCCGGCAAAGCCTGTAAACTAAAAAGAGAGACAGCTCGGCGCCATCTCTCTTTATGCTGCGTTTTATTTCAGTTTGGTGTCCTCAAATTCAACGCACTTGTAATAATTGTCGATTTTATAATTCAGCTTATCAAGCGTTTCCTGCATCTGCGCCATGCGCTCGACCAGCTTGGCACGCTCCTCGATTAAAATTTCCTTGCGTGCGGCCCGCGTTTTATCGCCCTGCTGAAACAGCGCCACATATTCAATCAGGCTTTCTACCGAAATGCCTGCCGCGCGCATGCATTTGGCAAAGTTTACCCAGTTGCAGTCCGTTTCGGTGTAGTCGCGAATACCGCTTTCATTGCGGTTCACAGTCGGAATCAGGCCGATACGCTCATAATAACGCAACGTATCCGCTGTAATGTCATACATTTTGCTTACTTCGTTTATTTTCATCTCGCTTACCTCCTGCCAGGATTGTTTTCTTGCTTTCTGCTTATATTTTAGCATTTGGAGTCAGCTCCAGGTCAAGCGTCCGCAAAATATTTTTTACAGGAACAGGCAGGCATATTTGTGATTTTCTCTTGCATAATGCTCGCATTCGTGGTAGAATAATGCAGTACAAGAAAATTCAGGAGGTGAAATTCGTTGCCGAACATTAAATCTTCCATCCGCAGTGTAAAGACCGACGCAGAACGTCGTGCTAAAAACGCTCCGATTAAAGCAGCTCTCCGTAATGCTTCCCGCAAAGTAGAGGCTCTGACTAAAACCGGCGCTAAAGAAGACGCTCAAGCTACTATGGCTACTGCTTCCGGTTTGCTCGATAAAGCAGCTCGCAAAGGCATTATCCATAAGAATGCTGCAGCTCGCAAAAAATCCAGACTTGCAAAGAGAATCAACGCTATGGCTTAATTCTTACAAGCTGACCTGCTCTGAAAAGAGCAGGTTTTTTGCATTTCAGGGATAAATTTTTGCAGGCAGGCTAATCAAGATCATAATTGATGTATGTAAAGCTCTCAATCACGTCATTATCATTCAGCGTAATAATCAAATGCTTGGCAGGTCTGTCAAAGCCATCCGCATCAAGCACAGATTTTTCCCACACGATACTGTTTGTCGGCTCCTCAATATCAACAGCAGGCTCGTGCCAGCCGATTCTCCGCATCATATCGTAAAAATTATTCTGCTCTTTCTGATCAAAATGCTGTCCGACTGCGTAGCCTGCCATCTCGCCGGGAGCCTTGTTAATCACTACTTGATAGGTTTTTCCGTCAAAGGCTCTCGTGTAGAACACACGCGGACCTACCTGCACCTTATTAAGGTCGTAAGCAATATTCATATCGTCGGCATGCTCTACTCTGCCCATACTGTAGCCGGAGCCAGCTGCATAGCCGGCGGGATTGTTAATCCAGTTTGCCTCTACCGCAGCCTGAAAGCGTCCTTCATCTGAATGAGCATATTGGCCATCAGGCAACGCACCTATATATTGGTTATACATATAGCCTCTGTAGCCTTTTTCGGTAGTTCCGTACACCCACACATATTTACTGTTAGGTATAAACACTACCTTTCTTGCATAAAATTTATCGCCGTTTTGCAGCATGGTTACTACATCACAGTTTGTGTTAGGCTCTGTTCTTAAGTTAACATCCGTAGCAATACATTGAGTTGCCAACGGCCAGCGCGGATGTTCATCAATAATATCCGAAAGATAACCGCCGCTGAGATGAGCAAAAGCGGTGTTGGCCAAGAGCGCCAACACCAAGGTCATGCCCAAAAACAAATTCTTTTTCATATGTATATCCCTCCCTTGATTGCGGTACGAAATCCCTCAATCAACAAATTTCAGACACAGGCTGCTTATTTTTTACAACAAGCATCTGTCTTTCGGTTACCAACAGAACATATACAAAGAATTATCAACCTTAAAGTTTTGTAATTCCTTTATATCTCCCCTATAATGGGAGGTGGCTGCGAGCACCGGCGAGCTGTTACCGCTTCCGAAGCAGCAAAAGCTGTGTTCCTCAGCATCATTATAGCGTAAAAAAGCAAAAGCATCCCCACACTTTTCCTGCAAAAAGTGTAGGGATGCTTAATTTTTTTACTAATTAGGCCTTTAAGCCAAGTTTTTTAGCAGCAGTATTTATTTCACTGCCTAAGCCGCACGCCCGCCTTACTCCCGACAGACACCGCAACGCCGGCAGCCGTCAAAGCACATCGGCGTAAACTTGCCGCTTTCGCTGCGCTGCAGCTCGGCCGCAAGATATTCCTGCGTTACGCCCATATCAAGATGCTGCCAGGGCAGCGGCTGGCCTACCTGCAGCTCGCGCTCCGCCAGCTCCTCGGCATCCAGGCCTTCTTCCTTCAGCACCTGCTTCAGGCTGCGGCCTTCCACATGCGCCTTCAGCAGCGCTTCGCCGATACGTCTGCTGCCGCGCGCCAGCACGGACTGAACCACGGTTTCCTTCAGCGATTCGGTAATCAGCTTAATGCGCTTTTCCTTCTTCAGGCCGTCGCCCAAAATCTTGAAGCGCTTCTTCAGCGTGCGCACATTGCACAGCGGCGCCCACTGGTACGGCGTAAAGGGCTTGGGCACGAAGCCGTTGACCGAAATAACCAGCTCGCCCTTGTTGCCCACCGCATCCATCTTGGCACGCACACGTTTAATCATCTCCACCGTTTCGACGATATCCTCGTCTTCTTCTCCCGGCAGCCCGATCATATAATACAGCTTGATGTTGCGCATTCCGGCAGCAGCAGCCAGCTCGATAGAATTATAAACGTGCTCCTCCGTAATGCCCTTGTTAATCGCAGCACGCATCCGCTCGCTGCCTGCCTCCGGCGCTACGGTCATCGTCCGCTGGCCGCTCTGCGCCAACGCATGCGCAATCTGCTCCGTGAGCATATCGGCGCGCATGCTGGCCACGGAAAACGGTATCTTGTGCTCTACTAAGTATTCCGTCAGCTCCGCCATCTGCGGATGGTCGGAAACGGCAGCGCCCATCAGGCCTACCTTTTTCGTGCGCTCGGGACGCTTGGCGATATCCGCCAAAATATTTTCCAGCTTACGCGGACGCGGCTTGCGGAAGCAGTAGCCTGCCATGCAGAAGCGGCAATGACGCCCGCAGCCACGCGCCACCTCGACGATAAACATATCCTCAAATTCCGTTCCGCTCGTCACGATAGCGGAGGTGTGCGGATATGCGTCGATATCACGCGCCCACTGGCGCGCAACCTTCGCCGGCGCACCTTCCTGCGGCAGCAGGGCGGTAAACTCGCCCTCCTCATCGTACTGCGCCGTATACAGGCTGGGCACATAAACACCCGGCACCTGCGCCAGCGCCGCCAGACGCTCCTGCTTGCTTTCCTCGCGATAGATGGTATCCAGCACGTGCTGCACTGTTTCCTCGCCCTCACCGATAACAAAGGCGTCAGCCACGGCAGCCAACGGCTCGGGATTAAAGGTAGCACAGGGCCCGCCGATAATCACCAGCGGCTCACGCTGATTGCGCTCCGCCGCCCTCAGGCGGATATTGCCCAAATCAAGCACCGTCAGCAGATTATCATAATCCATTTCAAAGGACAGCATGACGAAGATAACGTCAAAGTCTGCCAGCGGACGCTGGTTTTCCAGGCTCAGCAGCGGTGTTTTGCTTTTGATATGCTCCTGCTGCAAGCGTTTATCCGGCAAAAAGAAGCGTTCGCAGGCACTGTCACCGCGCTCGTTAATCATCTGATACAGAATGTGCATTCCCAGGTTCGACATGCCCAGATGGTAGACGTTGGGGTAAATAAACGCTACCGGATGGCGTAAGCCCGGCGGATAAACCTGCGCGCCGGTTTCATTTTCTCTTGTTTCTTTAATATAGTTTTTGATTATCCAGGACAAAGCATTTCCTCTCCGAGTATCTATAATGTATTAAGAAAATATCAGCGCAAAATTACGCTGATATCCTCTTGTATTTTACTGATGTTTTTCTGCCAATTTGCGTTCAAACAAATCGATAACTGTTTTCAAAACCTTTAAGCGGGCATAATATTTGTTGTTGCCCTCAACCACGGTCCACGGTGCATACGAGGTGTCGGTGCGCACCAGCATTTCGTTGACTGCCGCTTCATAGGCATCCCATTTATCACGGTTACGCCAATCTTCATCCGTAATTTTCCACTGCTTATTGGGGTCATTCTGGCGATCATTGAAGCGTCGCAGCTGCTCATCCTTGTCAATCTGCAGCCAGAATTTGGCAATGGCGATACCGTGCTCGCTCCACTGCGCCTCCATATCCTTGATTTCATCGTAGGCACGCTGCCATTCCTGCGGTTTGGCAAAGCCTTCGATGCGCTCCACCATAACACGTCCGTACCAGGTGCGGTCAAAAATCGCTATGGTGCCGGGCTGTGGCAGTCTGGTCCAGAAGCGCCACTGATAATGGAACTGCTTTTCTACAACGTTCGGCGCCGCAATCGGATGCACATGGAAGCCCAACGGGTCCAGTGCCGCCGTCAGTCTGCGGATAGCGCCGCCCTTGCCGGCAGCATCCCAGCCCTCAAAGCCGATGACTACCGGAATCTGCGCCTTGAACATTTCAATTTGCAGCTGTGTCAGCTTTTTCTGGTACTTGTCGAGCTTTTCCTTATATTCTTCCTTGGTAAGCTCCTTGTTGGCATCAATCGTGCTCAGCACATCGTAGGTTGCCGCGGTGCGCTTGTCGGCAGCAGGCTCGGCAGGCATCTGCACAGCCTTTTCGATAGCATCGGCAATCTTGGTGAAAACCTCCAGACGCGCGCTGCGCGGATCATCGTCGGCAATCAGGTGCCAGGGAGCGTTTACCGTATCGGTAGCCTCCAGCATTTTTTCGTAATGCGGCAAAAATTTATCGTAATCTTCGCTTTCATCAATCGCAGGATTCAGATCACGCCACGCCTTGCCCAGTGTTTTGGCATTCTTGGCGATATTTTTCTTTTGCTGCTCCGGTGACAGATGCAGGAAAAATTTGAGCACAAGATAATTATCGTCCGTGAGCATTTTTTCAAAGTTGTTGATATGCTCGAAGGAAACTACAGGATATTTGGAATCGTCCTCTGCCTTATCCGCCAGCTCGTTGGCGTTTTTCAGATAATACCAGCTGCGGTGATAAACCGCAATATGTCCCAACGCCGGCAAACGCTTCCAGAAGGCGCCAAAAAACGGCTGCTCCTGCAGAACGCCGCGCAGGCGCACACTGGAATAAACATTAAAGCCGCGGGCATCCATCTGCTGCATCATTTCGTTAATCAGCGCACTGCGGCGCGCACCGCGCCAGCCCTCAAACACGATGATAATCGGTCTTTTGGCGTCGCGGGCCATGCGCTGCGCCTTTCCCAGGCGCTCACCCAGCACATCCATTTGCTTGTTGTAATCTTCCTTGGACACTTTTTTACTCAAATCCAGCTTTTCCAGCATTCCCAAACATCTCCTTACTGTTTGCGAGAATCTTAAAATCAGCGCTCCTCATAGGGGTTAAGAGCGCGCGGTTTTCCTAATACCTCTGCCATGATAATGCCGTTGACCAGCGCCGCATGCTTCAGCTTCACGCGCTTTTTCGCTGAAGGCTGCGCCTGCTGTGCGTAGTGCGCATTAAACGCCGCTGCGGCAGCGTTCATCTTTGCTTCGTCGTAGCTGTAATCACCGCGGGGATCGTAATAAACCTTGCCCTTGTCATGCACGAGGGCTTCGTTTTCACGGTGAATTCTGCCGGTATGGTCATGCATTGCTTCGCCGTCCCGGTGAACTCTGCTGTCGTCATCACGGCGCACGCGCGTTCCGTCATGCACCACGCCTTGGCTGCTTTGACGCTGGCGTGCCTGCGCTTCCTCCGTCGTTTTTTTCAGACGGCGTTCAAATTCGGCGGCAAGGTCCTTAGGCTTGGCTTGTGTTTGCTGCTCCGCCGTTGCCTCCGGTTGCTCCTGCTGTCTGCGTCTGCGACGTTTGCGCTTGTCCAAAAATACGTTGGCCAGCATTACGAGGACGAAAAGCAGGGGAATTAAATCACTGTCAAACAAATCACCCATAAGCTGCACCTCGCTTATTTGCTGCCCTCAGGCTTTTCCTCGCCCTCCGGGCTTACCTCGGCAATCGTGCGGCGCATCTGCGTATCTGCCTGAATGTTGTTCAGGCGGTAGTAATCCATTACGCCCAAGCGGCCGTTAGCCAGCGCCTCCGCCATAGCTGTAGGAACCTTAGCCTGTGCTTCCACAACCTTCGCCTGCATTTCCTGCGTATAGGCCTTCATTTCCTGCTCCTTGGCCACAGCCATCGCACGGCGTTCCTCAGCGCGTGCTTGAGCAATGCGCTTATCTGCCTCCGCCTGGTCGGTCATCAGCGCAGCGCCGATGTTACGTCCTACATCTACGTCCGCAATATCAATAGAAAGAATTTCAAAGGCAGTGCCTGCATCCAAGCCTTTATCCAAAACCGTTTTGGAAATATAATCGGGGTTTTCCAGTACCTTGCTGTGGTCGGCGCTGGAGCCTACGTTGGTTACAATGCCTTCGCCGACACGCGCAATAATCGTTGCTTCGCCGGCACCGCCTACCAGGCGGTCAATATTGGCGCGCACGGTTACGCGCGCTTTAACTTTCAGCTCGATGCCGTCCTTGGCAACAGCGCTTACTACCGGAGTTTCGATAACCTCGGGGTTAACGCTCATCTGCACAGCCTCCAGCACGTTACGGCCTGCCAGGTCGATGGCACAGCCACGCTCAAAGCTCAGCTCAATCTGTGCTCTGTGCGCCGCAATCAAAGCATCGATAACGCGGTCAACGTTACCGCCTGCCAGATAATGCGCCTCCAGCTGGTTAACATTAACGTCAAGGCCTGCCTTGTTCGCCTTAATCAGCGGCAGCACAATCTGCGACGCGGGCACACGGCGCAAGCGCATACCGATGAGGTTGAAAATGCCTACATTAACACCGGCGGCGATGGCCGAAATCCACAGGCCCAACGGCACAAAGTTAAGAAAAATAGCAATACCGGCAATAGCAATGACTACCGCAAAGCCACTGCCGAAAATCATACTGAATAATAAATCCATAACGTCACTCCTTCGTCTGTTCTACAAAAATTTTGCTGCCCTCCACCCGCACGATAATCACGGGCGCAGACTTTTCGATATAATCTCCCTGACTGCTCACATCAAGACGCTTGCCATCTACCAGAATCGTACCTGCGGGACGCAGCGTAGTCAAAGCCGTGCCTCTTTTGCCCACCAGCATGCTCCAGTTTTTGCCGCCGGTGTAGCCTTCGCTGTTCTTTTGGCGCGTCCACAGCACAAAGGGATTATACTTGCTTTCCTTGGGCAGATACACGCACAGCAGCGTAATTACCAGCACCAAAAACAGATACACTGCCAACAGCACCAGCGCCGCCCAGGCATTGCCGCCCAAAACGTAAAAGCCGCCGACTGTCAGGCACACCATGCCGCTGACACCGAAAATTCCGAAGCCCGGCACAACAAATTCTATCAGCAGCAGGACAAGGCCCGCCAGCATAAAATAATATTCCAATGGCATGATGCACCTCCTCAACGCCTGTACAATTATAGTATAGCAGAGTAAAAGCTTGAAGTAAATTTAAAGTTTATGCTGCTAAAGGCTGCGGACCATCTTCAAACAAAATCACCGGCGTGATTTGACGCTTACGTAACCTCAACTTCTTTCATAACTGAAAGAAGTTGCAAGAAAGGTTCGCGCTTTCTGGAAAGCGCGGCAAAGCAAAAAGTTTTTCGGGAAAAAGTTTTACCAAAAAGCTTTAAATAAGCTAAATCGCTTTGCTGGAAATAGCTATTTTTTCGTAGTTCTGCCGAACGGTATACGCGGTAGTGTTTACAAATCTGTGGTTAGCTTATGCCCAGACTGGCGTGACTAAGGTTGGGGTTAACTGTAAGCTGAAATGCCTAAGGTTTGCATGAGCAGCTATGGGATATCCAAGTGTTTCGCTGTAAGACGCTAAAAAAGACCTTAGCATCAGCTTTTGCCGCTGCCAAGGTCTTGATTTTTATTCAGCTTCAGTTTTCCGCCAGCACCTGCCGCAAAAGCTCTAGCGCACTCGCTTCGCTCGCTTTGTTCGTGCCCAGCTCACCGCGGAAGGCACGCGCCAGGATGGATTTCTTCATCAGGTCGATGCTTGCCAAGGCCTGCTCCGTCGCCTGCTGGGCTGCGCGCTCGCGCGCCAGCAGGTCGTCGATAAGGCGCACGATTTCGTGCTGTTCGGGGATGGATGGGAGCAATAATTGATATTCCTGTAAAAAAGTTTTAGGAACTCTCTGTTGACCAACGGCTCCTGTCATAACAGCTTTAGCTTCTGCTCTAAATGTCGTATTTCTAACCATATGGTACAAATATTTATTGTAGAGTTCTTCCTTGCATCTCAACACATAAAATTCAGTGCTACCATATCCTATATCATTTACTAAGGGCCCAACAATAGCAGATTTGCCATTTTCCATGCAAGGTGTAATCTTAGCAAAGATTACGTCACCCTCAGAAAAATTCGTAAAGCCAGTGCGAACATCCTGTAAGTTTTTTACTTCATGGTTGACTATTTCACCAAATACATCAGAAACGGCAGCCATAGGAACGAACGACACTTCTAAGTTATCATCTAAATTTTTTGCATCAATCTTCTTAGGATTAACTGTGCAAACATCACCAATAGTTTTTTCTTCCCAACTTTCATCGCTCACGCCGTTTTCCCAACGCCACTGCTTAGTCAGCTCACCCGTAAATGCCTTGTGCAAAATTGCTGCCTTGCGCACGGCAAAGCTGTCGGCAACCTCCTGCAGTCTTTCCTTTGCTTCGTCGAGCTTGGCGAAAAGCTCCTCGATGCGCTCAACAATGTGTTGCTGTTCGGAGAGTGGAGGGAGAGGGAAAGTAAGGGATTCTATTCTAAACAATGCCAACTTTGCTTGTGTTGTAGCAATCGTTGCACTTTGCATTTGATATTGAGCAAATTCAGATTTCAAAAACAAGCAAAGATATTTTTGATTTATCCCCTTGATGTTAGTAATTTTTGCTGCATTTTCCGTTAAATTAGCACCATCAATACATGACGGAATAATACCAACTTTACCAATGCTACCTGCTATCGAAACATATATATCGTCTGAAGAAATGGTATATCTAGAAATTTTTTCATATACATCTTCGTCAATATATTTCAACCCTTCCAAAGAAACTCCAATAGCATTAAAATCTGTTACTCTTATATAAGGGTGTTTAGTAATATTTTCCGAAAAAGTTGTTCCCTTAGGCAAACGTTTTCCACCTTTTACATCAGCAAGACTTCCAAGCCTAACCCATACCCAATTCTCCGGCACCTCATAAGGCTGTTCCTCCGCAGGCACCAGCGCCTGCTGCAAGCGTTCTTCTATTGTCAATGCTGTCTTTTTCTTTGGCATTGCCAGCTCTCCTTTATAAGCAAACATTCTATTGCTTTAATTTATAATTTATGATAAAATGTTTTTGACAACCGGTTCACGGGGTGGGATTGCCTTCATTCTCTACGAATGGAGGTGATGTCTATGGTATATTTCAGCTTTCAGGATTTAATGTCCTTTGGAATTTTTATCGTAGCATTACTTACGTTCATTTTTCAGAACAAAAAGTAAAAAAGTTACGGACATAGAAAAAACCGCCCCCTGACTTTCCCGAGTTCGGAGCGGATTTTTCTTAACTTACTCGGCAACCCACCTCTGTGGGCGGTTGTCTTTTTCTATGTCTAATATACCACACAATCCATAGCTTTGCAAGTTTTGAATTTGTGCAGGATGTAGTGAAAGGCTCCCCTCGGGGGGAGCTGGCGCCCGCAGGGCGACTGAGAGGGGTATGCTGTCTTTATGCTTTCTTATAGTGAACCCCTCTCCGTCATCGCTACGCGATGCCACCTCTCCCCAAGGAGAGGCTCTTCCCTTTCTTCCTTCATCCTTCAATCTCTACCTTTATCTTTGCAAGCTCCTCAGCTCCTGCGCCACACTCTGCAGCAAATCCACGGCCTCTGCCAGCTTTTCCGCAGCCTCTGCCGCGCTTTCCGCCGGGTCCGGCAAATCCTCGTAATCGAGCACGCTGTCATCCTTAATCAGGCCCAAATCCAGACTGTTGCCCTTTTGCGCAATTTTCTCACGCGTAAAACACTGCCAGCGCTCGTCCGCCACCTTGCTTCTGTCCTCCGCGCCGTAGGCTGCCTCAAAGCCGGCAAAGTCACTCGCCTTCAGCTGGTTCGTCTTGCCGAAGGATGGCATGTTGGTGCGCAAATCATAAAACCACACGGCCTTGGTGCTGTCCTTATCTGTTTTTTCGCGCGTAAAGAAGAGTACATTGGTCTTGACACCCTGCGCGTAAAAAATACCCGTCGGCAGGCGCAGAATAGTGTGCAGATTGCACTTATCCATCAAGTCGACACGAATCCTTTCGCCGTCACCGTCGGCAAAAAGCACATTGTCCGGCAGCACTACGGCAGCACGCGCCTTGCCGTCAGCCTTCAGGCTGCGGTAAATGTGCTGCAAAAAGTTCAGCTGCTTGTTGCTCGTGGGATAGGTAAAGTCGTCGCGCGTTGCACGCTCGCCGCCTTTTTTCGTACCGAAGGGCGGGTTGGTCAGCACCACGTCATAGCCCTGCATCTCCTTGCCCACGTTGGAAAGCGTATCACCCAAAATAATTTTGCTCTGGATGTCATGCAGCATGGCGTTCATCAGCGCCAAGCGGTGCGTATCATGCACCAGCTCGCAGCCGGTAAAGGCCTGCGTATATTCAAACTCTGCCGTTTCCTCATCCAAATCAAAGAAATCGTCCGTCTGCTCACGCACAAAATTGCTTGCCGCAATCATAAAGCCGAAGGTACCGCAGGCAGGATCGTTACAGCGCTCGCCGGCCTTGGGAGCCGCCAGACGCGTCATCACGTCAATCAGCACGCGTGGAGTAAAGTACTGTCCGGCGCCGCTCTTCTTTTCGTTAGCGTTCTTTTCCAGCAGTCCCTCGTAAAGATTACCCAGGCCCTCCTCCTTCGCGCTGAACCAGTCCAGCTCGTCAATCGTCCTGATAATCTTTTCCAGGTTCTTCGGCTCGTCGATGTTCGTCGCCGCGCCCTTGTAAATCTCCTGAATACGTCCCGTGCACCGCTCGCCCAGGTAATCAAGCAGCTCCTTGTAAAAGCTCTTCAGCTCCAATCCCTTGCGCGCCAGCAAATCATCCCAGCGATAGCCCTCCGGGATATTTTCCTCGCTGCCGGTTTCCTTGGCCATTTTCAAAAATAAAATATATGTCAGCTCCGTAACGTACTGATGATAGGTAATACCGTCATCACGCAGCACGTTACACAAATTCCAGAGCTTTGCTACAATCTCCTGTGTATTCACGCAGTTTTGCCTCCATCTTCATATAAATAACCGTTGAATTCGCTCACGATATTATCCAAATCGTCGGCGAATATTTTTTGTGCCCGCGCATAACCGCCCAAGCGCTGCAATCGCTTGTCCTCCTTAAAGGCCTCCACGCTCAAAATGTCCTGCTGCTGCATATAGCTGCGGATGATATCCAGCCACTTCTGCTGCGCAGGCGTAAATTTGTGGTTTTTGTTCAGCTTGTCAAAGGCACGGCTCAGCTGCGAGTTTTTGCTCACCAGCTCCGTTCCCAGCATATAGCGCCTGATAAGGCTGATAATGCCTGCCACCATCGTGCTGTTCGTATATTCCGAATAGGCATCGTTCAGCTGCAGCGCCGTAAAGCCGTTGGCATCGAGCGTCAGCAGCAGCTCCTTCAGCTGCGCCTTCGTCAGATCCTTCGGACGGGTGCAAATGATATGCAGGGCAGCAATTTCATTGGCGTGGCTCTTTAAATACGCTGCGAAATCGTTCAGATAATCACCTGGCTTGGTCTTGTGCGCACCGTAACCGCGCGTATGGCCGGTAAGCTCATCCTTGCCGTCATAAATCATGCCGCCCATATTGCCGCCGGCATGATATTTTTCCAGCTGCACCAGCGCCTCTTTGTGCTGCAGCAAAAGCTCCTTGGCCTTGGCAGCGTCCGCCTTCTGCAGCTCGCCGGCAAAGGCTGCCACATCCTTGCCCACAGCCAGCACAAACTCCTTCTTCGTCTGCTCGTCCAGCCTGTTCACCTTGCGGCGCAGCTTTAAGGCCACCTGCTTGGCAATATCGGTAATCGCCTCCGCTGCCTCCGCTTCATCAAGCTGCTTAAGCAAATCCTGCACGGAAATCTGCGGATTGGCAACAGCAGGCATCGTCACCACCGGCTGCAGGCTGTTATATACGCCCACCGGGTCATAAATCTCAAAATGATCCTTGCCGATTTTATCGCAGCGGCGTGTCGCACGTCCCAGCATCTGCTCAAACAGAATACGCGATTTTACGCAGCGCATAAACACCAGCGTCGTAATCTCCGGCACGTCGATACCGGTAGTCAGCAAATCCACCGTCACCACAATGCTGGGGAAGCGTTCATTCTTAAAGCGCTTGATTTTTTCCTGAATCTTTTTCTGGTCACCGTTAGCCACGCTGCCGGTAATCTTCATAATCGCATCGCTGTCCAGATTATCCTTGGCATAAAGCTCCTGCAGTATGCTCACAATCATATCGGCATGCGTATCGGTAGCAGCGTAAATCAGCGTTTTGCCGTAGGTTTCCGGCGCGTCGGGATAAAGATTTTTGGCAATCTCCGCCAGCACTGCCCTGTTGAATTCCGGCACGATAACACAGCGGTTGAACTGGTCGACATCAAAATCGACATCATCATCCAAATAAGCCGTATCAAGCTCGCCGGTCTGCTTGTTGATATATTTAACAGTATCGCCCTTTTTGAGCTGAATTCCCTGCTCGCTGAGCTTCGTTGTCAGCTGATGCGGTGCGTCATGGTCAATCAGATAACCATCCAGCACAGCCTCGCGATAGGTGTAGGTATAAACAGGCTCGCCGAAAATTTCTGTCGTCTGCAGGGCAGGCGTTGCGGTGAGCGCAATTTTTACCGCGTTAAAATAATCCAGCACATAGCGGTACTTGCTCTGGTAATCGCGCTGGTCGCGATAAAGCTGCTCCGCCTCTGCCATTTCCTTATCCAAAATATAACCGCGGTGCGCCTCGTCGATAATAATCAAATCGTAATCGCTGACTGCGGGAATACGCTCCTCGCTTTCGGCGTACATAATGCGCTTCATCATGCCCTGTACGGTAGCAACGTGCACGGCAGTTTCCGCATCAATCAGCTTATCGTTAAGCTCCTTGATATTGTAAATCTGGTCCAGCGTCTGCAGCCTTTCCAGCTTAACCTCTTTAAAGACATCCTGCGCCTGCACGCCCAAGGCATTGCGGTCAACAAGGAATAAAATACGCTTAAAGCGCTTTGCCTTCAAAAAGCGGTAAATCATGCCCAAAACCGTGCGTGTTTTGCCGGTGCCCGTGGCCATCGCCAGCAGCGCCGTCCGCTTGCCGCAGCGCACTGCCTCATCCACCGCCTGCACAGCCTTCAGCTGATAATCGCGCAGATGCAGGCCGTTTTCATCCTGCAGAAAATCATACGGCAAAGCATCGAGAGCAGCGTTGCCCTCCGCGGTATTTTCCTGCAGCATTTCTTTTAAACCTAAGGGAGAAGGCCAGCCTGCCATAGCCCGCGGCATATTGCCGCTTTGACGCAAATCCGCAAACCAGATGCCGGATTTTATCTGCAGCTGCTGCACATACGGCCTGCCGTTGGCAGCAAAAACAAAGGGCACCTTAAAATCCTGCCACTGTCCCAGCAAATATTCCGCGTCGCATTTTCTGATAGTGCGCGCATAATCCTTGCATTGGTAGCTGATGACGCTGGAAATATCCGTGTCCCACTTTTTCGCTTCGATAAAGCCCACAAGCTTCTCGCCGATAAAGAGCGCGTAATCGGCGTAGCCCTTTTCCTCATTGCCCGGCACCTTGTCCGTAGGCCATTCGGCAATCGCCAGATTGCGTCCCTTCGCAGGACGGCAGCCCTTGCTGTAACGCAAAACAGTGGTGTCGGCCTCCCAGCCAACCTGACGCAGCTGCTCGTCAATCAGGCAGCGTGCTTCCGCTTCCGTCTTAGGGCGCTTGTTGGCAGCCTGCAGATTCGCCTGACTGCGTTCCTTGTGCGGAACAGGTACAGCCTGCTGCGCCTTCTCGTTATCCTGCTTACGCAGGCGCGCTTCCTCCGCCTTATCCTTGGCAGTTTCAACAAAGGCTGCCTCCGGCTGCTCCGCAGGCAAATGATATTCCTGATGCTGATAGGTATAATCACCGTACACCTGCATGAACCATTCGCAAAGACTGTACGCCTGCGGCAGCAGCAGCTTGGCCTTCTGCAGCGAATCCTTTCCCTCATGGCGCGCTTCGTTGCCGCCCAAGCGCAGGCGGTGCATAATACGCGCCAAATCCTCTGTGATATACTCTTCGTTTTCCAGCAGGCGGATTTTGTTTACCAGTGTATCCTTCATCTGATAAGGCATTGCTATATTGTCAAAATCAAACATTTTATTAACGATATCTTCGCACAGCAGTCCCAGCTTAAAAAGGCAGGAATTGGAATCGCTGTACAAATAGCGCTCCGCAAACTCGCCTGTTTTTTCCAGACCGGGAAATTGTGTGCGTAAAAAGCTGAAGCCAGATGCCATAAAAAACGGCCTCCTTTGAGCTGTAAAAATGATAATAATATATTTATATTCGCCTTAAAATAAAATTTACCTGCTGAATATGTTTTCGCAAAACAGCGGATATTGCCTGCACAGATGCCGCAATAAAAAAGCTGTATACTTTTCCGCGCAGGAAAAGCATACAGTTCTCTCACCCATAATCCCTATAAAGTAAAATAACCGCGCCAAGATTTCTCTTAGCACGGTTATCAGTTGTTATTTGAGCAATTCACGAACCATAACGTTAATACGTTTGCCATCTGCACGGCCTTTGGTTTTTGCCATAACTGCCGGCATTACCTTGCCCATATCCTTGGGACTTGTAGCACCAACAGCAGCAATAACTTCTGCCACGATAGCCTTCAGCTCGTCATCGCTGAGAGCTTCCGGAAGATATTTTTTCAGTATAGCAATTTCTTCCTTAGCTTGGGCAACCAATTCGTCACGACCTGCTTTTTGGAATTCCTCAACAGAATCCTGACGCATTTTGACCTCTTTCATCAAGACAGCCAGAACCTCATCATCTGTAAGTTCCTTTTTGTCATTGATTTCAACATTTTTAATATTAGCACGCACCATGCGGATAACAGACAAACGCAGCTTACCTGCTTCTCTGTCCTTCATGGCCTGCTTCATATCAGCAGTCAATTGGTCTTTTATAGACATACAGCCCGCCTCCAATTATCTGGTTTTACGTTTTCTGGCTGCTTCGGATTTTTTCTTACGTGCAACGCTCGGCTTTTCATAGTGCTCGCGTTTTCTTACCTCAGAAAGAATGCCTGCCTTTTGGGTTGCTCTTTTAAATCTGCGCAGTGCGCTGTCTAAAGTTTCATTCTTGCCAACTTTAATTTCTGCCATCTGTTCTCCCTCCCTCCACACACTTAGGGAAGTGTATATGCAAATTAAGTTTTCAGCTGTTGCCAGCTAAAAACACTTACTGATTAATTATACAAGAAAAGACAAGCATTGTCAAGGTTTAGCACGGGGGCCAACCCAAAGCTTTGCCGCCAATTACGTGAATGTGTAAATGTTTTACTGTCTGACCGCCTTCATCGCCGGTGTTGATAACAACGCGGAAGCCTTTTTCGGCAATTCCGGTCTTTTCAGCGATCATTTTAACCTTGCCCAGCATGTATGCAACCAGCTCGGGGTCCGCAGTAGTGATGTTAGCTGTGTGGTCCTTAGGCATCAGCAGCACATGAACCGGAGCAGCCGGAGCAACGTCATTGATAGCAATCATTTTATCATCTTCGTACACTTTGGTAGAAGGGATATCGCCCTTAATGATTTTGCAAAAAATACAATCCTCAGCCATTTCATGTCCCTCCTCTCATTTATCGTATCTAGTTATATTCTGTATTTATTTCTTTTATCCTGCTAAAGAAATAATTTTTTCACAAATTAATTCAATTCGCCCAGCAAAAAATCCTCTTTGATGCCGGTAATTTTTACCTTGGCAATGGTGTTCGCCAGCTCCTTGGTTCCCGGAACGACAACACGCAGATACGGTCCGCACAGGCCCTCCATATGCTCATCGTCCACAGACTGCTCAAACAGCACCTCTTCCACCTTGCCGACAGTGCTCTGCAGCATTCGCTGATGCAGCTCCTCGTCCACCTTCGCCAGACGCGCCGCACGCTCGCTCTTTACTGCCTCATCCACCTGCTCCTTCATTTCGGCAGCAGGCGTACCCTTGCGCTTGGAATAAGGGAAGATGTGCATTTTGGCAAAGCCGCATTGCTTGGCAAATTCCAGCGTAGTCGCAAAGTCCTCCTCGGTTTCGCCGGGGAAGCCCACGATAACGTCCGTAGTAATGGCCACATCAGGCACCTGCGCACGAATTTCGTTCACCAGCTCTGTAAAGCGTTTTGTATCGTAGGGACGGTGCATAGCGCGCAAAATCTTGTCGCAGCCGCTTTGCAACGGCAGATGCAGGTGACGCTGCAGGCGTGGTTCCTCTGCCATCAGCTGCAGCAGGCGCGGCTCCACCTCCACGGATTCCAGCGATCCGAGGCGCACACGCTGCACGCCCTCAACGCTCAGCGCTGCCTTTACCGCATCATACAACGTAACGTGCTTGCCTTCCTTCGCCAGCTCCTTGCCGTAGCAGCCAAGGTGAATGCCGATGAGCACAACCTCCTTGTAGCCTGCGGCAACCAGCTTGCCAACCTCCTCACGGATGCTTTCCAGGCTACGGCTGCGCAGCGGACCGCGCGCAAACGGGATAATGCAGTAGGTGCAATACTGGTTGCAGCCCTCCTGAATTTTGAGGAAGGCGCGGGTTTTATCGGTTTCCGTGCCAACGCCCAGCTCTTCGAACTTAGTATCTACAGTCATCTGCTGCACATTGTCCAAAATCTCCGTGCGCTTGTGCTCCAGCGCCTCCTCAACCAGCTCCACAATGCGGCCGCGCTCCTGATTGCCGATGATTACATCAACACCCTCGATAGCACGCACCTCCTCCGGCGCAGTCTGCGGATAACAGCCTGTAACAACCACCAAGGACAGCGGATTGTGACGCACAGCGCGGTTGATAATCTGGCGCGATTTGCGCTGACCGGTATTGGTAACAACGCAGGTATTAACTAAATAAACGTCTGCCGGTTCACCGAAAGGCACAACCTCATAGCCAGACGCACGGAAAATCCCCTCCATGCTGGCAGTATCGGCTTGGTTAACCTTACAGCCCAGCGTATAAAATGCAATTTTTCTCATCTATGTTTAATCTCCTAAATCTCCGGTTTCATAAAAAATCGCTGAAATAGCAACAAGTCCCGCCGTTTCCGCACGCAGAATGCGTCTGCCCAGCGACACAGGCACAGCACCTGCGGCACGTGCCGTTTCCAGCTCCGCTTCGCTGATGCCGCCCTCGGGACCGATAATCAGCAGCAAATCAGTCAGCGCGCCCTTGGCCTGCGCCTCCTTCAGCGCCGCCTTCAGGCTCTTTTTATCCTCGCACTCGTAAGCGATAATCTTCGTTGCGCAGTCATTCGACGCCAGCATCTGTGCCATCGTCTGCACAGGCTGCACCTCGGGAATAATATCACGCTTGCTCTGCTTCGCCGCGGATTCGGCAATCTTCTGCCAGCGCTCCACCTTCTTGGCAGCCTTCGCACCGTCAAGGCGCACCACGGAATGCTCCATAGCCACAGGCACCACGCTGTAAGCTCCCATCTCCACAGCCTTCTGGATGATGAACTCCATCTTCTCGCCCTTCGCCAGGCCCTGCGCCAAAATCAGGCGCACCGCCGGCTCATGGCTTTCCGCCAGCTTCTCTAGGCAATGCACAGTCACGCACTCGCTGTCAATCGCTGTAATCTCCGCCAGCGCGCTCACGCCGTCGTCACTCACAATCTGCAGCTGCGCACCAGGCTGCATGCGCAGCACCTTACTGATATGACGCGCATCCACGCCCTCAATAGTCATTGTTTCGTTATATAATTGCGGTACAAAAAAACGATGCATATAGGTTTCCTTTCTATAAAAATTGATACCCCTCTCCGCCTCGACAAGCTCAGCACCTCTCCAAGGGGCAGGCAAGAAGGATGGCTTAAAGCAAATGACATGTTAATTGCAAAATGAAACAACCCTCAGTCATCGCCTACGGCGATGCCAGCTCCCTTTCAGGGAGCATATAAAGCTCGCAAGAAACGAATGTTAAAATTGCACTATACCATTATATCTTCCCTGAAAGGGAAGGTGGCTGCGAGCTTTGCGAGCAGACGGAAGGGTTGTGACACTGTCAATTGCGACGCAAAACTTCTTACTTCTTCTTCATTTGCATAACAACCCAGCCGCCGCGATGGTCAACCGCGTCAACATAAAGGCCCTGCTCCTGCGCAGCAGCCTCCACATCCGGCATACGCTCCTCAATAATACCGCTCGCCAAAAGCACACCGTTGTCATTCAGCTTCTGCGGAATATCCTGCAGCAGCATAATAACAATATCAGCAATAATATTAGCGATAATAACATCAGCCTTGCCCTCGGTACCATGCAGCAAATCGCCCTCGCGCACCTCAATCTGCTCGCTCAGACCGTTATCCGCAACATTCTCCTTCGCCACGCGCACTGCCACAGCGTCAATATCAACAGCCTTAACAGACTTAGCGCCCAACATCGCTGCAGCAATCGCCAGAATACCGCTGCCGGTGCCAACGTCAAACACGGTAGAATCAGGCGTAATAACCTTCTCCAGACGCTCCATCATCATATTGGTAGTGTGATGCGTGCCTGTACCGAAGGCCATACCAGGATCGATTTCAATAACATGCTCGCCTTCCTTAGGAGCATACTCCTCCCAGCTCGGCTTAATAACAAGGCTCTTGCCCACATGAGTAACATGGAAATACTGCTTCCATTCGTTAGCCCAATCCTGCTCGCTCACCTTGCGGAAGCGAGTATTGCCGAAACGGTATTTGCCGATGCGCTCCTCAATCAGCGCCAGCTGCTCGTCAATCTCCGCCAGGCGTTTTTCCAGCTTCTCATCATCAGCATAATAAGCGCTGACAGTAACAACCTCGGTATTCTCCTGCTCCGGAATATCGCACAACTCCCAGGTACCGCTGTTGCGCAAATCATTAATCAGCTGCGGATCCTCAATCGCAACTCCCTTAGAACCGATGCTCGTCAGCATATCCGCTACGGCCTCAACTGCTTCATGCGTTACCGCTACATTAACTTCTATCCACTGCATTGTATGCACTCCTTTGAAAATTATTCATTATATTATTATACACTATCACGGCAGGAAATGTACATAATCACTTGACGCAATGCGTCAATCAATTTATACTTGATGTAGTATTTTATACTATAATAATTAAGGGAAAGAAAAGAAGGTAACCAAATGCTCTCATTAGACAAAATTTATCATGCAGCCTTCATCCTTAAAAGCGTAGCACGTAAAACAGATTTAATAGCTGCTCCGCATTTAAGCGAAGGCAACAACTTGTATCTGAAAACAGAAAACCTGCAGGTAACAGGCAGCTTCAAAGTACGCGGTGCCTACTACAAAATCAGCCAGCTCACACCTGAAGAAGCAAGCAAAGGCGTTATCGCCTGCAGCGCCGGCAACCACGCACAGGGCGTAGCACTTGCTGCAACTAGCATGGGCATCAAAAGCGTCATCTGCATGCCGGACGGCGCACCGATTATGAAAGTAGAGAACACCAAGCGCCTTGGCGCACAAGTAGAGCTTGTTCCCGGTGCCTATGACGAAGCGCATGACCGCGCCGTACAGTTGCAGGAGGAAACAGGCATGACCTTTATCCATCCGTATGACGACGAGCTTGTTATTGCCGGCCAGGGCAGCATCGGTCTGGAAATTTTGGACCAGCTGCCGGATGTTGAAGCAGTAATCGTACCGATCGGCGGCGGCGGCCTTATCAGCGGCGTAGCCTTCGCTATCAAAAGCCTGCGTCCGGAGGTTAAGGTTTACGGCGTGCAGGCAGCAGGCGCAGCCAGCATGTTCAAAGCCTTCCATGACCATAAATACGAAACACTGGAGCACGTCAGCACCTTTGCCGACGGCATTGCCGTAAAAACTCCGGGCGAAAACACCTACGAGCTCATCAGCAAATATGTTGACGATATCGTTACCGTCAGCGAAGATGAGATCGCAACTGCAATTTTAACCCTGATTGAAAAACAGAAGCTGATTGCCGAAGGTGCAGGCGCAACTCCGGTAGCAGCAGCGCTGTTCGACAAGCTGCCGATTAAGGGCAAGAAAACCGTTTGCGTTGTATCCGGCGGTAACATCGACGTTAATATTCTTTCGCGCGTAATCACCCGCGGTCAGGTTACCAGCGGCAGAAGGGCAGACCTCGTTATCGCTTTGCAGGATCGTCCCGGCCAGCTGCGTGAAGTGAGCGAAATCGTAAGCAGCTGTGGCGCTAACGTTGTAGGCGTACAGCACAACCGCAGTGATGCCGATATGGATATCACAGGTTGCTTCCTGCGCTTAGAACTGGAAACCCGTGATGCAGAACAAATCAACGAAATCCGTGCAAAGCTTACCAAGGCAGGCTTTACACTGATTGATAAAAACGCCGCTCATTATTAACAACAAAAAAAATTACCACAGCCTACATAAAATGTAAGCTGTGGTTTTTTTATAGTGCGTTATACCCGCTCTTACTCTACGGTAACGCTCTTAGCCAGATTTCTCGGCTTATCAACGTCAAGGCCCTTAGAAACACTCACATAATAACCCATAAGCTGCAGCGGAATAACTGCCAGGCTGGTCATGAAATGCTCGTCGGTCTTAGGAATATACACTGTGAAATCAGCAGTATCCTCAATGTTATAGTTACCATAGGTAGTCAGGCCCATCAGATAAGCGCCACGGCTGCGGCACTCTACCATGTTGCTGACAGTCTTTTCGTAAAGCTCGCTTTGAGTAAGCACACCGATAACAAGAGTACCGTCCTCAATCAGGCTGATAGTACCATGCTTCAATTCGCCGGCAGCATAAGCCTCACTGTGAATGTAGGAAATTTCCTTCATCTTCAGGCTACCCTCCAGGCTGACAGCGTAATCCAGACCACGGCCGATAAAGAAGATATCCTTAGCGTTGACCTGCTTAGCGGCAAACCATTGGATGCGTTCCTTATCCTCAATAATTTTTTGAATTTTATCCGGCAGCTGTGCCATTTCCTGAATCAGCTCCAGATATTTTGCTTCGTCAATAGTACCGCGGACAATAGCAAACTGAATTGCCAGGCAGTAAGCAGCAATCAGCTGAGTGCTGTAAGCCTTAGTAGTTGCAACAGCAATTTCCGGGCCTGCCAGAGTATAGAAAACATTATCTGCTTCGCGGGCAATAGAGCTGCCTACTACGTTGACAATGCCAAGAGTTTTGATGCCCTTTTCTTTAGCCAGACGCAAAGCTGCCAGACTGTCGGCAGTCTCACCGGACTGACTGACAATGATAACCAGCTCGTTCTTGCTCAGCAGAGGCTTGCGGTATCTGAACTCGGAAGCCAGCTCGGTACGAACCGGAATCTGTGCCAAGTCCTCAATTACGTACTGCGCTGCTACGCCTACATGATAAGCACTGCCGCAGGCAACGATGCAGATCTGGTCAATCTTTTTGATATCCTCGTCGCTGAGGCCGACAGCGCTCATATCCAGCTTGCCGTCAACCAGTACGGAATTCAAAGTATCGCGTACTGCCTTAGGCTGCTCGTGGATTTCCTTCATCATGAAATGCTCAAAGCCTGCTTTTTCAGCAGCTTCAGCATCCCATTTAATTTCGGTCAACGGTTTTTCGATTACTTCCTCGTCAACATTGTAGAAGGTAACTTCGCCGTTAGCCAAACGTGCCATCTCCAAATTGCCGATATAATAAACCTGGCGGGTATATTTCAAAATAGCAGGAACATCGCTGGCAACATAGCATTCGCCGTCCTGCACGCCGATAATCATCGGGCTGTCCTTGCGGGCAACATAAATCTCACCAGGATATTCCTTGAACATTACTGCCAGAGCATAGGAACCGCGCATACGGATCATAGCATGGCTCAAAGCATCAGTCGGAGTATGCTCGTATTTTTTATAGTAGTAGTCAATCAGCTTAACGGCAACCTCGGTATCAGTCTGAGAATAGAAGGTGTAACCGTTATGCAGCAGCTTTTCCTTCAGCTCCTGATAGTTTTCGATAATACCATTGTGAACAGCAACTACATTGCCATCTGCACTGGCATGCGGATGCGCATTAGTTTCAGAAGGCTCACCATGGGTTGCCCATCTGGTATGACCGATACCACAGGTACCGATAAGGCTTTGACCGCCATTAGTTTTGGCGTAAAGCTCCTTCAGGCGGCCTTTAGCCTTAACAATCTGCACCTGTGCACTGCCATCGCGCACTGCCAGACCGGCAGAATCGTAACCACGATATTCCAGCTTAGACAGACCATCTAACAGAATAGGCGCTGCCTGCTTATTTCCACAAAATCCAACAATACCACACATAAATACTTTTCCTCTTTTTCTACTATTTTTTCTTTTAACCTTATGCTTCAAAGCCATTAGGGTTGTTCTTCTGCCAGTTCCAGGAATCACGGCACATGTCCTCAATGCCCAGCTCTGCCTTCCAGCCCAGCTTTTCCCACGCCTTTGACGGATCAGAATAGCAGGTAGCAATATCACCTGCACGACGTTGGTCAATTACATAAGGTATCTTAATTCCGGTAGCCTTTTCAAATGCTTTGACTAAATCCAGCACTGAATAGCCAATACCTGTACCAAGATTATACACCTCTACGCCGCATTTGTCATCTATTGCCTGCAAAGCTTTCACATGACCTTTGGCCAAATCCACTACATGAATAAAGTCACGCACGCCGGTACCGTCCGGAGTGGGATAATCATTGCCAAAAACATGCAGTTTCTCCAGCTTGCCCACAGCAACCTGCGTAATATACGGCATCAGGTTATTGGGAATGCCATTAGGATTTTCACCAATCAGACCGGAGCTGTGCGCACCGATAGGGTTAAAGTAACGCAACAGTACCACATTCCATTCATGATCAGCCACATACAGGTCACAAAGAATTTGCTCCAGCATCGACTTGGTCTGGCCATAGGGATTAGTGCACTGCCCTTTAGGACAGGTTTCCGGAATAGGCACTACAGCAGGATTGCCGTAAACAGTAGCCGAAGAGCTGAAAATAATATTCTTGCAGCCTGCCTTACGCATTACGTCCAGCAGTACCAAGGTACCGGAAATATTATTCTCATAATACTCCAAGGGCTTCTGTACCGATTCGCCTACTGCTTTCAAACCGGCGAAATGAATACAGCAGTCAAAGCTATGCTCAGCAAAAACCTGTTGCAGGCCGGCACGATCCCTGATATCCGTTTCATAAAAAGGGATTTGCTGACCGGTGATTTTTTCTACACGCTGCAGTGCCAGCCTGCTGGAATTAACAAGATTATCTACTACTACAACACTATGGCCAGCTTTAAGCAGTTCAATGACAGTATGCGAGCCGATGTAACCAGCTCCGCCTGTGACTAAAATATGCATTTTTTCACCTCAATTTTTTTCATCAGGCAGCTATGAAATCCTGCCTATAGTATTATTTTACAACCTGTCGCCTTAAACTAAGGTGAACAAGCCAACAACTTAACTCATGATGTCAGCTACCAATAATAGGCTTATTTTCCATCGTGTTTACCAGCTTAGAAAGCTGCCATTTTATTGTTTCCGCCGGCTTGTCATAATTGGCCATTTCGCGCAGACCACTTTCACGCACGCGTTTCTTCAGCAGCTTATTGCCATCCTTTTTATATACAAAAAGGTCGGCATCCGCTACAACACGCACATAGGTATCGTGATCAAAGCGGAATCCCCAGCCGCTGACAAGACTCTCATCCATTTCATAGATGCGTGCGACAACCAGCACATCCGTTTTGCTCTTTTCCGCCAAAGCGGACAGAGAAGCAGCATCCAGCTTCACACCATCACGCACAGCCTGGCTCACCAGCTTCTGCGCCTCGCCGCCATCTATAATCTGATAATATGGGAAATGATAGGCCAGCTTGACCATCTGGCGCCATTCTTTATAAACAGCACCATCCACACCGCCGTCCTGGTCGATTACCACAAAGCCCACAGGACGCTCCGCAAAATCGGCCCGCGCCGTCTGCGGCACCAAGGCTGTAAACAAGAACGCAAATACTGCCAAAAAGCAGACCTGCAGCAGCCATTTAAATTTTTTCATAAGTATCACCTGCCAATTAATCGGCATCCGCTGCCAGCAGCAGCTCAACAGCTCCGCGTGTCACCTGCACCATATAGCCGAAGGCACGCTGATAAACGTCGGGCGGCGCCACGCTTTCGCTTTGCGTGCGCTTAACTACCACGCCGCAGACAGCACCAGCCTCTAAGCCTAACGCCTGCGAGGTCACGAACAAAGCGGATGTTTCCATTTCATAGTTCAGCACGCCCAGCGCCTGCCATTCCTGCATCGTCCCGCGGAAGCGGCGCAGTACATAGCCGGTGAAGCTGTCGTAACGCTCCTGTCCCGGCCAAAAGGTGTCGCTGGATGCTGCAATGCCCAAATGATAGGGAGCACCGGCGTTCTTGGCTGCCAGTACCAGTGCTGTTGTCACCTCAAAGCTGGCAACAGCCGGGAACTCCAACGGCGCATAATGCTGCGAGGTGCCGTCAAGGCGAACGGCAGCCTTATCAATAATAATATCACCGAGATTAACCTTTTCCTGAATTGTTCCCGTCGTACCGAAGCGTATGAGCTTTTTGATGCCCATACGCGCCAGCTCTTCCAGACAAATTGCTACGGAAGGACCGCCCATACCCGTAGAGCAGACAAGTACCGGAGTATCGCTGATTTTAGTCAGCCAGCTGGTGTATTCGCGATGGCTGGCAATAAAGCTTGCATCACTGCCCAAGGCCTTCGCTAAAGGCTCTACACGTCCGGGGTCACCGGGAAGCACGGCAACAGTTGCGCCCTGCAGCTGCTGTGCCGAAAAACCTACATGGTATAAAATCTCCTCAGGTGCTGCGTAATGTTTGCTCATATTGTCCACCTCTTTCAAAACAAGTCCGCTTTAGTTCCGGTAAGGGTTGGTTCTATTTTCATATAATCGGCAATCGTCTGTCCTATATCGGCAAAGGTCTGCATAGGCTTAAGCTGCTTGCATTCAATGCCTGCTCCCGAAAAGAGTACGGGAATTTTTTCGCGCGTATGGTCCGTGCCGCTCCAGCTTGGGTCATTGCCGTGATCTGCCGTCATCAGCAGCAAATCGTCCGGATGCAGCAGAGCGGTAATTTCCGGCAGTCTGCTGTCGAAATATTCCAGTGCCTCACCATAGCCCTGAATGTCACGGCGATGTCCGTAGGAGGAATCAAAGTCAACAAAATTAGTAAAGACAATGGTATTATCCGGAGCATCGCTCACAGCCTGCTTCGTTGCATCTATCAGCTTATCCAGGCCGCCTGCCGCATAATGTTTTGTAATACCGCGATGCGCAAAAATATCAGCAATCTTGCCTACGGCGTAAACGCTGCCGCCGGCTGCAACCATTTTATCAAGCAATGTCGGCTGCGGTGCCGGTACTGCGTAATCGTGACGGTTGGTTGTGCGGGTAAAATCCGCAGCACAGATGCCGACGAACGGACGCGCTATTACCCGGGCAATATTATACGGCTGCACCAGCTTAAAAGCCAGCTTGCACAAATCATACAAGCGCTCCAGGCCAAAGGCTTCCTCGTGCGCTGCTATCTGCAGCACGCTGTCGGCGGAGGTATAAATAATCGGCTTGCCGCTTCTTACATGCTCCTCGCCCATCTCCTTGATGATTTCGGTACCGCTGGCATGACATTCGCCCAGCACGCCAGGCAAATTGCCTTGGCTGATAATTGCATCCACCAGCTTCTGCGGAAAGCATTTCGGCACATCCGGGAAATAGCCCCAGTCAAATTTAACCGGCACACCGCTGATTTCCCAATGTCCGCTCAGTGTATCCTTACCGCGGCTTGCCTCCTGCGCATAGGTATAAGCACCGATTGTATGCTCGGCGCCCAAGCCTGCCGGCAACGCTTCGCCGCGGCTCAGCTCTGCAGCAGCCTGCAGTCCGTGCTCGGCCAGATGCGGCAAATGCAGCGGCTTCGGCGCTTCGCCTGCGTGACGCGGATTTTTCGCCAGCCAATCGCAGATATGGCCCAAGGTATCTGCACCCTTATCACCGTAAGCTTCGGCATCATGGGCATAACCGATACCGAAGGAATCCAACAACAGAATAATAGTACGAGCCATTTTTTCACCTGCTTTCTTAAGCAAAAGGGAGCTGCTAACACCAACGCTAAACAACTCCCCTAAAATCAGAATCCTAAACTTTCACCAACTAAAATGACTTTAATGCGTCCCTTATTACGACTGGTACGCGTTATAACAATCTGCGAGCAGATGCAGTCCGCGGAAAGGCAGTCACCGCAAAGGCCGGCTTTATAACAAGGTGTCTGCAGTCTGGCAAACCTTTTGGCATTTATCGGCGCAGCTACATTGCGCGCTCTGTCCATGGCAGCCTCCAAGGAGCCTGTAACTTTATTCAGACCGGCAACAACAAGCACCTGCTTCGGTCCGTAAATCAAAGCGGCGCAACGGTTGCCGTTACCATCGATATTTACCAGCTGACCATCACTGCTGATGGCATTGCTGCTCATTAAATATGTATCACATAAAAGCGCCTGACGCATCAATTCTGTTTTTTCTTCCGGAGTTGCTGCCGCAGCTCTGTCGATAACCTTATTGCGCTCCTTTACTGCGCTCAAAAGGCCTATTTCATCAATCGTTACAGAACCGCCCCAGGAAACAACATCCTCCTGCGGAATCAGCGCCAATGCCTGCTCGAGCGCTGTCTGCTTATCAGCACAGTAATAAGCATCAAAGCCACGCAGCTTCAGTTTTTTTACCAGCGTTGCGCCCAAAGCCTCATTGCGCAACATTTCAGCCTGCTGCATAGAATCTCCTCCTGTTCCATTAACAAGCTACTGTTGATTATTCTTCGATATCACCGATTGCTACTTCATCAATGCCGTCTTCCTCTACCAGGTATACATTGATAGCTTCCTTGTGGGAGGTAGGAACGTTTTTGCCGGCAAAATCCGCACGAATCGGCAGCTCGCGATGTCCGCGATCAATAAGTACTGCCAGCTGAATAGCCTTCGGACGGCCCATATCCATAACCGCATCAAGAGCAGCACGGATAGTACGGCCGGTGTAAAGCACATCGTCAACCAGAATAATGGTTTTGCCGTTCAGGTCCAGATCGATTTCTGTACCGTGAACAATCGGATTATAAGCCAAGGTAGACAGGTCATCACGATAAAGAGTGATATCCAGCATTCCTACCGGCAGCTCAACATTCTCTATATCTTTAATTGCTGCTGCCAGACGTTCCGCAATAGGTACACCGCGGGTACGGATACCGACAATAACAACATTGTCTACGCCTTTATTTCTTTCGATAATTTCATGAGAAATACGGACAATCGCACGGCGCATAGCCTCTGCATCCATAATAACATTCTTTTTAACAAAATTGCTCATTTGGCTCACCTCTTATTTTTATTCAGGCTTTTTAACCTGCTATCAAGACTGCCCTAAGGCAGAACTCTGCTAATTAAACTGTCCCAGGCGCAGGCGGGTAACAATCTTATGCATATCCTCCGGCAACGGAGCTTCAAAGCTCAAGCGTTCTCCCGTACGCGGGTGGGTGAATTCCAGTGTCTGCGAATGCAGAGCCTGTCCCTGAATGCTGAAGGGAGTTTTCATCGGAGAATATTTCGGGTCGCCTACCAAAGGATAGCCCAGATACTCCATATGCACGCGAATCTGGTGCGTGCGTCCTGTACGCAGGCGACAACGCACAATAGTATATTTGCCAAAGCGCTCCAGTACCTCGTATTCGGTAACAGCATCACGTCCGCCTTCTTTGACAACCGCCATTTTCTTGCGGTCGTTTTTATCGCGGGCGATAAGCGTTTCAATCACGCCGCTGTCTGTCTTGATGTTGCCGCGTACTACAGCAAGATAGGTACGCTGAGCGGTTTTGGCCTGTATCTGCTGCGACAGGGAAAGATGCGCCGCATCATTCTTAGCACAAATCATAATACCGCTGGTATCCTTATCCAGACGGTGCACGATACCCGGGCGGATAACACCGTTGATACCGGATAAGTTTTTGCAGTGATACAAAAGCGCATTGACCAGCGTTCCGTTTAAATTGCCGGCTGCCGGGTGGACTACCATACCGCGCGCTTTGTTGACAACAACAACATCCTCATCCTCATAAATAATATCCAAAGGAATATTTTCCGGCTGTACATCCAGAGGCTGCGGCTCAGGCAGAGTAACATCAATTTCGTCACCCAGACGCAACTTGTAGTTGGATTTCAGCACCTTGCTGCCGCGCACCGCACGGCCCTCCTCCAGCAGCTTCTGCATATTAGAGCGTGTAAGCTCCAGCATTGCCGCCAGGCCTACATCGGCACGCTGGCCGGCCTCCTGTTCAGTTATAATCAATCGTTGCTGCTCAGCAGCTCCGTTTTCAATATGCTCCATATAATCAAACCTACTCCCACACAAATTGCTATATCGGCCACATTAAATATCGGCCAGATACGAAAATCAAAAAAGTCGATTACCACACCGCGTGTAGTGCGGTCAATCAGGTTACCCAAAGCACCGCCGGCAAAAAGCGCTGTTCCCCAGCAGGCCATCGCGCCGATTTTAGCAATCTCCTCGCGCATATACCAGACACCGCCGATTACCGCAAGCGCAATCAGTACGAACAGCCAGCGGCTGCCCTCCAGCATGCCGAAGGCGGCACCACGATTCAGTATAAACGTCCAGTGAAATACATTATTAATCACCGGTACGCTCTCCCCTAACGCAAAATGTGTTACCACATAATACTTTGTTGCCTGGTCCAGCAGAACCACCAGCAAAGCTAACAAACCATAAACCATTTTATTCTCCTATTATCTTGATATGTATATTATAACACACTAAAGACATAAAAATACAGATGACACAAAAACTTAATGAAAAAAAGCCATTGCATATTTCCGCAATGGCTTTCGTAAATACTAATTAATTATTTTCAGTTGCCAGATCTTCACGAATCTCAGCAAGCTGTTTGCGACGGCTGTGAACCTTTTCCCAATGCTCGAAGTACAGCTTGGTTTCTGCCACAACCACACCGCTCAGGCCCAGCAGAGCAATCAGGTTAGGAATAGCCATCAGACCGTTAACGATATCGGCAATAATCCAAATCATTTCCAGCTTCAGGAATACACCCAGGCCTACCAGAATGATATAACCGATACGGTAAGGCATGATGCATTTTACGCCAAAGAGGTATTCTGCGCAACGCTCGCCGTAATAGCTCCAGCCGATAATAGTGGTGAAAGCGAAGAGTACCAGGCCGCCGGTCAGGACATACTTGGCAACAGCCGGGAAAGCAGAAGCGAAAGCAGCCTCAGTCAAAGCAGCACCGTTCAGGTCACCGGCCCAGGCACCGCTGACGATGATGGACAGGCCGGTCATGGTGCAGATGATGATGGTATCGATAAAGGTACCGGTCATAGAAACAAGGCCCTGTTCTGCAGGCCATTTGGTTTTCGCTGCAGCTGCTACGATAGGAGCGGAGCCCAGACCGGATTCGTTGGAATAAATACCGCGGGCGATACCACTGCGCATTGCCAGCATAATTCCGGCACCGGCAAAACCGCCTGCTGCCGCAGTACCGTTGAAGGCACCGTCGATAACCAGCTTAATTGCTGCCGGCAGAGCATCGGCATAAAATACCAGCACGGAAACGGTTGCGATAACATAAACAGCAGCCATGAAAGGAACAATCTTGCTTGCTACGTTAGCAATGGATTGCAGACCGCCGATAATAACAACAGCAACGAGAACAGTCAGGATTGCTGCTACAACGTATTCGGAAACGCCGAAGGATACATTAACAATAGAGGTAATGGCATTTACCTGAGTAAACGTACCACTGCCCAGGCAGGCAGTCATAACACCGAAGATAGAGAACATTACAGCCAGGGGCTTGAATTTTTTGCCCAGGCCCTGTTCAATGTAGTACATCGGACCGCCGGAAGCGTTGCCGTTTTCATCATAGGTACGATACTTAACAGCCAGCACGCCTTCGGAATATTTGGTTGCCATACCGAAGAAAGCTGCCAGCCACATCCACAGCAAAGCACCGGGACCACCGAGCTTAATTGCCGTTGCTACGCCAACGATATTACCGGTGCCGACAGTTGCGGCCAAAGCAGTGCACAAAGCCTGAAAGCTGCTTACATCACCTTCGCCCTTGCTGCGGGCGGTAAAAATCAGCTGCAAGGCTTTAGGCAGCTTCATAACCTGAAGCAGACCAAGACGGACGCTCATTAAAATGCCTGTGCCCATAAGCAGCATCATCAAAGGCGGGCCCCAAATAAAGCCATCAATAGAATTCAAAATCTCCAACATAAAAAAATTCCCCCCAGTAAAAAATTAAAACACGTTTACAATTTAAGGCTTTTTCCCGAAGCCCATGTATAGTATTGTAGCACATCAATATATAGTGTACAATACTTCACACGATTGTATACACGTATTCTTCTTAGCGGCAGGGAATAGTGTGACAACTTATTGCATGCAAGCAAAAAGCCTCCGTCTGCGGCCAAAGGCCACAGGCAGAGGCTTCTATTCCTTAATCAGCGATGCTTATTTTACTTCGCATTCTACACGCGCCAGGATAAAGCACAAATCAGACAAACGGTTCAGGCAAACCAGAACATTGGGGTTAACCGGTTCGGTTTCAGCCAGACGCAGCAGGCAACGCTCGGCACGACGGGTAGTAGTGCGTGCGATGTCCAGTGCGGCAGCGCCTACAGTATCGCCGGGGATAATGAAATGGCCCAGCGGCTGCAGCAGAGAATCAAACTTGTCTATTGTATCTTCAAACAGCTTAACGTGTTCTTCTTTGATGTAAGGTTCGGGCAGGTTGAGGCTGGCAATATCAGCCATCACAGACATGAGCAGCTTTTGTACATTGAAAATGGTTTCACGCACATCCTCACGCGTAACCTGAGCACGTGCCAAACCTAATGCCGAGGAAATTTCATCCACAGTACCATAGGCTTCTACACGCAGGCTTTGCTTGGGAACACGTTCTCCGGTGTACAAACCGGTAGTTCCTTTATCACCGGTTCTGGTATAAACAGCAGCTTTCTTCATTTCTGCACCATCCTTTCCGTGAGAGTGTAACCCCTCTCAGTCAGCACATGGCCGCCGAAAGGCTAAAGTTAATTAGTAAATTTCTTCCGGAGCGAAGAAGTTGTTGATTTCGCGTTCAGCAGCTTCCGGGCTGTCGGAACCGTGAACAATGTTTTCACCGATGCTCAGAGCGAAGTCGCCGCGGATAGAACCGGGAACTGCTTCGATCGGGTTGGTAGCACCGTTCAGTTGACGAACAGCTTTGATAGCGTTTTCGCCGCGGATTACAGCGCAAACCAGCGGAGCGGAGGTAATGAAGTCAACCAGTTCGCCGAAGAAGGGTTTGCCTTCATGCTCAGCATAGTGGAATTTAGCTTGAGCTTCGGTAACTTTAACCAGTTTCAGAGCTGCAACTTGCAGGCCTTTGTGTTCGAAACGAGCGATGATATCGCCGATCAGATTTTTCTTAACTCCATCAGGTTTTACGAGTACGAGTGTTTGTTCCATTTGTAAATCTCTCCTTAAAGTGTAATTAAATTTTTTATACTAACCCAGTCACCGATGTGACTTAGAGGTATAGTTGAATTGTTAACGGATACCCATTTTTCTTGCCTGCTCACGCAGCAGCTGAACTCTTTCCTCGGTTGCGGGGTGAGTACTGAAAAGCTGCTTGGCATCAACACCGGCAAAGGGGTTGATAATAAACATATGCGCAGTTGCTTCGGTAGCACCGGGCATTACGCGACGCTCCGCATAGGCTTCAATCTTCAGCAGAGCATCAGCCAGAGCATTGGGATTGCCGCAAAGCTCACCGCCGGATTTATCTGCCATATATTCGCGGGAACGGGATACTGCCATCTGAATCAGCATAGCTGCCAAAGGCGCCAAAATCATAACCAGAATAGAAGCGATAGGATTACGGCTTTCGCCATTCTCATCACGGCCGCCGCCAAAGAACATACCCCATTGGGCAATCGTGGAAATAGCACCTGCCATAGAAGCGGCAATAGTGCTTACCAAAATATCACGATGCTTAACGTGGCTCAGCTCATGGCCTAAAACACCGGCCAGCTCTTCCTTGGTCAGCATATCTGCCAGCGCAGTATTTACCGCAACGGCAGCATGCTCCGGATTTCTGCCGGTAGCAAAAGCGTTAGGCACCGGACTATTGATAATATAAACCTTCGGCATAGGAATATTGGCTTTTTTAGCCAGCTTTTCTACTATTCCGTACAGCTCCGGCGCACTGTTGCGGTCAACCTGTTGTGCATCGTAGTGTGCCAGAACCATCTTATCGCTGTTCCAATAAGCAAAGAAGTTCATTGCCACGCCTACAAAAAGCATTACGGTCATGCCGCGCAGACCACCTAAGAAGTCGCCCAGGAGCATCAGCAGCGCTGTCATTAACGCCATTAAAAACGCTGTTTTCATCTAAGTAATTTCCTCCTCATAAAAGACCTGCACTGTAAACAGGTACAGGCATTAATAGAATACATTTTCAACATATCTATTATAACAAGTAATTACTTATTTTTCAATTTGGGCCTTGATAGAGTTTAACATATTTTCACTGTTTTCACGAACTTTTTTCTTAAGAATAGGATTCAGCAGGCCGGCAATCATCGGAATACCGAACTCAAAATCAACTGCCAAAGTTACCTCGCAGCCGTCAGCCTGCGGTGTAATCAGCCAGGAGCCTTCCATTCTCTTCAAATCACCCTCGGTCTGAGCGTAGGTAATCTTCAGCTCCTCAGGATAGAAGGTATCGCGCTCGGTCCAGACAATTTTGCGTCCGTCAACATTACTTACCCAATGAGAAACAGTGTAATTCTCACCGCGCTCCAGAATTTCTACGCTTACCAGGTCATGCATAAAATTAGGGTAAGCAGCCATATCCTTGATAATATCATAAATTTTTGCACCATCGCCCTTGATGGTGGTTTTGCTCTCTACATAAGGCATAATCTTATCTCCTCTTATAAATCTTCAATAACATCTGCGGTTTCCTTAACTGCGCCTCTGAAAGCTTCCAGAACATGGTCGATAACCTCTTTAGGCATAATCAGCGGCGGCTCCATACGGATAACCTTAGGATTGTTCAAGGTATAAGCAACAATAATGTGCTGGTTAATCATCAGGCTCATCAGCATACCGCCGGCGCCCTCTTTAGTCAGCTCAATACCGATCATCATACCGCGACCGCGTACTTCCTTGATAACGGAAGGATATTCCGCAGCGATAGCCTCCAGACCAGCCTTCAGATAAGCGCCTGCCTCACGTCCGCGACGCAGCATATCCTCTTCCTTAATAGTCTTGATGGCTGCTACACCGGCAGCACAGGCCAGCTGGTTGCCGCCAAAGGTAGAGGTGTGCAGGAACGGTGCTTCAATCAGACCGGCCCAGGCACGCGGAGTACCGATAATCGCACCTATGGGCATTACGCCGCCGCCCAAAGCCTTAGCGCAGGCCATCAGGTCGGGAGTAACGCCGTCATGGTTAACGCCGAACCATTCGCCGGTACGGCCGATACCGGTCTGTACCTCATCGGCAATCAGCAGAGCACCCTTCTTCTCGCAGATTTCCTTCACCTCGCGCAGGTAGCCTGCAGGAGGAACAATAATACCGCCCTCGCCCTGAACAGGCTCCAGAATAACGGCAGCGGTATCTTCATCAACAGCTTCATCAACAGCTGCGGCGTCGCCGTATTCTACATGAGTAAAGCCATCCAGCAGCGGTTTAAACGGCTCGCGATACATATCACGGCCGGTAGCAGTTAAGCTGCCAAAGGTTTTACCGTGAAAAGCATTCTTCGCAGCAACGAACTTTTTGCGTTTTGTTGCCAGACGTGCTACCTTCAGACAGCCTTCAACGGATTCGGTACCGCTGTTGACAAAAAAGCTGTATTGCAGCTCACCGGGAGTAATCTCAGCCAGTGCCTCCGCCAAATCAGCCATCGGACGGTTGAACAGCACCTTGCCGCACATCGGCATAGCATGCAGCTCCTTTTCCACAGCCTCGACAACCTTCGGATGACGATGACCTAAAGCAAACATACCATAGCCGCCCAGGCAGTCAATAAACTCCTGCCCTTCACTGTCGGTAATAGTCCAGCCCTCAGCATGGCCTTCAATGCTTGCCAGGCCCATGAAGCGGAACAGCTTCGCCTGCGCGGGATTAATATACTTTTCATATTTACCGATTGTTTCTTCTACATAATTAGACATTTTCTTACCTCGATTCAGTTTATGTAAATTAGAGTTTTGCAAACATAATATGTACACATAAGAGCCTCTCCTTGGGGAGAGGTGGCATCGCGTAGCGATGACGGAGAGGGGTGTATCATTTTACCGTATAAAACACTATTCACGAACAATCCCCTCTCAGTCGCCTTTTAGGCGACAGCTCTCCCCAAGGAGAGCCAATTTTCTTGCCTTTTCCAACTGGAAAAGCAACTGCCATTAACCTTTCTTGCCGGCTTCTTTCAGTTATGAAAGAAGCCGAATCCCAATACTAATACAAATTTAATACAGCAGCTCCGTCACCGGCACAAAGGTTATCCCCGTCCGCTTAAACTCCGCCGCATACATCTCCCAGCATTTGGCAGTATTCGGTCTGGCGTGGCAGATAGCAATAACGCTGCCGTTCTTTTCCGCCATAGCGAAAGCCTTATATATCTGCTGACGAATCGCCTGCACGTCAGAGCTGTTATCCAAAAAGATATCATTGCGGGCAGTCGAAACACCCAGCTGCTGCGCCATATTGCGTGCTACCGAAGCAGAATTTGTACGGCTGTCCACAAAAAACAGCTTCTGCCGCCGCAGCTCCTGCAAAACAACTCTCATAGTATCCTTATCCGCAGTCGCCTTCGAGCCCTGATGATTATTCACACCCATAACTCCCGGCAGACTGTTAAGCGCTTTGCGCGTCAAGGACAGCTTCTCCGCCGCAGACAAATCCGTACGAATAGTAGCAGCGCCCTCGCTCATAGCACTGCGGTCAATAGGCTCCATCGGCAGATGCAGCATCGGCACACGTCCTTTAGCCTTTACCATCTCCAGAACATCGCTGCTGTACTGCTTATACGGCAATATCGCATAGCTGAACGGCAGACCAGTATTCAGCAGCTTGCGCACCGGCGCCATATCATAACCGCAGTCATCAATAACGATGGCTACTTTTCCTCTGAATTGCCTGACGGTCCCCTGCTGCTCCTCTTCTGCCTTTTGCTCCGGTAAATCCTTAACATCCTTATCCTGCTTAGTCAGGTTACTGTTATGGAAGAAAACCACAGTATCCGTTACAAAGCTCTTGCTGCCTGCACCGGCCTTAACCTTAATACCTATTTCTGCCTTATAGGCATCCCATTTTTTATATTTGGCAGGCTTGCCGCTGATATAAACCAGTCCGGCCTGCTCCACCTTCGTCTGCAGCCAATCACCGGCACCGGTCAAACTGGTGCTGGATGGAATTCCCACCGCCAGTTCACGCTGGTTAATCTGCACCTTAGCGCCGGATTCTTCAACCTCAACATCCTTTTTGCCGTGATCGTTTTCAATCAGCTGCCAATTATTTTTCTGCAGCAAAATATTATCCAACAATCGTTGTGCTTCTATAGATTCATCCAGCAGACTTACCGTCTGCGGCTCGTCACCTTTCTTGTCCAAAACATCCTTCTTGCTGTTGCTGGTGGCATAAAAAAGTCCGCAGCCAATGGCAACAATCGCAATAACCGCTGTTAAAATCAGCACAGCATATTTACTGCCGGAGGATTTTTTCTTGCTTGCTTTTGTCATAGGTGTTCTCCTTTCTAAGCCCGTGGGTGCGTTTTATCATACACCTCGCGCAAACGCTCCACATCAAGATGCGTATATATCTGCGTGGTAGAAATATCTGCATGTCCCAAAAGCTCCTGCACTATGCGCAGGTCGGTACCGTTATTCAAAAGATGCGTCGCAAAGGAATGTCGCAGCATATGCGGTGTAACGCGCTTGCTGATGCCTGCGCTCTTGCCGTATGCCACAATAATTTCGTAAAAACGCTCCCTTGTCATCGGTCCGCCCCAGCCGGTTACAAAAAGTTCTGCAGCCTTATCAGGCTTGCCATGCAGAAGCTGCGGGCGTATCACAGACAAATAATGCTCCAGATAATGCAGTGCGGTACGGCCTAACGGCAGCATACGCTCCTTGGAGCCCTTGCCCATAACAATGACATACTGCATCTTCATATCAACATTCTTTACCGGCACATTTACCAGCTCAGACACACGCATACCGGTAGCATATAACAGCTCCAGCATCGTCTTGTCGCGATAACCGTCCAAAGTTCCCAAATTAGGCTCATCCAAAAGCCTTTCGACCTCCTGAACGCTCAGCACCTTCGGCAGATGCAGTCCTCTGCTCGCCGCCTCCAGCACCTCGGCAGGATTGCGTCGGATATAACGCTCTGCCGTAAGAAAACGGTAAAACGCCTTAATCGAAGCCAGCTTGCGTGCCACCGTCGAGGCAGCGCGGCCCTCCTGCTTCAACCGCACAAGATAGGCAATCAGCTGCTGTCGCGAAACCTGCAGCAGCTCTTCATCTGCCTTCAGCTGCAGGCTTTTCATCAGCAGACGCAAATCACGCATATACGCCAGCTGTGTATTTTTTGCCAGTCCCAGCTCTACCGTCAGATATTCCTGAAACAAGGCCAGATAATCAAACATAAAAACCTGCCTCCATCCCGCAAATTCGCTGTTTGCAAATTTTGCCGGATGCAATCTCTTTCAGAAAAAGAAAAACAACGCTTATGCGCCGTTTTTCTCTATAATCATAACTTTATTAAAATTCTTTTTTCTCAGGCTGCATAATAGTAATATTAGTTGCCGGAGAAATAGTGGAAATAGCATGCTTGTAAACAAGCTGCTGTTTGCCTTCGTTTTCAATAATAACAGTAAAGTTGTCAAAACCTCTTACTAAGCCACGGATTTGGAAACCGTTCATCAGATAGATGATAACACCCAGGTTTTCCTTGCGAACATGGTTTAAAAAGCTGTCTTGCAAATTCATTGCGGGTTTTACTGAAGTAATCATTAAAAGCCCCTCCTACTCATTCGTTATCTCCGGAAGCACAGATTCCTAAAAACCTACACTCCTCTTTATACTTACATTTTACACCGAAATGCCACTTTCTACAAGTATTTCGGAAATTTCTGCCACTGCCTGTTTATAATCAGGCTCATCGTCCAGATGCAGCCAGTGAATATACGGCATTTTTTTATACCAGGTAATCTGCCGCTTGGCAAAGTTACGCGTTGCCTGCTTCAGCTTGTCTACGGCAGCCGCGTAATCCATACTGCCGTTAAGATACCATACCATCTGTCTGTAGCCGATGCTCTGCATCGACTGACACTCGGGCGCTACGCCCTGCTCCAGCAGACTGCGCACCTCCTGCTCCAGACCGGCCTCCAGCATCAGGTCAACACGCTTGTTGATGCGCTCGTACAGCGCCTGACGCTCCATCTCCAAACCGATAACTACGGCATCATAAGGACTTTCCTGCGCACCGTACTGGTTGACAGCCTCGCCCTGCATAGCAGATTCCAACGCACGGATGACGCGGCGCACATTATTGGGGTGAATGCGCTGCGCCTCCTGCGGCGCCAGCTCCTGCAGACGCGCATGCAGCGCCAACGCGCCCTTTTCCTGTGCCTCGGCCTCTAGCCTGCGGCGCAGCTCGCTGTCCTCATCCGCATTGTTAAAGGCATAATCCTCGAGCAGCGCTTTGATGTACAAACCTGTACCGCCGGCAATTATCGGCAGATGTCCGCGCGCATTGATTTCCGTAATCAGCGCAGACGCACGCTCCTTAAAATCCACAACGCTGAAGGATGCGTCCGGAGGCAGAATATCCACCAGATGATGCGGTACGGCAGCAAGCTCCTCGGCAGTAGGCTTGGCAGTACCGATATTCATATTTTTATAAACCAGCATTGAATCACCGGAAATGATTTCGCCATGAAACTGCTTGGCAATCTCAATAGCGCAATGGCTTTTTCCGGTTGCTGTCGCTCCTAAAATAACAACTACCTTGGGTTTTTGCAACATAAATCACCTTTTTATTATTCCGTACTTAATCCTGCTGTATTTACCGCCGATAAATTCCTCGCAGCCATACTCGCGCAGAATATATTCGCTGCGCTCCTTGATAACCACGCGCGGTGCTACACGCAATGCCAGCTGCAGCGTTTCTGCCGACAGCGCTTCCTCGTAGGAAAGCGGCCGCAATGCTTCCATGCCCTTGGCACCGTTAACAGGATGGCGGAACATCGGATCGAAATAAACAACATCAAAGCTGTCCGGCGCACACTGCGCCAGATAATCCTCCGCCAGCGCCTGCACCGGCTGAATCCGGCGCAGTGCCGCCGTCAGGTCAGCATCCTCGGCAAAGTAATTTTTAAGGCCATAGCTCACGGCAAAATACAATAGCGGTGAAGCCTCCAGCCCTACAACCGTTCCATCCTCACCGACAGCATAGGAGCTGATGGCGGCATCCGCCGCCAGGCCCAGCGTAGCATCCAGCACTCTTTTCCCCGGACGCAGGTCCAGCGCTGTCAGCAAATGCTCCGTCGCACCGCGCTTCAGCTGCTGCAGACGCAGCACGGCCATCCCCGGATGATAGGCAAAGCTGCCTACGGCACTGTGAATACGCGGGCCGTCCTTTTCGCCCACAACAAGCGCTGCCAAGTCATGTTGCGCCATAAGCTCGTCTACGCCCATATTATGCGGACGCTCCACATAAAGTGCGCCCAGCTGCTCCGCCCAGGACCTGGCCTGAGCTGCAGCGGCGCTGCCTGTCGCATTTCTGGCCGTTGTTACGCCAATTTTGCCTGTAAGCATTAAAAGCCCGTCCTTTTAAACATTTTATACAGCTGATTGCTGTCAATTTCAATCATGCAAGGTCTGCCGTGCGGGCAGGTAAACGGATGCGTAGTATTGCACAAATCAATAATCAGCTGACGCATCTGCCGCATATTCAGCAGCTGTCCTGCCTTAATCGCTGCCTTGCAGGCAGTCATGTGCAGCACCTCCTGCCGCAAATCGCTGCCGTTGACATTACGCATTTCCCGCAGCATTTTGCTGATAGCGTTGATAAAATCCTCGGCGGCATCTGCCTTGATATCCGCAGGCAAGCTGCTCACGCGCAGCAGGCTTTCGCCGGCGCTGGCAGCGTCCACACCCAAAGCCAGGAATTCATCCCTGTGCTCCTCAATCAATGCAATATCATCGGCAGCCATATCTACATACAACGGCATCAAAAGCTGCTGCGACGGAATCTGCTCATGCGAAGCCACGAGCTTGTCATAAAGAATGCGCTCATGGGCAGCATGCTGATCAATAAGATAAAGCGTTGTTTCGCTTTGGGCAATAATAAAGGTTTTATCAACCTGACCAATCGGCCAGATAGTATCCATACCGCTGTCGGTATCGGTAAAAGCAATAGTTTCCCTGTCAGTCGCAGGTGCAGCCTCCGCCGGCTGCGGCTTGGCAAATTCACTGCGCGCCTCATGCACCTCCAGCACAGGCTCCTGATATCCCTTGCTGTAGGAAACGGTTGCGGCGGTTTGGGCAAAATCATCAAACGGCTGCCACATTGCCTGCTGCTCTCCCTGCTCCTTTTTCACAACAGGCGCAGGCTGCTCAGGCACCAGCAAACTTTCGGAAGCAGGTGCAGGCTGCACATCTTCCTTGCGCTCCGGCGTTTTAAAAATCGGCTCTGCACCGCTCTTGAACACAGGCTGCGGCGCCTGATACGCCGGCTTAGGCTGCGGTGCAGGTGCAACCGGCACAGAAACAGATTGCGGCTGCGGCTTCACAAATACATTCAGCTCCGAATCCGGCAGCAGCGTTACCTGCGTCTTTTGCGCACTCATCGGCTTCGTCAGCGCATCGGTCAGCGCCTTATACATAGCCTTGTAAATAAGGCTGTCATCACTGAATTTGATTTCGCTCTTCTGCGGATGCACGTTAACATCAACGCTGGCTGTATCAACCTTTAAATTGATGACAGCAAAGGGAAAGCCGCTTTTAGGAATCTGCGACTGATAAGCATGGTCCATAGCCTTGGAAAGCATCTTGCTGCCAATGCAGCGTCCGTTAACGAAGAACGTCTGCCACTGGCGCGTTCCCTTCAGCAGCGTAGGCTTGCCGATAAAGCCGCTTACTCTTACCTTGGGATCATTCAGCGATACCTCCAAAAGATTTTCGGCAACATTCTTGCCGTACAGCGCTCTGATAGCATGCTCCAAATCACCGTCACCGGGAGTGCTGAGCACCTCTTTATCATTATTTACCAGCTTAAAGCGCACATCGGGACGCGAAAGCGCCAGCCTTGTCAAAAGCTCGCTGATATAACGGCCCTCGGTGCTTACGGTTTTCAAAAACTTACGGCGTGCAGGCACGTTGAAGAACAAGTTCTCCACAATTACGGTAGTACCTGTACTGCCGCCGCTTGCCGTAACCTCCGTGTTTTCACCGCCGTCGATATGGACGGAGGTAGCGAATTCCTCGCTCTCCGGACGGGTCAGCAGCGTAAAGTTAGAAACAGAAGCGATACTGGGCAAGGCTTCACCGCGAAAGCCCAAGGTATTCAGGCTCAGCAAATCCTCAGCCTTCGTAAGCTTGCTTGTGGCATGGCGCAGCACAGCCATTTTGGCATCAGCTTCACTCATGCCGCAGCCATTATCAGTTACTCTGATATATTCCGTACCGCCGGCAAAAATCGTTACTTCAATTTTATCCGCACCGGCATCCAGTGCGTTCTCAACCAATTCCTTTACTACGGACGCAGGCTTTTCTACAACCTCGCCGGCAGCAATCTGGTTAGCGGTATTCGTATCCAACAAACGGACGGCATGCTCTTCTGCCATTATTTACCCAGCTCCTTTCTTGCTTCATCCTGCAATTTATACAAAGCGCTCATCGCCTCAATCGGTGTCATACTCATAACATCGAGCTTCAAAAGCTCATTGGCAATAGAACTGCCAAACAGCGAGCCCATCATATTATCCGGCGCTGCAGCAGCTGCAGGCTGCTGTACACGTCCGTTATCATTATCATATTCCTTCAGCAGCTCTTCCGAACGCTCCAGCACCTTCTTCGGCAGACCGGCGAGGCGTGCAACATGTACACCGTAACTGCGGTCGGTACCGCCCGGTACAATACGGCGCAGGAAGATAATATCCTTGCCTCTTTCTTTGACGGCAACGGAATAATTTTTTACTCCGCTCAGCACATTTTCCAAAGCAATCAGCTGATGATAATGCGTAGCAAACAGCGTCTTTGCCTTGATGCGGTCATGGATATATTCCATAACTGCGTGGGCAATACTCATACCGTCAAAGGTACTGGTACCGCGGCCAACCTCGTCAAGGATAATCAGACTGTTTTTCGTAGCGTATTTTAAAATCTGCGCTACCTCGTTCATCTCCACCATAAAGGTGCTCTGGCCTGTTGCCAGATCATCACTGGCACCGACGCGAGTAAAAATCTTATCTACCGGGCAAACGCTCGCCTGACGCGCAGGAATAAAGCTGCCGATTTGCGTCATCAGCACCAGCAGCGCCACCTGACGCATGTAGGTTGATTTACCTGCCATATTCGGACCGGTAATAATTATCATGCGCTCATCGGCATTATTCAGATTGGTGTTGTTTGGAACAAAAATCTCCTTTTCCAACAGGCGCTCTACTACAGGATGGCGTCCGTCAACAATCTTGATTTCGCCGTTATTATTCAGCTCCGGTCTTACATAATTATATTTATAGGCAGCCTCTGCCAAACCTGTCAGCACATCAATGTAGCTGACGGCGCGGGCAGTTTCCTGAATCTCCTTGATTTTGCCGCGAATCAAAGTACGCAGCTCATCAAACAGATAATACTCCAGCTGCTCGATTTTTTCCTTGGCACCGAGAATCTTATTCTCGAACTCCTTAAGCTCGGGAACAATATAACGCTCCGCGTTTACCAGCGTCTGCTTACGTACAAAGTACGGAGGCACGCTGCTGCTCTGACCCTTGCTTACCTCGATATAATAGCCGAAAACCTTGTTGAAGCCGACCTTCATGGTTTTAATGCCGGTTTCCTCTTTGATTTTCTGCTCAAAGTTCTGCATCCAGGTTTTGTTGTCGGCAGCAATCAGATGCAGCTCATCCAGCTCCTGATTATAACCGGTGCGAATCATGCCGCCCTCGCGAATAGAAAACGGCGGCTCATCGACAATCGCCTGCTGCAACCTTGCTGCCAGCTCCTCGTGCAGATGCAGGCCCTTCCACAGCTTACGCAGCAGTCCGCTGCTGCAGCCTTCCAGAATACCCTTCAGTCCCGGCAGTACGCTTAAAGAATTACGCAGCGCTACCAAATCTCTGGCATTGGCACTGCCTACCTCAATACGGCTGACAATACGCTCCAGATCCGCAACTGCCTTCAGCTGCGCCACAATCGCTTCGCGCAGCTCTGCGGCTGCCGCCAGCTCGGCTACCGCCTCCTGACGCTCATAAATGCGGCCTACATCCAGCAGCGGGCTTTCAATCCAGCTGCGCAGACGGCGCGCACCCATCGAGGTATTGGTAAAATCCAGCACCTGCAAAAGCGTACCGCGCTTCGAGCCATCCGTCATATTGCGAACCAGCTCCAGATTGCGGACAGCTGTCACATCAAGATTCATAAAGCTGTTGCGTTCAATTCGTACCAAACGGTTAATATGGCTCAAATCGGCCATAACCGTTCCGTGCAGATAGCGCAGCAAAAGCTCAACCGTACTGTGTACCTCATCCGGCACATCACAACCGGCAAAGTGCTGCGCAAAATAATCAGCCTCCGGCGTACTCTCGTCATAATGCGTAACAACGCATTCCGGCAATCTTGCAGCCAGCCATTCCTGCAGCTTCTCACTCATTTTCTCCGAAGCAAGATGCACAACAAGCTCTGCTGGCTGCAGTCTGTAAAGCTGCTCGGTGATATTCAAAAAGCTTTCCGATGTCTGGTCAAGGAACCATTCGCACTCGCCCGTAGTTACATCGGCCGCTGCCAGGCACATTCCCTTTTCCTGAGCCTGCTGTAAAAATACCAGATAGCGGTTATGCTTATCCTCCAGAAGCTGTTCGTTCAGTGCCGTTCCCGGCGTAATAATTTTAATAACCTTGCGCTCTACAATGCCTTTGGCGAGCTTAGGATCCTCCACCTGCTCGCAGATAGCGATGCGATAGCCTTTTTTTATCAGCTTGGCGATGTAACCGTCAACCGAATGATAAGGTACACCGCACATCGGCATATGCTCCATGCCGTTGGAGCGCTTGGTCAGTGTTAAATTAAGTTCACGTGATGCCGTAATAGCATCGTCAAAAAACATTTCATAAAAATCGCCCAGACGGAAGAAAAGCAGCTCATTCTGATGCTCCTGCTTCACTGCCATATATTGCTGTACCATGGGCGTAACATTTGCAGCAGCCATTAATCAACCGCCTTACCTTTCACAAGCCAGGTCTGTGCAGCGTCAATCTGCACGTTAACCTTTTGTCCTACCTCGTATTGCTTATCTTCAATCGGCCACAGCACCAAAACTCCTGTGCGTGTGCGTCCGTTCCAGACGGTTTTCTGCTTGCTGGGACCTTCTGCCAGCACTTCCACAGTCTGACCTACCAGCTTTTCATGGCACTTCAGGCTGTTTTCGTTCTGCAGCGCCATCAAACGGTTCAAACGCTCCTTCTTCACTGCCAGCGGCACCTGGTTTTCCATCTTGGCAGCAGGTGTACCGCTGCGCTTGGAATAAATAAAGGTATAAGCAGAGGTAAAGCCAACCTGACGCACAACATCGAGAGTTTCCTCAAAGTCCTCTTCGGTTTCGCCGGGGAAGCCTACAATAATATCTGTAGTAATCGCTGCGTCCGGCACATACTTGCGTACCAGCTTAACCAGCTCCAGATATTTTTCCTTAGTATAACCGCGGTTCATGCGGCGCAGAATTTCCGAGCTGCCTGCCTGGAACGGCAGATGGAAGTTTTCGCAGATATGCTCGCATTCTGCAACAGCCTTGATAACCTCTTCGCTCATATCGCGCGGATGACTGGTCATATAATGAATACGCTCAACGCCGGGAATAGCATCTACACGGCGCAGCAGCTTAGCGAAAGCATCCTTGTCACCAAAATCCTTGCCGTAGGAATTAACGTTTTGTCCCAGCAGAGTAAATTCTTTATAACCATCCTTCACCGCTGCCTCAATCTCGGCAACAATATTATCGATGCTGCGGCTGCGCTCGCGTCCGCGTACATACGGCACGATGCAGTAGGTGCAGAAATTATTGCAGCCATACATAATAGGAATCCAGGCAGCAAAAGAGCTTTGGCGTACCATATGACCTTCAAACTCACTTTGATGAATAGTCAGATCGGTATAAACCGCAGCCTTGCGCTCTGCCAGAAATTCCAGCAGCAAACGCTTGAAATCGTTAACGTAAGCAGTACCCAGCAGCAAATCTACCTGAGGATGCTTTTTGCGCAGCTTTTCGCCGTCCTTCTGTGCCATGCAACCGGCCACACAGATAACTACATCCGGATTGGCACGTTTTACAGCCTTTAATTCGCCAATTTTGCCGGCAATTTTCTTTTCCGCACTTTCGCGCACGCAGCAGGTGTTAACGATGATTATATCTGCGGTATGAAAATCAGGATTAGGCGCATAACCAAGCTCTTGCAGCTGTCCTGCATAATGCTCCGTATCGGATTCATTCATCTGGCAGCCATAATTTATCAGACAGTAGGTTTTATTTTTATCACTCATGTAAATACCTCCGTGTAAAATCAGTCTATCATTATATTATAACCAATTACACTCACTTCCCGCAACATTTCCCACGGAAAGAAGTAGGGAATAATTTATAAAATATTTTAGTAGTAGGTATTGAAATCTGCCCTTAAGATGATTACAATATATGCAGGCAAAGAATTTTTCCGATTGCCTTTTAATATAGTTTAGGAAGGTCAAAATCATGCAAAGCAAAAAGAAATGGTTTGTTGTATTTATTCTGCTCGCTGCCCTTGCAGGCGCAGCCTTTTATTTTCTTTATTTCATCCGTACACCGGCCTACGCTCTAAATGAAGCGCGTGTTGCACTGCAGCAGCATGACAGTGCAAAATTTTCACGATATGTTGATGTTCCATCTGTTATGGACAACGCTTTTGAGGATATCATCAAGGCAGAAAGCAAAATCAACAATGATAATGTTTTCTCCAACCCGTTCGCACTCGGCATTCTGCATATGCTGAAGCCGTCCGTTGTAGACCTGATGACGCAGGAGGCTTTAGACAAAATCGCCGCTAAGCCGGACAATGCGCCTAAGCAGACAGTCGACCCGGTACCGGATGCTATGAAGCGTAACCTGGAGCGTCACATCCCCATCCAAAACCTTACTGTCAAAGATCTGAAGCTCAGCAAGCATGAAGGCGAAACAGCTAAAGCAACGCTGGTACTGCGCGATAAGGATCTGGAAAAGGATTTTATTGCCGAGCTGTTGATGCAGCAAAATGATAAAGGCGATTGGCAGATAAAAAAAGTCAGCAATCTGGCAGACTTTATCATCCAATTAGACGCAGCTAAACGTGCTAAACAAGCTCTGCTGAACAAGCCTGTTATGGAACGTCTGAATAAAGCACTGCAGGCAACCAGCGAACGTCTGACGCTGAACAAGGACAATAACAAAGCAGGCAGCGAAGAAAAAGCTACGCTTACCGCTACCATCATGGCCAAAAACATGAGCAGTGTTGCTATCAACCGTATGTATTACGATGTAACCGTTCTCAACGATAAGGGCGAACAGCTTTATTCCTATCCTGAGCATTACCAGGGCAGTATTGCCCCCGGACAGGCAGTGGAGCTCACAACCAGCAAAACTCTGAATTCCATGTTGCCGGATGACAAAAAGCTGATGAATCTGGATATTACCAAAGAAACCGTAAAAATTCAAGTCACCTACATTGCTTTTGATAACGGCGAAGTAATTTCTCCTAAAGGTTTGATTGAATAACCACAAAAAATTAAACGCTTACATCCCACGTGATGCGTGGGGCGTAAGCGTTTTTTTGTTTGTTGTTACGTTTCAGCCCACAACCCTCAGCCAGCCTTTATCCAGCACTGATTGGCAAAATACATCCTCTTTAAGAATATAGATATTCCTGCCCGCGCTTTTCATACTGATGGCAAGCTGCAAATCTGTACTGTCACACACGGAAGCATCAGCCGTGCCGACAATAACCATATCAGAAGCTGCTGTAACATGATAAGCAACGCTTGCACCAAGCGCAGTCAGTATCTCCCGAAGGTTTTTAAGATAAAGGCTGTCAAAAGAGCCTAACAGAACTATATTTTTATCTGCCAACGGTCTTAAGCACCTGAAAGACGGTACAACTGCAAGCTCTCTTTGCTGCGGCGGCAGATGATAATCAGCCATCGCCAGCTCCTTCAGCTTTTGGTAGCAGCCATTGCAAATATTGCAGTCAACAAGCGCCCTGTGCGCACCTGCTGTAGCAATGTTGAAGTATTCGGCGACCACAGTCTGCTTATACCTGCCTAAAAACGGCAATTCATTCTGCGCCAGCTTCATAACATCAACATAATTATTGGCTAATCTTTTGGCATAATAGCCTGCCAGATTTTCGGCAATAAAGCTCAAATCAAAGCCTACATTATAGCCTGCAATAATATCATCAGCCAAAAAATCCATAAAGGATAAAATTACCTCGTCGATTGCCGGAGCATCTGCTACCATAGCGTCATCGATGCCGGTAAGCCGTGTAATATAATACGGAATAGATAATTCCGGCTTAACTAAGCTGGAAAATTCATCTACTCTGCGATTATTGCGGTATTTTATGGCCGAGATTTCCGTTATATAATCATTTTGCGGACTCAATCCGGTAGTTTCAATATCTAAAACAGTATAATCATCAGGATAAGCTAAAAGCAGCTTGCCATCCATATACCTGTTTCTTTTTACAGAACTCAAATAATCACCTTGCCGAGCCTAGCTCAGCGTCTATGTCCTTTCTTTTGCTTATTTCTCCAACACCTTCATGCACATAATGCCTTTTTCGTTACGCACCAGGAAAAAGCTGATTTCATCGCCCTTATGCAGACCATTTGCAGTTTCAGGCTCGGAAAGCAGCGTACCGATAATATTTACCTCGCGTACCTCCTTAAGCAGCACATGAGCTGCTTCGGCCTCATCGCCGCACACCAGATAAACCGTGACGATATCGGGATGCGCCGCAAGTCTTGCCGGATCTAACGAAGTAAGCTTGCGCATGGCTTCCGTTGCTTCATCGGCTTTATATGTTTTTTGCACTGTTGCAACCTTGCTTTGAAACTCGCTCAGCCTAGGCATTTCGCTCGGCAGCACAGCTGCCTGCGCTTCCAACAGCTCAGCTAAGCGTATCTTCGCTGATTGCTCGTCATTGCCATGCAACAGCTTCAACGTATTTTTAGCTGCATCATATACGGCGCAACATAATATTTCGAAGCAGATGCCTGCCTGTGCATCTATATAGCCATAGCAGAGCACGCCGGTAGCATCTTCTGTTACCTCAAAAATTCTGCCAAGGTTTTGCGCCACGCCGACTGCATCTATGTAAAGATATTTATCCACGATGTCACGGAAATTCATTTCTTTAAGAAGCATATTATCACCTCATAGGAATGGAGTTAGTTTTAATTATGATATAGGCATTTTACTTTACGCTTTTGTAAAAGATTGCCTGTAATCAATCATACATGCAAATTAAGTAATTTGCAATAAAGTCGTGAGTATTTTTGAGTGTGTTGGGTTTGGCAAAAGTAAAAGAGGAGAAAATGAAAACGTCCCACCCGTCAGACGAGTGGGACGAAAGTTCATTATAAAGCTATCTTAGTGGTGGAACAGGCGCAGGCCGGTGAATGCCATAGCAATACCGTACTTGTCGCAGGTTTCGATAACATTATCATCACGGATAGAGCCGCCTGCCTGTGCAATATACTGAACGCCGCTGCGATGCGCACGCTCAATGTTATCGCCGAACGGGAAGAATGCGTCACTGCCAAGAGCAACATCCTTCAGCTGTGCAACCCAAGCCTTTTTCTCTTCGCGAGTCAGCGGTTCCGGTTTTTCAGTGAAGAAGTTTTCCCATACGCCGTCAGCCAGTACATCCTCATAATCATCGGAGATGTAAACGTCGATGGTGTTGTCGCGGTCGGGACGACGGATGCTGTCTTTAAACGGCAGAGCCAAAACCTTCGGATTTTGGCGCAGCCACCAGATATCAGCCTTACCACCTGCAAGACGGGTGCAATGTACGCGAGATTGCTGGCCGGCGCCGATGCCGATAGCCTGACCGTCTTTTACATAGCAAACGGAGTTGGACTGAGTGTATTTCAAAACGATTAAGGAAATCAGCAGGTCGCGTGCTGCGCCTTCCGGAATTTCTTTATTCACGGTCGGACGGTTTTGCAGCAGGTCAGCGGTAATTTTAGCTTCGTTACGCTCCTGCTCGAAGGTAATACCGAATACCTGCTTGTGCTCCAGCAGTTCCGGCTTGTAATTTTCATCAATTTTAATAATGTTGTAGGTGCCTTTGCGTTTGCCTTTCAGAACAGTAAGTGCTTCTTCGGTATAACCGGGTGCAATAACACCGTCGGAAACCTCGCGTGCCAGCATTTTAGCGGTCTGCACGTCGCAAACGTCGGACAAAGCAACAAAATCGCCGTAGGAGCTCATGCGGTCAGCGCCACGAGCGCGTGCATAAGCATTTGCCAGCGGAGAAAGCTCCAGGTCATCTACATAATAAATTTTCTTCAAAGTATCGCTCAGCGGCAGGCCTACTGCAGCGCCTGCAGGGCTTACATGCTTAAAGGATGCTGCTGCCGGCAGGCCGGTTGCTTCCTTCAGCTCCTTTACCAGCTGCCAGCTGTTAAAAGCGTCGAGGAAATTGATGTAGCCGGGGCGGCCGTTCAGTACCTCAATCGGCAGCTCGCTGCCATTGTTCATGTAAATACGTGCGCTGCCCTGATTAGGATTGCAGCCATATTTTAATGCTAATTCTTTCACTATAACTCCTCCTCTTTTGTATAGTGCCAGTCACTTAGACAAACAAAAAAACCGACTCACTGGCACAAGAAAAAATCTTTGCCCAGACGGTCGGCGTGCTACCGGTCATACTCCCCTGTGGTAACCCACTTCCGTCAGTTATATGACCTAATACTAAAATTATAAGATGCCTCGTTGTTTTTGTCAATACCGGGCGATTGTGGTAGAATAATGGTATAACGAATTAGAGTGTTGCAGAAGAGAATCTCTCCCAGAAGAGATAAGATGAATTGCCCGTAAGGCAAGGAAGAAAGCCCTCGGACGGATGTCATCGCCAAGAAATGACGGAGAGCGGTTTTGCCTGTCATAACATTATCATTAAACGTATGATGTACCCTCTCAGCCATCATATAATACCAATAACACCAATAACAGCTCTAATTTTCAAAGGAGGAAATAATATGACTCTCTGTTATGTATGTCCGCATCGCTGCGGCGTAGACCGCCCGGCAAATATGTCTGATACTACCGGCTGCTTCGGCAGCTGCGGCGTAGGACTCGCTCCGATTGTTGCCCGCGCCGGCCTGCATATGTGGGAAGAGCCCGTCATCAGCGGCACTAAAGGCAGCGGTACGGTTTTCTTTTCCGGCTGCAACCTGCACTGTGTTTTCTGCCAGAACTATGACATCAGCTGCAAAGGCTTCGGCAAGGAAATTACTATTGAACGTCTGAAAGAAATCTATCACGAGCTTATCGCCCAAGGTGCGCACAATATCAATCTTGTTACGCCCACCCATTTTACCGAGGCAGTACTGCAAAGTTTGGACGAGCCTCTGCCGGTGCCTGTTGTTTATAACACCAGCGGCTTTGAAACGCAGGATACACTGCGCCGCCTTAAAGGCAAGGTGCAGATTTATCTGCCTGATTTAAAATACAGCGACGATATGGCTGCTATTAAATACAGCAATGCACCCTACTACTTCCGCATCGCAACCGAAGCAATTAAGGAAATGTATAATCAAGTCGGTGACTACCATATTGATGATAACGGTATTATGACGAAAGGCGTTATTATCCGTCATCTGATTATGCCCGGCATGCCGGACAACACCAAGAGAATTATCGACTGGGTTGCTGCCAACTTCAAGCCCGGGCAGGTAATGTTCAGCCTGATGCACCAGTATGTTCCCTGCGGCCGCGCCAGCGAATATCCTGAAATCAACCGTAAGGTTACGGATGAGGAATACAAGGAACTGGAAAACTACCTGCTGCAAAGCACTATCGAAGATGGCTTTGTGCAGGAGGGTGATGCAGCCTGCAAAGATTTCATCCCCTGCTTTGACGGTACAGGAGTATAAAAGGCATGAAAAAAAACCGCCTAGTGTAGAGGCGGCTTCCTTCAAACTCAAACTTTGCAAGGAAAGCCGACCTACCACAATCGGCTATCTCTATTCTTAATTATAACAGTTTTTTGTTATTGTCAATTTGCCTCCCGACGCAAAACCTCCGCCAGCACCTCGATGCCGCGGCAGATATCCTCAGTTGAAGCGTACTCTGCCGGGTTATGGCTGATGCCTGCGCGACAGGGAATAAACAGCATCGTCGTGGGGCAGATTTTCGTCATATGCATAGCATCATGGCCGGCGCCACTGTTCATATGCAAGAAGCTGAAGCCCTTTTCCGCACATATCGCTTCGCTCTGCGCGGCCAAAACCTTATCCAAAGCAACAGGGCTGTCTGCAGTCAGCATTTCTATCTGCACGCCGACGCCGTCGCAAACAGCAACGTTTTCGGCCTGCTCGCGGATGCTTTGCAGTACGCGCTCAATGCTGTCTTTATCAACACCACGCACATCAACCCACAGCGTAACTGCTCCCGGCACAACGTTAATTGAACCGGGTTCTACGTCAACCACGCCAACGGTACCGACACTGCCGTTGGCTTTTTCTGTTTCAGCAGCCTCGTTCACCGCTAAAATGAGCTTAGCAGCGCTGACGAGCGCATCACGGCGCATGCCCATCGGCGTTGCACCGCTATGGTCGGCCATGCCCTTGATATGAATTTTAAAGCGCGTCGGTGCCGCAATATTATGCACGATGCCCAGCTGGTGCTGCGTTTGCTCCAGCACCTTGCCCTGCTCGATATGCAGCTCCGCAAAGCACTTATAGCTGCCGGGCGCAATTACGGCATCACGATAAGCGTCAGGATCACAGCCCCATTCACGCAAGGCCTCGATAAAGCTGATATCACCTTTCTTGGCTCCATTGTTCAGCTGCTCCGGCGCTGCGCTGCCTGTCAGCAGCTTGCTGCCCATAGTTGCAAAGCCGAAGCGGCTCGATTCCTCCGCACGGAAAATAATCACCTCAATGCTGTGCTCAAGCTCCTCGTCCTGCAGCATATACAGCGCCTCCAGGGCACCTACCACACCGCACATGCCGTCATAGGCACCGCCATGGATAACAGTGTCCAGATGTGAACCGCCGGCCACCGGCGCCAGCTGGGACTGTTTACCCTCGCGACGCAAAAAAACATTGCCAACAGCATCTGTACGGATTTGCAAATGCAAATCCTTCACCTGCTCCAACAACCAGCTCTGAGCCTTTTTATCCAGCGGACTGTAGGCAAGACGGGTAACACCATCCGCACTATCTGTAAAAGCTGCCAAACCCTGTAAAAGCTTGGCCACACGCTCCTGATTTACTTTTAACATTTTTATTCCCCCTTCATCTAGAAAAAATCAACAACAGAAATATAAATAGCATAGATGACAGCTTTATTATACTTGCTTCTGAAGCATCACACAAGAGCGGCACTTCATCTGAAAATCCGAGATTATGCAAACTTTTTTACACTTTTCCTAAAAACTCCTTGCAATTAATGTAAAATCCACGTAAAATTATCATAGCAAATTTTAAGAAAAGAGGTTATTTATTTTGGAACGCAAAGTTATTCAAGTTGAAGAACGTCCGCCATTACTACTTAACATTCCTTTAAGTATCCAGCATCTGTTCGCTATGTTCGGCTCCACCGTGCTGGTTCCCTTTTTATTCAAGGTCAACCCTACCACCTGCCTGTTTATGAACGGCCTGGGCACCCTGCTCTACATCTTTATCACCAAAGGCAAAATCCCTTCCTATCTCGGCTCCAGCTTTGCCTTCATTTCTCCTGTACTGCTGATTATGTCCACATCTGCCTATAATCATGCACAGTCCGGCTTCATCGTTTTTGGTCTGCTGTTCATGCTTTTCTCGCTGATTATCCACTGCGTAGGTACCAAATGGATTGATGTCATCTTCCCGCCGGCAGCAATGGGCGCAATTATTGCTGTTATCGGTTTGGAGCTGGCACCTGTTGCAGCCAACATGGCAGGTTTGACCGGCGATAAAATCGACATGGTCAACGTTGCTATTTCTATGTTCACATTGGCTGTCGGCGTTATCGGCTCCGTTGCCTTCCGCGGCTTTATGAGCATCATCCCGATTCTCTTCGGCGTTGTCTGCGGTTATGTTTTTGCTGCTATCATGGGTATCGTCAACTTCCAGCCGGTAATCGACGCACCCTGGTTCCAGGTACCGCATTTCTACGCTCCGGTTTTCGATATCAACGCTATTATGATTATTGCTCCGGCAGCACTCGTTGTTTTGGCTGAGCATATAGGCCATCTCGTAGTAACCGGCAACATTGTTGACCGCGACCTGATTAAGGATCCCGGCCTGTCCCGTTCCCTGTTTGCTGACGGTCTTTCCAATGTTATCAGCGGCTTTGCCGGCGCAACTCCGAACACCACCTATGGTGAAAACATCGGCGTTATGGCAATTACCAAGGTTTACAGCACCTGGGTTATCGGCGGCGCTGCTGTCATGGCGATTATTCTTTCCTTCTGCGGTAAGCTCAGCGAGCTGATTCACAGTATCCCCGTTCCTGTTATGGGCGGTATCTGCATCCTGCTGTTCGGCGTAATCGCTGCCAGCGGTATCCGCGTACTTGTTGAACGTCAGGTAGATTACAGCAAATCCTCTAACCTCGTAATGACCTCTGTTATTATGATTATCGGTCTTTCCGGTGCGAAGCTTTCTTTCGGCGCCTTTTCCGTACAGGGCATGGTTTTGGCAACTGTTGTTGCTATTATTATGAGCCTTGCCTTCAAGCTCTTTGAATACCTGCACCTGCTGAACGAATAAGACTACTAAAGCACAAAACCGCTGCAGAAGCTCTGCAGCGGTTTTTTAGTATTTGCAACGCAAGCCTGCACCCGCAGGCTTGTCTTTTTTTATTTTAGAAACGGAAATCTCTTTCACCCTGAGCAATTTTTTGCAGACGCTCTACGCAAACCTCACGCACCTTTTCCTGCGGAATGTTCGGCAGCTCGGCCTGTACCAGTTTTTCGCCCAAAGCCTTAGTTGCCGGGGAAGCATAATCCTCCAGATATTCCTTCAGCGTCAGCAGCGCATTAGGATGGCAGCAGTTCTGAATCTGCTTAGACTTGCACAGCTCCATAAATCTGTCGCCGGTACGTCCAGCACGGTAGCAGGCAGTACAGAAGGAAGGCAGGAAACCAAGCTCCATCAGCCATTCTATTACTTCATCCAAAGAACGTTGGTCAGAAACGTCAAACTGCTCGGTATCAGTCGGGCGCACATCCTCGGTGTAACCGCCTACGGAAGTACGCGAGCCGCCACTGATTTGCGAAATGCCCAAATGTAAAGCCTTTTCACGCACAGCCTGATTTTCACGCGTAGAAATAATCATGCCTGTATAAGGAACAGCAATACGGATAATAGCAATAATCTTGCAGAAGGTTGCATCATCAATACCGTTGTCAAAAACGCCCGGGTCGATATCGTCGGCGCGTTTGATACGCGGTACGCTGATGGTATGCGGACCTACGCCATGCACTGCCTCCAGATGCTCGGCATGCATCAAAAGGCCGGCCAGCTCGTAGCGGTAACGTTCCAAACCGAACAGTACGCCCAAGCCGACATCATCAATGCCGCCCTCCATAGCTCTGTCCATAGCCTCCGTATGGTAAGCGTAATTGTGCTTCGGTCCACGCGGGTGCAGGTTCTCATAGCTTTCCTTATGATAGGTTTCCTGGAAGAGGATATAGGTACCGATGCCTGCTTCCTTCAGTTTGCGGTAATTTTCTACGGTAGTAGCCGCAATGTTTACGTTTACGCGGCGGATAGCGCCGTTTTTATGCTTAATAGAATAGATAGTCTTGATGCAGTCCAGAATGTATTCAATAGGATTGTTTACCGGGTCCTCGCCGGCCTCCAGCGCCAGGCGTTTATGGCCCATATCCTGCAGCGCGATAACCTCGTCGCGTACCTCGTCCTGCGTCAGCTTTTTGCGTCCGATATGCTTGTTGGTAGCATGATAAGGACAGTAAACGCAGTGATTGATGCAATAATTGGATAAATACAGCGGAGCAAACAGCACTATACGGTTGCCGTAAAAGTCCTTTTTAATCTGCTCAGCCAGAGCAAACATTTCCTGCACTAGCTTTTCGTCCTCGCAGGCAAGCAGTACGCTGGCCTCACGATGGCTCAAGCCCTTGCGCAGCTTGGCCTTGGCAATAATCTGCTCCAACAGCTCCTTGTTGTTTTTGTTGGCCTCAGCATAAGCAAGCGTGTCGAGGATTTCCTCATGACAGATAAATTCTTCGGCCTTCATTGATTTTGCATTATACATTTTGTCTCCTCCTTACAGGTCAGTAATATCTTTCCCGTCAGATAGTTTGTACCCAGCAGTTTTATTCCTTAGCAATTACGTTGGAATAAGCAGTTTTGGCATTCACACCGGCCAGCAGTCCCAGCTTACCGCTCATAGCGCTGATAATATCCTGCGGTGCATCAACGGCTACGCAGATAATATTAACATTCTTCTGGCGATATGGCAGGCCCATGCGGCCGATAATATAACTGCTGTAGGTGTGTAAAATTGCGTTAAGCTCTTCCACGGCCTCAGGCTGCGTTACAATCAGAGAAATAACAGCTACTCTTGTTTCCATACTAATCACCCTTCTCTTTTTGGAACTTAGCAGAATCTAAATCTGCGATATTTTGCTGAATATATCTATAATAGTATACCATATTTCACGAAAAGTGTGGTATACTAATTCTATAAATATTTATCTGCTTGTAAACAGCTTATAACAAAAGGAGCCATTATAATGCTGAATATATTTTTCTCTTTATTTCTTTTGGGCATGCTGATCGTTTTATGCGGCAAGGCTATCAGCCGCGCCATGCACCAGCAACAGCCGTTAAACAGCAAGGAAGCTGCTCTGCTCATAGCGCTTTCGCTTGGCTGCCTCTTTGCTCTGAATGCCGGCGTCAGCGCCGTCTACAAAACCCAGCTGCTTTTCTACTGAAAAGAGCGCAGCCCGGCTGCCGCATTTGCGGCAGCTTTTTTGCTTTACGCAAAAAAGAGGCAGACAGCAGGCTGTTGCCTCGCTGTTTGCCTCTTATGCCGCTATTTTGTTGTGCGTTCTGTCACAGGAATCCCCATAAAAACCTTTTCATACTTTTATAATTAATCCTGCTTCAGAAAATTAATAGTTTGTTACCTTCAGCTCGAAATAACCCTGAGGATGGTCACATACCGGGCATTTTTCTGGAGCCTTTTCAGCGATAACAATCTTACCGCAGTTAGTGCAGATCCAAACCTTTTTCTCTTCACGTTGGAAAACACGATCATTCTCAATGTTTGCCAAAAGTGCACGATATCTTTCTTCATGCTCTTTTTCAATCTTGCCTACTTCCTCAAACAGGAATGCAATTTTATCAAAGCCTTCCTCTTTGGCAACCTTGGCAAATTCGGCATACATTTCGGTCCACTCATAGTTTTCGCCTGCAGCTGCATCCTTCAGATTTTCAATAGTCTGGGGAACAGCGCCGCCATGCAGTGCCTTGAACCATAATTTGGCATGCTCTTTTTCATTACCGGCAGTTTCGGTAAAAATAGCACCAATCTGGTTGTAGCCTTCTTTTTTGGCTGCACTTGCATAATATTGGTACTTAGTGTGAGCCTGAGATTCTCCCGCAAAAGCGGTCTGCAGATTTTTTTCAGTCTTGCTGCCTTTTAAATCCATTTTCAATTCCTCCTCTTGAAAACGACGCAACAGCCTTCCTAAAATAAAGCTTATACAGCTTTATTATCAGTTTTGGTCATCACCCAAAACATCTTCGCTTACAGGGTGCTCTGCCATTTCCTTTTGGCATTCGGGGCAGATACCACTGAAAACAATATCATGATGATTCATTTTGTAGCCGGTTACAGCAGCTACCTTTTCATCCATATCCGGAATATAATCAAAGTTTTCTACGTTCATGAACTTACCGCATTCAGTGCATTTGATGTGGTAATGTCTTGCGAGAATATGATCAAAACGATCAGCACCGCTAGGAACGGAAACCTTGCTCAGCAGGCCGCTTTCAACCAAAGAATTAAGGTTGCGGTAAACGGTACCTTTGCTGATATCGGGATACTCCATAGTGATGCGGTCATATACTTCTTCAGCAGTAGGGTGATCTGCTAAAAAACGTACAGCCGCGATAACAAGTTGTCTTTGAATAGTGTTTCTTTTAGCCATTTTCATCATCCTTTATCAAAAATAATTCTCATTTAGAATTATACACCCTCCGTCAAAATTGTCAAGTATTTTTAGCACCAATCTACAAAATAATCACAAATAAATTTATACTTTTTTTGCTGTTGTCTAGCATATAATCAATTCATTCTTAATTCTAAAATTACTCAATAGGAAAATTATAACAAAGAATAGAAAATGCTTCTCATTAACACTTTATTCAAAATATAAAAAAAGTACTGTCGGAACTTTGTCCGACAGTATTAGTTAACCTATACCATTTATTCGGTTTTCTCCCAAATCAACTGCACAGGCAGGTTAGAGGCTCCGGGAGGAGACCAGATAAAGCTGTATTCGCCCGCTTTCAGCTGAGCAAGCTCAATAGCTTCCTCTATTTGGGAACCTAAGCATACTTTTTTCTCCGGCAATGCCAACAGCTGACGTTCACCCTTGGTTTTGTTTTCCAGTACGCCGTAACCGGCAAACGGTCCGCCGATTGGGTTTAAAATAAAGCTGATTGGCTTTTTGCCGGCAATTGTAAAGTTTACCTTATAGATAACGCCGTAGTTGCCGTAGTTTTCCGCAGGCAGTCCGGTAGTAGCATCAACACCCTTGGCATAACCCTCCTGCGACGTTGCCAGCTCCAGCATGAGCGGTTTTTCCGGCGCATTGACAGGCTTTTTCAGCGTATAGTTCCAGTCTGCAGCCTCAAAGGTACCGCGCAGCGGATGCTCATCCATCGGCTGAATGGCGGCAGCTTCGTTAAACAGCTCCAGATCACTCTTTGTTTCGCACATCAGCACGCTCACCTCAACAGGCTTGTCAAAGTGCAGGTCAACAGTTGCCGTATAAAGCTTATCCGTCGGCAAAATAATTCCGTGGCCGCTGAGCAGCTCATGGCTGCCACCAAAGCTCAGCTTGCCCTCCTGCGGCTTCTGGCTGCTGTCATCAAAATATTCCTTTTGGGAGTTTTTGCCGTCACGCATATAATCATAAGCAAAGCCTGCTACGCCGCTGCGTGTTACCTTATAATGCACAGGACGCAGATTATCTGTATTCTTCAGCATTACCGCCAACTTTTTCTTGCCGGCAACACCATTGACATGATGCAGGAATAAACGTACATCACCCTCCACCTTATCGCGGTACAGAATGCCGTTATGATAAACAGTTTCAGGACTGTCGCTGAAAAGCAGCTTCGGTCCATTGGCGACAAAATCCGCCTGTGCCTGCTCGGTAACATAATCTTCCGGAATAAATACAGGTCTTTGCTGTGCGCCTGCTACATTCAGCATGCCACAGGATACAGTAACAAGAAAAGCCTGCAAGGCTTTTTTTAAATTCATCAAACCCCTCCTTAAAGCTCACATGAAAAACTTTCCGCAGCCAAAATTATTACCAATAATTAAGGCTGCGGACTCAGTAACAATATTCTAAGATTTTTACTTCAGGCTGTTTTGATAATCAGCCATAAACTGCGCCAAACCCTTATCTGTCAGCGGATGGATAATCATCTGCTCCAGCACCTTAGTAGGAATAGTTGCAATCTGGCAACCGGTCAGCATAACCTTTTCTACATGCTCCAGATTACGGATGCTGGCAGCAATTACCTCGGTAGTAATGCCATAAAGCTTAAAAGCTTTGACAATGTTTTCTACCAGCTGTACACCGTTTTCACCGATATCGTCCAAGCGGCCGATAAACGGGCTGACATAGCTGGCACCTGCGCGTGCGGCCAGCAAAGCCTGAGCCATACTGAATACCAGCGTTACATTTGTTTTAATACCTTCCGCGCTCAGAATTTTTACTGCCTTCAGACCTTCCGGAATGCAGGGAATTTTGATAACGATGTTATCCGCAATCTTTACCAGCTTGCGTGCTTCCTCTACCATGCCGTCACATTCGGTGCTGATAACCTCAGCGCTGACAGGACCGGCAACCAGCTTGGCAATTTCCGGGATAACCTCAGCCTGGGTACGGCCGCTTTTGGCAATCAGGCTCGGGTTGGTTGTAACACCATACACAACGCCCCAATCGACAAATTTGGCAATCTCCTCTACATTAGCAGTATCCATAAAAATCTTCATTTTTTAACTAACCCTCTTTACAAATCAAATTCATATTTTTGTTATTTATTATTGTGCTTTATCGCGCGTCCTTACGGAAGTACGACTACCTTCTCAGCATGAATCTGAGCAGGCAAGCTCATGGTCATCATGCTGCTCCAAACCAGCAGCTTATCACCTTTTTTAATCTTAGCGAAGTCTGCACACGCATTGGCATCAATCGTCGCAATAACATCATTATTGGTGTTGAGTACGGTTACATAGCTGCCGTCCTTAGCAAGGCTTGCCTGTGCTACCTCAAAAAAGCTTACAGGCTCTTCGCTGTCTTCGATAACAATCGCCAAAGCATGGCTTTGCGGCGGCATGCTACGAGTCATGGTTGCGGAATAATAAGCAGTAACCTTCTGGCCTTCCTTTAAAGCATAGGGCAGACGCAGCTTACCGCTGGCACCCTCCACAACGTAGGTATCACGGTCAACAATGGCTGCAACCATATTTCTGCTGCCCTCACCTTTAATCACGTACATGCCATTCTCTACAGCAACTATTTCGCCACGGGTAACATAGGTTCCCGGTGCGCGCATTACCTCAGGATTTGCCTGCACCTCGTCCAGGGGAGAGGATTGAGCCGCGTCAGCGGCGAAAGCACTGCCGGCACCCAACAGTGCCATGCAGGAAAATACCAAAGCGATTTTTTTAAGTGATTTCATAATATATACCTCCAAGATATTGCTTTTGTTTATGTTTATAAGTATAGCATAAGATTATGGCAAAATCATGGCAGTTTTGATTAATTATTTACTTGTTGCTGAAATGTACAGCGATTTCCGTAACGGTAGCAGCAGCCTTCCACAGGCAATCCTCATTGAAATCGAAGTGACTGTTATGATGACCTGCCGCAATCTTGGTGCCGTACATCATATACAGGGCACGGCCGCCATGCTGCTGTACGCGCTCCATGAAGTAACCGCAGTCCTCGCTGCCGCCCATGTCCACATATTCAACAACCTCGTCATAATGACATTTTTCCTCAATCAGCTCTGCTACCTCATGGCCCAGCTCCTTGTCTGCAAAGCAGGCAGGTGCAGCACCGGCCATGGTGATTTTTACCTTAACGTCATACATAGCAGCGCAGGCATTAAGAATGCGCTTAGCCTCGGTAACCATGTATTCATCGATTTCAGTAGTAGCACCGCGTGTTTCCAGCTTAATAGCAGCGATATCAGGCACAACATTGCGGCCGGTGCCGGCGTTGAGTACGCCTACGTTGATACGACTGGAGCCCTTGCTGTGACGGGGAATGGTATTTAGGGAAATTGCAGCCTGTGCCGCTGCCAGCAAAGCATTCTTGCCCTGCTCCGGAGCAGCGCCTGCGTGGGCAGACACACCGGTGAATTCCGCATCCAGCTTCGTTGTTGCCAAAAAGCCGTCAGTCATCGTTACCAGGCAGTTGTCTGCAGTAGCTTTGAAGCCGATATGACCGCCGAACAGGTAATCCACATCATCAACTACACCTGCGTTCATCATAGCGAAAGCACCGCGTACACCCTCCTCTGCCGGTTGGAAAATCAATTTAACAGTGCCTGCCAAACGTGCTTTATTAGCAGCAAGCAGTTTTGCTGCCGACAGGCCGATGGTTACGTGACCGTCATGACCGCAGGCGTGCATAGCCTTTTTATGTTCGGAAGCAAAGCCTTCCTTAGCAGGGCGATGCTCCTCGCTGCGCTCCTCTTCTACGTCGTTGCAGTCCATATCAAAGCGGAAGGCAACTGTTTTACCGGGTTTATCTGTCTTAAGAGTTGCCACGATACCGGTCTTGCCGCCGGCCATCTTCTTTACCAGCTCCGGATCCGCACCCTCGCTGATGGCTCTTTGCATATAATCAGCCAGCTCTGCCTCGCTCGGCACGCCCATCATAGATTTTTCGTCAATAACGTCAGCGCCGAATTTAACATCATAGCCAAGCTTTTTCAGCTCACCGATAATCATGCTTGCCGTACGGAATTCCGTCCAGCCTGTTTCCGGATGTCTATGCAAATCTCTGCGGCGTTCGACCATTTCATCTTTTAATTCTTCAGCCTGTTGCCAAATTGTTGCCATGTTTCTTACCCCCATTAAAAAAGTACAGTCTGCTCACTGTCTAAAGGCAGATAAACCTCACTCTTATCTTTTAAACGATTGTTATTATCCACCCACTGTCCGCACGGACATTGTATTACAGCGGTAGGCAGCGCCCAAGCCAAATGTTTGCCGCAATCAGGACAGATATATTCTACCTGCAGCCTGTCACGCTCTTTTTTCTTCATAAATAAAGCGCACCTCCTGCTTCTTATTGCGGTTTTTATTATAGCACATTTGTACCATTAAGAAAATGCTTTGACGGCAGTAAGTGTTAAAATTGACATACTCCCCACGGCTAAAGCCGGGGGATTCTGGGATATTAGCGAACCTTGCCTACCAGAATAGCAGATCTTACGAGTTCTCTCCACAATGGACAATGCCCTGCCCATTTTTATTTCATGCAAAGAATATCCTTATTCCTTCCCGTTCAATATTTATCGAAGCGTTCCTGTCCCGATTATGAGTGCTGCCACATTCAGGACAAACCCACTCTCTGATTTCCAGATTTTTGATTTTGGTGTTCTGGTATCCGCATGCTGAACATATTTGGCTGGAAGGGTAGAACCTGTCTATTTCTATAACAGACGAACCTGTCTTGTTTGACAGGTATTTCAGCTTGTCTACGAAATCAGCAAAACCTAAATCAGATATTTTCCTGCCAAAACGCTTTTGCATAGCCTTCAAGTTTAAGCTTTCAAGGCATATCAGGGCATATTCGGCAACGAGCCTGTGAGCCACCTGCCAGTGAAAATCATTTCTCTGATTTGCTATCTTTTTATGCAGTCTTGCCAAAGTTAGTTTTGCTTTTTGACGATTATTAGAGCCTTTGACCTTACGGGACAGATTTTTATTAGCTCTTTTTACTGCATTGGCATTTTGCTTGAAGAATAGTGGAGAAGCAATATCCTTCCCGTCAGAAGCATTAAGAAACATCTTCAGGCCGAAGTCAAAGCCGACACTTTTACCTGTTCTTGCCAAGACTTCATTTTCTGATGTTTCGCAGACGAAATATAAATATATATCGCCTAATGCGTCACGTTTAATAGTCAGGATTTTTATTTTTCCGTCTATTTTTCTTGATTTTGCATAACGATAGCGTTGTTTACCGATTATGATGCTGTTATCAGCTTCGTTAAGTTTCCAGCCGCTCTGTTTCAAAGTGAAAGATTTATATTTTTTTATTTTCTTGAAAGATGGCGGCGCTGTGCGGATTTTATGTTTTAAGTTGCGAAAAAACAGTTTATATGCTTTGTCTATCCTCTGGGTTATATCCTGTACAGCCTGGGAGCCGATTTCTTTCAGATAGGTAAATCTGGAAATTTTCTTCAATTTGCTCAGATACTTTTGCAGTCGATATATGTTCAGAGATTTCCCGAACAATCTATAGTATCGCTTATGCAAAGCAATGCAGTGATTGTAGACAAGGCCTGCCGCATTAATCTGACTATGGAGTTTCCTGTTTCTTTTTGAATCATACAGCTTAAAACAATATGTCTTCATCTACAATCACCACCTTATTTTGATTTCTGATTTTCAATGTATTGTTTAATAACAGACAACGGAGCACCACCAATAGTAGAACAAAAATAACTGTTTGTCCATAATCTTGGTATCTGGGAACGCAACCACGGAAACTCTTGTCTTAAAATACGGGATGTAGTTCCTTTAATAGTTTTAACTGCTTTATGAATTCCAAATTGCGGATCTACTCCTAGCAGAATATGTACATAATCTGGCATTATTTCCATTTCTATTATATCGACATGGAGTTCTTCACATATTGAGTTAACCAGCTCCTTTAGTCTGGTATCAACGCCATTAACCAGTACCTTTCTACGGTATTTGGGGCAGAACACGATATGATACTTGCATGAGTATACTATATTATAATTAGACTTATATATTATTTACCCATAGCTATATAATAATATAAAGATATATAATTTGCAACCGTATTGGCAAACGTGCCTTATATCCCCATGCCTAAAGGCAGGGGATATAAGGCACTTATGGTAAGTTAACCGCCGTTTCTTATAGACCTGCTACAGCCTCACGCTTACAGCTTCGTGTTTTTTCTGTGTCTTTCAGATTTAAATTATATTTATATGCTATAATTAAGCTGATTAAATCAGAATCAGGAGGTTAGAAATATGTCTAAGATTAAACAAATGCTTTGTGCTCTGCTTACCGTCTGCCTGCTGCTTATCGGCAGCACAAATGCCATGGCAGCACAGCCTGATACCCCCAGCATCAGCGTCAGCGCCAATGCAACCATTGAAGTGGCACCGGATACTGCCGTAATCAGCTTTGATGTCAATGGCAAGGGCCGTACCGCCGCCGAAGCAACAAGCGCATCTGCCGCCAAAATGGATAGCGTTAAGCATAATCTGCTTGGCTGCAATATTTTAGGTAATGATATTACAACAACAAGCTATACTCTTTATCCAGATACCGACATCAAGGGAAAAATCACCGGTTATACTGCCAGCAACAGCGTGCGCATCAAGCTCAAGGATATCAGCAAGCTTGGTCCGGTAATTGATAAAATCAGTGCTGCCGGCGTTGATACAATCAATAATATTTCCTTCAGCGTCAGCAGCAGAGAGCTTTACCGCAACAAGCTGCTGGCTCAGGCTGTCGAAAACGCACGCCAGCAGGCTGCCGTTGTCGCCAATGCCGGCGGACGCACGCTCGGCAAGCTGCTGAGCGCTAACATCAGCACCTACAGCGGCGGCATAGAGCGCTCCTATGGCAACATGAAGCTGATGGCTGCTGCCGATAGAGCTGCTGCCCCCGAAACAAGCATCGCTGCGCAGGAAATTACGATTAAGGCCAGTGTTGATACCGTTTTCGCTATGGAATAAATTACTGCAAGCTAAAAACTGCTGCCTAGCGTCACAGACGCAGGGCAGCAGTTTTTCTTTGGCAGAACAAGCCTGCCGTATTGCACTGTTTTATTTTTTCTTCGGCAGCTTGTATTCCTTCAGCGCCTGAAAAAGCTCCGCACTTCCTGGTGCATATTGAGCACACAGCTCCTTGAGTGCCGCAAAGTTTTTCAGCTCTACACCCCACAAAAAGCAGTCAGCATCATCATATGCAGCAACAACGATAAACTTTTTAGCATCCAGCGGTGTTTTGCCCAAATCATCCGTCAGCATAATATAATCCGTGCCAAAATCCATACCGTACACCGTAATATTTTCTTCCGGAGTAGCATCCTCCCAAAAGCCAAGTTGATCAAAATCAGCAGCAGTAAGCATAATACACCTCATTTTCATATAATCTAGCCTTAATATAACACGTTGCGCTGTCATTTGCAACTTTAGCTGATAACATAATGCAACTTATATTTATGCCGCTGACTCGGCTCCTTATTCAGCCAAAATATGGTTTACTATTTTTTATTATCAGTTAACAATATAAAGATAATTTAAAGAATAAATTTTGTAAATAAAATTCGTCTTTTTTTTATAAAAATACTGCCCTATCCTACCCGAAATCGCCATTTGGTGTAGGGACATTCAGGTATAAATCTGTCATAATATACTTGAAGGACGAAGCAACGGCTCGCGTTCATACCGAGAAAAATAAAATATGCTATTGTTAAACAGCAGCTGGAGGTGTTATTATGGCAAGCTTAACTGTAAATCCTGACTACAAGCTTATCGGCAACAATATCAAACAAATGCGCACCAAATCTCAGGTGTCGCAGCAAAGCCTGGCAAAAGCGATTAATATTTCCCAAACCCACATGAGCAATCTGGAAAACGGTAAGACTGGCGTAAGCCTGGCAATTGCCATCCGTATCTCCCAACATCTTAAATGCAGCCTGGATGAGCTGATTTTCGGCACGAATAAAAAATCTTGTCCGGCAGCAGGCAAGCCATTGAGCGACCACACTGTTGATGAATTCAATCAGCTTTTGAAGCGCTCTCTAGCAGAAATGATGTTTCAATGCCTGCAGCATCCGGAAGGCAAGCAGGCAAAATAAGCAAGCATCTTTACTGCACTTCTAAGCTGAATTTTTCAAAAAATCACTTTAAAAGTCTTTACTAAATGAGAAAAAACAGTTATGATTATATATAAGGCTTTTAAGCTATCTATAATTGGAGGTAATGTAAATGAAAAAATTAGTGTTAGTCTTAACTATGCTGCTTGCTTTTGCCTGCAGCAGTATGGCCTTTGCTGCTGACGGCGGCGATTTGAACAAGGAGCAGAAAACCGCTGAAAAGATGATGACCTCTCTCGAAGCAGATGCTGCTGCCAGCTATACTGCTCTTGCTCCCACACTGAGCGCTGACCTTAACAAAGCTCTGGGCGAGAAAAACTTTGCTGCTATCCAAAAACAGGTTAAGCAACAATTCGGTTCCTTGAAAGAAACAAAATTCCATAGCTTTGAGCGTTTTGACCAAGGCGACAGAGTAACCTATATTGCAGCCTTCTCTAAAGAAAATGTTGTTATTATGACCTTCATGTTTGGCAAGGATGCCAAACTGCAAAACTTCAGCTTCTCTCCGTACAAAGCTCCGGAAAAAGCACCTGCTGAAAAGAAATAATCCTCTTTGAACTGCATCCTGCCAAAGTGTGGGATGCAGTTTTTTTATTGCTTATAACCAACCTTTCGCTTATAATTAACTTATCCAAAATTTTTTAGGGAGTAGGTATGTATTTATGGAAAGAGAAAGCTTTTCCTCACGCCTTGGCTTTATTTTAATCTCTGCCGGCTGTGCAATCGGCTTAGGCAATGTCTGGCGTTTCCCGTTTATTACGGGCTTATACGGAGGTGCCTCCTTCGTTTTAATTTATCTTTGCTTTTTGCTGCTTTTGGGCCTGCCCATCATGGTAGCGGAATTTGCTGTCGGCCGTGCCAGCGTGCGCAGTGCGGCAAAATCCTTCGACGTACTGGAGCCTGCCGGTACAAAATGGCATCTTTATAAATACGGTGCTATTGCCGGCAATGTTCTTCTGATGATGTTCTACACCACTGTTTCCGGCTGGATGCTGTATTATTTCTATAAAATGGCTGTCGGCGGTTTCGTTGGTCTGGACGCCAAAGGTGTCGGCAACGTGTTCGGCAGTCTGCTGAGCGATCCTGTAACCATGGCAGGCAATATGATTATTATCGTTCTCTCCTGCTTCGGTGTCTGCTATCTGGGCGTCAAAGCCGGCGTAGAACGTATAACAAAAAATATGATGGCCTGCCTGCTGCTGCTCATGCTGATTCTGGCAGTAAATTCCATTTCCCTGCCCAACAGTGCTGCAGGTCTTAAATATTATCTCTATCCTGACTTCAGCAGAGTTCTGGAGCACGGTATCCGTGAGGTAGTCTTCGCTGCTATGGGACAGGCCTTCTTTACGCTGAGCCTTGGCATCGGCGCACTGGCTATCTTCGGCAGCTACATCGGCAAGGAACAGCGCCTGACCGGTGAAGCAATGTGGATTATGGCATTGGATACCTTTGTTGCGATTGTTTCCGGCCTGATTATTTTCCCGGCCTGCTTCAGCTTCGGTATCAATCCCGACAGCGGCCCGAATCTGCTGTTCATCACCCTCCCCAACGTATTCAACGCTATGAGCGGCGGCCGTATCTGGGGTACTCTGTTCTTCCTGTTCATGCTTTTCGCAGCCATGTCTACAGTAATCGCTGTATTCGAAAACATTACCTCCTGCATTTGCGACTTAACCGGTTGGGAGCGCAAAAAGACTATTCGCTTCAATATTATTGCGATTATCCTGCTTTCCCTGCCCTGCGTGCTGGGTTTCAATCTGTGGGGCCACATTCAGCCCTTGGGCAAAGGCACCTGCATTCTTGACCTCGAAGACTTCCTTGTCAGCAACAATCTGCTGCCCCTGGGCAGCTTAATTTACCTCAGCTTCTGCACCAGCCGTTACGGTTGGGGCTGGGATAACTTTATTGCAGAGGCAGATACAGGCAAGGGCATTCCCTTCCCCAAATGGATTCGCTTCTATGCTACCTACATTCTGCCGCTGATAGTGCTGTATATCTTCTTCAACGGTTACTATGCTATGTTCGTAAAATAAGCTTGCGTTGACAGTTTACGTCAGTGCATTTATAATTATTATATAAATATAAGAACAAAAAGAGGTAAGACTAATATGAGTAAAATTATTCTGACCGGCGACCGTCCTACCGGACGTCTGCATGTAGGCCACTATGTAGGCTCTCTGCGCCAGCGTGTACAGCTGCAAAATTCTGGTGCATACGATAAGGTATATATCATGATTGCTGATGCCCAGGCGCTTACAGACAACGCTGAGCATCCGGAAAAGGTACGTAAGAACATCATCGAAGTAGCACTGGATTATCTGGCATGCGGCCTTGATCCTGCTAAATCTACCCTTTTCATCCAATCCATGGTACCGCAGCTGACCGAGCTGACCTTCTACTATATGAATCTGGTCACCGTATCCCGTTTGCAGCGTAACCCGACCGTTAAGAATGAAATCAAAATGCGTAACTTTGAAGCAAGCATTCCTACCGGCTTCTTCTGCTATCCTATCAGCCAGGCTGCAGATATCACCGCTTTCCGCGCTACTGTAGTGCCTGTAGGCGAGGACCAGCTGCCGATGCTGGAGCAATGCAAGGAAATCGTGCACAAGTTCAATTCCGTGTACGGCGAAACTCTGGTTGACCCGGACATCATGCTGCCGCAGAACGACGCCTGCCTGCGTCTGCCCGGCATTGACGGCAAAGCAAAAATGAGCAAATCCTTGGGCAACTGCATTTATCTTTCCGATGAACCGGAGGATATCAAAAAGAAAGTTATGTCCATGTACACCGATCCTGACCATGTACGCGTAGAGGATCCCGGTAAGATTGAAGGCAACACTGTTTTCACCTATCTGGACGCTTTCAGCACCGAAGAGCACTTTGCCAAATTCCTGCCGGACTATGCTAACCTGGACGAGCTGAAGGCTCACTACAAACGCGGTGGTCTGGGTGACGTAAAGGTTAAGAAGTTCCTCAACAACGTGCTGCAGGACGTTCTGGAGCCCATCCGTGAGCGCCGTCACTATTGGGAACAACGCATCCCTGAGGTTTATGAAATCCTGCGTGCAGGCAGCAAGGAAGCTGAAGCTGCTGCTGCTGCAACTCTGCATGACGTACGCGAGGCAATGCGCATCAACTACTTCGATGACGAAGCTCTGATGAACCAGCCTTACGAAAAACAACACTAAGCCATAAACAAGCTATCCCCCTGTTCCTTAACCGGAACAGGGGGATTTTTTGTGCGCTGCAAAGCTCGTAAAGCTGCCTGCAGGCAAAATAAAAGACCTACGGTATTTCTACCGTAGGCCAATATTGTAATGTTATTCCTGATTCCTTACATGCAGCTGTGCCAGCGCCTGCTTAGCAGCATGCTGCTCCGAATCTTTTTTAGTGCGACCGCTGCCCTCGCCGATAACAGTATTACCTAACATTACCTGAGAGGTAAATACCTTATTGTGCTCCGGACCGGTGCTGCCTAAAAGAACATAATGGATATCTGCATCGCCGTCACGCTGCAGATACTCCTGCAAACGTGTCTTGTAATCATTAAAGATACCATGGCGACAGATAAAATCTATTTCCGACTGCATCATACCCAGCAGGTAGGTCTGTACGACCTCAAAGCCCTGATCCAGATAGATGGCACCCAAAACAGATTCAAAGGCATCAGCCAGAATAGACGGACGCTCGCGTCCTCCGCTCAGCTCCTCGCCCTTGCCAAGCTGCAGGTAGTCTCCCAGATGAATCTTTTTGGCATATTCATACAGGGAGCCTTCGCAAACAAGATAAGCACGCAGCTTAGTGAGCTGGCCTTCAGCCAAATCAGGAAAGTTCTTATACATGTAGGTGCTCACGATAACGCTGAGCACGGAATCACCCAAAAACTCAATCCGCTCATTATGATGCGGTTTAGGATACTGCTTAGCTTCATGGGCATAAGATGTATGGGTCAGAGCCATGTCAAGAAGCTCTAAATCATGCATATGGATACCCAGCCCCTGGCAGAAGCTCTGCAGCTGCTGTGTACGTTTTTCCTGCATTTTAATCAATCCTGCTTATTAATCAACGTATTTTTTGAATACGATAGAAGCATTGTGACCGCCAAAGCCCAGGTTGTCGCTCAGTGCAACATTAACAACTTTCTTACGAGCTTCGTTCGGTACATAATCCAGATCCAGCGGACCTTCCGGATCGTCCAGATCCTTATCCTGGTAGTTGATGGTCGGCGGAATGATATCGTTTTCGATAGTCATAACGGTAGCAATAGCTTCTACGCCGCCGGCAGCGCCCAGCAGATGGCCGATCATGGATTTGTTGGAGCTGATGCACAGTTCGTAAGCATGCTCGCCAAATACCTTCTTGAAGGCAATGGTCTCGCCCAGGTCATTACGATGGGTAGAAGTACCATGAGCATTGATGTAGTCAACCTCTTCCGGTTTTACGCCAGCGTCAGCAACTGCTGCAGCGATGCAGGCAGCCGGAGTTTCGCCGGTCGGGTCCGGAGCGGTGATGTGGTATGCGTCGCAATTCATAGCAAAGCCGGCCAGCTCAGCATAGATGTGTGCGCCACGAGCCTTAGCATGCTCCAGCTCTTCGAGAACCAGAACGCCTGCGCCTTCACCCATTACAAAGCCATCACGCTTTTTATCGAACGGGCAGGATGCTGCTTCCGGATTTTCGTTGTTGGTGGACAGAGCCTTCATGTTAGCAAAGCCTGCGATAGCAATCGGAGAAACTGCAGCTTCGGTGCCGCCTGCCAGCATTACGTCAGCATCACCGTATTGAATGGTACGCAGAGCGTCGCCGATGCAGTTGGTGCCAGTAGCACAAGCAGTTACGATAGCGGTGTTAGGACCTTTCAGACCGGTTGCAATAGCAATCTGGCCAGCAGACATGTTCGGAATTTCCATCGGAATGAAGAACGGGCTGATTTTGGACGGGCCTTTGGAACCCAGCTTCAGGGATTGCTCCAGGAAGGTGTGGATGCCGCCGATACCGCTGCCAACGCAAACGCCGCAACGCAGAGGATCTTCCTTGCTCATATCCAGCTTAGCATCTTCGATAGCCAGTTTAGCAGCAGCAACTGCAAAGTGGGTTACACGGTCCATACGCTTGCCTTCTTTTTTATCGATGAAAGCAGTGTAATCAAAATCCTTAACCTCACCGGCAATCTTTACTGTGAAATCAGTAGTATCAAACTGAGTGATAGGGCCGATACCGGATTTACCGGCAACGAGATTATTCCAGAAGGTATCCTTGCCGATACCGATAGGAGTTACAGGGCCAACGCCAGTTACTACAACTCTTCTTTTACTCAAAATAGTTCACCTCGTAATCAAATTTTTGAAATTTCATCCTTTATGCGCCTGAAGATTTCTTTTACAGGCAGAATTTCCTTGATTTTCCACATATTGGCACCGGTGAAAACAAGACCGGTTTCTACGTCACCCTGCTGTGCACGAGTCAGCGCTCTGATAATACAGAAGCTGTGGGTGCAGTGCTTCAAGCACAAATCGCAGGTGGTGGGTTTAGGAGCTTTATTTTCTAAAGATAACTGTGCAAAGGGATTGCGGATAGCACGTCCCTTATAGCCTACAGGGCTGTCAATCTGCACAACATCTTCTTTAGTCATTTTAAGATAGAATTCTTTTAAAGCAGGTGCGCCGTTGGATTCCTCACTGGCAGCGAATCTGCTGCCCATCTGCACACCGCTTGCGCCCAGCTTCAGAAGCTCGGCAACATCACTGCCGCAGACAGCGCCGCCGGCAGCAATAACAGGTATATTAACGGATTTAACAATCTCCGGAAGTATCTCTTTAATAGATTGCTGAGTTCCCAAGTGACCGCCTGCTTCGGTGCCTTCGACAACGATAGCAGAAGCTCCCAGCTTCTCAGAAATCTTAGCCAGTTTTACAGAAGAAACAATTGGTACTACTTCGACACCATATTTACGTCCGACGGCAAAAATATCTCTTGAAAAACCGGCGCCGGCTACGATTAAATCTATTTTCTCTTGTGCAGCGGTAGTAATCAGACCTAAAAACTCTCTTGCCGCAAACATTGCATTAATACCAATAATGCCTTTGCCGCCTGTAAGTTTTCTTGCCAGACGTATTTCTGTACGCAGTTCGTCAAAGCTCATGCCGGACGCTGCGATAAGTCCTATACCGCCTTCTTTAGCTACAGCAGCTGCCAAACGGGCTGTAGACAGCCTGATAGCCATGCCTCCTTGTATAATCGGTACTTCAGCAACAAGCTTACCGATTTTCAGCACTGGTAGTTTCAACAAATATCCCCCATTTCAGGACTAAAGTAGAGTAGCTTGTGTCCGGGAACCCACAAGGGGTTCCCTAAACATAAGCAGGTAAAGCATTATTTTTCTTCATCCAGCAGTTTAACAGCGTCAGCTACAGTGCGGATTTTTTCAGCTTTTTCATCAGGGATTTCAACACCGAATTCCTCTTCGAAAGCCATGATCAGCTCAACGATATCGAGGGAGTCAGCGCCGAGATCATCGATGAAAGCGGATTCCATCTTTACTTCGTCAGCGTCAACGCTCAGTTGTTCAACAGTGATGTCTCTTACTTTGTCGAAAGTGCTCATTACGATTCACCTCCTTCCAATAGGTAAAGTTGCAGGTCTCCCAAACGGGCCCCCTATTACATTACCATACCACCGTCAACATGTAAAGTCTGTCCGGTAATATAATTGGCGTCATCGCTCACAAGGAAGACAACAGCCTTGGCAATATCAGTAGTTTCACCCAGTTTGTGTAAGGGTATAGAAGTCAGCATACCTTCAACAACTTTGTCGGAAAGTACACTGGTCATATCAGTTTTAATAAATCCGGGAGCAACAGCATTCACGTTGATACCGCGAGCAGCTACTTCCTTAGCTACGGATTTGGTAAAACCGATTACGCCGGCCTTAGCAGCAGCGTAGTTAGCCTGGCCAGCATTGCCCATCAGACCAACAACAGAACTGATGCTGACAATTTTGCCGGCTTTTTGTTTCATCATGTATTTGATAGCAGCCTTGGTGCAGTTGAACACACCCTTCAGATTGGTGGTCAGAACTGCGTCCCAATCCTCTTCTTTCATACGCATCAGCAGACCATCGCGGGTAATGCCTGCGTTGTTTACGAGGATATCAATGCGGCCGAATTCTTTTACAACTTCGTCTACCATAGCAGTAGCAGCTTCGTTGGAGGAAATGTCTGCCTGTACTACGAAAGCCTTGCGGCCCATAGCTTCGATTTCTGCAGCAACCTCTTTAGCGGCAGCTTCACTACCTGCGTAGTTTACAACAACATCAGCACCTTCTGCAGCGAGAGCCAGTGCGATTGCACGGCCGATACCGCGGGAAGCGCCGGTTACGAGGGCTTTTTTACCTTCTAATTTCATTTTGAGTTCTCCTTATCCTTCAATTCATCAACTGTCTTTTATGCTTCACAAATACATACTGCATCTACATATAGGGGAACCATGAAGCGGACAGTTCAGCTTGGTGAATTATTTATTCAGCTCAGCTAAGGTTTTTTCCAGGCTTGCAGCGTCTTCTACGTTCAGAGCCATCATACCTTTGGCAATCTTCTTGGTGAAGCCGGTCAGAACCTTGCCCGGGCCAACTTCAACAAAAATGTCTACGCCGCCTGCAACCATGTTGCGTACGCTGGTTTCCCAGAGAACAGGCATAGCAGCTTGTTTAACGAGCAGCTTTTTGATTTCTTCGCCGCTGGTAACTTCCTGAGCAGTTACGTTAGCAACAACAGGAACGGTGATATCTTTGATTTCAATCGGAGCCAGAACCTCTGCCAGACGATTGGCAGCGGGCTGCATCAGAGTGCTGTGGAAAGGAGCACTTACGGGCAGCAGCACAGCGCGTTTTGCACCGGCAGCTTTCAGAGCTTCGATAGCTTTATTTACAGGATTAACTGCGCCTGCGATAACAACCTGACCGGGGCAGTTGAAGTTTACTGCTTGAACTGCTTCGCCGGATTCAGCTTCTACGCTGCGGCAGATTTCTACGATTTTGTCGCTGTCCAGGCCAAGAATAGCAGCCATGCTGCCTTCGCCTACAGGAACAGCCTCTTGCATGAACTGGCCGCGTTTGTTAACGATGCGTACAGCGTCAGCAAATTTCAGAGCGCCGGTGTTAACCAATGCACTGTATTCGCCCAGGCTGTGACCAGCAGCGATATCGCAGCTTACGCCATGCTCCTTCAGAACTGCTGCACAAGCAGTGCTGGCAGTCAGGATAGCGGGCTGGGTGTTAGCGGTCAGCTTCAGGTCTTCAGCAGGACCTTCGAAGCACATTTTGCTGATGGAATAGCCAAGAGCGTCATCAGCCTCTTCAAAAATCTGTTTTACAACAGGATATTCATCATAAAAAGCTTTGCACATGCCAACGGTCTGAGAACCTTGGCCGGGGAATACGAATGCGATTTTACTCATCGTGTAAATTACCTCACTTTCGATAAAAATCAATTACTATCAAGACAAACGAGAAGGGTTTAGATACGAGCAATGGCGACGACGGCGTACTACTGCTACTCCTAGGAGCCATTACGAAGTAGATGGGCCCTTATCGTTTGGATTATTTACTCCACTTGAAGACAATGGCAGCCCAGGTCAAGCCTGCGCCAAAGCCATCAAGAATAATGTTGTCGCCTTTTTTCAGTGCGCCGGCCTTTTGAGCCTCGCACAGAGCGATAGGAATAGATGCAGCAGAGGTATTAGCGTATTTGTCTACGTTTACCCAAACCTTATCCATCGGCATCTTCAGACGCTTAGCAGCGGAGGTGATGATGCGGTAGTTAGCCTGATGCGGGAACAGCATATCCAACTCTTCCGGCTTCATATTCGCCTTAGCAAGAGCACGCTTTGCAGTCTTGCCCATAATCTGAATAGCGAATTTGAATACTTCCTGACCGTTCATATGAATGGTGTGGTCTTTTGCAGCAACAGTTTCTTCACTTGCCGGATTACGGCTGCCGCCTGCCGGTTGCAGCAGGAACTTGCCGCCGTTGCCGTCGGCACCCATGTCAATGCCTAATACACCATAGCCCTCTTCAACTTCACCGATTACAGCAGCACCAGCGCCATCACCGAAGAGAACGCAGGTGTTACGATCGGTCCAGTTCATAATACGGCTCAGAGTTTCCGCACCGATAATCAGAATCTTGTTGTACAGACCGCTCTTAACCATCTGGCTTGCTACAGCAAGGCTGTAAACAAAACCGCTGCAGCCTGCAGCCAGGTCAAAGGCAGCTGCGTTTTTAGCACCCAGACGAGCCTGTACCAGGCAGGCAGTGGACGGGAAAATATAGTCGGAGGAAGCAGTGCCTACAATAACGAGGTCCAGCTCTTCCGGAGCAACGCCGGCGTCCTTCAGTGCTTCTACAGCAGCATTGTACGCCAGATCAGAGGTTGCTTCTTCCGGAGCAGCAATGTGACGCTGCTTGATGCCGGTGCGCTCAGTAATCCATTCGTCACTGGTCTCAACAATTTTCTCCATGTCTGTATTAGTGATAATCTTCTCAGGAACATAATGTCCTAAACCTAAAATACCAACAGCTCTTGTCATTTATCTAATTCCTCATTTCTTTTGATTCCGCAATCTTATCTTTGATGATACTTACAACATCCTGCTCGGCAAAGTCCATAGCTACATGAATAGCATTTGTAATTGCCTTGGCCTTGGAGCTGCCGTGGCAGATAATAAAAGGCGCGCGGATGCCCAACAGCAAAGCTCCGCCGTATTCGGCAGGATCAAGACGTTTCTTCAGCCCCTTCAGTGCAGGCTTGATTAAAAGTCCGCCCAGCTTTGCCAGAATGCCGCCGTTCATAATCGCTTCCTTGATAAGCGTCATAATAGCCTTCGCCAGACCTTCACCGAACTTCAGCACAACATTGCCGACGAAGCCGTCGCAGACAACTACGTCTACCGTGCCTTTGTTGATGTCACGACCTTCAACATTGCCGATAAAGTTTATCGTCCGAGTATCCTTTAAAAGCGGGTAGGTTGCCAGTGCTTGTTCGTTACCCTTAGTTTCTTCTTCACCGATGTTCAAAAGTCCTACCTTCGGCTGAGAAATTTTTAAAATTTTTTCTGCGTACACCGTACCCATGATAGCACTCTGTACCATATGCTCAGGTTTGGCGTCTACCTTGGCGCCGCTGTCAAGCACTACAGTAGTACCCTTCAGGCTGGGAATCGGCGTTGCAATAGCAGGTCTTTCCACGCCCCTGATGCGGCCTACGCAAAAAAGCGCTGAGGCAACGGCAGCACCGGTGCTGCCGGAGGAAACAAGGGCATCACATTCCTTGTTTCTCAGCAATCCTGCCGCAACTACGATAGAAGCGTCCTTTTTGGACTTAACCGCAATTGCAGGATGCTCGTCCATCGCAATTACCTCGCTGGCATGATGAATAGTAATCTTCGGATTTTTATCCGCACCGTATTTTACCAGCAGCTCACGGATTATTTTTTCATCGCCAACCAAAACAGTTTCGCAGCCATACTCTTTAACAGCGTTGACTGCGCCTAAAACAAGCTCCTTGGGACCATAATCGGTACCCATAACATCTACGGCGATTTTCATGCTTCCTGCTCCCCCTCATGCTTAGTTCTGTTATCCAAAGAAACAATAATGAACTTAGCGCGAAAAACCTCTTCGTTATTGTTTTTCACGGAAACAAAAATATAATATTTATCCATGCGGCGGTGCGTAACCACTGCACGGGCTACAAGTACAGCTCCTGCGTTGACAGGCAGCTTATACTTGACATTACCTACAGCAGTCAGTGCATATTCCGCATCTACAACTGCCAGAGCCAAAGTATTGGCCATGGCAAACATATAATAACCGCGTGCGATTCCGGTACGTTCAAGCACCATATCCGGTGTAATCTTCAGCGTTGAGATGCCGATTTTGTTCAGCTCCAGATCCAGCAGTTCGCCCACGATATCTTTTTTATCAATGGCACGCAGCTTGGTCTGAGCTTCCTCTGCCATAGTACGAGTTCTGGCACGCAGCTCAGGAATTCCCAGAGCAACACGGTCCAGACGAATTGTCTGTACGCTGACATCCAGCATTTTTGCCAGTTGCTCATCAGTGCTGAAGGGATTATCCCTAAGCAGCTTCTTCAAGCTTCTGTGACGTATTAATTTTTTAGAAGAAGTCATTACCTCACCTGCTTTTTAGTACCAGCTCATAATATCTGTTTTTATTATAAGAGCATCGCAGGTTTTTGGCAAGGGCTTTTTAGCAAAAAATTTGTGATATCCCTTACATTCCGCCAATTTCTTTAATTACATAATTAACTATCCGTGAAATTGGAGATTTTACCGTACCATGTAAAAAGCCTCCGGAAAAAATTCCGAAGGCCTTATAAACAGCTTAAAATTATTCAGCTTTAGCAATGACTTGTTTGCCATTGTAGTAACCGCATTCAGGGCAAACGCGATGCGGCATTTTCATTTCATGACATTGCGGGCATTCAACCATGCCAGGAACGCTCAGTTTCCAGTTAGCACGACGTCTGTCACGACGGGCTTTGGACATTTTTCTCTTAGGTACTGCCATTTCTCAATACACCTCCTCAGTGCTATGAAGTGAATTTAATTTTTGATGAATTGCTTTAATGCCGCCAGCCTCGGATCTACAGTGGACCTGTCGCATCCGCAGTCACCATCATTAAGATCAGCGCCACAAACGGGACAAAGTCCCCGGCAGTCTGGCTTACACAGAGCCTGCATGGGCTCTGCAAGCAGCAGCCCTTCACGAAGCGGTTCCGTTATATCAATAACGTCCGAATCGTAGACAAAAGCATCATTTTCAATATGTTCAGCACTTGCCGGATAAAACTTCTCGACAACTTCTGCCCTGGCTACACCTGTAAAATCCTTCAGGCAACGGCCGCAGGTACGTTGTACCTTAGCAGTCATTACAGCCTGCAGTAATAATACATCACCAGCATTGCTCATAGTGCCTTCCAAATTTACTGTACCGTCAACAACAAGCTCTTCAGGTGTTATTTCCAGTTCAGCAGGCGAAAGCTCATAAGCAAGAGTCTTTTCACCGACTAGTCTTTTCTTGATTTCTGCGACATTTATTTTAATCATATTTCACCAATCGTTACAATTATAGCGGTATTACCGCTCTTTGTCAAGTAAAAATGCTTTGTACGGATAAAAACTGTTATCAGTTACTATAACCTCATGCAAATGCCTACAGCTTAATGATTCTGCGGCAGATGTTATATGTATCGCGGGCAATAACCAGCTCCTCGTTTGTCGGGATAACGAAAATTTTTACACGCGCACGGCGCACGCTGATTTCACGCTCTTTGCCGCGTACCTGGTTGAGTTCCGGATCAATGCGCGTACCGAGATATTCCAGACCGTTGCAGATTTTATCACGCATAAAGGGAGAGTTCTCGCCCAGGCCTGCGGTAAAGACAATCGCATCTACACCGCCCATTGCCGCTACATAACCGCCGATATATTTTTTTACCTTGTAGGCAAAAACATCGATTGCCAGCTGGCTGCGGTCATCGCCGCGGTTAGCAGCGCTTTCCAGATCGCGGAAATCGCTGGACAGACCGCTGATGCCGAGAATACCGCTGCGGCGGTTCAGGTAATCGTCTATCTGCTGCGCATTCATATTTTCCTTTTCCATCAGGAACGGAATAATTGCCGGGTCAATCTCGCCGCTGCGTGTGCCCATAATCAGGCCCTCAAGCGGTGTATAACCCATGCTTGTATCAATAGATTTGCCGTATTTGATTGCCGCAATGCTGGCACCGTTGCCCAAATGGCAGCTGATGATACGCAAATCATTCATATGCTCCTGCATCAGCTCCGCAGCACGCAGAGCCACATATTTATGCGAAGTGCCGTGGAAGCCATAACGGCGTACACCGTATTTTACATACATTTCATAAGGCAGACCGTAAAGGTATGCAACCTTCGGCATCGTCTGATGAAAGGCCGTATCAAAAACAGCCACCTGCGGTGTACCGCGCATAATTTCCATGCAGGCATTAATGCCGTACAGGTTAGGCGGATTATGCAGAGGCGCAATCTCACAGCAGGCCTCGATACCGCGCAGTACATCACTGGTAATCAGTACGCTGTCGGTAAAGCGCTCGCCGCCGTGCACAACACGGTGACCTACGGCATCAATCTCGGACATATCCTTGATAACGCCGTATTCCTTGCTGGTCAGTGCCTTAATAGCCAGACGGATACCAACCTTATGGTCGGGAATTTCCTCTTTTAAATCAATTGTATATTTGCCTGCCGGCGTATGCTTCAGTGTGGAACCTTCCATACCGATGCGTTCAATCAGGCCTTTGGCCATGACACGCTCGCCTTCCATGTTTATCAGCTGATATTTGATGGAGGAGCTGCCACAATTTACTACGAAAACAATCACAATAAGCCTCCCGGTCAACGCCAAAATTAAATCGAGTCTTAAATACCAATACACTATTAGTATACACTATTCGCGGCCAATTGAACAGAAATATTTTCTCAATTCACAGCCTATGTTATAATATTCCCAGAGATAAAATCATGCGAGGTAAAAAATATGCAGGCCACTGGCATCATTGCCGAATATAATCCCTTTCACAACGGTCATCTATATCATATACAGGAAACAAAGCGCCTGACGCAGCAACCGGTCATTGTCGTCATGAGCGGAAGCTTTATGCAGCGCGGCGAGCCTGCCGTTTTAAGCAAATGGCAGCGCGCCTCATTCGCAGTACAGGGCGGTGCCGATTTGGTGCTGGAGCTCCCCTGCGTCTTTACACTACGCAGTGCCGAATTCTTTGCCAAGGGTGCTGTGCAGCTTTTAGCAGCCACAGGCTGCGTCAACACCCTTACCTGCGGCACAGAAAATCCGCAAAGTGATTTTGAGGCGGCAGCAAGCCTTGCCTGCAGCGCTGAAGCGCAGGGAAGGCTGCGCGAGCTGCTGCAAAGCGGCTTAAGCTATGCGCAGGCCTGGGAAAAAATTTTGGGCGCACACACAGTCTTCCGCTCTCCCAATGACATTTTGGCCTTGGAATACACCAAAGCACTGCTGCAAACTGCCGCAGACATTCAACCGCTTTATCTGCAGCGCACGGACGATGGCTACAATTCCACCACTATCGGCAGCAGTATAGCCAGCGCCAGCGCCATCCGCCGGGCAATAGCGGACGGTAACGAAAACTGGCAGCAGGCAGTTCCCGACTATACACACGCAGCTCTTGCTGCCGGAGGCTACGACGCACAGCTTTTGTGGCAGCTGCTGAAATACCGTCTGCGCCTGCTCACGCCGCAGCAGCTGGCGGAGCGCTGCGAAGCCAGTGAAGGCCTCGAAAACCTGCTCAGCAAGGCCGCTGACTGCGCAAGCCTGCAAGCCGCGCTCACTGCCTGCAGCAGCAAGCGCTACACTGCCAGCCGTATTCGCCGTCTGCTACTGCAAATACTTTTGGACCTTCCGAAAGCAGTATGGCAGCAGCAAGCCCCGGCCTATCTGCGTGTGCTGGCCTTTAATGACACCGGACGCCAGTTGCTGCACACGATGAAAACAAGTGCTCAATTCCCAATCATCAGCAAGCTTGGTAAAAACGCCCTGTACAACGACACCCCCGCCTACAGGACGCAGCTTTCAACAGAAGTAACTGCTACCGATCTGTGGTCCCTGCTGCAGAAAGATGCAGCACTCAACCGCAGCGGCAATGATTTTTATCAGTCACCGGTCTATGTCCGCAGCAAAATATAATATCAGACTATACCGGCGAAATCTGCTGTAAGGCAACAAAAAAGCTGTAACGCAAGCGCATTTGCATGACGCTCGTTGTTACAGCTTTTATATTGCTTTTATTCTTCCTCGGGAGCTTCCTGTACGGGAGCCTCCTCAGCAACTGCCGGAAGCTTGAGATTCTGCATCTCATTTTCTACGTTTACTTTATTTTCTTCTAGGCCTTTCAAAGCACTGGACAGATTACCGCTCAAATAAGCCAGCATATCCTCTGCATATTGCAGGGAATCCTGCTTTACCTGCAAAGCATAGTCATCGGCAGCAGTCTTGGTTTCCTCCTGATAGCGCAGCGCATTGGCTTTGATATCTTCCGCCGCAGCATTAGCCTGCTTAACAATTTCCTCCTGCTGTACCTTGGCATCAGCCTCAGCCTGGGCAACGCTGACAATACGCTCAGCTTCATCCTTGGCCTGCTGCACTATACGGTCAGCATCGGCATAAGCCTTATTGACAATATTCTTCTGCTCCTCCAACACCTGGTTAGCGCTTTTGATTTCGCGTGGAATTGCTTCCTTGAGATCGTCGATAATATTCAGCAGATCATTTTCATCAACCATAATCTTATCTACCAGAGGAACACGTCTTGCCTCGGATATCAAATTAAGAAATTGCTCAAAAAGTCCATCAAGTGCTACGTTAGTTTTGTTGCGTTCAATCATGATATCAACCCCTCTAAAATCTATTCAAACTTTTTGTAAACATGCTTGCGTACGCGTTCTTCAATGCATTCAGGCACCAAATCCTTCAGCTGACCGCCAAAGGTTGCCAGCTCACGCACACCGGAGGAGCTGACGAAGGAATATTTGGCATTGGTCATAATAAAAACCGTTTCCAGATCATTATCAATTTTTTTCAAAAGCAACGCTCTTTGGAATTCATATTCGAAATCGGTAAAAGCGCGCAAGCCTCTGACGATAAAAGGAGCCTCTTCCTTTTTGCAGAATTCATTCAGCAAGCCGGAAAAGCAGGTTACTCTTACATTTGGAATATGCTTGGTTGCTTCCTTAAGCATTTCCACACGCTCTTCCATGGAAAACATGGCCTTATCCTTACCAGGATTATGAAAAACGCTGATAATCAGCTCATCAAACATCGCACTTGCTCTTTCAAAAATATCAATATGACCCTTGGTAACAGGATCAAAGCTTCCTGGACAAACTGCTCTGCGCATAGCCAGACCTCCTAATCTATCCTTAATCAAAAAAATGACCAAAGAAATTCCTATATTATATCTTGTCTTTTATTCGACATAAAAGGCGAGAATCCTTTTTATTCTCCAAAATACTATATATTATAACATATTATAACAAATAAAATCCACTATTGTTTCACCGTAACGGCTGCTGCGTACCAGCTCACAGCCTGCCGGCAGCTCCGGCAGTGCGTTATGCGCGCTGCGTTCCACAACAAGATAGCCTCCCGGACGCAAAAACGACTTTCTGCCCAGAAGCGCAATTATCTGCTCAATCCAGCCCTTATTGTACGGAGGGTCGCAAAAAGCAAAGTCAAACAGCTCCCCTGCTGCCGCCAGTCTTTCCGCAACTGCCGGAGCGCTTCCCTGCAGCACCCTGCAGTCAGCCTCCGCACGGCACTTGGCAATATTGCTACGCACCAGTCGCAGCGATTCCTTGCTCGCGTCAATAAATGTAACAGCTGCAGCACCACGACTCCAGCTTTCCAGCCCCAGGTTACCTGTACCCGCAAAAAGGTCCAGCACCTCAGCACCGATAATCTTACTGCCTATAATATTAAAAACGGATTCCTTAACCCTGTCCGCAGTCGGCCGTACATCGTATGTTTTCGGTACAGTCAGCTGCAGGCCGCGGGCCTTGCCGGTAATTATTCTCATATACTGCTCCTCTGTGTTATAATTGGGTTGAGATGGCATTTCGCCCCCTTTCGCCTCACTTCGTTCGGCACCTTCCCCGTAGGGGAAGGCAAGCAGTCAGCTTTCGCAATCACTTTCTCGCCTGCCCCATCGGGGAAGGTGTCAGCGAATGTAATGAGCTGACGGAAGGGGGAAATTAATCTTAAACATTCTCTACATTTTCTTTCAAAGGACACCCTTATGCGCAATTCAAGCAAAATAATCTTCATAATTTGCACCATAATGCTGATATCAGGCATTTGCTTACGCCTTGCGCTGCCTTCAAGCACTCCGCTCAGACTGAAGCAGCAACCGTCAACGCAAAGTATTTTGCTGCTCCCGCTGGACAGCCGCCCCGTCTGCAGCACTATGGTACAAAAACTGGGCGCGCTTGCAGGCCTAAATGTAATTTTACCGCCAAAAGCCTGTCTTGACAACTACCGGACGCCGTCTGACAGACAAAAACTTTTACAATGGCTGCAGACAAGCCAGCCCAAATACGATTACAGCATCATTTCTGCCGATAATCTGCTGCACGGCGGCCTGCTGGCCGCCCGCATGAACACCGCCGCACCGGCGGAGGAGGATGCGCTGCTGGAGCAGCTGCGGCAGCTTACACCGAAAAAACAGCAGGCCGTTTTTTCCGTCATACCGCGTCTGCTCGTCAGTGACCAGCTTTTACCGGACCGTTGGTACCAATATCAGCTGATGCGCTATTCCCAACTTGCCGACATGGTGCGCATCACCGGCAGCTTCGCCCTCACGCAGGAGCTGCGCCGCACAGAAGCTAAAATTCCTGCCAAGGTTCTGGTTAAATATCGCAGCCGTTATCAGCAGAGCGACCGCTTTAACCTGGGCCTGCTTAAGCTTGCCACGGACGACAGGCAAATAACCTTCGGACAGGACGATGCTTCGCCTATCGGACTGCCGCATGCCAGTGCCGTAAGGCTGCAAAGCAGCATCGCTGCCCAAAAGCTGCAGCAACAGGCTCAGCTCACCTACGGTGCTGATGAAATTGCAGCCATGCTGCTCACGCGCTACTATCTGCAGCAAAGCGGCTGGCAGCCAAAGGTTTACCTGCATTATGCTTCTCCCAAAACAGAAGGTGCGGATATGCCCTATATGGCTGTCTGCGTCGGTGCAGCGCTGCGCAACCAGTTGAAGCTCATGGGAGCTTCAGAAGCAAGCACGCCGGATAGTGCAGACCTCATCTGCTATGTTAACTGCGGTAATGACGATTTCCGTCCATCTGCCAAGCAGGCGCAGGAGCTGCAGCAAATGCTGAACCAAGGCTATAAGGTCGCACTCATCGACAGCAGCGCCAACTTTGAAGCCGAAGAGCTGCTGCTGCCGCAGCTTTTGGCACACAACGTACAAATCAACAGGCTTGCCGCCTACGCCGCCTGGAACACCTTCAGCAATTCGTCGGGCACAGCTTTAGCACAGGGGCTGCTTTTCTGCGGCCGTCTGCGTCAGCTGCAGACAGCAGGTGCAGCTGCGGACCGACTGGCAGCACTCTACGCTACCAATCTGAACTTTACGGCAGAGCGTATCCTCGAGGATTATTATTACCAAAAGCTGGTGCATCCGAAACTGCGGCAAACACTGGAATCTTTTGGTATAAATCCCGTAGAGCTAGACAGCGAAGATAAAACGGCAACAGAGCAATATATTCAGGGAAAGCTCAGCCTGCAGGCATATAAGCTGCTGCACGATAATTTGGGACGCACACCCTTTTATCAGCAAAACGGGCAAAGCTATTATCTGTGCGACCTCAGCGTCGGCGCCAAGCTCCCTTGGGCAAGAATTTTCGAGGTAGAACTGCAGGTATGGACAGATACGGGTGTCAAAACAGAATAAAATACAGTACAAGCGTATTTTTCTTAATAAGCTTAAACGAAATAAGCCTCTGATATAACTTCTTTTAACAGTATATCGGAGGCTTATTTAAATTTATAAGACCAATCACACAAGTTCTATAATGCTAAATTCTTAAATACCTTGAGAATCAAAAACGAAGGCTGTACTTTTGACAGCACAGCCTTCGCTCTTTTATCTCAGCAGAAGCCGAAAATATTATTTTTTAGCTTTAGAATCAACTACGTCTTTCAGGATTGCTTCAAATGCTTCGAAGCTCATAGCGCCCATATCGCCTTCGGTGCGATTACGCGGAGAAACGGTATTGTTTTCCATATCGCGGTCGCCGACAACCAGCATGTACGGAATCTTTTCCAGCTGACCTTCGCGGATTTTCTTACCGATTTTTTCGTTACGTGCATCAACAGTTACACGATAGCCGTTAGCCTCCAGCTTATGAGCCAGCTCATAGCAGTAGTCAACAGCACGGTCGGTTACCGGCAGGAAGCGAACCTGCTCCGGAGCCATCCAGGTCGGCAGTGCGCCTGCATAAGTTTCGATGAGGTATGCCAGAGTACGCTCGTAGCAGCCCAAGGAAGTACGATGGATGATATACGGCAGTTTCTTCTCGCCGTTCTCATCAACATAGTACATACCAAATTTCTCTGCCAGCAGCATATCAATCTGAATGGTAACGATGGTATCTTCTTTGCCGAATACGTTGTGGAACTGGATATCCAGCTTCGGACCGTAGAAGGCAGCCTCGTCAAAGCCAACTTCATATTTAACACCGAGGTCATCAAGGATTTTCTTCATAGCAGCCTGTGCATGATCCCATTGCTCAGCGGTGCCTTCATATTTGTTGTTCGGGTTAGCAGGATTCCATTGGCTGAAGCGGAAGGTGCATTTATCCAGCATGCCTACAGTTTCCAGGCAGTATTTAGCCAGATCCAGGCAGCCCTTAAATTCTTCTTCCAGTTGGTCAGGACGAAGAATCAGATGGCCTTCGGAAATGGTGAACTGACGAACACGGATCAGGCCGTGCATTTCGCCGCTGTCCTCGTTACGGAACAGAGTAGAAGTTTCGCCCAAGCGCATCGGCAGCTCACGATAGGAACGCTGACGGTTCAGGAAAACCTGATATTGGAACGGGCAGGTCATAGGACGCAGAGCGAAGCATTCTTTAGTTTCGTCATGCGGGTCGCCCAAGATGAACATGCCGTCAAGATAATGATCCCAGTGACCGGAAATGCGGTACAGATCGCGTTTTGCCATCAGCGGAGTCTTGGTCAGCAGATAGCCGCGTTTTTGTTCCACATCCTCAACCCAACGTTGCAGCAGTTGGATTACACGTGCGCCTTTCGGCAGCAGGATAGGCAGACCTTGGCCGATATAATCAACAGTAGTGAAGTATTCCAGATCACGGCCCAGTTTGTTATGGTCACGCTTCAAAGCCTCTGCCTGCTGTTCCAGATATGCGTCCAGCTCTTCCTTCTTCGGGAAAGCAATACCATAGATACGTTGCAGCATCTTGCGGTTGGAATCGCCACGCCAGTAAGCGCCGGTAGCGGAGGTAAGTTTAATAGCGTTGCCTTTAATACGGCCGGTAGAATCAAGATGCGGGCCTGCACACAGATCAGTGAAGTCGCCTTGTTTGTAGAAACTGATAACCGCATCCTCAGGCAGGTCGTTAATCAGTTCAACTTTGTACGGTTCTTCTTTTTCTTCCATGAATTTTACAGCCTCTGCGCGCGGCAGCTCAAAACGCTCTAATTTCAACTTTTCTTTGCAGATTTTACGCATTTCGCCTTCCAGAGCAGCGAGGTCCTCCGGAGTGAACGGAGCCGGAGTATCGAAATCATAATAGAAGCCATTGTCAATGCTCGGACCGATGGCCAGCTTAACATCCGGATGAAGTCTCTTCATAGCCTGCGCCAGCACATGGGAGCAGGTATGCCAATAGGTTTGGCGGTATTCCTTGTTTTCAAAGCTAAATTTGTTTTCCTCAGACATTTTTGTTTCCTCCTAACATGATGTATCGTAAACAGTGCAGTCCGGGCAAAAAAATAAACCCCGGTCCCACACCAAAGGGACGGAGTTATCCGCGGTTCCACCCTCATTGACATATGTAGTGACATACGCCCACTCGGTACCGTTAACGCCGGTAATACGGACTGGCATACTTGCTTGCGCGTTCCGCAGTCAGTTTGAAGGCGGTACGCCCTTCGTTTCCTTCCTGCTGCTCTCAGCCACGGCAGCATTTTCTGTAGAACCCTCCACGACGGCAATTCCTTCGCATTACTGTTACTATTTTCATTTACCAGTTTATTATAGCACACCGGCAATGCTTGTCAAGCTTCCACTGGAAAAAACTTTTATTTCATAGTATAATAAGAAAATAAATTCTTCTACTTGTAAACATGCCAAACAACGAGTCCTTTGTGCATGTATATTAACCTTTATAAAACGTATATATTCAGAACTGTTAATAATCAAGGAGGCGTACGCATGGCAAAATTCACATTCCGGCACCATAAGCTGGCAGCAGCCATCTGCACAGCTGCTTTACTGATGCCGGTTTCCGTCCAGGCCAAACGCCTGACTATTCTTTATGTACCCTTAGACAACAGACCTGTCTGCTCCGCCTATGTACAGCAGACAATGGAGGCAGCAAACTGTAAAATTATTCTGCCGCCCGAAAAATATATTGCCACTAACGAAAAAAACGGTAATCCCGAAGCTATCTGGGACTGGCTGGAGCACAAGGCTCCCAAGGCTGATGCCGCAGTTATCAGTACAGATAGCCTGGTTTACGGCGGCCTTGTTGGCTCGCGCACACACAACGTAAGCCAGGAGGAGCTGCAAAAGCGCGTTAATCACCTCTACAAGCTGAAAACCACCCTGCCGATAAAGCTATATGCTTTTTCGACGATTATGCGTACCCCACGCGCCAGCAAAGGGCGCGTAGAGCCCCCCTACTACAGCACCATAGGCCCCAGCATTTTTGCCTACAGCCAGCTGCTGGACAAGCAGGACCAGGGTAAGCTGTCGCCTGCGGAAAAGCTGACGATGCAGGCACTGGAGCGCAACATGAAAAAAGCTGAGCTGGGTAACTGGTTGGAGCGCCGTGAAAAGAATCTGCTTATCAATCAAGAGCTTACACGCATGGCCCGCAACGGCAAATTTCATTATTTAGCCATCGGCAAGGATGATAACGCCACCCTTTCCGCTACGCACATGGAAGGACGCAAAATCAGCCTCAGCACCTTTGATATGAGCAAGGACTGCTTCCAGATTTTGGACGGAGTTGATCAGCTCGGCCTGCTTTTAATCGCCCGTGCCTACAACGAGGCCAACGGCACCAAACCTTCCGTCTATCCCCTGTACAGCGTAGGAGCCGGTGCCTCCACCCTGCCCCAGTACAGCGACGCACGTCTGCAGGACAGCGTACCGCAGCAGATTATCGCTGCCGGTGCAGTACAAGCACAGTCCGCTGACAACGCCGACCTTATTTTGGCGCTCAATACGCCGCAGGACGGCATCGTCAAGGATTCCACAGCAGACGACAATCAGCCATTCGCATCTGCCGGCAATAAAAATTTTGTCGGAATCCTAGGACAGCTGCTCCGTTCCGGACGCAACGTTTCCCTGGCCGATATCAGCTATTCCAACGGCGCGGACAACGGCTTTATGAGCCTGCTGGCCAACAGCATCAACCTGCAGCCGTTAGCAGCCTACAATGGTTGGAATACAGCTGACAACGCCGTAGGCTATGCCATCGCCCAAGGACTTATCGCCCGCGATATGAACAGCGAAGCACGCAGCAGACTGCTGCGCCAACGCCTTATCGACGATTGGTTTTACCAGAGCAATGCCCGCCGCAGCATTTCCAACGAGCTGGAAAAGCATAACCGTGAGGATTTGAAATATGATCTAGCTACAGAAGAAAAAAACATCCTGCAGCAGATTACTGCCGACTGCCAGAGCATGGCCAACAGCTATTCTATAACAAGAGGCACTAAATTCACCCTCTCCTTCCCCTGGAAGCGTTTATTCGAGGTAGACGTAGAAATTAAGAAATAAAAAACAAAGCGCAGAGAAGCTCAGTCAAATACTGAAAGCTCTGCGCTTTTTTATGTGCATCAGCCCCATATGTCGAAACTTAAATTTTTTAGGCAACAAAAAATCTCCCGCCACTTACGTGACAGGAGATTTTGTTTTTTGATTTATAAAGCATATGGTACTTTAGTCGTCAGTCTGGAATTATTTGCCAGGGAAGAACGGCCATACCATCGGGATAACAACCAGGGATACTACGAAAGCTACCAGAACCAGGCCGGTACCAGCTTTTACATAGTCCATGAATTTGTATCCGCCAGGGCCAAGTACCAGAGTGTTCGGAGGAGTACCTACCGGAGTTGCGAATGCGCAGGATGCTGCAACAGCGATAGCCATCAGAACTGCCTTCGGGTCAGCGCCTAATTGTTTGGAGATTGCAATACCGATTGGGCACAGCAGAGCTGCAGATGCGGTGTTGGACATGAACTGAGTCAGGCCGCAGGACAGGATGAACAGAACTGCGGTTACAACCAACGGAGAAGGAGAGCCGCCCATCAGGCTAACAGTCCATTCAGCGATGAGTTTACCAGCGCCGGTTTTATCCATTGCGGTAGATACAGGCATCATACCTGCGAACAGGAAGATGGTTACCCAGTCGATGGAAGCATAAGCTTGTTTTTCAGTTAAGCAACCGGTCAGCACGCAAACCAGAGCGCCGATGATAGCAGCCATCTCAAGGGTTACGCCTTTGATACCCAGTGCCATTACGATAACAACTGCCAACAGGATAATACCGGAGATGACCATTTTCTTGGAATCGGTGCTGTTAGCTTCGATTTCCTGTTCGATCTCCTGATCAGCATCAAGCTCAACCTTCGGGAGCAGATGTTTACCGATGAACATCATGTACAGCATACCAGCAACGGATACCGGAATACCGATCCATGCGAATTCGAAGAAGCCGAATGCAGGAAGACCGGCAGCGGTCATTGCACCAGTAGCAATGATGTTAGGAGGTGTACCAACCATGGTGATGATACCGCCCCAACCGCAGGCAAATGCCAAAGGCATTAACTGACGGGAAGCAGGAATCTTAGCTGCAGAGCAGATACCTAATGCTACAGGCAACAGGCAAGCTGCAGTACCGGTGTTGGAAAGCACGGAAGAAAGTACGGTGCCAACAACCATCAGGCCAAACATCAGGCTGTTTTCACCAGTGCCGCACAGATGAACTACTTTGTTACCGATAGCCTGAGCTAAACCGGTGTAGAACATTGCTGCACCAACAACGAACATGCCGGCGGACAGTACAACGGTGGAGTTAGACAAGCCGCTAAATACTTGTTTAGCAGGAATCAGGCCTAACAGGCCGCACGCAATAGCGCCAGCGGTTGCAGTAATTGCCAAAGGAATGAGTTCGGTTACGAAGAATAACGCAACTACTGCCAAGAGGATTAAACACTTAATTGCAGGGGACATTTTAAGTTCCTCCTTTGTAAAAAAATTTTATATACAATGTCATCTGGACATTATATAACATTAAGTATAGCTTTGTGAAAGTACATGTCAAAGCAATGTTTTTACTTTATTAAGTATTGTTGTTTGCTTTGTTGAATTTATAATAACAGCATTTTTTCTGCGCTTCTGTTGCACAAGCAACACATTTTTTAGCACCAGCTCTTCATATTGCATATATGACCATGCTATCATAAATCCCTAAGCGTTATTTTTTTCTTTTAGAAATAACTGCATATATTCCGCAATCCCTTTTATTAACTGTATTTTACCACACTCTCTCATTTTTATTAAAGTAAAAATGCCATGCAATTACGCACGGCATTTTTACCACTTTCTTTAGTTTTTTAAGTAAAGTAAGTACTAATTTGTCAAAATATTACATTCAACTCACTTGCCCGGGAAGAACGGCCATACGATAGGAATTACAATCAGGGATACGATGAAGCATACGATAACCAGACCGGTACCTGCTTTAACATAGTCCATGAATTTGTAGCCGCCGGGACCAAGAACCAGAGTATTCGGAGGAGTACCTACCGGAGTTGCGAATGCGCAGGATGCTGCAACAGCGATTGCCATGATAACAGCTTTCGGGTCAGCGTTAAGCTGTTTTGCAATTGCTACACCAATCGGGCACAACAGAGCTGCGGACGCAGTGTTGGACATGAACTGAGTCAGGATGCAGGAGAGTGCAAACAGTACAGCAGTTACAACCATCGGAGAAGGATCGCCGCCCATCAGACCAACAGTCCATTCAGCAATGAGCTTGCCGGCGCCGGTTTTATCCATAGCGGTGGATACAGGCATCATACCTGCGAACAGGAAGATGGTTACCCAGTCAATGGAAGCATAAGCCTGTTTTTCGGTTAAGCAGCCGGTCAGTACGCAAATCAGCGCGCCGATAATAGCAGCCATTTCCAGAGTTACGCCTTTGATATCGAGAGCCATTACCAGAACAACGGCAATCAGGATAGCACCGGAGATAATCTGTTTTTTGCTGTCAGTGCTGGTAGCTTCGATTTCCTGCTCAATATCCTGGTCAGCATCAAGCTCAACCTTCGGCAACAGGTGTTTACCGATAAACATCATGTACAGCATGCCGGCAATGGATACGGGGATACCGATCCAGGCAAATTCGAAGAAGCCAAAGCTCGGCAGGCCGGCAGCAGTCAGAGCGCCGGTTGCAATGATGTTAGGCGGTGTGCCTACCATGGTGATGATACCGCCCCAACCGCAGGCAAATGCCAGAGGCATTAACTGACGGGAAGCGGGAATCTTCGCTGCGGAGCAGATGCCTAATGCTACAGGCAACAGGCAGGCCGCAGTACCGGTGTTGGAGAGCACGGAAGACAGTGCAGTGCCGACAATCATCAGACCAAACATCAGGCTGTTTTCACCGGTTCCGCACAGGTGTACAACTTTGTTACCGATGGACTGTGCCAAACCGGTGTAAAACATCGCTGCACCTACGACAAACATGCCGGCAAACAATACTACGGTAGAATTGGATAAGCCGCTAAAAACTTGCTTAGCAGGCAATAATCCCAACAGACCGCAGGCGATAGCACCGGCAGTAGCAGTGATTGCTAATGGAATAAGTTCGGTAATGAAAAATAATGCAACCACAGCCAACAGAATCAAACACTTAATTGCAGGGGACATAACAGTTTCCTCCTTTTATAAGTTTTTACGTAATGTATAAATATAACTTATCACAGTTTATTTCTACATTCCCGTTGTCTTAATATTAACGTAAAAACATCAACCATTGTGTGACTTAAGCAACATTTTAAACGGTTTTTCAGAATATTTTAAATGATTTTATTTACATTATATTTATTTAATTTTTTAAAGTTATTTTTAGTACTTGTTACGCCGTTATTATGCGTCTAGGTACTAAAAAAATATAACGTATTATAGGCTGTCAACACTGTCATTCTTATCATATTTTTCCGCCTACATAACAGCAGAAGGCCGCTGCGCTTTTACAGCAACAGCGACCTTTCTGCCAGTGTTTGATTCAGGGTGTCGTCTAATATGGGAGCATTAAGGGAAGAACGGCCATACCATCGGAATAACAATCAAGCTTACAACAAAGCATACCAGCACCAGACCGGTTCCGCATTTCACATAGTCCATAAATTTGTAGCCGCCGGGACCAAGCACCAGAGTACAGGGCGGAGTGCCAACGGGAGTTGCGAATGCGCAGGATGCTGCAACAGCAATCGCCATTACAACGGCCTTGGGGTCTGCATTCAGCTGTTTAGCAATCGCTATACCAATCGGGCACAGCAACGCAGCAGAAGCGGTGTTGGACATGAACTGTGTCAGGAAGCAGGAGATGGAGAACAGTACTATCGTTACAATAAGCGGTGTGGGTTCGCCGCCCATCAGTCCTACTGCCCAGTTAGCAATCAGCTTGCCTGCGCCGGTTTTATCCATTGCAGTGGACACAGGCATCATACCTGCAAACAGGAAGATGGTTACCCAGTCGATAGAGGAATAAGCCTGTTTTTCAGTCAGGCAGCCAGTAAGTACGCATACCAGAGCACCGATAATAGCAGTCATTTCCAGGCTGATAAACTTCAAATCCAAGGCCATTACGATTACGCAAACCAACAGGATCATACCGGAAATCATTTGCTTTTTCTTATCATGGGTAGTAGCTTCAATTTCCTGTTCGATTTCCTGGTCTGCATCAAGCTCTGCCTTCGGCAGCAGATACTTGCCAATCAGCAGCATATAGAGAATACCTGCTACAGATAAAGGAATACCGATCCAGGCAAATTCAAAGAAGCTGAAACCAGGCAAACCGGCAGCTGTCAGAGCGCCACTGCCGATAATATTAGGCGGTGTACCTACCAGAGTAATAATGCCGCCCCAACCGCAAGCATATGCCATCGGCAACAGCTGGCGGGACGCAGGGTTTTTGGAAGCAGCACAGATACCAAGTGCTACCGGCATCAGGCAAGCGCAGGTACCGGTGTTGGAGAGAACAGAAGAAAGAGCAGTTCCGACAAGCATTAAGCCAAGCATCAGGCTGTTTTCACCGGTGCCGAAAATATGCACTACCTTTTCACCTAAAGCCTGAGCTAATCCGGTGTAGAACATTGCCGCGCCAACTACGAACATGCCGGCAAACAGTACTACAGTAGAATTAGAGAGACCGCTGAAAACCTGCTTGGCCGGAATCAGACCCAACAAGCCGCAGGCAACAGCGCCGCCGATTGCAGTAATTGCCAAGGGTATAATTTCAGTTACAAAGAACAAAGCAATTACCGCTAACAGAATTAAACATTTGATTGCGGGGGACATAAGCAATACCTCCTTTTAATCTTTTTCCGAAAGTCATACAGCAACGAAATCTTATATGCTCTTCCGTTGATTTTATGATAGCATTTTACCCCATCTTTACGCTGTAGCCTAGGCAACAAATTTATTATATTTTACATAATCTTTTTCATGTTTTAGTTTCTAAATTTCATAATTTCTATTGTATTTTTGTTTATAAACTTACGTATCTTATTTTAATTACTTAAGCACTGTTTTTCAGCTGTCCAGGTACTAATTTCAGCAACTGTTCATGACAATAAAAAAGACACCTTCACGGTGCCTTTCTTAATAAATATATAATTATTATTCCGTATGAGAATGCTCCAGAATCTCAAATGTATTCTTCTCAAAGCTGATAAGTCCGTCAGCACGCATGCGCGCCAGCTCCCTGGTCAAAGCACTGCGGTCGGCATCCAGATAATTAGCCAAATCGGTACGGTTGAAAGGAATAGTAAATTTATCACTGTCATTGTACCGGGCTTCCTGCTCAAGATACGCCATAATCTTACCGCGCAAGGTCTTTTTGCAAAGAATTTCCGTTTTCTCAATCAGGCGTGTATTATTATCTGCCAGAATCGAAACGATATTGCACATCAGACGTCTGTTGGTTTCATTGTGATTGCTGCCGTCAAACAGCATTCTTCCCAAAGGAAGCATCAGAATCTCGCTGTCGCTTGCCGCAAAATAGCTTACCACACTGCGGTCACTCAGCTTACCCAGGTAGTTTTCCGCAAAAACGTCACCTGCGCTCAAATTGGCAATAATGGATTTTTCACCCCAGATATCCTCTTTAATCATCTGAACGGTGCCTTCCATGACAACGCATAAATTTTCGATGCAGTCACCTGCCAGATAAATATAGTCGGATTTAGGAAAATGCTTAATCAGTCCATGAAACTTGTGCAAAACCTCGTTAATCTCTTCTCTGCCCAAGCCTTTAAACAACGGTATATCATGATAATTCGGTGCAAACATTTTTACTGCCATATTATCACCAGCCTTCTATTTCATATTAGTTATTCCACATCCTTATTATCCCAAATTAAAATACATATGTAAATATTATGTAATTAAAGTAAACGTTTAGTAATTTTGTTGCTCATGCAACATTTTTTCTGATTTTCAAAATTGAGAAAAATCCCCTAAAACTGCGCTTTTATGCGATATCCGGCTCCACTTACAAAACTTACAAAATTATTCTTTTCTGATATGTTTTGTAAATAAAGAAAGCACTTGCAAACTGTTAAAACGTTGCTATGGCAACGCCCACAAATTGTCGCGCAATTTATAATATAACCATAATAACCTTAAGACATTTGCTGGGACGTTGTTCCTTATACCAATTGCTTTACCGGTACATTTTGAGGGAAGTGTACCGGGATTTTTTTGCATTATAAGCATCAGCCGGTATATGAGGATTGCCCACTGTATAGACAAAAAAGCGCAGACTGTTCACCAGCCTGCGCTTTTTGTATCTGACTAATCTATAAATGTTATCTTTAACCGAACATAGCCGCAATCGCCTGCTCCAATGTTTTGACGCGCACAATCTGCGCCTTGACAGCCGGCAGCTGCAGCTTGCTGTCCGGTACAATAAACTTGCTGAAGCCAAGATTAATGCCGTCCATAATTCTGCGCTCTGGCGCGCTGACGCGACGCACCTCGCCTGTAAGACCAACCTCGCCAAAGACGAGGATACCCTTAGGCAGAGGCCTGTTGCGATAGCTGGAAACAAGCGCTGCCGCCACCGCCAAATCTGCCGCCGGCTCATTAACCTTCATGCCACCGACTACGTTGACATAAGCATCATAAATGCCAAAGTCTAAGCCAAAACGTTTTTCCAGAATCGCCAGCAGCATATTCACCCTGTTATAGTCAAAGCCGACTGCCGTACGCCTTGGCATGCCGTAGGGGGTTTTGGCTACCAACGCCTGGATTTCTGCCATAATCGGCCTATTACCCTCCATACAGGCACCGATAACGCTGCCTGCCGCTTCGCCGTCTCTGTCCTCCAGGAAAAGGCCCGCAGGATTTGCTACCTCCTGCAGACCGCCCGCCTCCATCGAGAAAATGCCGCTTTCGCTCGTACTGCCGAAGCGGTTTTTTAATGCGCGCAAAACACGGAAGGAATAGGAACGGTCGCCCTCAAACTGCAGCACTACGTCCACCATATGTTCCAAAAGGCGCGGTCCGGCGATAGTGCCGTCCTTGGTAACGTGACCGATAAGCAGCACGGCAATGCCCGTACTTTTGGCAAACTGCAGCAGCTTAGCCGTACACTCACGCACCTGCCCCACACTGCCGGCAGCAGTCTGCAGCTCAGGATTATACATCGTCTGAATACTGTCGATAATCAGAAGCTGCGGCTTCAAGGCATTCGCCTGCGCCAAAATAGCGTCCAGATCCGTTGCCGTAAGAATCAACAGGTTATCATTAGCCTGCGCTCCGCCAAGGCGGACAGCACGCATTGCAGTCTGCTCCTCCGATTCCTCGCCGCTGACATACAGCACCTTGATTCCCTGCTGCCCGAAGCGCAGGCCTGCATCCAGCAAAATCGTAGATTTGCCAATGCCCGGCGTGCCTCCCAGCAGCACAAGACTGCCTGGAACGACACCGCCGCCCAGCACACGGTCAAATTCACGGATGCCTGTTGCCAGACGTTCTACCTTCGTTTGAGCAACACTGGCAATAGTACGCGGCCTAAGCTTTTCATTATTAGTCGGCAGATAGCTTTTGCCGGCCTTGGCAGTCACCTCTGCCTCCTCCACCAGCGTGTTCCAGCCGCCACATTCCGGGCAGCGTCCCAACCACGAGGAAGCAACATAACCGCATTCCTGACAGACAAATCTGCTCTTAGTTCTGGCCATGCTGCGGCTCCTTTCCGCTGCTTACAGCAACAGTCTGTTCATCTGTCACCGGCAGCTCCAGCAAAAACTGTGCTCCCTCAATCGCCGTATGAAAATCCATTTTTTTATCTGCAGCCTCGGCAATAATCTTATCACCGCTGTGGAATTTTCCTGCCAGGAATAAATCACTCAGCGGATCCTCCACCAGCTTGCGCAAAGCGCGGCGCAGCGGACGCGCACCATACTTGCTGTCACTGCCTTCCTTCAGCAGCAGCTCGCGTGCCGGAGCGGTAAGCTCGATGCTGAGGCTGTTGCCTGCCAGACGCTGGTTCAGCTCACGCAGCATGTTGTCGGCAATCAGCTCCAGCTCCTGTCTGCCCAAGGAATTGAATACAAGGATTTCGTCCACACGGTTTAAAAACTCCGGACGGAACACGTTCTTGATTTCAGCAAGCACCTGCTCCTTACGATTCTTGCGCTCGCCTGCCTCATTACCGGCAAATCCCAGCGGTCTGGTGTTGGCCAGCTGCTGTGCGCCGGCGTTGCTCGTCATAATCAGCACGGCATTACGGAAGTCTACCGTGCGTCCCTGTCCATCGGTCAGACGGCCATCCTCCATAATCTGCAGCAGCAGATTAAACACATCCGGATGTGCCTTTTCGATTTCGTCCAACAGCACTACGCAGTAAGGCTTACGGCGTACCGCATCCGTCAGCTGTCCGCCCTCGTCGTAGCCTACATAGCCCGGAGGTGCGCCAATCAGGCGTGCTGTGGTGTGCTTTTCCATGTATTCCGACATATCGAAGCGCAGCATAGCACGTTCATCGCCAAACAGCTCCTGTGCCAATGCCTTCGCCAGCTCAGTTTTGCCTACACCGGTAGGACCGAGGAACAGGAAGGAACCGACAGGTCTGTTTTTATCCTTAAAACCTGCGCGGGCACGGCGAACAGCTCTGCTTACCGCGCTCACAGCCTCATCCTGACCGATAACACGCTTGTGCAGACGCCGCTCCAGCTGCAGCAGACGGCTGCTTTCTGTTTCCGTCAGACGTGTCAGCGGAATACCGGTCCAGGAAGCAACAACCTCAGCCACATCCTCCGCAGTTACCGGCTGCTTCATGGCCACCTCGGCCAAGGCTGCCGCCAGCTGTGTCTGCAGCTCGATCTCCTTGTCACGCAGCTCCGCTGCCTTTTCGTAATCCTGCTGCTCTACAGCCTCTTCCTTTTCCATCTGCAGATATTCCAGCTGCTCCTGCAGCTCTCTTGCGGGTGCAGATTTTTTATACAACTTGATACGCAGACTGGCACAGGCCTCATCCATCAGGTCGATAGCCTTATCAGGCAGATTTCTGTCCGTAATATAGCGGTCACTCAGCTCCACCGCAGCCTTGACAGCCTCCGGCTGAATCTTAAGCTTGTGGAATTCCTCATAACGCTTGCGCAGTCCCAACAGCATCGCTTCGCTGGTTTCCGCACTCGGTACATCAACAAGCACAGGCTGGAAGCGTCTTTCCAGCGCCGCATCCTTTTCGATATGCTTGCGGTATTCATCAACCGTTGTTGCGCCGATAACCTGCAGCTCGCCACGTGCCAGCGCCGGTTTGATAATATTGGCAGCATCGATACTGCCCTCGGCACTGCCTGCACCGATAATAGTATGCAGCTCGTCGATAAAGAGAATAATCCGTTTGTCGTCACGCACCAGCTTTAATATTTCCTTCATGCGGTCTTCAAATTCACCGCGATATTTTGCACCGGCCACCAGCATTCCCAGCTCCAGCGAAAAAATAATTTTCCGTTGCAGAAACTCAGGTACGTCACCCTTGATAATCTTTTGCGCCAGACCTTCGGCAATAGCGGTTTTACCCACACCGGCCTCGCCGATAATTACCGGGTTATTTTTTGTTCTGCGGCACAAAATCTGGATAAGGCGTTCAACCTCCTTATCACGGCCGATAACAGGATCAATTTTGCCGCGGCTGGCTTCCAGGTTCAGATTACGTCCGTAACCCGAAAGGACCTCCAGAACATCAGCCTGCTTTTCTTCTACCGAACGGCGCTGCTGATTTCTGCCCGGCACAGCCTTGCGCTGATCATCCAGTGCCTGCACCAGCTCCTTGACAGCAGCCAGCGTAATCTTAAACTTCTGCAGTACCTGATAGGCAATGCCGTCGCCTGCAGCCAACAGACCTACAAGCAGCTGCTCACTGCCGACATATTCCTGCTCCAGCTCCTGCGCGTTCTCTGCCGCACGCTCCATTACACGCTGCGCGCGTTGGCTGTACTGCGGCAGTTTGGACTGCTTACTGCCTTTATCCAGCCAGCTCTCCAGCTCTGTTTTCATCTCATCGAGATTATTATGCAATTTGTGCAGCAGCTTCTTGCCGGTACAATCCGGTATCGTCAACAAGCCCCACAAAATATGCTCCGTACCTATATGCTCGCTGCCGCAGTCCAAAGCCTTGGTGGTAGCCAGCTCCAGCACCTTGGCCGCAGCCTCGCTGAAGCCCTCGCGGGTAACCTTTTTCTTGGGCTTGCGTCCTGCGCCCTTCAGCATTTCATCCAAAAAGCGTTTAGCTCCCTCAGGTGTCAGCGGCATATCGCCCATGCCCATAGGCAGGTAATCCTTGGCGCAGTCACCGCAAAGCCATTTATCAATCTGCTTATCACCTACAAGGCACACCATGTGCATGATAGCCTGTTTTTTATGACAATTTTCACAAAGCATTTCTTCACCTCCGTCCGGTGTTGTGCAGCAAGCCTACAGCCTGCTGCAATATTTCCTTCTTCTTATCCTCATCGGCGTCGATAATCTGCAGCATATACTGCAGCAAAGCGCCTTCTCTTGCTGTAACCATTTTCTGCTGCAGCAAATGCTGCACCAGCTGCAAGGCTGTAGGCGGCTTGGGTGTTTCTGCCGCAGGCTGCATACGTACAATGCGTACAAAACCGCCGCTGCCGCGCCTTGACTCCACCATAAAGCCACGCTCCGGCGTAAAACGCGTACTGAGCACATAGCTTATCTGCGAAGGAGCGCAGGACAAACGCTCAGCCAGCTCATTGCGCTGCACAAGCACAGTATCCTCATGCTCTCGCAGCAATTCACCTATAATAAAGCTTTCAATTGCATCTGCTAAATTTTTCATAGTAACTCACCTTGATTATATATTTGAATATATTATATTTGACTTTTCGACTTTAGGCAAGTGAAAAATCTATGGCAGAAAAAAGCATATAAAAAAAAGACTACCGCAACCATACTCAGTCACGGCAATCTTTAACATTAAATTGATTAACCCTTAATAGTCTTCAGCATCTGCAAAGCCTGCACGATATCCTGCATAGTGAAATTCTCCAGAGAGGTTGTCTGGGTTTCTTTCTTGGCTTTTTCTTCACCGAATACTATATCATCAATACCACAATTAAAAATATTCGTCATCTTAACCAGATTTTCCAAAGTCAGACCGGCACGTCCGCTTTCGATATTACTCATATGGGTTTGCGATACACCTATATTTTTAGCCAGCTCAGTCTGATAAATATTATTCTTCAAACGCAATGTTTTGATGCGTAGACCAACAGCCTTATAATCCACTTGCTTTGCCATATTAGCTCATCCCCTAACTATTTGCTGATATAGTGATGCCAGCTACATCCTACTGCTTGTGAAATGACCTCCTACATAACCGCACCCTATATAATATAACACAGCATTCTCTAAGAACCCCTTCCTGCAAAGCTACCCCCTCTCCCGGAACCGGCGCTCTATTCGCACTTTAATTGTCCTTTTAACGAATGCTTAAACCAGCTTACCTAATTATATAATACACCTCTTTAAGGCATTACGCAATAATAATAATTAATATTTTAAGGCAATTAAGTTGCATCCAAACTTTTCTCCTTCTTATTCTCATTGTTTGAAAACAAAAAGCATCTCTGTTTTATAAATAATTTTCTATGATTCTTTAATTGCTGAAAAAAAGCGGCATATTTCACAATAGTTTCGCAAATTCTTTGCCTTTTTGACTTTTCATAAATTGACAGCAGTAAAGCTTTCTTTTACAATTAAATTAAGCAGGCTGTACATGCCTGCCTGATGTCCGTTAATACGAAAGGAGCTATAAAAATGAGTAAAGGTATTTTAGGTGTTATCGCCGCTATTGTCATTATGGCAGCTATGTTTTTCAGCAGCTATAACGGTCTTGTAAGTATGAATGAAAACGTTACCGGCAAATGGTCGCAGGTGGAAAACCAGTTGCAGCGCCGTAACGATTTAATCCCTAATCTTGTAAATACCGTCAAAGGCTATGCAGCGCACGAAACAGAGGTATTCAAGGCTGTATCCGATGCTCGTGCTAAGCTGGGCGGTGCCAAAACCGTAGCAGAAACAACTGCAGCCAACAATGAAATGAACAGTGCTCTGAGCCGCCTCTTAGTTGTTGCCGAAAATTACCCGGATTTAAAGGCCAACACCAACTTCCAGCAGCTGCAGGATGAGCTGGCAGGTACCGAGAACCGTATCGCCGTAGCACGTAAGGACTACAATGATGCGGTACAGTCCTACAACGCCAAAATCAAATCTCTGCCTACCTCTTTATACGCCGGTGCCTTCGGCTTTACCGCCAAGGATTACTTCAAGGCAGATGCAGCTGCCCAAAAGGTACCGCAGGTTAAATTTTAAGCAGATAATCCCGCTAGCTGCAAGCTGCTGACGGAGGGATAATAATGAAACGTTTTATAATCTGCCTGCTGCTTATCTTGCAGACCTTCTTTGCCGCTTACGCCGGCGCCGCACCTGCCATTCCGCCGCGTCCGGCGGCCGGCAGCGGCATTTACGTACAGGACAACGCCGGTGTCATCTCCGCAGAGGATAAGCAGCAAATGCTCAGTTTGGGCGCTGAGCTTGACAACAAAACAACAGCACAGCTGGCAGTACTGACAATCAACACGCTAGACGGCGAGCCTATTGAGGATTACGCTCTGGAAGTGCTGCGCCAATGGGGCATTGGCAGCAAGGAGCAGAATAACGGTGCGCTCATTGTTGTCGCCGTTAAGGACAGACGCTCACGCATTGAAGTAGGCTACGGTCTGGAGGGCTCGCTGCCCGATGGTCTTACAGGACGCATCCAGGATCAGTATATGATTCCTTACTTCAAGGACGGTAACTACAGCAAAGGTATTTTGCAGGGCTACAAGGCTGCCGCAGCCAAAATTGCCCAAGGCTATAATACGGAGCTGAGCGGTGTAAAATATCAAGCTCCCGCTTCCCAACCGCAAAAAAATACCGGCTCCGGCCTGGATGATTTGCTATTGGCACTAGGAGTCATCGGTTTTCTTATTGTGGATAATCTTTTATTGGGCGGCTTTTTCACGCGCATATTACTGCTGCTGATTTTCCGCGGCGGTGGTCGCGGCGGAGGAGGAGGCCGAGGCTTCGGCGGCGGCAGCGGCGGTGGCGGCGGTTCGTCCCGTAGCTGGTAAATACACAACAAAGCCCACTCTGAACTGCATCCCCTTCCGGTGATGCAGTTTTTTGTATGCTCACTTTACAGTGAGTCGACAATACAGCCACAATGCTAAAACTCCTGCCAAGGCACAATGCCTAGGCAGGAGCTCATATTATTTTATATTATTAAACGAAATTCAGCAGTTATACCATGCCTCTGATTTTCATTGCTTCTTCCAGGCTTCCCAGAGCAACCATGTAAGCGGCAACACGCAACGGCACATTATACTGCTTTGCCTTTTCATAAACAGCCTTGAAGGCCTTGCGCATCAATGCGTTCTGCTTTTCAATAACTTCTTCTTCAGGCCAGAAGTAACGATACAGATTCTGTACCCATTCGAAATAGCTTACAGTTACACCGCCGCCATTAGCCAGAATATCCGGGATAACCATAACGCCCTTAGCCTCCAAAATATCGTCAGCCTCCGGTGTAGTCGGTCCGTTGGCACCCTCGCAGATAATGCTGGCCTGTACAGCAGCTGCATTTTCCGCAGTAAGCTGCAGCTCAATAGCGCAGGGTGCCAGCACAGTAACTTCCATCGCCAGCAAATCAGCATTGGTAATCGCTTTACTGCCCGGATAGCCTACTATGCTGCCTGTTTTCTTAACGTAAGCATCTACATCATAGCAATCAAAGCCATCTGCCTTAAAGATAGCGCCATAAACATCACTCAAGGCAATAACCTTAACGCCTGCATCACAGAACAGCTTGGCAGTCCAGCTGCCTACATTACCGAAGCCCTGAACAGCAGCGGTTGCCTCATGCGGCTGAATTCCTTTCAGCTTCAGTGCTTCCAGTGCCGCAACAACAACGCCGCGTCCGGTAGCAGCAGTACGTCCCAAGGAGCCGCCTACGCTGATTGCCTTGCCTGTAATAAAGCCGGGCTCATATTGACCGGTAAGCTTGCTGTATTCATCCATCATCCAGCCCATAATCTGAGCATTAGTATTCATATCAGGTGCCGGGATATCACGTTTTTCACCGATAATCGGTGCAATTTTATCTATATAACCGCGCGTCAGACGCTCCAGCTCTGCTTTCGAAAGCTTAGACGGATCTACGATAATACCGCCCTTACCGCCACCATACGGCAAACCGGCTACGGCACATTTACAGGTCATCCAAAAGGCAAGCGTCTTTACCTCATCCATGCTTACATTCTGATGATAGCGTACGCCGCCCTTTGCGGGGCCAAGGATTGTGCTGTGCTGGCTGCGATAGCCGGTAAATACTTTTGTAGTACCGTCATCCATTTTTACAGGAATAGAAACTTCCAAAGTACGTTCGGGAACCGCAATAATAGCTGCTGCGCCTGCATCAAGCTCCATTGTTTCAATCGCTTTATTCAGTGGAATTTGGGCCATTTCAAAAATATTCATAATCAAGCCTCCTTGCTTTCCAAAAGGATATAACCCCATATCCGTACTTTTATTATATCGTGTACACTATTCACTGTCTACAGAATTTTTTGTAACTTTTCTTATATTCAGAAGCTTTTTTACTTACAAAATCACTTTATTTACAACAAAAACGCCGGCAAAGCCACCGGCGTTTTACTTTAGTCTATCACAGGAAACTCGTCATATACTCTGCCAAAATCAATTCCACCAATAATTTTATTCTTGTACTGCTCGCGAATAGCCCGCTCGCCCTCCTCCATATGCTTGGAGGTTATGCCATAGCGACGCGACAGCCACACCTCTACAAAGGCCGAAAGATTATCGCAGCCTTTGAGCACACTGCCGTCAATTGCATGGAAGCCCGGCTTGTTGTACTTGCTGCTAATCTCTTCAATACTCGTATGTACTACCTTGCCGTCAATTCTGACACGATTGGAAAATTCATCCTGCGTATAATACAGAATATCCTCATGCCAGGTATAAGGCAAGAGCGGCAGGATCTTTTCAGCTACCATACGCTCTTCCATACGCTTAATCAGCTCATCAAGGCCCGGTACACTGCGTTTGACCGGTGAAATAATATCGCGTGTCAACACCTCCGGCAAATCGTGGAAAAGGCCGCAGAGGAAATCGCCCACGATACGCTCATCACAGGCTCCCAGCTTAACTGCGCAAAAATAACCCATAATCGCTACCAGCAGTACATGCCCCATAACAGAGGTTTCAGGAACACGCGGCGACTGCGCCCAACGCTTTTGGAAGCGAAGTTGGCCGACAAGATCGATAAACTTGCTGCTCTTACCCTTCAGCGCCAGCTTCTTTACTGCCGCCAAGTCGTAATGATCCTCCAGCTCGTTTTCTATAACAGCCTTGGTATCCTCACTGCCGTAAATACCCTCATTAAAGTGATATATCAGCTCAAATTCCCATTTGGTTGCCAGATAATGGGCAGCGCGTAAAATCTTTTTTTCCATAGCGCAGTATTGCGGGTCCTCAAAATAAAGCTGCATTTTTTCCATAAAATCTTCCTGAATATCAGGAATCCGCCGCCGCAGCTCCTGATAAACCCAGGCATTAAGCTCCTTGCCATAAACACGCATCATTTCATGGAAAATCTGCGGCTTGATATCAGTCAGCACGTTACGCTGCAAAAACTCAAAAATACCGCCCTCAATCAGCAGACGCCAGTTGAGCTGCGCACCATGGTCATCCTCCTCATGGCGGGCCAGCACATACATAATCATCATCTTATGAGCCTGCTTATCAAGCTCTGTAAAGCCGCTGGGACGGATATGCTCATTCCAGCGCTGGATATGCGCTGCATCATATAAAAATTCAATAAAGCTTTTGGTCAGCATTGCTTCATCTCCCTCATAAACACGTCTACTCTTATTTAACAGCAAAAACAAGCTTTTGGCAAGAACGCCGATAACTTTATTTTGTACCTGCATATATTAAAAGGCAGCCTCCACCTGTGCGAAAGCTGCCCGTTAATTAACTTATGCCTTTTTATCCAGCATTTGCTCCAGTGTATGCCAGCCAAGCACGGCGCATTTAACGCGCGCCGGCATGTGGGATACATCCTGCAGCACACCTGCTTCCTCCAGCTCGTCAATCTCTTCCTCGCTGGCAGTGCCCTTAATCATGCGCAGGAAAATATCAGCAAGGCGCAAAGCATCTTCCTCACTCTTGCCGATAACCAGGTCCAGCATCATATCAGCACTTGCCTGGCTGATTGCACAGCCGCTGCCCTGAAAGGCACCGTCAACAACCACGCCGTCGGCAAGCTTCAACTTCATGGTGATATCATCACCGCAGCTGGGATTGTAGCCGCGCATCTCTACGTCTGCATCAGGCAAATCATGCTTATGACCGGGATGCATATTGTGGTCGATTAAAATTTCGTTATAAAAGGCTCTATTATCTGCCATAGCCCATTCTCTCCCTTATTGTAGATAAGCTGCTGATGAAGCGCTCTACATCTGCTGCCGAATTGTAGAAGGCCAGACTTGCACGGGCAGTAGCACCGGTGCAAAGGTGGTCCAGCAGCGGCTGAGCGCAATGATTGCCGGCACGTACATTTACGCCGTCAGCATCAAGAATTGCAGCGATATCATGTGGATGCACGCCTTCTACCGTAAAGGTAAGAATACCCTTATGCTCTTCCGCAGTTTTGCCGCCGATAATATGCACACCGGGAATATTCTGCATAGCATCAAAGGCTAATTTCGTCAGCGCTGCTTCGCGCGCTTCGATTACCTCAAAGCCGATGCTGTTGATATATTCGATAGCAGCATGCAGTCCGGCAGCACCGGCAGCATTTACCGTGCCAGCTTCAAACTTGTGCGGCAACGGCGCATATTCCTGGCCGTCACGGCTTACAAAGCTGATCATCTCGCCACCGCTCAGGAACGGAGGCATAGCCTCCAGCAATGCCTTTTTGCCGTATAACACACCGATGCCCATAGGTCCGAGCATCTTGTGGCCGCTGAAAGCAAGAAAATCAGCGTCCATTTTCTGCACATCAATCGCCATATGCGGTGCGCTCTGCGCTGCGTCAATCACAGCAACAGCGCCAACCTTATGCGCAGCGGCAATAGCCTTGGCAACAGGATTCAGACGTCCCAAAACATTGGAAACCTCTGCCATCGCTACGATTTTAGTTTTTTCGGTTACAGCAGCGTCAATAGCCTCATCGCTGATGCTGCCGTCAACAGCACATTCAATGTACTTTACTACAGCACCGGTCTGCTGCGCAACCATGCGCCAGGGCAGCATGTTGCTGTGATGCTCCATAATCGTCGTAACGATTTCATCACCGGGCTTAAGGTTAGCCAGACCGTAGCTGTAAGCTACCAGATTCAGGCTTTCCGTAGTATTGCGGGTAAAAATAATCTCCTGCTCGCTCTTGGCATTGATGAATTTCTGCACAGCAACGCGTGCATCCTCATAAATATCGGTTGCCTGCATTGCCAGGTCATACAAGCCACGCAATGGATTAGCATTGTGTTTGAGATAAAAATCACGCTCTGCCTCAATAACGCAGGCAGGCTTTTGTGTGGTAGCAGAGTTGTCCAAATAAGCAACATCGTTAGCTGCCAGCAAAGGAAAATCCTTTTTATAATCAAAGGACAGTAAATCCTTATCATTCACCATCTGCCATCACTCCTTCCAGATAACGCTGTACCAATTGCACAGTATCCTCGTCATCAATCTTGCGGCACAAAGCATCAATCTTCGCCTTGGCCATCATATCAACAGCCTCCTGCTCACTGAAGCCGCGGCTGCACAGGTAGAATAATAATTCGTCATCAAGCTTGCCGATGCTGGCGCCATGGTTGCCCTGCACGTCCTCCTCGCTGCACAGAATCAGCGGAATCGTCTGGTTAACCACGTCGTCGCTCAACAGCAATACTGTTTCCTTCTCGTCACCAATCGCACCGGCGCTGCCGTTTTTGAAATCAATCGTGCCACGGTAAATTTTCTTGGCACCACCCTGCAGCACGCCGTCTGCAGTCATTTCGCAGGTAGTCTTTTTGCCGTAATGGTTGGCGATAAAGTTCATGTCCACAGTCTGTCCATGGCGGCCGTAATAACCGATAGCAGCATTGAAATCACTGCCGTCACCGAGAAGCTCGGTGCGTACGCCATTATAGATTTTATCTGCACCAAGTTGGATTTGCAGAAGCTCAAAGGCAGCATTGTTGCCAAGCTCACTGCCAACGTCATTGATATGCAGGAAATCTCTACCTAAAAGCTGCACCTGCACCAGCTTAACCTTAGCACCGGCAGCTACGTCTATCTTAGTCTGAATGCTTGCCTGACCTTTAGCCTGCGCTGTAGAGATATAGGTCATCAGCACAGTAACCTCACTGCCGGGCTTAGCTTCGATTTCAATCTGATTATAGCAGCTTGTATTATCGGCATAACGCAAAGTAACAGCAGCTACGCTCTTGCCTGCGTCAGCAACAAGACGCAGCTTTTGGCCTTCGCCCAGACTGCTCATTGCTTCACCGACACCGCCTGCTATTTTGGCAAAATCAGTGCCATGTACTGCACACTGAGCCTTTTCGCTGCAGCCGCAGCAGTTGCTGCCCTTGCTTTTATTCAGGCAAACACTGCCCTCCAAAGCTACACGCGGTTCACAGATATCCTGCGGCAGCTCCAGACCGGACAGCTTTGTTTCATTCATTTTTAACCTGTTCCAGGTCGGAGCAGGCAACTGATTTATTACTAATTCTTCTATCATGCTGCTCCTCCTTAACCTATACTGCCTTGCATTTCCAGGCGAATAAGGTTGTTCATCTCAACAGCGTACTCCAACGGCAATTCTTTGGAAACATTATCCGCAAAGCCGCTGACAATCATCGCTCTTGCTTCTTCCTCGCTGATACCGCGGCTCATCAGGTAGAACACTGCGTCATCGCTGATGCGGCCGATTTTTGCCTCATGTCCGATATCCGCGTCGGCAGTACGCACATCAATAGCGGGAATGGTATCGGAACGGGAAATATTATCCAGCATCAGGCTTTGGCAGGAAACAGAAGATTTGGCCTGCTTAGCCTTATTGGTAACAACTACGCTGCTGCGGAAGGTGCTGATGCCGCCGCTCTTGGAAATAGAGCGTGTGTTGACAATGCTAGTAGTTTTCGGTGCATTGTGCACAACCTTGCAGCCTGTATCCAGGTTCTGGCTGTGACCGGCAAAGGTTACGCCGGTAAATTCACTGTGCGCGCCGGTGCCGTTCAAAATACTCATCGGATAGAGATAGGAAACATGCGAACCGAATGAGCCGGAAACCCATTCAATAGTACCGCCCTCTTCAACCAAAGCACGCTTGGTATTAAGGTTGTACATATTCTTCGACCAGTTTTCAATCGTAGAATAACGCAGCTTAGCATTTTTGCCGATAAACAGCTCAACGCAGCCTGCATGCAGGTTGGCAACGTTATATTTCGGTGCGCTGCAGCCTTCGATAAAGTGCAGGTCTGCGCCCTCGTCAACAATAATCAGCGTATGCTCAAACTGGCCTGCGCCCTTCGCATTTAAGCGGAAGTAGGATTGCAGCGGAATAGCCACGCTTACTCCCTTCGGTACATAAACAAAGGAACCTCCGGACCACACTGCGCCATGCAGTGCGGCAAATTTATGGTCGGTAGGAGGCACCAGCTTCATAAAATGCTCATGCACCATTTCCGCATAAGGTCCGTTCAAAGCGCTTTCCATATCAGTATAAATAACGCCCTGTTCTTCTACCTCTTTACGCACATTATGATAGACAACCTCGGAATCATACTGTGCGCCTACACCTGCCAGACTGCTCTGCTCTGCCTGAGGAATACCCAGACGATCAAAGGTATCCTTAATGTCTTCGGGAACATCCTCCCATTTACCCTGCATGTTCGTATTCGGACGTACATAGGTAACGATGTTATCCATATTCAGACCATCAATAGAAGGTCCCCAGTTCGGCACCTGCAGCTTATTATAAATATCCAGGGATTTCAGACGGAATTCCAGCATCCATTCCGGATCATGCTTTTCACGGGAAATTTTTTCAACAATCTCACGTGTCAGGCCTTCCTGAATGCGGTAAGCGTCCTTATCCTCGTTACGGAAGTCGTAAAGACTTCTGTCTATATCATCAACATAGGTTTTTTCTTCCATATTTTCCCCACCAGTTATTCCTTATTCTGCAAAAACTTTTCAAAGCCATTTTTGCTGACTTCATCAACCAGCTCCGGACCGGCATTTTTGATAATCTGTCCCTGAGCCAGAATATGAGTATGGTCAACATGCAAAGCATCCAGAATTTTAGTATTGTGAGTAATAATCAGCAATGCGCCCTGACGATGCTCCTGGAAGGTTTTGATGCCTTGGGAAACAATCTTCACTGCGTCAACGTCCAGACCACTGTCTGTTTCGTCAAGAATTGCCAGCTTAGGATTCAGCATCAAAAGCTGCAGAATTTCTGCCTTCTTCTTTTCGCCGCCGCTGAAGCCGGTGTTCAGATCACGCTCGGCATATTTGCTGTCCATCTGCAGCAAAGCCATAGCCTGACGCAGTTCCTTACGGAAATCCCAGGCCTTGATGCGTACACCGCGTTGCTGCTCCAAAGCAGTTTTCAAAAAGCTGCTCAGGCTGATGCCGGGAACCTCCAGCGGATTCTGGAAGGAAAGGAACAGACCTGCCTTAGCGCGTTTATCTACGGCAAGTTTGGTAATGTCTTCGCCGGCAAAATTAATGCTGCCGCCCTTTACGGTATATTTGGGATTACCCATCAGCGCATAACCCAAGGTGGATTTGCCTGCACCGTTAGGTCCCATAAGCACATGAGTTTCACCCGGCTTAATATCAAGATTAATATTGTGCAGAATCTCTTTGTCCTCTACATTGACTACGAGATTTCTTACCTCTAATAAATTCTCTGCCATATTTATCCTCCAATCGAAGCAATCCGGAAGAACTGCTTCTCAAAATTTTAATTCCCACATTTCTAGTATGAATTCCATACCCTATTATAAAATTATTTCTCGCACTATGCAAGCGCTTAACGCAAATATGCGCCTACAATTTGCAAATATTTTGCAATACAGCGCACTTAAAAATGCCTTTTAACAGCATTCTTCTTATTATATAATATTTTCAGGAAAATTTATAGTGAGGCGGGAAAATTTATGGTCAAAACAGCAAAATTCACTGTCTAGGAAAATTTTTTTCGGAAACAGCGCCGAGAAAATTACAAATCGAAGCACAGTAGTCCGGATTCGTTTAAGCCGATTACTAAACTCAAGTCCTATGACAAGCTTAAAAAACGCTCCCAAAGTAAAACAGGATGCGCAAGCATATGCCTCAGCTTCGCATCCTGTTATTGATTATAATAAAAATATACGCAGCTAATGTCTGCTAATTGGCAGACATTAAGTTAGCCACATAACGAAAAAAAGCACTCCATTTGCATGAAGTGCTGAATTTACGTGGTGGGCGCTAACGGGATCGAACCGCTGACATTCTGCTTGTAAGGCAGACGCTCTCCCAGCTGAGCTAAGCGCCCGAAAATGGTGACCGGTGGGGGAATCGAACCCCCGATACCGCCGTGAAAGGGCGGTGTCTTAACCGCTTGACCAACCGGCCAGGTGGCTCCCCGAGTAGGACTCGAACCTACGACGCCCTGATTAACAGTCAGGTGTTCTACCGGCTGAACTATCGGGGAATATTTCGTGATGTTTTGTGTTGTTCAACATCACGAGTGTTATTATACTAAGTCCACACGCATTTGTCAACACTTTTTTTAAACTTTTTTATGATTTTTTCAGAAAAAGTTTTTCAAAGTCGTCAAACCGCTTTGTTTAAGCAGCAAAAACCGCTCAACCATGCGTGTTTTAGGCTTTTACCTTAACTACGATTTTTTGTACGTTGCTGGCGATTTTTTCTACAGAACAATTCGGTCTGTGCAATTCCCACGGGAAAAAAATTGCAAAATCACCGGAACTTAATACTGCGCAGTTCTTCTCCTGCGGGTCAGCATAAAAAATTACATCTTCTTTTTCTGCTTTATTTTCTGTTTCTACACAATCAGCTGTCAGCGGTGTATACCAAATTACTTCCTCACCGCGAGCAACAAACTGTACATCAATATAATCGTTATGCTTTTCCGGACGGCGTTCAGCCTTAGGCTCGGTATCATAAGTATTGACGCGGGCAAAAACATTGCGTCCGTCAATTTCATATTCTCCGTTTTCTACCTTGCTGAAATCAGTCGCAGCAACGTAAGCCAAAGCTTTTTGCAAACGCTCGCTTACATACGGCAGAAGCTTTTCAATATCATTTTTATTTCCTTGCAGCATAATTATTTTCCTCCTCTATCGTTGACGAAAGCATTGTTGATTGTTATAATATATGTAGGTTGGTCTGACGATTGAGCCCGTCAGCTCTTCCCAATTAATTCTTTAAGTTAAGAAAAGGCTGGCTTGCTTTAGTCGGTCTTTTTCTTTTTATGTAATGTTACTTACACGCCAAGATAATGGTCGCAATAAGAATGCCGAAAGCAATCATAAAACTTAAGGCTTCGTACATTCGCATAGCTCCCAACTCCCTTGAGGGGCAGCCGACGTTCGTAAAACCATTATCATTATACCAAAACTAAACTAATAAAGCGAGGTTTTTATGAGCTACTTAAACGTCACCAATGTTTCCCACTCCTTTGGCGGCCGCCAGATTTTAGAAAACGTTTCCTTTAAGCTCCTGCGCGGTGAGCACGTCGGTCTTGTCGGCGCTAACGGCGAAGGCAAATCCACCTTTTTAAATATCGTAACCGGTCACGTACTGCCTGACGAAGGCAAGGTTGAATGGCCCGGCAAGGTTACCGTCGGTTATCTGGACCAGCAAAGTACCCTGGAAAAGGGCATGACCATCCGCGAAGTTCTGCGCACTGCCTTCGACGGCATGTATGCTATGGAGCAGCAGATGCTGGAGCTGTACGATAAAATGGGCGATGCTTCTCCCGAAGAGCTTGATAAAATGATGAACACCGTCGGCGAAATCCAGTCTGAGCTGGAGCACAGCGGTTTTTATTCCTTAGACAGCAAAATCGAAGAATTTGCCAACGGCCTCGGTCTTGGCAGCATCGGTCTTGATAAAGACGTAAGCGAGCTTTCCGGCGGTCAGCGCAGCAAGGTTCTGCTTACTAAGCTGCTGCTGCAGAACTCCCAAATTCTGCTGCTGGACGAGCCTACCAACTATCTGGACGTTGAGCATATCGAATGGCTCACCAAGTTCCTGCAGAACTATGAGCATGCCTTCATTTTGATTTCCCATGACATTCCCTTCCTCAACAAGGTTGTCAATGTCATCTATCATCTGGAAAACTGCGAGCTTACCCGTTACAGCGGCGACTACGATAAATTCCAGGAAATGTATGCTATCTATCAATCCCAGAAGGCTGCAGCCTACGAGCGTCAGCAACAGGAGGTTGCTAAGCTGGAGGACTTCATCGCCCGCAACAAAGCGCGTGTTGCTACCACCAATATGGCAAAAAGCCGTCAACGCAAGCTCGATAAGATGGAAATGATCGAAAAGCCGCGTGAAAAGCTGAAACCGACCTTCAAATTCACCGAAGCACGTACCCCCAGCCGCTTCATCGTAGAAGCGAAGGATTTAGTACTCGGTTACGACAGCCCTCTCACCCGCCCTGTTACCTTTAATCTTGAACGCGGTCAGAAAATTGCTATCCGCGGTGTCAACGGCTTAGGTAAAACCACCCTGCTGAAAACTATTTTAGGCATCATTCCGCCTGTCAGCGGCAAGGTTGAACTGGGTGAATTTCTGGAGCCCGGCTATTTTGAGCAGGAAGAGCGCGAAAAGAACGAGAATACTGCTCTCGATGATGTTTGGAACGAATATCCCGGCCTGACCAACTACGAGGTGCGTGCAGCACTCGCAGGCTGCGGTCTGACTAACGAGCACATCACTAGTAAGGTTTTCGTCCTCAGCGGCGGTGAGGCTGCCAAAGTGCGTTTGTGCAAGCTGATGCTGAAGGATGTCAACTGGCTGGTACTGGACGAACCTACCAACCATCTCGATGTTGACGCAAAAGACGAGCTAAAGCGTGCGCTGAAGGAATTCAAGGGCAGCGTTCTGCTTGTTTCCCACGAACCGGAATTCTACGAGGATTGGGTAGATAAGGTTTGGAACATTGAAGACTGGACCACTAAGATTATTTAATATCATAAGTATAAGACACAAAAAGCGTTCTGCCGCAAAATTACGGCAGAACGCTTTTTTATTTGCAACAGCTTGCTTTTCAGCGTACACGTTTCTTAAAAATTTTAAACAGCTCCGTCTTTTCTTCAGACATAAATTGATAACCCGGTGCCAACAGCGCAGCACGCTCGCGTGCCGCCTCCAGATCATGGAATACATCCCATTTGGATGCTACCAGCTGCTTGCCGTACTGACGCAGCAAATACGCCGGATGGTAGGTAGCAATGCAGTCAAAGCCCTGTTCCGTGCGGAACCACATACCGCGGTCGCGCGTAATGCGCATATCGGGACGGCCCAGACAATGCAGCGCCACGCTGCCCAAGGCCACGATTACCTTCGGCTTAATAATCTCCAGCTCACGCTTCAGCCACTGCTTAGCGCAAAAATCTGCTTCGGCAATATCCGGTGTACGGTTATTCTTCGGTCTGCATTTAATCACGTTCGTGGTCAATACTCTGTCACGCGTCATCTTGGCTGCCCACAGAGCCTTGTCCAGCAATTGTCCGGACGGACCGATTAACGGACAGCCGTAATCATCCTCGACCTGGCCCGGGCCCTCTCCTACAAACACAATCGGGCTTTCGGGATTACCGTACCAGCCTACGGGAGCAATAGCATCCTGACGTAAGGGGCAGGCTTGACAGTTTGCCAGCTCGCCCTCCAATTCACTTAAATCCATATCCTCATCCTCCACTATTTCAACATTCTAATATCCTAAGTCAGCTTCATGCTGCGTTACGATAAACGGCAGCTGCTCACACAAGGCTTCGCGTGCCTGCCAAAGGTTTTCGCCAACAGCCTGAATATTGCCTACAGCCGGTGATACCTTACGGCCGAAGCTGCCAAGCGCCAGCATGCGCCCGTTTTTATCAACCAAAGCCTGTTCCAACGTCAGATACCAATAACCATCCTTGGGAGCCTGACTGCCATCCATGCCGCAGACCAGCATATATTCCGCACCGGCCTCTTTGCTGAGCTTCAGCAAATCCTGCTTTGTGTAGGCATCCTTCGGCAGATTGCGTTCCATAATAATATAGCTTGGCAGCATTTTGCGATATTCGTCAAGCACAAAACGCTTGATATCCGTTACATAGGCAAGCTTTTTCAGACTGTCGGAGGTATTTACCCAAACAGCTACCACGGGCTGCTGCGTAATTTTTCTATCCGTAACAGGCTCCAGGCGTCCCATGCTTATCTCTTTGTCACGCTCTTTATAGTATTCGCTGATGCTGTAATCAAAATACATAGCCATAGCATGCTGCAGATTGCTGATTTTATTGGAAAGGCTGTACTTCACAGGCTCGCCGAACTGCTTATAGCCGCCGAAAAAAGTCTGCAGGCTTCCGGGCACAGGGTCCGCCGTGTTGCTGATACGCAGCAGCTTAATCTTATCACCGTACTGCTCCGCAAAGGCACTGTTGCCAATCGCCGGAGCGCCAAAGGTGATAACAACGAACTTTTCCTTAGGCATTCCCAGGCTCGCTAAACGCTCGCCCAGCAGCGTCGCTGTCGCTCCGCCAAGGCTGTGACCTGTAAGCACAAGATAAGCATCAGAATCCTCGCTTACGCGCTTGAACAGCCCTCTCAGCTTGCCGTTCTCGTCAACTACGCCGCTGCGCAGCACAGCATCCACATAGCTGTTAAAGCCTGCATGCACTGCCGCGCCATCCTTAGGCACAGGCTGCGCTGCCAGCTCCTGCATCTCCGCTAAGGTAGAACCGCCGTAATTAACCTTTTTGGTTGCAAGATTAATCTTCCAATCACTCTTGCTGGCGCTGCCGCGAAAGGTTACCAGATATATTTGCTTATTAACTTGCGGAAAATAATTTTTGGCTACAGCATAATTCAGCTCCACCTTGCCATCATTTCCCTGCTGGCTTTCAATCTGCCAACCATAGCTGCGCAGATAGTCAAACTCCTGAGAAGTATACGGCAGATAAACACCCAGACAGGATGCTGCCGCGATTGTTGTAAAATAACTCTGCATATAGGCAGAGCTTACCGGATTAGGTGACGCTGCATATGTCATCGTACCCAAGCCGAAAAACAGACATACAATTGTAAGTAAACGCATAAGCTTAAGCATGCTGCACCTCCTTGTAACATACCATTGCTATTATTATAACACAAAAGTCCGAACCTCTTGAAGAGATTCGGACTTTTGCGTTATATATCTGTGCTTACCTTTTAATTATTCCCCAAGGCCACGGACGAATTCGTCTACGCCTTTACCGGGCGCAACCATCGGTACTACCATATCCTTAGGATCGATATCAACCTCAATTACATAAGTATGGTCCTTGTCTAAACCGCGCTTTACTGCAGCAGCAAAGTCTTCCGGTGTAGCAACATGCTCTCCTTCCAAACCGAAGGCTTCCGCATATTTTACAAAGTCAACATAGCCGGGACATTCGCAGGCCATAAAGCGTTTATTAAACTGCACCGTCTGCAGCTGACGGATCATGCCCAAACCGCTGTTATTGAAAACAACGGAAACTACAGGAATATTATTGCTTGCTAATGTAAACAGCTCGCTGCCTGTCATTTTATAGCCGCCGTCACCGCTGATGCAGATAACTTTTGTTTCCGGACGGGCAAGCTTTGCACCCATAGCTGCCGGCAGACCAAACCCCATTGTTCCCAGTCCGCCGCTGGTAATCAGCTGGCGTGCATATTCAACCTTCAGATGCTGTGCCGTAAACATCTGATGCTGTCCTACATCCGTTGCCAAAAGATAGTCCTTGCCCTTCAGGACAGGATTAAGAGCTTCAATAAAGAGCGGTGCGGCATTATTGCCGTAATCCTCATCCATACCGGGCCAGGTCATGATTGTATCCCACCATGCTTTTATATCATGTCCCTTGCAGCCTTTGTCCAGCATCTTCAAAATAGTACGCATATCACCGGAAATATCAATCGTGCTGGCAATATTTTTATTCAGCTCAGCAGGATCAATATCAATATGGATAATTGTTTTATGCGCGCTGTATTTATCACGGTCACCTGTTACACGGTCATTAAAGCGTGTACCTACTGCCAGAACAACATCCGCATTAGCGACAGCATTGTTGGCACGCTCATGTCCATGCAAGCCGCTCATGCCCAAAAATTGTTCACGGTAGGAGCTGATGCAGCCCAAGCCCATCAGCGTGCTGGCTACAGGCAGATGCATTTTTTCACAAAGATGCACAGCTTCGTATTCCGCACCGGAGATAGCTACACCGCCACCAACCAGCATCACGGGACGTTCAGCCTTGTTCAGCGCAGCTACAGCTGCAGCAACCAAATCCTTTTGCGGCATAGCAACTGGCAGCTCGCGCAGCTTGCTCGCATGATATTCCATCATGCTCGTCTGCACGTCATGCGCTACATCTACAAGCACAGGGCCGGGACGACCGCTTTTCGCCATCTGAAAAGCCAGGCGCATGGTCTGCGCCAATTCTTCCGGCTTATTGACCAGGAAATTTTGCTTCGTAATCGGCATAGTGATACCGGTAATATCTACCTCCTGGAAGGCATCATGACCGATCATGCTGCTTTTTACCTGTCCGGTAATAGCTACTACAGGAATAGAATCAAGAAATGCATTTGCCAGACCTGTTACAAGATTCGTCGCACCGGGACCGGAGGTAGCACAGCACACGCCAACCTTGCCGCTGGCACGTGCATAGCCATCAGCAGCGTGCGCTGCTCCCTGTTCATGCGCTGTCAGTACATGCTTAATATTTTTTACATCACGCAGCGCGTTGTAAAACGGCAGTATAGCACCACCGGGATAACCAAAAATTGTCGAAACGCCTTCTTCCTCAAGGCATTTCACCATAACTTCCGCACCAGTAAGCTGCATAGTGTTATACTCCTTTCTTACGCTTCTTCGGCATGAGGCCATTCATAGCGTGATTCTTTAACTTCCAATGCTTCATCGCCACGTTCTAAAGCAACGATTCCAGTCTGCACCATTTCGACAATACCATAACGGCGCAGAGCATTGGCAAAGGCGCACAGCTTGCCTTCATCACCTGTGTTGACAAAGGTCATGCTGTTGCCGGTAACATCAATAGCATGGGAACGGAAGGCTGTTGCTAATTGCAGCACCTCCATTTGCTTTTCGCCGGCGTGTACCTTGACCAGCAGCATACTGCGCAGTGCGCTCGTTTCACGATGCAGCACCTTAATGCGTTCTACCTCGCTAAGCTTAGCCAACTGCTTGCAGACCTGCTCGATTGTCAGCTCGTCCGCATCCAGTACGATGGTCATACGTGCATATTCCGGATCCTGCGTACTGCCGCTGGTTAAGCTGTCAATATTATAGCCACGACGGGAAATCAGTCCCGTAACCCTCATTAACACACCAGGACGATTGTGTGCGACAATAGATAATATCTGTTTCATTTCTTTTCTCCTGAATCTGATAAATCCACAGCTATTTTATCTTTATTTAATAAATTTAACGTGTGGAATAATCTCGTTATATACTTCTTCCTTGCGTTGGTTATAAATTACCTTTTGCTCTTCAAAAAAGTTTCTGCCATAGCTGTCGATAGAAACAATCAGCGGGCCAAACATTTTTACATGGCAGCTCCACAGAGTTTCCGGCATACCCAGCTCACGCCAGTTGGCATCCACAATTTCCTGCACTTCAGTTGCTGCCACAACAGCGTTGCCTGCGGGGAATACGCAATGAATAGCGCCAAAGTTTTTGCAAGCATATTCAGTGTTGGGGCCCATGCCGCCTTTGCCGACGATAACGCGGACACCGGTTTTTTCAACGAACTCTTTCTCAAATTTTTCCATGCGCATGCTGGTGGTAGGACCAACAGATACCATTTCAAATTTGTCATCGCCCAAGGGACGGATAATCGGACCGGCATGCAGAATTGCTTTATCCTTAACATCAACTGGCAGCTCACGGCCATATTCTACGACACGGCGATGTGCAACGTCACGACAGGTGGTAATGTCACCATTCAGATAAACAATGTCACCAATATGAATATTCTTTAAGTCTTCTGCGCTTACAGGAGTAGTTAAAACCTTTTTGCCATCAATTACTTCGTACATTATAAAGTCACCCCGCTATGAGAAAGAATTTTGTAGTTTAAGTTTTTGTCGAATACGATATGGCCACGACGATGAGACCAGCAGCCAACATTTACAGCAACACCGATTACAGACGGATGACGTGCAGAATTTTCTACGTTAACGCCCATAACGGAATATTTGCCGCCTAAGCCTTGAGGACCAAGGCCGATTTTATTGATGCCATCCTCCAGCAGTTGTTCCAGGAGTGCTGCATTCTTGTTCGGGTTATGGCTGCCAATCGGACGCATCAATGCTTTTTTAGCATGCAGAGCAGCTACTTCTACAGAAGTACCAACGCCAACACCTACCAGAAGCGGCGGGCAGGCATTCAAGCCATAGGAGGTCATAACGTCCAACACGAATCTGGTTACACCTTCATAACCGGCACCGGGCATCAGCACCATTGCTTTACCGGGCAGGCTGCAGCCGCCGCCGGCCATATAAGTATACAGATCCAGCTCATCGCTGTTCGGCACAATCTCCCAGAAAATAGTAGGAGTACCGGTGCCAACATTTTTACCGGTGTTGTATTCATCAAAGGTTTCTACACTGTTATGACGCAGCGGAGCTTGCTGAGTTGCGCGAACAACAGCTTCCTTCAGCAGCACCTCCAGCTCGTTGATCAGCGGGAAATTGGTGCCGCATCTTACTACGAACTGCATAACGCCGGTATCCTGGCAGCTGGGACGATTCAGATCCTTAGCCAGCTTCTGGTTCAGCTTCATGGTCTGGTAGATAGTTTTAGACAGCGGGCTGTCTTCCTTTTCTGCCAGCTCATCCAGCTTAGCGATAACATCGTCAGGTAAAACCTTAGCGGTGTGCGCTACAAAATGTGCTACATAGTTTGTTAATTGTTCAACTTGTTCTTGCTTATCCATTTTTACCCTCCATACGCAGCATCGGCTGCAAATTTATTATTTATTGCCTGCTTTCTCCACACTCTCAATTTCCTCCTTGGAAACATCAGTAAGAGTAAGCTTTTGAAAAAACCTTGTTTTAGGAATCAGGAAGTTAAAGCCTTCGGTTCTGCCCATATAAGCCTTGCCCTCCTGCAGGGAGCAGTCAAAAACATGACCGCCCATAGTTCTGTCATCAGAAATAAAATGCACATGCCAGCCTGCAACATTCAAGCCATCCATATATTGCGGAAAATATACGCAAACGAGGCTGCCGCTGACATTTTTAAATTCAAACTCACGCTGATCTGTTTCCAAAACCTTAGCAAATGTTTTATAAGGCTCGCTATGCTGCTTCTTTTCAGAACGCGCGTAAATTTCGTTAAAATACCCATCTATACGGCAAGCGTAGATATTGTTCTCACCATGAGCTTTGCCAACCTCGTCCAGCTTAGCCAGAAGCTCGCTCATATCAGCGATGTTCTCCAGCTCAAAAGCTATATTCTTATTGAGATACGTCACAGAAGCAAACGGCGTCGCAGCGTCTGCAGCAGCAATCTCTACTGTACCATCTGCTTTCGCCCGATAGCAGACACCATCAAGTACAATCATTTCACCATCAACCGCTTCAAAAGTACCTAAGCCTATATCGCCGTTGGTAAGCAGTTCTTCAATTGTTGCATTGCCATAAAAATCACCCTTTGCTAAAGCCTGCAGGGTTGATACCTGATACATTAAAGCCATCCTCTGACCTCCTCATGCTTTTTCTCTAATCAAGACCGCCTGAAACCACATACATTAAAGTATCTGTATGTCATTATCCTGTACTTTAGCAGCAGTCTTTCTTGACCTGCCTTTACTATAACATCAATCTAGTGTATAATCAATTTTATAGAATTAATGTTTCTATAAAGGAGATTTATAGTATGGAGCTAGAAAAAAAGTATATCTACCAGGTCTATCAATGCGGCAGTTTTTCTAAAGCTGCAGAAGCGTTATTCATTACTCAGCCTGCACTGAGCATAGCTATCAAAAAAGTGGAGCAGGAAATAGGTGCTGCCATTTTTAACCGCAGTCAAAGACCGCTCACACTCACAAGCATCGGCGAACTGTATCTGCAGCACATCAAAAAGGAAATGCTGCTGGAGCAGCAGCTCAAGCAGCAGATTGATGATATTCATGGTTTAAAAAGCGGTGATCTGAAAATCGGCGGCACGCATTATATGAATGCTTATCTCCTGCCATCATACATAGCCCAATTCAACATTCTCTATCCCAACATCAACATTACAATGGCAGAAACAAGCTCTGATATGCTCATTGAAATGCTCAAAAATAACGAGCTTGATTTCACCTTCAGCTGTGATGAAGACGTAGTACAAGAGTTTGACAGCTATCCTACTTTTTCAGACCATATCCTGCTCGCCGTTCCGCAAACCTTCGCGCTCAGCGATAAATTACTGGATGATAGCCTGAGCGCAATAGAAGTCAGACACGGCATCCACCTATCGGAAAATTGTCCCAGTGTTGACTTACATCAATTCACGGACTACAACTTCATCCGTATCGACGCCCATGTCAACCTTGGCATGCGCACGCTCAAAATGTTTGAAGAAGCAGAAATTCTGCCACGTATAAAGGTCAAGGTGCCGCAGCTCGTCACAGCCTTTCAGCTTGCGGAGCATGGTATCGGCGCTACTTTTATCAGCGACAAGCTGGTAACCGGCAACGAAACCTCTCTGCGCTTTTTCAAGCTGCAGTCTAAGCAGGCAGAAAGAAAATATTCTCTGCTTTTACCACATAATGTTTACGTTCCTAACGCAGTCATCGAATTCATCAAGCTTTTCCGGCAATGACATTATATGAAGAAAAATACAGCAGCTGAGGGTTTGCCCTTCGGCTGCTTTTCTTTGCGCTTTATTATAAATCAGATTTATATGCTTATTAATTCCATAAAATTGATTTATCTTATTATCCGTGGTATATTTTAGTCAGTTCAAAAAACAGCTGCTAAACAAGCATAAAGAAAAATACACAGTAGCTGTTATCCATACAAATTTTAAAAATCATGTTTTATTTTACGGAGGGATTTTACTATGAATAATGCAAAACAATACTTCAGAATCGAGCCCTGGAAAAGCGTTCGTGCTTTAAAACTTCAACTGCTTGGTCTGAGCGACTAATTAACATCAACGAAAAACATATTTGAACTTACGGAGGTAACTACCATGAATAACGCAAAACAATACTTCAGAATCGAGCCCTGGAAAAGCGTTCGTGCTTTAAAACTTCAACTGCTTGGTCTGAGCGACTAATTAACATCAACGAAAAACATATTTGAACTTACGGAGGTAACTACCATGAATAACGCAAAACAATACTTCAGAATCGAGCCTTGGAAAAGCGTTCGTGCTTTAAAACTTCAACTGCTTGGTCTGAACGACTAATTAACATCAGCAAGACTTTTTATTCAAACTTACGGAGGTAACTATCATGAGCAATGTAAAAGATTTCATCAGAATTGAACCCTGGACAAGCGTACGTACCCTTAAAGTAAATCTGCTTGCTTCGGCAATGCATCTCAACTAACCGGAGGCAAGAGCATGGCAAACAAACCTGTAAAAATCGTAGAAACCGTCCTGCGTGACGGACACCAATCCATCGCCGCAACACGTATGCGCATCGTTGATATGCTGCCCGTGCTGGAGAAAATTGATAACGCCGGCTACCATGCCGTTGAAGCCTGGGGAGGCGCAACCTTTGACTCCTGCCTGCGCTTCCTGCATGAGGATCCTTGGCAGCGCCTGCGTCTGCTGAAGAAGAATCTGCCGCACACCCCGATTCAAATGCTGCTGCGTGGTCAGAACGTTCTTGGCTACACCAATTTAGCCGACGACGTTGTTTCTGAATTTGTTAAACGCTCTGTAGATAATGGCGTTTCCATCATCCGTATCTTTGACGCTTTGAACGATACCCGCAACCTGGAAACCGCAATGCGCGCCACCAAAGAAGCTGGCGGACATGCTCAAGGCTGTATCGTTTATACCATCAGCCCTTACCATAAAGATGAAAATTTTGTGCAGCTTGGCAAAGAACTTGTACAGATGGGTGCCGACTCCATCTGCATTAAGGATATGGCAGGACTTTTACGTCCCTATGATGCTTATAACCTGGTTAAAGCATTGAAGGCTGAAATTAATGTGCCGATTGATTTACATACTCACTTTACCAGCGGTATGGGTGATATGACTTATCTGAAGGCTATCGAAGCAGGCGTAGATATTGTTGATACTGCGCTCTCACCCTTCGCCTGCTCTACCAGCCAACCATGTACCGAATCTTTGGTAGCAACATTACAAGGCACAGAATACGACACCGGCATTGACCTGCCGCTTCTGCATGATTTGGCAGATTACTTCAAAGGTGTCAAAAAGGATCTGGTAGATGATTTCAACCTGAACACCAACATTCCTATCGATCCGAAAGTACTTACCTTCCAAATCCCCGGTGGTATGCTTTCCAATCTGCTCAACCAGATGAAGGAAATGGGCGTTGCCGATAAATATCCGCAGCTGCTCGAGGAAATGCCCCGCGTGCGTAAGGAATTAGGCTATCCGCCGCTGGTAACACCTACCAGTCAGATTGTGGGCACCATGGCAGTACTGAACGTAGCCTTGGGCCGCTATAAGATGATTCCTCGCGAAGTTAAGGATTTAGTTTTAGGTAAATACGGACGTACACCCGCACCTATCGACCCTGAGGTTAAGCGTCTGGCTATCGGCAACGCAGAGCCTATCACCTGCCGCCCCGCGGATTTAATTCCGCCGCAGTTGGATAATTTCCGCAAACGCTTGGCTGAGGACGGTTATCCTAATGCCAGCATGGAAGACCTGCTGAGCTATATTTCTTTCCCGGAAGTAGCAAAAGCATTCTTCGGTCACAACAGATAAGCACAACTCAACTCATATTTCTCTCACTAAAAGTCATCAATATATTCCTACCTTTAATTTAAATACAGCAATTGGACAAAGAGCACAAAAGCCCGAACCTCTTCAGGAGATTCGGGCTTTTCTATATTTCGGGATACACTCTCAGACGTTTTATTGAATTTTTTCAAATTCGCCGTTGTAACGGGCATTTTCCTTGTCATAGGCTGCAGGATCAGCATAGCGGTTAACCTTGCTGTTCAAAGTGCAAGCCTCGGTAATGCAGTCATTAACGGCATTTTTTGTATTGATGCGCGGATCATCTTCACTGGCAATAACATAACCAGCTACACGCAGCATGCTGCTGTCATATTCTTTGATACCATAATCATAGCTGAAAAGCTTACCATCTACAACGGTGCTTTCCTTCAGCGCAACCTTCACAGTGCTGTATTTGCCGACCAGCTTTTCACCGCTGCCAACACCGGCCAGATTGAGCTTCACAACAACCGGCACCCAATTAGGACGGGTAACCAGGGATACATCTGCGGCAGTCAGTTCCTTATCCGGAGCAGCCTGCTTAATCATCTGTACAGGAAAACGCTTGCCGTAATTTGCCATGAGGAAGGCTTCAAATTCAGTCTTACCCTTCTCAACATCATTTTCAAGATTCTGCGCTTCCAAAACAGCCTCCGGAACCTGATACCATAGAACTACCTTTTTTGCAGGGGCAGCAGCGCAAACGGAACACATCAACAGACAGAGAATACAAAGAAACAGTTTTTTCATGGACCTTTCCTCCTCGCTATATTCGTTAACTATATTGTAGCAAGAAAACAGCCCGCTGAAAAGAGTAATTGATAATACATTCCCAAGAAAACGAAAAGAGAGCAAGGCTTTCCCTGCTCTCTCTGCAAATGACAAATTTTCTTACAGTGTTTAAAACACCAGCAAATCTACAGCCATCCAACCGGCAAATAAAATCAATATCGGGTATAAATCCTGCATAACGCTTACCTCCTACGCATATCGCAGACTTAATTCATCTTTGTTATACATAGTATAGCCTCTGAATATTAAATGCAGATTAACCTTAAGGTAAAATCCGGGTAAACAATATTCGATTCCGTTAAATGCTTTTATTTGTCAGTCATAACCTGTTATAATTTATAATCCGCTTTCAGCTCTGCAATATGCGCTTCCAAATCCTTGGTATTGCCAAAGCCGCAGCAGTATTCAAATACCTGCGTAGCCTGCGGTGCATACTTTTTGACAGCGCCGAAATATGCCTTCCAGTCAATATCGCCCTGACCTACCGGCAGATGAGCGTCACCGCTGCCATCGTTATCGTGAACATGGCAGGCCGCTAAACGCTCGCCCAACGCCTTTACTACCGCAGGAATATCCCAACCGTTGACATGCGCATGACCTGTATCAAGCAATGCTCCTGCCTGCGGAAAAATATCAAACAGAGCAACATACTCAGGCAAATCAAACAGTACATTATTTTTAGTACGCAGGCCGACATTTTCAATAAGCACCTTAACGCTATAGCGCTTGCCCAGGTTCATAACCTGACGCAGACGGCGAATAACACGTGCCTGCAAAAGCTCCTTGTCACCCTCAATGGCTTCATTGGTATGCACCACAACAAAATCAGCCTTGCATTTTTGCGCATAGGCAAAGGTCTTTTCTATAACACGGGCATAATTTTTCTGCTTAGAATCAGCAAGATTCAGCGCAACACAGGGAGCATGAATCGAAAGCGCACGTTCGCCCCATTCCTCCACCTGCTGTTTCCAATAATAATCCTTGCCGAACTCATAGAAGAATTCAATACCATACTGCTTATCAAGCCTCTTCATTGCATCCTTCGTAAATCCCGGAAAGAGTAAATCACTGACTTCAAATTGCATACAACTTCCTCCCTTCAAGGCTTAGCGTACCTTCGCTAAGTTTTCACCGCTTTCGGCATCAAATAGGCAAACGTTTTGCCAATCAAAATTGAAGCCGCGGATATCCTCCATTTGCAGGCCTTGGTCACTGTCCTGCAGATAAAAGCTTTCACCGGTTGCCAATTTAAGTGTAGCAGTTTTCAGGTTGCCTGTATTTTCAACAAAGTCTACCTTACCATTAATCATAGCACTTTCAAAGCTCGGTGTGCAAGCCTCAGGACGCAAACCGAAAAGGACCTTGCTGCGGCCGCCAAGCTCCTGCAAGCGCTCCTGCGGCAGCTTCAAAGCGCAGTCACCGACAATAATTTTACCGTCTAAAATCTCAGCCTGCAGAATGTTCATTGCCGGAGAACCGATAAAGGTTGCCACAAAGGTATTGGCAGGATGATGGTAAATATTTGCCGGAGTATCAATCTGCTGAATTCTGCCCTGATTCATAACGGCAATACGATGCGCTACTGTCATTGCTTCAATCTGGTCATGAGTTACATAAATCATGGTCGGCTTGAACATTTCATGGATTTTTACCAGCTCGGTACGTGCCTTCTGGCGCAGTTTAGCGTCCAAGTTTGATAAAGGCTCGTCCAGCAGGAAATACGGTGACTGCTTTACCAAAGCACGGCACAGCGCAACACGCTGCTTCTGACCGCCGCTCAATTCATGCGTCTTTTTATTTTCGTAGCCTTCAAGATGCAGAATTTCCATCGCCATACGCGCACGCTTTTCCATTTCAGCCTGCGGCAGCTTTTGCAGCTGCAAGCCAAAGGTGATGTTATCCCAAACACTCAGATGCGGAAACAGTGCATAGCTTTGGAACACCATAGCAATGTTGCGCTCACCGGGAGCGATATCATTAACCACGCGGCCGTCCATATACAGCTCGCCCTTGGTGATTTCCTCAAAGCCGGCAATCATACGCAGGGTTGTTGTCTTGCCGCAGCCGGAGGGACCAAGCAGAATCAGACGCTCGCCCTTTTGTATCTCCAGATTCAGATCATTGATTACGACATTACTGCCGTAAGCCTTTTGTACATGTGAAAATATAATGCTGTAATCGTTTTGTAAGTTATCCATCTTCTTATCCTTTCACTCCCGATTGCATAAATGTGTTGATAATAAATTTCTGGCAAAAGCCGTAAAGCACTAACGGCGGCAAGCTTGTCAGCGTTGCTACAGCCATAGCGATGCCCCATTCACTGCCACCCTCGGCATTGATAAACATCTGCAATGCCAACGGCAGCGTCAGATTTGCTTTATCCTGCAAAATCAGCAACGGCCAAAAATATTCGTTCCAGCTGTTAATGAAGAATAAAATCGAAATTGCGAGTACCGAAGGCTTAATCAAAGGCATAATAACCTTGAACAGTACCTGATGCGGTTTGGCGCCATCCAAAATTGCTGCTTCCAGCAAAGGTTTGGGAATACCGCGCATAGTCTGACGCATCAGGAAGATACCCATACCGTCTACAAGACCGGGAGGCATAACACCGTAAGGAGTATCCAAAAGGCCCAGCTTAGACATCATCAAATAGTTCGGCATAATCAAAACGGTGATGGGGATGAAGAACGTCAGTAGCATACCGTTGAAAACTGTTTCCTTATATTTGAAGTTGTAATACACAAAGGCAAAGGCTGCCAGTACGCTTGTCGCAGCCTTGCTGGCCGTAACAACGATAGCAATGTAAAACGTATTCCAGATATAGGTCAGCAGCGGAAAGTTATGCAACACCGTAGTGTAGTTGTCAAAGGTCGGCGGAAACGGTAAAGGATTTAACGTAGATTCAAAGACCTGATTCAAATCCTTCAGCGAGGTAGAAATCATAAACACTATCGGCCACAGCATCAGGAAAACTGCAATGAGCAAAAATGCATGCCAATACCATTCATTCTGCAGCTTAGTTTTCATAGTACACCTTCTTTTCCAAATATTTATTCTTCACGAAGAGGAAGATGAGATAGCAAACCATGGTGATAACCGCATAGGCCGCACTGGTGCCTGCCTTGAAGAAGGTGAAGGCATATTGGTAAATAATATATACAAGGTTACTGCTGCCCTGATCCGGACCGCCCTGCGTCAGCATATTTACAGGTACAAGAACGTACTGCAGGCCAAAAACTACCGTTATCGTAAAAACATAAATTGCGGTAGAAGAAGTCATCGGCAAAATAATTTTTTTGAAGATAACCCAGTTGGAAGCGTTCTCCAGCTTGGCAGCTTCAATCATCTCTTTGGGAACCGCAACCATAGCAGCTAGCATAACGATAAGATTATAGCCGAAAACCTTCCAGCCGATAATCGTGCAGATGGCGAAAATAACCAGATAGTTTTCCTTAAACCAACGCGGTGAAGCGATATCAAACTGACTGAGAACAATGTTAATCGGTCCGGCCAGCGGATTGTAAATCCACAGGAACAAAATACTTGCTACCGCCAGTGATAAGGTAGACGGCAGAAACAGCGCGCTACGGTAGAATGCTGTCCACCGATGCACTAAATGTCCCAGGATAAACGAATAAAAATAAGGCAGAACAAAATTCAGCACCAGCATAATTGCTACAAACAAAACGGTGTTGATTAAAATTTTAATCAGCTCGGCAGAGCTGAAAATAGTGATGAAGTTTTCCAGGCCCACAAATTTTTGATTAGGGCTGATCATATTCCAGGAAAAAACACTCAGATATATGTTCTGCAGCAGCGACCAATAATAAAATACCAGAAAAAGTACGGCAGCAGGCAGCAGATAAAGTATTGCTTCCTTGTTGTTCTTACTCATAGCAACCTCCTTTGCGCTATTAGCAAAATAAGCTGCCGCAACTGCGACAGCTTATTTATCAGACTAATTACAGCAGCTTGTTAATTTTTTCTGCGGTTTGATGTAAAGCATCCTGTGCACTCATTTTGCCGCTCAGGATGATATCGCGGGCATCAATCAGCAGTTGTTCAGCCTGCAGACCGTTAGCACCGGGGAAGCTAGCCCATTTGGTAACCTTAGTCATTTCCTGCAGAGCCATTTTGATGTTGGGGTTTTCATCAGCAAGCTTTTTGAAGCCCTTAGGATCATCAGCTACGCCTTTGCGAGGAGGCAGATAACCGGTACCGGTGCTCCATTTAGCAAGTGCTTCCAGAGATTCCAGATATTTGATGAATTCAATAGCAGCTTTTTGCTTTTCAGCATCTTTGGAGAAGACCATCAGGAAGTTGCCGCCTGCAGGAATCTTGGTCGGTTTGTTGCCGAAAGCAGGGAACGGAGAAGCCATTACTTTGAACTTAGCGCCTTTTTCGAAGTTAGCACGTTTACCGATGGTGGTGCAAACCATGCCCAGCTTGCCGCTCAGATAAGCCTGGAAGCCTTCTTCGTTAGTTGCATGCAGGCCGCTGCCGTTTTTAACCATATCAGCTACAACCTGATAAGCTACAGCAGATTCCGGAGTATCAAAGCCTGCTTTAACCTTGCCGTCAACCTTAGTCAGCATTTGGCCGCCGTTGGATTCGATCAGAGCCTGTTGAGTCCAGTTATCGGCATATTCCTGCATGAAGAAGCCCATGTTGCCGGTTTTATCTTTAATTTGTTTAGCTGCCTTGCTAACCTCTTCCCAGGTTTTAGGCGGATTTTTCGGATCTAAGCCGGCTTTTTCAAAAATTTCCGGATTGTAGAAGAGTACAGGAACACTTACGGAATACGGCAGACCGATTTGCTTGCCGTCTTCGGTTTGTGCCAGCTGCAGTACGTTCGGCAGATAATTGTCTTTCATAAAGTTTTCATCGCCGGCAGCTTTAAATGCTTCATTCAAATCGGTGTATTTAAAGTTTTCAGCAGCGTAGTTCAGGAAGGAATAACCCATTTGCACTACATCCGGATTCTTGCCGGAAGCCATAGCAGCCTGCAGGTTTTGCGTCAGGCCTTTGTACATATCCGGGTTATATTTTTCTACTACTTCAATGTTCGGGTGAGTTTTGTTGAAGTCGGCAACCAATTCTTTTACGGTTGCGCCGCCAAAGCTCTCAGCAGCAACGTGCCAATATTCAATCTGCACCTTTTTGCCGGTGTCAGCACTTTTCTTATCGCTACCGCAGCCGACAAGTGCAGTAGTTGCCAGCAGGGAAATCATTGCTGCTGCCAAAACTTTTTTCAGTTTCATTTCCATTCCTCCGTTTACTGATATTCCACAAAAATTATTGTTGTCATCTTTACAACGTGCTTTTATTGTAACGGATGAATGTAAAATCCAAAGTAAGCTTGCGGTTAAATCTGTGTTAAAAAGGTTACAGAAATGAGAAAAATATCCTTGAGCATTCCACAACTCCAAGCAATTTGCTTTATTGGAAGCATAATGCTGCTTAATAAGATTAAAATCCCTGACAGTCACGAAGCGTTATAACAGCTCATCCTTTCTGCTGATAATTTATCATCCTCACCAATATTCGCATACACTTCTCTTTATACAAAACTCTGCATTTACAATAACTTTAGTTTTTAAAGTTATTCTTTTATACATTGTTGCATTTGCAGTTGACAAGAAGAATTTTCGCTTTGTAAAATAAATTTAAGAGGAGTATTTTTCTTTTTATTGCTTTGACGGAGGTGAAGCCATGTTACGAAAATTATCAGCCATTTTTTTACTCATACTGACCTCACTGGGATTTATAGCAGGCAATGTCAACGCCGCTAATGAGCAACCAAAACAAGAGGTTGTTTTTGCAGACGCCGGTTGGGACAGTGTTAAATTTCACAACGCCGTTGCCGGTTTCATCGGCACTCACGCCTATAACATCACGCCTAAGATTATCAGTGGCTCCACGCCCATCATCCAGACGGCGCTGCTCCGCGGCGACGTAGATGTGCATATGGAGCTGTGGACCGATAACGTGCCTACCTTTGAAGCTGACATGAAAACCGGCAAGCTGCTCAACCTGGGCATCAACTTTGATGATGATAAGCAGGGCCTTTATGTTCCCCGCTATCTTATTGAGGGTGACGCCAGCCGCGGCATTAAGGCACTCGCTCCGGATTTGAAAACCGTCAAAGACCTGGCACGCTATGCACATCTTTTCAAGGATCCAGAAGATCCTTCCAAAGGCCGTCTTTACGGAGCTATCCCCGGTTGGAGCATTGATAAGATACTTTATTTGAAATATGAAGCCTACGGCTTAAACAAAAATTATGTCTACTTCCGTTCCGGCAGCGAGCCGGCGCTGAACAGCGCCTTCCTCGCCGCCTACACTAAGGGCGAACCGATTGTAGGCTACAACTACGAGCCGACCTGGCTCACCGGCAAGCTGGACCTCGTTCTGCTGCAGGACGAGCCCTACAATGAAGTCGGCTTTCAACGTGGACTGACGGAAGCTCGCTCCGTTCCCGTCTGCATCATTGCCAACAAACAGCTGCAAAGCAAAGCACCGGAGTTTGTTGCCTTCCTGCAAAAATATCACACAACCAGCGCACTCACTGCGGAAGCATTGGCGCACATTGCAGATACCAAATGCACCTATGACGAGGCTGCCATCTGGTTCATGCAGCGCCACCCCGAGCTGCTCGCACATTGGTTGCCTGAGGATAAGCTGCAAAGCATCAACAAAGCCCTCAAAGGCGATAAAACAACTGCAGCAAGCTGGCTGCTGAGCTTTCCTGAAGAAGTTCAGGTAGACTGGACTAAGCCCATCGACAATTTCGTCAACTACATCAACACCACCTACGCAAGCTTCTTCAATAAGGTGAAGGATATTCTTACCTGGTGTATTCTTTCTATCGAACGATTGCTGAACTTTATTCCCTGGTGGCTGACTATCATCGCTATTGCTGCCTTGGGCAAGGTGCTTACCGGCAAGCTGTCGCGCGGTATTATCTACGGGATAGGACTGTTCGCCATCGGCGCCTTCGGCTATTGGAGCATGATGAATGAAACGCTGGCAGTTGTTATTTCCTCTGTTATCATCTCGTTGCTTTTAGGTCTGCCCATCGGCATCCTTGTGTCCACCAGCAGACTGGCAAATAGACTGCTGCGTCCTCTGCTTGACGCTATGCAGACTATGCCCACCTTTGTTTATATGATTCCCGCGGTTATGCTGCTCGGTCCCGGCAAGGTGCCTGCAGTTCTTGCTACGGTAGTTTATGCCGTTGTACCTGTAATCCGCTTAACCAGCCACGGTATTCAGCAGGTTGATCCAAATGTTGTCGAAGCCTCAGCTGCCTTCGGCGCTTCGCGTTGGCAAACTCTGTTCAAGGTGCAGATTCCGCAGGCCATGCCCACGATTATGACAGGCATCAACCAGACGATGATGATGGCCGTAGCGATGGTTGTAACCTGCGCGATGATTGGTGCCAACGGCCTCGGCATGGAGGTGCTGATTGCCATCAACCGTACCGAATCCGGTCGTGGACTCATCGCCGGTATTTCTATCGTTATTATCGCGATTATCATTGACCGCCTGACGCAAAGTCTGGCTGACAAGAAAAAGGAGGGAAAATAAATGACTGTACCCGTATTACAAGTAAAAAACCTGTACAAGCTGTTTATTCCTCTGGAGCATTCGCAAAACGAGAAAAAAGCTATGGCCATGCTGGAGCAAGGCGCTTCCCGCACCGAAGTACAGGAAGCCACCGGCATCACCGCAGGTCTGATTGATATAAATTTTACGGTCAACAAAGGCGAAGTATTTGTCCTCATCGGTCTTTCCGGCAGCGGCAAATCCACGCTTATCCGTTGCCTGAATATGCTTAATCCGCCAACCTCAGGCACAGTTTATCTTGAGGGCGATAACATTACCGATTTCAGCAGCAAGCAGTTGCAGGAGCTGCGCCGCACTAAGGTAGCCATGGTGTTTCAGAACTTCGGACTTATCAGCAACCGTAATGTTTTGGAAAACACCTATTATGGTTTGGAAATACGCGGCGTACCGCTGAAGGAGCGAACCGAAAAGGCTATGCAGATGCTGGAAATGGTTGGCCTGCAAGGCTGGGAAAAAACGCGCATCAGTGCGCTTTCCGGCGGTATGAAGCAACGCGTCGGCATCGCCCGCGCACTTGCCAACGATCCAGATATCCTGCTGATGGACGAAGCCTTTTCTGCGCTCGACCCTCTGGTACGTAACGATTTACAGTTTGAGCTGCTGCGTATTCAGGAAAAAACCGGCAAAACCATTGTTTTTATCACCCATGATATCAACGAAGCCTTCCGCCTGGGAACACACGTCGGTATTTTACGCGACGGCCGCATGGTGCAGATTGGTACGCCGGAGGAAATGATTACTAATCCCGCGGATGACTATGTACGCAGCTTTATCAATAATGCCGATTCCAGTAAAATCTTCACCGTGCGTAACGTAATGAGTACGCAGACATGTATCGTGCGCAATATCGACGGTGCCGCCGTTGCACTGCGTAATATGAAAAACAGCGGCGTATCCAGTGCTTACGTAGTTGACGAGCATCTGCACTTTATCGGTATTATCACATTGGATAGCGCTATGCAGGTGCTTTCCGGCTATACAACCTTTGATAAAAGCATTCTGCGCAATGTACCTGTGATAGATAATCTTGATACACCTGTGGCAGATATTATGCCGCTTTCGGCAAGCACGCCCTTCCCTCTGCCTGTAATTGACGATAATAAACTGTTTTGCGGTATTGTCACCAAGGCCTCGGTGATATCCTCCTTTGTTACCAGCTGAACTCTCATCCTCCCGCAAACAGCAAAAAAGCTGATGCTCCGGCAGTTACCTGCCTTAGCATCAGCTTTTTATTTGCATTTATTATTCAACATGCACAACGTTAGTTGCCTGTTCGCCACGGTCACCTTGGATAACGTCAAATTCTACGTTCCAGCCTTCTTCCAAGGTTTTAAAGCCTTCGCTTTTAATACCGGAGAAGTGAACGAACAAATCCTTGCCGCCTTCTCTTTGGATAAAACCATAGCCTTTTTCTGCATTAAACCATTTAACTTTGCCTGTCATCTGTAGGCCTCCCTAATTACTATTTGAGCATCTTAAACTCACTTAGCTTATTATAGCCTATATGTACAGGAAAAGCAAATATTTGTCTGAATCTTTATAATTTTATTCTGCAATGCGAGCCTGCCATGTCTGAAGCAAAGCAAGCTTCTGCTCCCGGCGCAGCTTTTTTATGGCACATTCACGCCGCAAAGCCGCTTCCTTATCCGGCAGCTCCTCACTGTAGACCAGCTCCAAAGGACCGCGTCCACGCGTATATTTGGCACCGCGTCCGCTGTTATGCATCGCCAGACGGTGCTCCAAATCATTGGTCCAGCCTGTATATAAGCTGCCGTCCTTGCAGCGCAGCATATATACAAACGCCGCCATTTATTTTACAACCTCTACCTTTTCCATTGTCACAGCTTCGCGCGGACGGTCACGGAAATCAGTCGGTACTACGCCAATCAGACGTACAACATCCATGCCTTCAACAACTTTGCCGAAAATTGCATGGTGTCCGTTCAGCCAGGGAGTCGGTGCCAGAGTGATGAAGAATTGGCTGCCGCCGGTGTTAGGGCCTGCATTAGCCATGGACAGAATGCCCTCGTCATCATGATTCAGGCCTTCACCGAACTCGTCTTTAATCTTGTAGCCGGGGCCACCCATACCGGTACCAGTCGGGTCACCGCCCTGAATCATAAAGCCGTCGATTACACGGTGAAAAATAATACCGTCATAAAAGCCTTTTTCTACCAGCTCGATAAAGTTTTTGGTGGTCAGCGGAGCCTTGTCCTCAAACATTTCGGCAACGAAAACACCTTTATTAGTCGTAAATTTAATTTTTCTGTTTTCACTCATTGATATTTACCTCCAAAATAGCTTTAAAATACTTCATGCTTCAGCAACGCAACAAACAGATAGATACCGCAGCCTGCCGCAGCACCTACAGCCGGCATCAAAGACGGTACGATAGCATTGCCATGCAAAAATGTCAGACTGAACAGCATCATGCAGAAATAACCCTGCATGGTCTGCAGACGCTTCGGCAGCAGACGCTTGCCGTTTTTATCACCCTTGGACTTCACATAATCTGCCACACGGATTTCCGGCAGGAAAAGGATGAAGGCCAGTGCCATGATAATAATATTGCTCATGGACAGTTCATTGGCAACGGTATCATACTTCGCAAAAAGCAAGCAAGCCAGAGAAATACCTGCCAGATAAAGACTACGGAAATAGCCTGCCTGAATTTGGCTTTCCAGAATATAGGCAGCACCGGTCAGCAGCGGGAATACCCACAAGCCCTGCAGGCCAAGCCAGGCAGCACTGCCAATCATAATAACGTTATCAATCAGACGATGTCTGTCACCGGAGCTGCGGTTCAGCATACGCAGGATAAAGAGCAGCCACAGCATTACCAGGATATTGCCTTCACCCATAAAATAGGTTGCTACCAAAGTCAGTCCGCCGCCGATGAAACCGCCGAGCTGACGGTCGGGATCAAGCTCCAAAGCCAGCATATAGCTGAAAAGGAAGGATAAAGCATAGCCCAAAGCACTTACAACAGCAGCACCGGAATCCATACCGGTAGAGCATTTCCATAGCGTTACCACAACGGAAATAGCAACAGCGCACATCATCGCAATACGCACCGGCTTTTTGTCAAAGTCAATCGGGCGTCCCAGGCCAAGATACTCGCTTATGCCCGTAGGATCGTAAGCGGCAGGCTGATCACCTGCATATTTATTACTTTTTTTCGACATATCATCACACCTTATCTGTAAGATTTTAACTATTTTATTATACCACAAGTGCAGTGTCTAGTCATTATGTAAAACATATAAAGGTTGGCGGAAAGTCAGAATATAGCAAAAAAATTTCCCCGACGCACCATTAGTACGCGGGGAAAGCTTTCAACTCATTATTAAAATTTTATCAGAAGGTTTCTGCCAGCTCAGCCAGCGTCAGCGCAAAGGCTGTTGTTCTGGGAACTGCGGTATTCAAATCTACAGATTCATGGTCGGTATGCTCATCATAGTTTTCTACACCCAAAGCATCCAGTGTCGGTACGAACTTCGCTGTGCGGTTGCCATCTGTCAGTCCGCCTGCTACCCATTCGTTCACCTCAGCACCGTATTCCTCTTTAACGATGCGCTTATAAACGTCAACCATCTTCTGTGCCTGCGCAGTTTTCTGCATAGGTCCGGTAACAATGCCGCCGGTAATTTTTATGCTGGTACCGGGAATAACAACCTTATCTGCCAGCGCCTTAACCTCAGCATCAATGCGCTGCTGCTCTTCAATCGTAAAGCAGCGGATATTTACCTCACAGAAGGCATCGCCCGGAATAACGCTGATTTTGTCATTGGTAGAACCGATTACGCCAACATTTACGGTATTCTGCGGAATAAACTGACCAGCATCAACAATGCCGCGCGCCTTCAGCGCTGCTGCCGTGTAATCCTCCGGATGTCCCGGCATGGGGCTGGCAAGCTTCTGCAGCTCGGTAATCGTGTATGCCAGCTGGTGAATAGCGTTAGCGCAGGATTGAGATGCGTTACCGTGGTGTCCGCCTTTACCGGTAACCTCAACGCGGTATTTGGCATTGCCCTTGCGCTGGGTAACAATACCCCAGTTCGGACGGGCAACGTCCATAATAATCGCAAAGTCGGACTGCTGTGACAGCTCTGCCACAATATCCTCGGCGGTCTTGCTGCCGCCTTCCTCTTCGCCGTTGGTGTAATAAATAATTTCCTTAAAATTATCAAAGCCTGCAGCCTTCAAAGCCTCCAAGCCATATATAACCTCTACAACAGTAGCCTTATCATCGCCTACGCCGGGACCCCAGGCAAAGTTATTCTCGTCAACACGGAACGGACGACGTGCAGCTTCACCCTTCTTAAATACTGTATCAACATGGGCAACAAGCAGAATCGTGTATTTGCCTGTTCCTTTTAAGCGGGAAATCAGATGGCAGGCTCTGTCATTATATCTGAACTCCGTGGTAGCACCGATAGCTGTCATTTTTTCAGCGACAAACTTATTTGCTGCTTCCGTACCTTCTCTGTCACCATTACCGGAATCAATATTCGTCAAGGCTTCCAAATCCTTCACATAATCCTCATAATGCTCGGCAATATACTTTTTTACGGTTTCTCTCATTTTATTACCCCTTTCATATTTGGAATCATAGTTATATTTATTCGTTAGAGCGAGTAAAAAATCCTGCCATGGGAGATTTTTTTAAGTTGATAAAGTGAAAAGCAGCAGCCATTTCTGACTACTGCTTAACAACATGCTACATATTATATTAGTGAGTACCGTCTACGATGGTAATGCCTGCTTCCTGCAGCTCATCAATAATCGCTTTAATCTTGGGACAGAGATGCTTTTCGCCATTGTCATCCTTTTTGTGCGTGCAGTGACTGATATGCAGAGCATCCAGCTCCAAAGCCTTCATACGCTCTATCTTCTTGCGGATACCTTCCTGGTTTTCCAGCTTAGAATTGCCACAACCGTTGCAGGTCCACATCGCCATCAGGCGCAGCTCCTCATCACCATACTGTGCAAAGGCTTTATCCTTTTCATAAAAAGCGCGCAGGCAGCCTGCTCCCGCACAGGAAGCGGAGGTTATCAGGCAGCGCAGAATTGCTATTTTCTTCATAATATAGTCCTCCAAAAAATAACTTGCAGGCATTTTCAGCCTTGCTGTTTATTTGATTTTATCATTATTGAGGATGGTTGGCAAGAAAATCATACTTAAACCGTGTGCTTTATTGCATGACGTGTAGCATCAAAAAGAGGACGGTGCGCACCGTCCTCTTTTCATTTATGCATATGCGATTTTTGCTTTTCAGCGATGTGACAAAAAGTCAAATTAGAACATGAAGTTCAGTTCAGCATACAGGGTGTTGGTTTCATCGTCGCCCTTCTTGCCTTCCAGATCGAAGTATTTAACAGCACCAACGATGTTCTTAGCGAAGGTGTAGTTAGCACCTACCATGTAGCCTTTGAAGCCATCAGCATCAACGCCAAAGTTTTCACCTTCCATGGTATGAGCTACGAAAGTACCAGCAGCTTGATCATAGTATTTAGCGAAGATACCATAAGAACCAGCTACGCCAGCTTTTGCACCTTTGTAATCCAGACCAATTACATAGCCGTCATCATCAATAGATTTGTTGTTATAAGTATCAACATCAGATTTCAGGTATACAGCAGACAGTTTCAAGTCTTTGAGAACAGGGAATGCTACGCCAGCAGTCCAAATCTTGTCGTCATCTTTCAGTGCAGCTACATCAGTAAATTTATAATAACCAACATTAGCATCAACTACACCAAGTTTAGCGCCGAGGTTTGCATAATAAGTATCTTCTGCAACGGAATCTTCATCTTTTACATAAGCTTTAGCTTTTTTATCCCATTTCGGCATACCAGTTGCAGTTGCAGCTTTACCAGCGCCAACAGTCAATTTAACATCTTTGCCATAAGCAACTTGAACACCATCAAGGCGTTGATCATAGATATTACCACCAGTGAAATCAGTCAATTGATAACGACCAGCTTGAACAGCCATACCACCAAGTTTACCAGTTACATAAGCACGTTGGAATTTAACAGTTTCGTCACCAACGTTGTCATGTTGGAAAGTTTGAATGTTTTCTAACATTGCTTTATAAGTCCAATCATCATTGATTGCACCATTTACCCAAATACGGGAACGCAGAGCGTCTTTGGAGTTATCTTTGCCACCATTAGCTCTGTCATAATCCCAATAACGATATTTGGTTTCACCAGTGATTTTAACGTTGTCAGCTTTTTTCTCCAGGTTAGCAACGCGAACGCCCAGGTTGTCCAGTTCGTCAGCGAATTCAGCAGCCAGTTTGTCAACGTTAGCGCCTTTTGCCATTGCTTTAGCAACGATTTGAGCCATTTCATAACGGGTCATCAGTTTGTCGCCACCGAAGGTGGTGTCGCCGTAGCCTTCGATTACGCCAGCAGCAGCCAGTTTGTTGATGCTGTCATAAGCCCAGTGGCCAGCAGGAACGTCAGAAAAGGGGTTAGCAGCGTAAGCGGAAGCGGTTACGCCAAGAGCCATTGCCATTGCGAGAACTAAAGATTTTTTCATTTTCTTTTCCTCCCTTAGGAAATCCGGCAGTATAGTCGACTGCCAATTTTTATTTTTACAAATCACCCTAAGGGAAACTTCAGTAAAGTCTGTGCAAGAGTTGCCTTGTTTCCTCTGTACTTCTTTGCCGGTATCCACCGCGGGCAATTTATAAACGTATTCAACACAGCAAGAGGAGGAAATGCAGATTGCAAAATCCTTAGTACTGTTATAAAGCTATCTGCAAACTCTTGCTGTTGAATTCATTATAATACAGTTGCCCCCCCCGTCAAGACTTATTGTCTGAAAAATTTTCAAATTTACTGCACTTGACGGGCACGTGGAGGAGAAAAAGAAGAAATACATTTGCTTCTCTAAACTCGCAAATGTTTCTATTGAAAAAAGCTGCAGACAGAACTTCTGCCCACAGCTTGAAAACCATATTAATCTTACTTCACCCGCGAATTGATTACGTCAACAATGACAGTTCCGTACAATCCCTTTGCGTCATAGAACTTGATTTTTCCCTGCTGTACGTGCCGCTGCTTCAGCTGCTCCGGCGAAAAATACAGCTCCGCACTCACTGACATCTGTCCCTTGTACTGCTTTATCATCTCATCAGGCGCCAGCTTTTTCCACAAGCCTTTCTTGCTGCTGCGCGACAGCAACATCTGCAAGCCTTCGCCCTCGCAGCGCAGCTGCGCTTGCTTATCATCCGGTAGCAGGCGTAAATATAAGGTATAGATATTGGGCTGCAGCAGATATTTCAGCGCTCCCTCCTTGCCAAGGTCTATTTGGCAATGCACTTCCTGCCCCCGCGCCAGCTTAGCACGAAAATAGTGCTTGTCGTAATTATTTTCACTGCGGAAAAATACCAGGCCTACCATTACTACCGCCATCAACACAAAGGCCAACACACGCTTCAAAATTTGCTTATTCATGCTGCACCACCCCGCCATGATAACGTTTGTAAATTGCCTTGCCTGCCAAAAGCAGTAAAGCAACTATTCCCGGCGCGCAATTCAAGCTGCAGCTGCCGCAAATCCCTGTACATCCTGCCCCTTGCGTAGTAATGCCGCTGACAGGAATTCCCATTGCCGCAATAAAATTTATCAGCTTATTTTTCATACGCGTTTCCTCCCGTAGCTGATAGCCTGCACCGGGCAAGCATGCTGACATACGCCGCAGCAGATACAGTTATGCTGATTAATCTGCGCTTTGCCTTCAGCAAGCTCAGCGGATTCCATCGGACACTTCTTTTCGCATAAGCCACAGCCTATGCATTGGCTTTTATCAACACGCATGCGCAATACAAACGGCAGCCTGCAGCCTATGGCATGCATCAGTACCTGTGCCGCTCCCACCGGACACAAAAAATTACAGAAGCCGCGTCCGCCTTTAGTAAAGATACCAAAGACAAGCACCCACATAACAGCTGTCAGCAGTAGACTGGATGTCAGTGAAATAAAATAACCTCGTGTATAATAGTTAGCCAATAAATCAAACAAAAAGAAGTTGCAATATGAGCAGGCCAGAATGCCGCCGAAAAAGGGCACAAGACAAAAGCCTGCCAGCATACCGTAACGGATGGGGGCAATTTCTGTATAACGGTGCCAGCTTATTTGAAATTTAGACGGCACCAGCTTCGACAGATATTCGGTAAACGCACCTGCCGGGCACAACCTGCCGCAAAAAACAGGCCCCAGGAAGAACGCTGCTGCCAAAAGCAGTAATGTACTCAGCATGCTTATCGGTGTCAGCCGCCAGATGATTCCGTCCAAAATATGCTCTATCGGTATACGAAAACAAAGTCCATGAATACTCTGCGGCTGCCAGCTGCCGTAAAGCAGATAGAACAGGCAGCGCTGAAAGAGCGCCACCGGCGCATAAAACAGTACAAAGCCAAGAGCATAGCCGGTTAAACGTTTAAGGTTATAAGCCATGCATCCACCACCTTCCTTTAGAATTTTTACATATATTGCCTCTCGGCAAAGGCGCAAATAAGGATAGGGCGTGTACTTTACCCTATCCTTATTGCTTTATGTAATTGATGAGAGATGAACGAGGGGATTAGAATGTAAAGTCTACACCAACATTCCAACTTCTACCATCAGCTTTATACCACTGCCAATAATCTCTATCAAAAATATTATTAACAGCAAAGCTAATGGTGCCATTCTTCATGAATTGATAGCTTACTCCAGCATCGGCTGTAAAGAAACCGTCTTCTGCATAAAGTTTACCACCAATCTGTTTTTCAGTATTACGACTACTTACGTATTGTCCATTAATATATGCAGTCCATTTATCATAATTGTATTTTACTCCTGCTTTAAGCAATTGCTTAGGAATAGAGTAAATTCTATCGCCAGCCCCATCCACAGCATGTTGTAAGTTGATATTAGCAAAAGTACTAAACTTATTATCCATTTGATAATCCAGAGCAAGTTCAGCACCTTGACGTTTGGCTTCATCAATGTTTACATACCATTTTTTGCCATCAGAACGAGTTTCAGCATTAATCATATCCGTAGTCTTAGCTGTATATAATGCCAATGTAGCATACAATTTAGAGCCAAAATTCTTTTTCAAACCAATTTCAAAAGTATCACTTGTTTCAGGTTTCAAATCTGGGTTAGCCACATAACCATAAGCCGGATCATGACGATACAACTTATACAGACTCGGTGCATTAAATGAATGTCCGTAAGATACATAATAGGTCGTATCTTCATCCGGCATATATCTGAATGCTAATTTAGGACTCAGTTCTGTATATTTTTCTTCTCGTTGATCGATGTGAGTAGATGCATCATCAAAAAAACCATCTTTCTTTTGATAATGGTCGAGGCGTAAACCCATGGTCAATCCATATACATCACTTAACTTCAAGTCATCTTGAACAAATAACGCACCATTTAAATTAGTGCCTCCCATTCTACTCTTAATAGATGTTATAGAATCTTTATCACTCCATTTTGAAAGGTTTGCTTTAACGTATTCCATCGTATCCTTTTGAACGTTAAAGCCTGCAACTACAGTATTCTTACTTCCTTCCCAAACCTTTTGAAAATCTGCCTTGTAAGCCTTGCTAGGATATTTTGAATCATTGCCGGAACCTTGACCTGCTAAATCACTACCCGTGGCATAACCATAATCTTTTACATTTGTCAGACCTAGATTAAAGTTAATGTTATTTTCATCATCTTTGTACTGCAATGCATGACGATCAATATTACGGCGACCATCATAATCTGTAAAATCGCTCTCAGTAAAATCCAAGTATTTACCATCTGGTAACAGAACGCTACCACTAAACATAGGCTTTCCGTCTGCATCATGAATAAAAGTTACTGGATCAGTTGCAAAATATTTGTATTTATCATGCGTATATCTATAAGTCATAGACTGTTTATCAGTAAAATTATATTTAATCTTAAAGTTATATGTATTATCCTCACTTCGACCACCACCAGGTTGTCCCAAAATATACATATCCTTACCATTGCTATGCTTATCTGCTACTGCACCAGTACCTATTACACTGCCAGAAGCCGGAGTATTCTTAGCTTTTGTTTTGTATTTGTAAATCAACTTCTTGTAATGACCGTCTGTTTCTTTGTTTTCATAACCAAAGCCTAAGGACCATTTGTCATTAAGTTTTTTGCTCAAATTAATGCCACGTTTCCAGGTGCTATCTGAACCATAGTTAGCATAAACATGTACACTATCTTTATCAGGATTCTTACTAATGATATTAATTACACCGCCAACAGCACGTCCACCATAAAGAGAAGAAGCAGCACCCTGAAGAACTTCAATTTTTGCAACATCATCAATAGCAATAGCACTCCAGTTTACTTTGCCAGAATAACCATCATTTAACGGCATACCATCATACAGTACTAAAATTTCATCTTCAGCAAAGCCACGAATTTGAATGCTATTAGCAACATCAGACATGCCACCAGCTCTACCATCATATAAACCAGGTATTGTTTTCAATGCATCAGTAATCGTTAAAACATTTTTTTCTTTAATATCTTCTGCAGTAATAACATTAACCTGAGCGGGAACTTTTATGTTCTCTTGCGCTGTTCTCGTAGCTGTTACAACCATCTCATCCAGTTCATACTCCTGAACCTCATTAGCAAGAACTGTTGTCCCCCCCCAGAGTACGTTACCGCAAATCAATGCGCTCATCAATAAACCTTTACTAGCCAATTTTTTCACAGATATACCTCCATTCACTCATCACAAAAAACATCAACGAAGTGCATATTAAGCACCTAAAATTATTTGGATTAAGTCTTAATATGCATTTTCTCTTTTATATGTTATAATACTGTGTATAGCAGCTAGACAGTCAAGGGGGAAATGCTAAAAATGTCAAAAAACATACAAAATTACTTCACAACCGGTGAATTATCGCAGCTTTGCAAAATTCCCCGCAAGACTCTGCTTTATTACGATAAGCTGGGATTGATTACGCCAGAACTTGTTGACGAAAACGGTTACCGCTATTATAAGCGCAGCCAGCTGTTTTTACTGCAGCTGATTCTGACACTGCGCCAGCTTGATGTGCCGATTGCACGCATCAAAGATTATCTTGCCAACCGCTCGCCACAAAACTACCGTGATTTATTTAATGAGCGCATAGATTTCTTCACACAGGAAATTGCCCGTCTGCAGGCTATGAAAAAAGAGCTGCAAAGCGAACTAAGCAAGCTCGACCATATTGCGGACATTACTCTGGATAAAATTACGCTTGTCCATGAGCAGGCACATTATCTTTATCTGAGCAACGCTACCGAAGAAAATGAATGCTTCAAAAAGCGTTCCTCGCATATAGCCAAAATGTTTACCAATCTGCAACACGATATCACTTTAACAAGCAACGGCTTTGGTTATATTTACGATACGGAAATTCTGCAGGATTTTGCAACAAAGCATCTGAAGCATTATTTTTATACGATCCATGATAAGCTCCCTACACCGCATTGTTATCAAAAGCCCGCAGGCGATTATCTGACGCTTTATTTTCAGGGTATCTACATGTTTAACAATAAAAAGTATCTGCAAATGCTGGCAGAATATTGCAAGGAGCATCAGCTTACGCCGATTTCACCACTCTATGTAACATCGTTGTGTGATTACTGGCTGACAGGTGATACCGATAAATATATATATAAGCTGGAGCTGCAGATAAAATAGCATATTCAATGTACACAAAAACCCCGCGGCAGTCGCCACGGGGTTTCGTAATCAGCAAAGCACTTAGCAAGCTTTGCTCTTTTTTATTTTTACAGCTTTAAGTCAATCTCAGCCTAAGGTTACGGCATCACTGTTCAGCATTGGAATAGGCTTGCCGTTTTTATTATTGCGATACAGTCTGAGGCGCTCAATATCCGCCATTTCTACAGGCAGAGCCAAGCCATATTGCTCGTTCAGCGCATTCAGCAAATCTACTGCCTTCATGCTGCCTGTCGGTGTAATCTTGCAGTCGAAACTGAAGATTGTTTCTGTTTCGGTCTGCTCCGCAGTCAGTTTCGGAATGTAAAACTTAACGTCGATTTCTTTGAACTTCGCCTTAGTCTTAGGTGCTGCTTTTTTGAACAGCAGCTCCGGCGCAGCATTAAACTCTGCAACAGCAGCGCTCACGTCCTCGCTATAGGGCAGCGTTACGCGATAGCTTGCACCTGCCGCCTGACTCATCAGGGCAGCGTGATGCGTATCAACAGCATCGGCAGCCAGTACGCGGATACCGCGCGGTAAAGCAGCATCAAGAGCCAACGCAGCCTTTTCAACCTCCATAGGCTCGGCAAGCTCGATTTCTACGAACTCCGTATAGCTTACAACGCCTACACCCAGCGCAGAAGCCAGACTGAACTTCAAATGCGGATTAAAGCCTTCGGAATAGGCAGCAGGCAGCTTGGCACGACGGATTGCACGGCCGATGGTGCGCACATATTCCAGATGGGAGATAAAGCGGATATCCTTATCCTTGGTAATTTGCATACGCAGTTTCATTATGCCTGTACCTCCCCATTGTTTTGATACTCTTCTTTATAGTCAACGATTTTTACGCCCAGAGCCTGGCAAACACCGCAGCCGGTGCAGCTTGTGCGACGGCAGTCGTGCGTAAGCTGCTGAGCGTAAGCCTTACGCCATTCGTTCCACAGGAAGCGGCGGCTGACACCCGGAGAAATGTGCTCCCACGGGAAAGCCTCCTGCTCACCGCGCTCGCGGGCAGCGTAAAAGTCTTTATCAAGACCGGCGTCGCTGATAGCCTCCAGCCAACGCTCGTAGGAGAAGCAATCACTCCAACCATCAAAACGCGCGCCCTTCTGCCATGCCAGCAGCAGCGCTTTGCCTACACGGCGGTCACCACGGGCGAAAACAGCCTCAATCGTACCGGTCTTGGCATCATGGTAGTTTAAGGTGATATTCTTATATTTTTTGATTTCATCCTTCAGCAGGAACTGCTTACGGCGGATTTCTTCTAAATCGTTCTGCGCGAACCATTGGAAAGCAGTGTACGGCTTAGGTACGAAGGAAGAAGCACTTACAGTAACCTTGCAGCCACGCTTACCGATAATCTGGAAATATTTATACTGTACCTTGCGCGCCAAATCGGCAATCGCCAGTACATCCTCGTCTGTTTCATAGGGCAGGCCGATCATAAAGTACAGCTTAACGCTGTTCCAGCCGGATTCAAACGCTGCACCGACAGCATTCATCAAATCCTCTTCGGTAACGCCCTTGTTGATAACGTCACGCATCTTCTGGCTGCCTGCTTCCGGAGCAAAGGTCAGACCGCTCTTACGCACTGCCTGTACCTCTTTAGCAATAGCAACACAGAAGCTGTCGATACGCAGAGAAGGCAGAGAAACGCTAACGCGTTCATCTTTAAATTCGCCAATCATCTTATGTACGAGCGGTGCCAGGCAGGAATAATCGGCGCTGGAAAGGGATACCAGGCTGATTTCGTTATAGCCTGTGTTATCTACCAGCTTACGCGACAGATCCATCAGCACCTCCGGCTTGCGCTCGCGCACCGGACGATAAACCATACCTGCATGGCAGAAACGGCAACCACGGCTGCAGCCACGGAAAACCTCCAGCATAATGCGGTCATGGACAATCTCACCGAAAGGAACAATCGGAGAGGTCGGGAAATCTACGCTGTTCATATCCTCTACAACACGCTTTTGGATAACAGCAGGAATATCCTCACGCAACGGCTTAATTGCCTTAAAGGTGCCGTCCTCATTATATTCTGCTTCATAGAAGGAAGGTACATAAATGCCCTTGATTTTTACCACACGCTGCAGGAATTCTTGTCTGCCGCCGGGTTTTCCTTCACGCTTCCACTCCTTGTAGCAACGCATTACCTCAATCAAAACCTCTTCGCCTTCACCGATAACGGCAAAATCGAAGAAATCAGCCAAAGGCTCCGGGTTGTACACGCAGGGACCGCCTACAATAACAAAGGGGTCTGCATCGGTACGATCCTTAGCAAGCAGCGGCACGCCACCCAAATCAAGCATGTTTAAGATATTGGTATAGGAAAGCTCGTATTGCAGAGTAAAGCCTACAATATCACATTCGCTCAGAGCCTTTTTAGTTTCCAGAGTGCAAAGCGCAATTTCACGCTCACGCATCTTCGCTTCCAGGTCAATCCAGGGTGCGTAAACACGTTCTGCGGCAATACCGTTTTCCTTGTTCAGCAGGTGGTATAAAATTTTGAAGCCAAGGTAACTCATACCTACTTCGTATACATCCGGGAAGGCCAGAGCAATAGTTGCCTCTACTTCATCAGCAGGCTTAACAATGCTGGCAAACTCGCCACCGGTGTAGCGTGCAGGCTTTTGCACGCTGCTTAAAATATCAATAGTTAAATCCTTTTTCAAATTCATTTTCTCCTCTATTTTTAATGATTGAAGGGTTTATCAAAAACAGTTTTCGTCAATATTTATCTGATATGATGCTTTAGCGTCGACCGATTCTTCTAATATTGTATAAAAAGGTTGACGAGAAAGTGTCAGAGGCGAAGCGACGGCGACGACGGCGTACTAAACGTACTCCTAGGAGTCGTTGCTAAGCATATGGCATTTTAGCGTCGACCGCTCCCTCTACTTTTTTATAAAAAGGTTAATATCATCATCTTCAGAACTGTAAATTCTGCTTCTTAACCTTAATATTCAACAAAATCGCCACCAACATAAGGTTCGTCGTAAGCGAGCTGACGCCATAACTCAAGAACGGCAAAGGTACACCGGTTACAGGCATAATACCGGCAGTCATACCAATGTTGACCATAACATGGAACATAAACATAGATGTTACACCGGTTGCCAGAAGCATGCCGAAGGTATCATCTGCATCAAGCGCAATCGCAATACCGCGCCAAATGATAATCATATACATAGAAATGATAAACACCGTTCCGATAAAGCCAAACTCTTCACCGGCAACAGCAAAAATAAAGTCCGTATGGTTTTCCGGCAAAAAGTTCAGCTGGCTCTGCGTTCCGGCCAGCCAGCCCTTGCCAAGGAAGCCGCCACTGCCGATAGCAATTTTGGACTGAATAACATGATAACCGCTGCCGAAAGGATCAAGCTCCGGATTCAGAAAAACGCGGATACGGTTCTTCTGATAATCCTTCAGAATCATCCAAAATGCCGGCAGCAAGGCCATAAAAGCCAGCCCCATGCGGAAGAACCACTTATACTTAAAGCCGCTGACAAAAATCATACCTATTAAAATAGCTATAAAAGTCAACGATGTTCCTAAGTCCGGCTGACGCATAACAAGTATAAACGGCACCAGAATATAAGCAAAAACCGGCAGGTAATCCTTAAATTCCTCCAGCCATTCAATACGCTTATCCATAAAGGTTGCTAAGCAGATAATGAGAAAGACCTTAGCAAATTCACTGGGCTGAAAGGACATTGAGCCTATTTGAATCCAGCGCTGTGCGCCCAATTGACTTTGTCCTACAAACATTACCGCTAAAAGCAGTATGATATTAATTATATACAGCTTGGTGGCATAATTTTTGAGAACACGGTAATCAAAAGCCAATGATACAGTAACAATAGCCAGGCCAAAGAGCATAAACATACTTTGGCGCTGCACATGCCAGGCCTTACCGGTGCTGACAGCAAAGGAATGGGTAGCACTGTCGATAAGTCCCAAGCCACAGCCCATAAGAATCAGCACAGCAGTAATCAGCCACCAGTCAAGATTTTTTAGGATACGTTTTAAATCCACAATGTACTCCTTCCTGCATTATTGGATGGTGTCCTTCTTAGGGGCAGCCTTATCAGGGCGGGGCATATAACCCCTTTCCTGGAAAAATTCTTCAAATGCTTTATAAACAATAGGACCTGCAGCAACAGAGCCAAAACCACCCTGTTCCACAATGCAGACTACAACAAGCTCGGGATCATCTACCGGTCCATAGGCTACGAACAAGCCATGGTCACGTCCATGAGAGTTTTCTGCAGTACCGGTTTTACCGGCAATAGGCTTAGGCAGACCGGCAAAGTAAGATGCCGTACCACCCTCCTGCGTAGTAGCACTCATGCCCATACGAATATAATCAATCGTCTGCTGCGATACATCGATATGCTTGCCTTCAGCGCGTTTGGGCTTTTCAAAAAGACTGCCGTCACTGTTTATAATACTGTCAACCAAATATGGCTGATACTTAGTACCGCCATTGGCAACAATACTCAGCATAACAGAAAGCTGAATCGGTGTCGTAAGGTTAAAGCCCTGACCGATGGCAGCATTGAAGGTATCACCTAAGCGCCAATCCTCGTCCCAAATTTCACGCTTTACTTTTTTAGAGGCAACAAGGCCCTTGCTTTCGCCTTCCAGGTCAATACCTGTACGTTCGCCAAAGCCAAAGATATGCGCATATTTTTCAATATTATCAATGCCGACGCGATAACCGAGCTCGTAAAAATAAACGTTATCACTCATCGCCAACGCTTTGATAAATGTCAGCCAGCCTAAAACCTCGCCGCCGGCGTTACCCATGGTGGGAACCATCGGATGGAAGCCACCGTCGAAAATCGGCTCATCCAAGCCAACCTTTTTCAACTCGAAGGCAGCACTGCCGGTAACAATCTTAAAGGTAGAACCAGGCGGATATTCACCGGTAATAACCTTGTTATTCATCGGGTAATTGGGATCATTATTAATGGAGTTCCAATTTTTAGAGGAAATGCCATGCACAAACCAGTTGGGGTCATAACCAGGACGGCTGACCATCGCCCTTACCGCGCCATTGCGCGGGTCGATGGCTACTACCGCCGCTGCTCTCGCTCCGGGAGCAATACCGGAGCTGCGCAGAAAAGCAAGATGCTTATCGGTAAAAGCTTCCAGCTCCTTTTGCAGCTCGTAATCTATCGTCAGCTTCAGATTTTTGCCGGGAATAGGCTGCACGGAATCGTAATGCTTGACAACGTTGCCAGCAACGTCAACCTCCTCCATAAAGGCGCCATCCTCACCGCGAAGATATTTATCATAAGTCTTTTCCAGTCCGGCCTTACCGACAAGACTGCCCTGAGTAATATTCTTAAACAGCCCCTGCTCAATTTCATAGGAGCTTACCTCACCTACATAACCCAAAGCATGTACAGCAAGCTCATGATAAGGGTAATTGCGGATAGGCTGCACGGAAAGCATAACCTCCGGCATATAGCGGCGCTGTTCCTCTATTTTCGTTACCATCTGCTGATCAAGATTATTTTTCAGCATAATAGGTTCATAAAAATTTTCGCTCGCCTTAATTTTAGCGTTAATTTCTTCTACCGGCATCTGCAGCAAATTGCTGAGGCGCTGCAGTGTTTCAGGTTTATAGCTGGACTGCTTTTGCAATACTACAGCATAACCGGGCAAATTGTTTACCAGCTCTTTGCCTTCGCTATCATAAATAATTCCACGGGGAGCAAGAATACGCGACTGGCGCAGCCTGTTGCCGTCAGATTGCTTGGCGTAGTAATCACCGCGCCACAGCTGCAAATAAACCATTCGTCCCAGCAGCACGGCAAATAATACCAGACACACAACCAGCAAAGTGTGCAATCTGGTTATCCGGTTTCTATCTTCCATAGGCTAACGTCTGTCTCCTTTCCCGCTTCCTGTTTAATAAGATATATCTTCTTTTCTGATCCATTCATAAATCATCTTCATTATAATTACAACAGGCCATACCAACAGCGCATTGCCTATAATATAGCCCAGGGAATCCCATAAATATGCAAAAAAGATGCTCCAGCGTCCGCCAGTGCGCAAAAGTTCCAGCCACCAGTAAACAAAACGCAAGATAAAAGTAATCGTCGCAATAGCGCTCATATGATAAAGATAATTATCCTTAAATACCTTTTCCTTGGTCAGGCCTACTATATAACCTACACAGATACGACTGAAAATATGGAAGCCAAAAACACCCACCGTCATTGCATCCTGCAGCAGTCCGATGATACCACCGGCTACTGCGCCCGCTTTTTCACCGCGCAGCATCGCATAAGCATATACCGCTAAAAGCAGCAGGTCACAGGAAAGCCAGCCTGTATAGTACACAGACATCGATCCCTGCAGCAGCATTAAGAACAGAAACAGGACGGGCCAAATCAGTCTCCTCATTTTGCCTGTCCTCCCTGTAATACGATTTTCGCTTCCGGCGTAAAGCCAACAATAACCAATACCTGTTCCACATCTGCAATATCAGCAGCAGGTACAATATCAGCTTCCTGCAGCAAACCGACACTATCCATATGAGTAGCTGTAACCTTACCGATAAGAATATCCGCAGGATGAGTGCCGCTGTAACCGCTGGTAACAATGATATCGCCATCACGCAGGCTTGCTTCGCGGTAAATATGCTCCAACAGCAGTTTATCCTTGCCGCTGACACCGCCGGCTACACCGACAGCACGTGAATCAGCGCGCAATACCCTAGCACCTACACGACAGCGCGGAGAGGTAAGCAAAAGTACACGGGCATAATCATCATATACCTCGTCAACCACGCCTACCAAGCCACCGTTTACTACAGCCATATCAGGTGCCAGGCCTCTGTCCTTACCGGCAGCGATATATATGCAGTCACGTAAATCGCCGAAACTGCGGGCAATTACCTTTGCTGCTACAACCTTCTGCGATTTATGCTGCTCCTTATACTCCAGCAAGCCTCGCAGTTGCCTGTTTTCGGCATACATAGAAGCCATCTGGATATTGGCATTACGCAGCTCAATATTTTCTTGTTTCAGATTTGCATTTTCGCTCTGCATTTCTGTCAATGCCTTCCAATAGCCACGCACGCCATCGCCGGCATGGCCTAACCCGGTCAGCATACTTTCTACCGGCAGCACTACTGCCGCCACTGCTCTGTTGACCAAAGGAAAACGGCTTCTGCCTGCTACCGCCATCGCCAGCATAGAAAACAGGACCAGAACAAACAGAGCTACCAACATAACCTTCTTATTCATGTTGCATTCCTACTTATTTAGAGGTCATAAAGCCTTTGCGGTAAATATCAATATTTTCTACAGCAATACCGGTGCCGAGAGCAACACAGTTCAAAGCTTCATCAGATACGAATACCGGCATACCGGTTTCCTGAGAAATCAGTCTGTCCAAATTACGCAGCATAGAGCTGCCGCCGGTCATAACAATGCCACGGTCCATAATATCAGCGGACAGTTCAGGCGGTGTACGCTCCAAGGTATTACGAACAGCATCCACAATCATGCTTACAGGCTCGTTTACAGCTTCGCATACATGGTTAGCATTAACCTCAATGCTCTTAGGCAGACCGCTGAGCAAGTCACGGCCGCGAACCTCCATAACAGCAGGCTCGTCAACCTTCATTGCGGTACCGATTTCAATTTTAATATTTTCTGCTGTACGCTCGCCGATAAACATATTAAAGGCTTTGCGGATATAACGCACAATAGCACTGTCAATAGCATCGCCGCCGCAGCGTACGCTCTTGCTGACAACAATGCCGCCCAGAGAAATTACGGCAACCTCGCAGGTACCGCCGCCGATATCTACAACCATGCTGCCGGTTGCTTCCTGTACCGGCAGGCCGGCACCGATTGCTGCAGCCATCGGCTCTTCAATCAGATAAGCCTCACGCGCACCTGCTTCAATAGTAGCATCAACAACGGCACGCTTTTCTACTTCCGTAACACCGGAAGGCACGCCAACCAAAATACGCGGACGTACAAAGGTACGGTTGCCCATAGCCTGCTTAATAAAATACTTCAGCATAGACTGAGTAATTTCATAGTCGGCAATAACGCCATCCTTCATAGGACGGATAGCGACAATGTTACCGGGAGTACGGCCAATCATTCTCTTGGCCTCCGCACCGATTGCCAGTACCTCGTTAGTATCCTTTTCAACAGCTACTACAGACGGCTCGCGGATAATAATACCCTTATCCTTGCAATGCACCAGCGTATTCGCAGTGCCCAAATCTATACCCATGTCATCCGACATATTGTTAAAAATACTGATATTAGGGAAAGTAAACTTCATTTCCGACTATCCTCCTAAACTTCTAATGCTCCATCTTCCTGAAAGCTGTAATAAGCACCGTCTCCGATAATCAAATGGTCCAAAAGCGGAATTCCCAACGTTTGTCCTGCTGCCAGCAAAACAGCTGTCAGCTGCCTGTCCTCAATGCTTGGCATCGGATCACCAGAAGGATGATTATGTGCCACGCAGATAGAGGCTGCATGCTGCAGAATCGCCGGCAGGAATACCTCGCGCGGATGCACCACCGAGTTGGTCAGCGAACCTTCTGATACCAGCTCTGTGCCTATTACTTTATTCTTACTGTTCAACAAAATTACCAAAAATTGTTCCTTTGTGGCATAACGCAGGCGTGGCATCAAAAATGCCGCACCATCCTGCGGACAGCCAAAATGGATTTTATCCAAAGGGCGGGCCGACGCAATACGCCTGCCTATTTCCAGAGCTGCCAAAACTGTTGCTGCCTTGGCCTGCCCCATACCCTTGATTTGCATAAGCTCATTTAAGTCCCTCACTCCTGCCAGACGCCTGTACAGACCTCCGTCAGCTGTAAGCTCCTTAGCAATTTCCAACGCTGATTTTTGAGCAGTGCCTGTGCGCAGCAATATTGCCAGCAGCTCTGCATCCGTCAGTGCCTCCACCCCACGCAGAAAAAGTTTTTCCCGTGGTCTGTCCTCTAAGGGAAGATTTTTAATACTCTCTGTGTTTGTTGTTTTGTCGATACTACTAAAATCACTGCAAAAATCGCAGGTCCTGCTTACTGCAGGATTAGTCACTCTTCATAGCTCCTCATACTCCCAATCTTTGCATCATTAAGTACAACAATGACAACGGCAGGCCTACAACATTGTTATAGCAGCCATTGATTTTTTCCACCAGAACAGCACCTCTGCCCTGAATACCATAGGCTCCGGCCTTATCCATAGGCTCGCCTGTAGCAATATAAGCATCTATTTCTTCAGCAGTCAGCTGACGAAAGCTTACATCGGTAACGCACACCTCGGACATTTGCTGTCCCTTATAGCGCACAGCAACGCCTGTCATAACCTGATGTGTACGTCCGGACAAACGCTGCAGCATAGCCTTGGCAGCTGCTGCATCCTGCGGCTTGCCCAAAATAACATTATCAATTACCACGATTGTATCTGCAGCAATAACGGGAAGCTCATCTCCCATTTTTGCTGCTACAGCAGCGCATTTACCGGCTGCATTATGCAAAGCAACCTCCTGCGCCTGGCTGGCAGTGCCGCTGCCTTCGGCAAAATCCGCCGGACAAACCAGCGGAGTAATACCTATTTGCTGCAGCAGCGCCTGTCTGCGCGGAGAGGCTGATGCCAAAATAACTTTCATGCTTCAGCCTATTCCTTTTGACCCATATCAATAACAATCTTCGGCTGCTGGATTTCAAAAATAACAGCCTGCTTGCCTTCGCGTACAGCATCACGTTTAAAAATACGTGCATAGTTTACGGTTACCAAAAGCCACAAAACAATGCAGGCAGCGATAAACGGCAATTCATCCATATGAAAGAACGTAGCCATGCTGTGTCCGCAGGCAACACCTGCAAGAATACCTGCTACCGGCAGTCCGTAAATAACCAGCTTAGCCTTGCGTTGGTCAAAATCACGGTATTCCGCACCAACCACATCGCCGGCCTTGGCACCTACCGGGTTCCAGCAATCTATATATTTAGGCAGGCCTGTCAGTTCGCTTTCAGCTTTATCAACCTTTACCTCAGCGCGCTCGCCCTGCTTTTTAACAACAATACCTCTAATTTCTGCCATTGAAGCAAATCCTTCCTCTTATAAAACTTTTAGCTTAATATGCGTGTACGAAAATATACCAATAACCGACGCCGAAAACTACGCCGTAAATCGCCAGGAAAACAAGAACACCTTGCCAGCATACAGGATAACCGAAGTTAATATCCTCACCGAAAATACCACGGCGGTTAAAGAAGGTATATTTTTTACGTTTTCTGAACCAGGCCAATTTGTTATCGGGGCCAACCAGCTTGGCAATCAGATAAATGTAAATAAAAGAACCAAAAAATATTTGCATAACGCGGGCGCAGACTACCACCGGTTCTACGTTAGCTATTGTTTCCATCTGTCAAAGCCTCCTATACCAAAACAATCATCAATTAAAGCTGAATGAATTTATCCGGCATTTCTTTACGCAATACACGGACAAACTCATCACTGGATTTAAACAGCAAACCCGCCAGCTTATTTTTCTTGCCTTCGGTAAATACCAGCAAGCGCTGCGGATTTTCATCAAGTGAATTATAGCGATGGATATAATGTTTAATCGCTGTTTTGCGGAAAAAGCTCTTTACATATTTATCGGTAAAGCTTTCTGTACGGGTCAGGTCAACAACATAACTGCGTTTAATAAAGCCTAAGCCGTGGCTGATTACCTCAAGCTTCATATCCTTGTAGAGTATCAGAGTATAGCCAAAGGCTACACGCCAAATCCACAGAGCCAAAAGCACTGTATCCATACCCCAGCCCAGCATATCAAAGCGTCTATGTTCCTGCAGCCAGGTCCATTCATGCCAATAAAGGCTCGCAATCATAAGCAAGGCAATCACTGCAAAGATTTTTCTTTGCGTACTTGTTCCAGATTCTTCACGATACAATTCTTCCAAAAGAGTTCCCTCCAGCTTCCTAAATTGTGCAATAGCAACAAAGCAATCTTATCCAATTAATTATATCAAATTTTACACTTAAAGCATATACCTCAGGCAATAAAAATCAGTGCAAAAATGTGAATTTTACCTGCATCCGACAGCTTTCCTGCAAAAGCAAAACACCGCTTCGCCGGCTTACGCCATTGAAGCGGGTTTTCGGTAAGTATTATGCTTTATTAAGATTCAGGTGCCGGCATTGCGTCAGCCCCGAGTAATTAAAACCATTACTGAAGTTTTTCATTGCTAACCATTCAGCAACACAGTTACATGTGAGCTTATTTGCGCACCTGACCGTTACCGTTAATCAGATACTTCGTACTCGTAAGCTCCGGCAGTGCCATAGGTCCGCGGGCATGCAGCTTTTGTGTGCTGATGCCGATTTCCGCACCGAAGCCGAATTCGTTGCCGTCGGTAAAACGGGTAGAAGCATTGACATAAACAGCAGCAGCATCCACAGTATATTGGAAAAGCTGTGCCGCCTGATAATTATTCGTAACAATACATTCGCTGTGACCGGTACCGTATTTGGCAATATGCGCCATGGCCTCCTCAATGCTGTCCACAATCTTGACGGAAAGACGCAAATCGCCGTATTCCGTAGACCAGTCTTCTTCCGTTGCCGGATGCACCTGACCGCTGTACTCCTGCACAGCCTCGTCACCGCGTATTTCTACGGCGGAGGAATTATACATCATCAGCATCATCGGCAAGAATTTATCCGCAATATCCTTATGCACCAGCAGTGTTTCCATCGCATTGCATACGGAAGGACGCTGCACCTTAGCGTTGAAAGCAATTTTCATCGCCATCTCCACATCGGCATCCTTGTCAACATAGGTATGGCATACGCCCGCACCTGTTTCGATAACCGGCACGCTGGCATTACGCACTACCGCCTGAATCAGGCCGGCACCGCCGCGCGGAATAACCACATCCACAAGACCATTCATATGAATTAAATCCTGCACAGCCTGTCTGTCACTGGTATCAATAAATTGAATAGAGCCAGCGGGAATGCCTGCACCCTCAGCAGCCTGCGCCAAAATTGCAGCCACAGTCTTGTTGGACTCCATCGCCTCGCTGCCGCCCTTAAGGATAACAGCATTGCCGGACTTCAGGCAAAGGCCTGCGGCATCCGCAGTAACGTTGGGACGCGCCTCGTAGATAATACCGATAACGCCCAAGGGAACGCGAATTTTGGTAATATGCAGACCGTTAGGCAGAGTTTTGCCGTCAATAACATTACCAACAGGATCAGCCAGACCTGCTACCTGACGCAAGCCGTCTGCCATACCGCTGATGCGCTCGGCAGTCAGCTTCAGTCGGTCCAGCATAGAGCTTTTCATGCCCTTGGCTGCAGCAGCAGTCATATCACGCTCATTTGCAGCCAAAATTTCAGCCTGCTGTGCCTCCAGCGCAGCAGCCATCGCCAAAAGTGCCGCATTCTTAACTGCGGTAGAAGTAACGGCAAGCTTTGCCGCAGCCTGCTTTGCAGCCTGCGCCTTAGCCTGAACCAATTCATACGTTGCCATAATCCTCACCCTGCCTTATAAAATAACCAGGTCATCGCGATGGATAACCTCATCAAAATTTTTATGTCCAAGAATATTTGCAATCTCGCCGGAATTGCAGCCCTTAATCTGCTCCAGCTCGGCAGAAGAATAATGCACTAAGCCACGTGCCAGCTCGTGCGCATCCTTGTCGATAACGCTCACCGTACTGCCCGGCAAAAATTCACCCTGCACGGCAAATACGCCTGCCGGCAGAATACTGCAGCCGCCGGCCTTGCGGATAGCCTTGGCGCAACCGTCATCCACAACAATGCTGCCGGCAATCTTTGCACCAAAGGCCAACCAGCGCTTGCGGAACTGCAGACGGTTTTCACGGCTGACGAACAAGGTTCCCAGCTCTTCGCCCTGCAGCACGCGGGTAATGGCATTCTTTTCGGTACCGCTGGCAATCACCAGATGAATGCCGCTGCTCGTCGCAGCCTTGGCAGCCTGAATCTTGGTAGCCATGCCGCCTGTACCACGAGAAGAGCCTACACCGCCGGCACTTGCTTCAATCTCCGGAGTGATTTCCGCAACTTCGGGCACAATCACAGCGTCCGGATGCGTTTGCGGATTAGCGGTATACAGGCCGTCCACATCAGAAAGAATGATAACAAGGTCAGCATCCACAATGCCTGCAACAAGAGCAGACATATTATCGTTATCGCCGATTTTAAGCTCATCAAGTGCCACAACGTCATTTTCGTTGACGATAGGGATAACACGCTGACGCATCAGCTCCATAAAAGTATTACGTGTATTGGTATAACGGTGGCGGTCAATAGCCTCTGTTTTGGTAATCAGCACCTGCGCCACAATCTGACCGTAATCGGCAAAGAATTTTTCGTAGGTGTGCATCAGAACGCCCTGGCCTACGGCAGCAGCGGCCTGCTTGCCGGGAATAGTTTTGGGTTTTCCGGGCAAGCCCATGCGGTCCACGCCCACAGCCACGGCACCGCTGGTAACCAGAATCATTTCCTTGCCCTGATTCTGCAAATCGCTGATTTCACGTGCCAGACGATCAATCTGACTAAAATTGCGCTTGCCGTTGGCATAGGTAATCGTACTCGTACCAACCTTGATGACAATACGCTTAGCCTTTTTTAAAGCCTCACGGCTTGCTTCATTGTTTAACATTTCCCCTCACCTGCAGTTCTAGTTTTTTTGTGCGTTATCCGCAATACATAGCTTTCTCCAAGGACACATAGGATGTATCAGTTACTAAATACAGTTTACAACGGCATACTCCCTAAGGACGCATAGAATGTATCAGATGCTAAATGAAGTCGACGACGACGTACTGCATTGTACGTCTAGGAGGCTTCATGACGCAGATGGTGCATTATCTGCGTCCTTATATACGTCGAGGAATTTTCATGACGCTCGACGGTGCGTTATCCGCAGTCTCAGTCTTTATAGTCGAAAACCATATCCCTAATACGCACACTCTGACCTTCCTGTACGCCTTTCTCCTTCAGCGCCTCGTCAATGCCAAGACGTTTCCAGATCAGCTGGAAGCGGTAAAGTGCTTCGTCGTTATCAAAGTTAGTCATAGCAACAAGACGCTCGATATTCTTGCCGCGAACCTCCCAGTCGGTATCGTTGCCGACAACAATTTCATAGCTGTCCGGATCAATCTCGTCGAAGCGTGCCAGGTCTTCTTCATCCTCCTCGGGAACATACTGCAGCAGCAGGTCGTAAGCCTTAAACATCAGCTCACGCAAGCCTTCGCCAGTAGCAGCACTTGCCTTACAGATTTCGTAGCCTTTAGCTTCAACGTATTCCTTTAAGCGCTCAAAGTTTTCCTGCGCTTCCGGCAGGTCCATTTTGTTGGCAACAACCAGTTGCTTACGACGTGCCAGACGCTCGCTGTATTCTGCCAGCTCTGTATTGATTTTGTCAAAATCCTCAATCGGATCACGGCCGTCAACGCCAGCAACGTCAACAATATGCAGCAGTACCTTAGTACGCTCTACGTGACGCAGGAAGTCATGGCCAAGACCTACACCCTCATGCGCACCTTCAATCAAACCGGGGATATCCGCCAATACAAAGCTGCGCTCCTCATCCAAACGTACTACGCCCAAAACCGGGGACAGCGTTGTAAAATGGTAGGCAGCAATTTCAGGGCGAGCAGCGCTCACCTGTGCGATAATGCTGGACTTGCCTACACTGGGATAGCCTACCAGGCCAACGTCAGCCAGCAGCTTCAGCTCCAGCTTCAGCCAACGGTTTTCGCCGGGTTCGCCCTTTTCGGCAAAGGTCGGAGCACGGTTGGTGCTGGTAACATAGCAGGCATTGCCCTTGCCGCCGCGGCCGCCTTTAGCAGCCGTATAGGTCTGGCCGTCCTCAACAAGGTCTGCCATAACGGCGCCGGTAGCATCGTCACGTACCAAGGTGCCCATCGGCACCTTAACGAATACGGTATCAGCGCGTACACCGGTGCAGTTTTTGGTACCGCCCTGACCGCCGCGCTTAGCAACATACTTTCTCTTGTAACGGAAGTCAATCAGGGTATTAAGGTTTTTATCAGCAATCAGGACAACGTCACCGCCGCGACCGCCGTTACCGCCGTTCGGGCCACCCTTTTCTACAAATTTTTCTCTGCGAAAGCTGCTCATGCCGTCGCCGCCATCGCCTGCTTCTACATAAATTCTCGCTCTGTCAATAAACATTTTGTTTTCTCCTATATCGTAAATTTAGCTATTGCTAGGTATATTTATCTATATTATAGCTTATCTTGCAGGGAAAGTGCAACGTGGTAACAATCAAATCCGCAGAAAAGCTTTGAGTTTGCGAAGATTTCACTTCTGATTTATATGACGCAGATGGTGCATTGCTGTAGCCGTTACCTATTTCAAGGCTACAGCTAATAAAAAATGTGCCTGCAGCTATTTTTCATATATACAAAAGCTGCAAGCACATCTATAAAAGAAAAGGAGAACCGTATTGCTTATTTCTGCAAAAATTTATCAACTACATGTGCGGCACCACGCCCTTCGGCAATAGCCCACACCACCAGACTCTGTCCGCGACGTGCGTCACCGGCGGCAAAAACACCGGGTACGCTGGTCGCATAGCTGCTGTCATCGGCCGCTATGCTGCCGTTAGGTGCCTTCGCCAACTTGAATTCCTCAAACATTCGCTCTTCGCTGCCCACAAAGCCCATAGCCAAAAGCACCAGCTGTGCAGGCACCCTCGCAGGGAGCCGGGCAGACATGAGATGTAAATTCCGGGAAATTATTGGTTTTATTCAGACGGGCATAGGCATAATCATCCATCCCGTGGTAAACAAGATTATTAAATTCCGGCATCAGATTGTGCAGCTGACAGCCTGAAACCATGCGGTTAATCATTACACCGCTATGGCAAAAGGGAACACCGCAATCCATACAGCGCGCTGCTTGGCAGCGCAGTGCTTCCTTGTGCGGCAGGCTGCTCGTCTTAATTTCCTGCCAATCCTTAATTCTTTCTTCGGGGGCACGCAAAGCAAGCTCCGCACGCTTGTAATCCATAAATCCGGTCGGCTTACCCATTATGCCTTCACCTCCTCAAATACCTTCAGGGTGGCAGCTTTCCGGCTGCGTATCAATCAGATTTAGTTCCGGACCGATACCGCTGGTTGTATCCGTAAAAACCTCCTCACGAATGGCATCAATCGGCGGATTTGTTACCTGCGCAAAGAGCTGTTTAAAGTAGTTATATAAAAGCTGCGGCTTTTCGCTGAGTACTGTTTGGCGCATTCCTTGACAAAAAAGTTATGCGGAATCTGCAGCAGTACACCGGCACCGTCACCGGAGTTCATATCTGCTCCCTGACCGCCGCGATGATCCATGTTATGCAAAACCACCAAAGCCTGTCGTAAAATTTTATTAGACTTCTTGCCCTTAATATTGGCAACTACGCCAACACCGCAGGCATCGTGTTCAAACCAAGGATCATACAATCCCTGTTTTTTGGGCAGCGAAGTATTCATAATAAATTCCCCTCTCAAAGCATTTTATCAATAAATCTATTAGCAGTTCCGTTAGTGTTTCTGTTAAAGACCTCCACAGCGACTGTAATTTTAATTATAATACCACGTTATTACGATTGTAAATTGTATACATGTATATTTATTTGCATGACAAAAATTCTGTAAAAGGCAATTTTCTGAAAGAAGCATTTTTTATACCCCTACACTCCCGTGCACTTTGGCAATACTTTTTTCCGTTTCAGATGCACATTAAATGTTTTTCTAGGCATTTTTTCATTTTCACACTTGACAAACCACGAAATTGTTGCGATAATGTGAAGAACACAGTGATGTGTATATTTTAATTTTAAAAACAAAAATGCAATGACCGGGAAAATTTACCTGCCCCAGCATCCAGAGAGACGGCGTATGGTGCAAGCCGCCAACAAGCAGGCAAAGAAGCTCACCCGCGAGCAGCTTCTCTGAACCAAGTAGGAGCAGACGTTTCCAGCACGTTACGCTGCCGATTCGCTAATCGGGAAAATTAAGTACAACTTAGGGTGGTACCGCGAAAAAAACTTCGCCCCTATCTGCAAGCGCAGATAGGGGCTATTTTTATTATAAGGAAGAAGGTTAATTTTATGGGAATGACAATGACGCAAAAAATCTTAGCCAAGCACGCTCACCGCGACAGCGTAAGCGCCGGCGACCTGCTTGTTTCTCAAGTAGATTTAGTATTAGCTAATGATATCACCGGTCCTCCGGCTATCAACGAATTTGAAAAAATCGGCAAGCCGGTATTTGATAAAAACAAAATTGCTCTGGTTCCGGACCATTTCTCCCCCTGCAAGGATATCAAATCCGCAACCATGTGCAAGCGTATGCGTGACTTCGCCCGCAAGCACGAAATCAAAAACTACTTTGAAGTAGGCCAGATGGGTATCGAGCATGCACTGCTGCCGGATAAAGGCCTTGTTGCTCCCGGCGAAATCATCATTGGTGCCGATTCTCATACCTGCACCTACGGCGCGCTCAACGCACTGAGCACCGGTATGGGCCAGACCGATATCGGCTGCGCTATGGCCAGCGGCACCTCCTGGTTCAAGGTTCCGCAGGCTATCAAGGTTAACCTGACCGGCAAGCTGCCGAAATACGTTAAAGGCAAGGACATCATCCTGACCATCATCGGTATGATTGGCGTTGACGGCGCCCGTTACCAATCTTTGGAATTTACCGGCGAAGGTGTCAGCGAGCTTTCTATGGCCGACCGTCTGACTATCTGCAACATGGCTATTGAGGCCGGCGGCAAAAACGGTATTTTCCCTGTTGATGAAAAAACCATTGAATTCTTAAAGGAACGCGGCGTAACACGCGAATGGGAAGCAGTTACTGCCGACGAAGACGCTGAATATGCCCGCGTACTCGATATTAAGCTCGACGAGCTTGTTCCCGTTGTTGCTTATCCGCATCTGCCGGAAAACACCCATCCTGCCAAGGAAGGTCATGCAATCAAAATTGACCAGGTTGTCATCGGCTCCTGCACCAACGGCCGTCTGGAGGATCTTGAGCAGGCTGCCGAAATTCTCAAAGGTCACAAGGTTTGCGACCATGTGCGTATGATTATCATCCCGGCAACCCAGCAGATTTATCAGGAGGCTATGCACCGCGGTTACATCGATACCTTTATTGATGCCGGTGCTGCCGTTTCTACTCCGACCTGCGGTCCCTGCCTGGGCGGCTACATGGGCATCCTCGCTGCAGGCGAGCGCGCTGTTTCCACCACTAACCGTAACTTCCGCGGCCGCATGGGCCATGTCGACAGCGAGGTTTATCTGGCAAGCCCCTATACCGCTGCAGCCAGTGCCATCACCGGTTATATCACCAGCCCTGAGGAGGTAGTAAAATGAGCAAAGTTTGGCGTTACGGCGACCACATCGATACAGACGTTATTATTCCGGCAAGATATCTGAACATTGCCGATTTCAAGGAATTAGCAGAACACGCTATGGAGGATGCGAAGGAAAACCTGGAAATTAACTTCGCCGCCAACGTACAGCCCGGCGACTACATCGTTGCCGGCAAAAACTTCGGCTGCGGCTCCTCCCGTGAGCATGCCCCGGTAGTATTAAAGGTTAAGGGCATCAAATGCATTGTAGCAGACAGCTTTGCCCGTATCTTCTACCGCAATGCTATCAACATCGGCCTGCCGGTGCTGGAAATCGGCGCCGACGTAGAAAAGATCGAACCCGGTGACGAAATTGACGTTGATGTCAACAAGGGTGAAATCAAAATCCTTAATAAAAACATTACAATCAAAACAAAACCGCTGCCGGAATTTATCCAGCATATCGCAGACTGCGGCGGCCTGATTAATTATATTAAAGGAGAAAACAAATAATGAAGATTTGCTTACTGCCCGGCGACGGCATTGGTGTAGAAATAGTTGATGCAGCGGTAGAGGTTCTCGACGCTGCTGCCAAAAAATTCGGCTTTGAAATTGAATATGACAATCAGCTCATCGGCGGCTGTGCAATCGACGCAACCGGCGTTCCCCTGCCGGAAGCAACCATCGCCAGCGCTAAGGCTGCTGACGCTGTACTGCTCGGTGCTGTCGGCGGACCGAAATGGGATAATGTTGCTCCGGATATCCGTCCGGAAAAAGGCCTGCTTGGTATCCGCAAGGCTTTGGGCCTGTACTGCAACCTGCGCCCGATGACCGTTTCCAAATTCACTGCTCATCTTTCTCCGCTGAAAACGGAACGTGCCGAAGGCGCTGACCTTTTAATCGTGCGCGAGCTTACCGGCGGCATCTACTTCGGTGAGCACAACGAAGCGCACCTCAACGCTGACGGTGTTGAGGAAGCAAGCGACGTTGAGCTTTACACCCGTCCGGAGGTAGAACGCATTGCCCGTTTTGCTTTTGAAGCTGCTAAAAAACGCCGCGGTAAAGTAACCAGCGTAGACAAAGCCAATGTATTGGGCTCCAGCCGTATGTGGCGTAAAATCGTTGCCGAAATGCAGGCTAAGGATTATCCGGAAATCGAGCTGAACAATTTCTATGTTGATAACTGCGCTATGCAGTTAGTGCTGAATCCGAAGCAATTCGACGTTATTTTGACCAACAATATCTTTGGCGATATTCTCAGTGACGAAGCCAGCACAATCGCAGGCAGCATCGGCCTGCTTCCGAGCGCCAGCCTCGGCGATGGCACCGGCATGTACGAGCCTATCCATGGCAGCGCGCCTGATATTGCCGGTCAAGGCATTGCTAACCCGCTGGCAACCATTCTCAGTGTTGCTATGATGCTGCGCTACTCTCTGAACCAAAACGAAGCAGCAGACGCTATGGAAGCAGCTGTTGATGCAGTTATGGAGCAGGGCTACCGCACTCCGGACCTTTATGCAGAAGGTCTGAAGAAGGTTTCCACCTCTGAAATGGGCCACCTGGTTGCTCAGGAACTGCTCAAATAAAAATATCGGCAAACGCCATCCCCTCAGCGTTTACCAAAGTATTTCTACCCGTAAGCCTTCCGTTTGGGGCTTACGGGTAAATTTTCCAACATTTAGGCATTATTATATTTTGATTTTTTTGTTTTTTGGATTTTCTTACGATTGTTGTGGTGTATTATGATGCAAATTTCAACTGAAAACATCGATTCCGTATATACTAATAATGCTTCAAGCAATGCTGTGGCCTTCCGCCAAGGCTTGCACGATGGCATCCCCATAGGATTGGGGTATTTTGCCGTAGCATTTTCTCTGGGAATTATTTGCCGCACATCCGGGCTTTCTGTATTACAGGGCTTTTTAACAAGCCTGCTCAACAACACTTCAGCCGGTGAATTTGCCGCCATTACCCTCATAGGGCAAAACGCCAGCTATACAGAAATAGCACTGGTCACACTCATCGCCAATGCACGCTACATGCTAATGAGCTGTGCTCTTAGCCAAAGGCTTAGCAGCGCACAAAGCTTTTTACATCGTCTGGCTATGGCCTTCGCTGTAACGGATGAACTTTTCGGTATCGCTATCTCCCGTCCGGGTGTTTTGAATCCATACTATTACTATGGCGGTATGGCTGTAGCAATTCCCGGCTGGTCGATTGGCACAGCCTGCGGCATTATCGCCGGTGCTGCGCTGCCCGAGCGCATTGTCAGCGCACTGAGTGTAGCACTGTTCGGCATGTTCCTTGCTATTATCATTCCGCCGGCACGCGAAAGCCGTATCATTCTCACTGTTGTAATCACAAGCTTTATCGCCAGCTTCGCAGCAGCATATCTGCAGCCGTTGGCACAGCTTACCGGCGGTACGCGTACCATTATCCTCACTGTAGTCATCGCAGCAGCTGCAGCCTGGCTTAGGCCGGTACAGTCCCAGCAAAAGGAGGATTAGCAGATGGAACACAATATTTATATTTATATTGCAGTCACGGCACTTGTTACCTACGCTATCCGCGTGCTTCCGCTAACACTCATTCGTAAGGAAATCAAAAATCCCTTCATCCGTTCCTTTTTATATTATGTCCCCTACACGACGCTCGCAGTAATGACCTTTCCTGCTATCCTGCAGGAAACGCAGACACCTGCTGCAGGTGCTCTTGCCCTCGGCGTCGGCGTTGCCACCGCCTGGCGCGGCATGAGCCTTTTTCATGTGGCTTGCTGCTGCTGCGCAGTAGTGTTTATCGTAGAATTTATCATGGTGCCGTAAGGCACACAAAAAGCCGCCGGCTCAGGAGATTTTTCTCTGAGTCTGCGGCTTTTTGGTATTACTGTAATTAACGTGCATTTTTTATGCTTGCTGCAACAAAAAAGCCTTCGCGCATATCTGAATATACACGAAGGCCAAAATAATTTATTAAGCTTCTATCTCACAGCAGCCAATGGAACATGCCGAAATAAGAGAAAACACACAACACGGAAACGCCCAGCGCAGAAACGCCGAACATTTTCATAAACAGATTCTGCTGCTGCTTCTGATTAGCATTGGCGGCAGAAGCATATGCTGCCAACGCCAACGCACCGCCTGTAGAAAGCGGACTGATGGCAGCGACATGTGAAATCGTTGTAATCGAGGAAGCCAATTCGAACTCATTCACCCCGCCAAGCTGCTGGGCAACATGCGGCACAGTCGGCAGCAGTGTAGGCATAACAACACCGCTGCTTGAGCTGAACCAGCTCATAATTCCGGAGGTAAGTCCCATAACAGCGGCAGCACTTTTAGCGCTCATCAGCGAAACAAGCACATTGGAAAGCACCTCAATACCGCCGAGATCTATAATCAGCTGCATCAAAACACCGACACCGGTAATCAGCAGCAGCGTATTCCAAGGAATGTGCCTGATAGCTTTGCTCTCATCGGAAACACGTAAAAAGGACAATACCGCAGCAACTGCAAAACTGACCAGTCCGACATTAATACGCAAAAGCATAACCATAAGCACCATTACTACAACACCTGCAATAGTCGTAAGCTGCTTTTTATTGAAGCAAGGAACCTCTTTTGTCTGCTCCACAGCAGCAGAACGCAGCTTATAGCCTCCCAACAAAATATAGATAATAACGGCATAAATAGTAAATGAAAGAATACCATTCATAAGAAAATCATTTTCAATACCGGTTAAGCCAAACTCTGCGCACAGATTCGCACCGATAATGCCGGTAGCAGCAAGCGGTGATAAACCACCGGCGCAAGAACCCAAAACAGTTAAGGTTGAAAGCAGCACAGGACTGATTTTCATTTCTGCTGCCAAGGACATGGAAAAAACCATCATTATAGCCATAGTCGGTACAGAGCCGGGACCAAGCGCAGCAAGTATAATTGAGAATACATAAATGATGATTGGAATCAGGTAAACACGCTTACCTGCCAAGGAAATAACTTTTTGTGCCAGTAAATCCAGACTGCCGTTAATCTGTGCCAAACTGAACAAATAAGTTACACCCAAAAGCATCAGAAACAAAGACGCATTGAATCCTTTAATAATTTCCGCATCACTGATGCCTGCCATACGTCCCAAAAGCAAGGCAAAAGCTATGCACAAAAGACCCGTATTCATTTTACGGATAAAACCAAGCATTATCGCCAGCAGTAAAAAACCCAAGGATAACAGAGCCATCGGAAACCTCCAAAAAATTTATTTGAGAGTGTATTTGAGAGTGTAACAACGGGAATATTAAATATAACAGAATCGCCATTTATATAATAACACTTAGGAATTACTTTGTAAAACGGTAGTTTTATTTATCTTATTCTTGTTTGGCATTAAAATTATTCCATATAGGAATAGTCTTTTTATTGTCGCCTCTGTGCAGATATAGACTATGCTATTCCCACTCTTTAAAGCAAAATAGTTTATTTCCTGCAAAATAAATGTTACAATAAATAATTGAGAGAAGATTAGACAATTTTCATAGCTATAACAACGCTGTGAAAATTACATTATGGAGATGATTGCTTTGCCAAATTATGCAGATATCAACGGACGGCCGATGAAGAAGCTGCAAATACAACAATACCTGCGCAAGCTGCAGCTCAACGATTTCGAGCCGGCTGTTAATTTAGCAACCCTGACTAAATTGCAGGACGCGCACCTCAAATATATCCCCTATGAAAATTTTGACTGTCTTAACGGCAAAATTACCTCGCTCAAAAGACAGGATATGTTCAATAAAGTTATCATGCACAACCGCGGCGGCATCTGCTTTGAGCTGAACGGACTTTACAACTGGCTTTTGGAATCCCTGGGCTTTGATGTGACCAGCTATTCCGCCCGCTTTATCGATAAAATGGAAACCTACCAGCTGCGCCGCCACCGCGTAATGTGTGTAGCTTTAGGCGATAAGCGTTATCTTACCGATGTCGGTGTGAACAGCGAAAGCCCGCGTGTGCCGCTGGAAATTACTGAAGGCCTGATTCAAAGCGACGGCATCAGCCAATACAAATTTACCCGCAGTGAATTTTGGGGCTGGCTGCTTTGGCAGAAGGAACGCGGCAAAATCTGGAAGCGCCTCTTTGGCTTTACCGAAGAGCCGCAGATAGACAAAGACTTTATTACCGCCAGCTTCTGGTGCGACGCACATCCCGACTCACCGTTTATCAAAAGCAAAAAGCTTTCTATTTTCCGCGAGGACTGCAATATTACCATCCGCGGCAACTATTTAAAATTTTACCTCGGCGGTCGCGTTAAGTACCGCTATAAAATTAACACTGGTGCCGAGCTTAAGGAAATTCTTTGGGAATATTTCGGTATTAATGTAGAATACCGCCTCAAGGATGATGGTATAGAATACTAAGCCGGCAGGAGATTTGTAAAATGCCTGATTTGTTTTTTCCCAGTTATACAAAAAAAATACTGTCTGCCTTGAACGCTGCCGGCTATGAAGCATATCTTGTCGGCGGCGCAGTACGCGACCTGCTTTTGGGTAAATCACCGGATGATTACGATATCACCACCAATGCTCTGCCTGAGCAGGTTTTGGCAGTTTGCAAGCAACATGATTGGAAAACTGTTGACCAATTAGGTCACAATTTCGGCTGCGTAGTCATCGTTATCAACGGCGTTGCTACCGAAGTAACAACCTTTCGTGGCGAACGCTATAACGATGACGACATGCATCGCCCTGCTGCAACCTGGTTTTGCAGCAGTCTGCGCGAGGATTTGAGCCGCCGTGATTTTACTGTCAACGCTATGGCGCTATCACTGGACGGCACATTGTATGACTACTTTGGCGGTCAGCAGGATTTACAGCAGAAGATTTTACGCACTGTAGGTGACGCTAAGCAACGCTTTCATGAGGATGCGCTGCGTATGCTGCGTGCCTGCCGCTTTGTGGCACAGCTCGGCTTTACCTATGAGCAGGCAGGCTGCGAAGCACTGCCTGCCTGCGGTGCGCCGAACACGCCCTACTACCTGCCGCATGGCTACAGCTTTCCGGTTAAACGCTGCTCCGGCCTTTCGTTGGAGCGTGTACGCAAGGAGCTTGAAAAGCTCATTACCGCTAAGTATGCAGGCAAGGGCTTAATGCTGATGATGGCAACAGGCCTTTTGGGTGCAAGCTGCCATACCCGTGAAAACGGCAACAATACTGTCATTCCCATTCTGCCGGAAGCACTGCATCTTTTAGGTCTGCACCAAAATCCACGCTTTCATTTATATGACACCTGGGAGCACACACTGCTGGCACTCGACAACAGCCCGCGCGATTTAGCCATCCGTTGGACATTAGTGCTGCACGATTTAGGCAAGGGTTTGCCGAATGTACGCAAGCTGAACAAGGAAGGACAACCAAGCGATCCCGGCCACGAAGCAGAAAGCGCCAAAATGTCTAAGGCTATCCTGACACGCCTAGGCTATAACAAAAGCTTCGTACATCTGGTAACCTGGCTGGTAGCGCAGCATATGCGCTTCGCGCCTATGCTGCTAACCGGCGAGCGCACCCTGCTACGCTGGGTGCGCAGCGAAGCCGCCAGCTCCGGCTTCCGCACGCAGGCAGAGCTGACACAGGCCTACAAACTGCTGGTCGAGGTTTTTCTTGCGGATATGGGCGCTACCCACGCCCGCGAGAACGAACAGCTGATGGCCGAAGGACGTCTTTTAGGCCGTCAGGTTGTGGAGCTGGTACGCACACGCATGCCCGTATGCACCAAGGATCTTGCTGTCAGCGGACGCGAGCTGCTGCAAATTATTCCTCAGCATGAAATCAAAAATATTTTATCCTACCTGCTGGAACGCGTGCAGTCAGGCAATCTGCCCAACGAAAAAAACGCTCTGCTCACAGCAGTCCATAAGTATCAAAAGCGCAAAGCTAAAATCAGTTCAGGAGACAACATATGAAAACAAAACGCATTTTACTGGCCATTGTTTGCCTGATAGTAATTTTAGGCGGCCTTAATTATCTTTTGCAGCAATCCCCTATGCCCATCGGCACTCCCGGCAGCACACCGGCAGCCGGTGCCGCACAATTCGTTGGCAAGCACGATATCAAGGACTCACCTTATTTTAAGCATCCTGATTTCTATAATATGCAATCTGACGAGCATCTTACTATTCTGCCGAAATTTGCAACTACGCAGCAAATCACTCATTATACCTGTGGTCCTGCCGCTGCAAATATGGTAGTAAAATATTACAAGGGCAAGACGCTTGATGATGAGCTGGCCGTTGCCAAAATCATGGGCAGCAGCAAAACAGTCGGCACTAATACTAAAGGCATGGTAAACTACTTTGAAAAAATCGGCTGGGAGGTTCATTCCTCCATTAAAGATAAAACTCCCGACAGTTATAAGGAGTTCCTTAAATTTGTCGATAGTAATCTGAAAAAAAATACCCCTATTATTGTAGAAAACGTCGATTGGGGCGGGCATTGGCGCGTCATCATCGGTTACGACAGCATGGGCACAGCACACCCAAGTGACGATGTGCTTATTATGGCAGATCCCTATGACACCACCGACCATCTGCAGGACGGCTACAGCATTGTACCGGCAGAACGCTTCTTCTATATGTGGTTTGATCACCAGCTTTTCCCGCAAAGTGAGCAAAAACGCCAATGGCTGACGGCTAAACCGAAGGCTTGATGGTTCCGAAGAAAACATTCTATATTTTTCCAAAAATAAAACCGTTGCCGCAAATTCCCTGCAGCAACGGTCTTTTATTTTATATGGATAAACTTTTAGCTTGCAGCTTCCTGCTCCGCTCCACGCACATGCGTGAAATAAGAGTAAACCGCTACGCTCATAAGCACGCAGCCGGCAAATACAAGCACATAACGCGAGCTCATAAAGCTGCCCAAGGCACCGCCAAGCAGCGGTCCTACAACACCGCCAAACTGCTGCGCGCTCGTAACCAGGCCAAAGGCCTTACCACGCATATTGGCAGCAGTAACACGCGTCAGGTTAGCATTGATATTAGGCACAGCGCCTGCCAGGAACAGGCCGTAAACAAACTGGATAGCTGCAAACTGCCACACAGTATTGATGAACACCTGGAAAAGGTTAATAAAACCGGCAATAAAAGTTACAATGCAGAAAACGCGCACATAACCGAAGCGCTGGCCGCGCTTTCCCCAAAACGGTGCCGCTAAAATACCGGTAATACCGGCCAGTGAGAAAATCACACCGGACATCTTAATAGCAGAATCACCCATATCATGCATCAGCTCGCCTACGTACAATGTAATCAGCGGCTGAATCAGCATTACGCAGGTCTGCACCACAAAGAACATAGCCATAATATACAGCAGGCCCTTGTTATGCAAAGCGTTCTTTAAATCTGCCAGCAGATTGCTTGCTTCGCGCGCCCCCTTATTGAGTACGGACATATCCTTAACGATAAACACTACGGCACTAGTTGCAATAAACAAGGCCAAACTACCTACATAAAACGAAGCACGCATGCCAAACCAGCTGCTCAGATAACCGCCCATCAACGGTCCCATGATTGTGCCGCTGGCTACCGCAGTCTGCATCAGTCCCATACCCCAGCCCATACGCTCCTCCGGTAAGGATGAAGATGCCATCGACATGCAGGCAGGCACAAAGCCGGCAACAACACCGCACACAATACGCACAAGCAGAAGCTGATAGACATCCTGACAGACGCCGGTAAGAAAATAGGTCAGCGCCAGGCCATAGCCGGCGCGAATCGCCATCTTTCTCTGCCCGACATGGTCAGCCAAAGCGCCCCAATAAGGTGCCATCACGGCAGAACCCATAAAGGTTACGGCAAAGGTAATACCTGCCCAGAAGTTAACGTCAGGTTGAGCAACATGCAGCTCGCGCAGCAGATAAACAGGCAAAAACGGTATGCACATAGTATAGCTGGCGCAGCATAAAAATACTCCCAGCCACAATACAGGCAAATTTGCCTTCCAGCTGCTTTTTTTGTCAGAAGTAAAAGCTTGTATTGACATTTTATCTCCCTCTCATCTCTCTAATTGCTATTATAACACAACGCAGGCAGATAGTCACAGCAGATAAATGGCGAAGTTTTTTCTTTCTAGACAATAGATGCACTTTTAGCGTATAATATTGTTTAGATTAAATTCGTATTGTTAGCGATAAAATAAACCGCTGGCAACTTTATCAGCGTAAAAATCAAAATGCAGACTTTAAGCCTGTAAAGGAGAGTGCAGAATTTGAAACCTTATAGCATGCAAGAATTAGAAGAATGCGGCTTTTTATCAAAAATATTCGGCAGCAAGCCTACCGAAAACGGCTGGAAGGAGCTCAACAATCTGTTGGCTGCAGCACCAGACGCTTTAGCTGTCAGTGCCGATGATGTACATCACGCTCTGAAAAAATGGGGCGTAAAATTCAACGATGATAATTTCAACCAACGCAGCGGTATTTACCGCAAGCTGGCGGATGTTATCTTTACCGAAGTACAGACTAAGGAAGACAGCCTTTGGGGACAGCTTGCACATTTAGCTGAAATTTTGGAGCTGCCGCCGCATCTGGCAAAGCAGGCTGATAAGGCAGCAAAAACAGCTGCTTATTTTGTCCGTTGCCGTGATTTGCTTGCAGGCACCGAAAAATTGGATATAAAACAATTGAATGACTTATTCGGCTATGACTACGAAGACAGTCTTTCCATGCGTAAGCAGGTTTTTCAAGCTCACTTCAATCTAAAGTTTGACGAAATCAGCAGTGCGCAGCGCTATACTCCGGAAGAAGAAGCTACACTGCGTGCCGACTGCGCAACTCTGGATATCCCTTACGAATTAAAGAATAATATTGTCAGCGCTCTGGAAAAATACCGCAGCCTGTGGAATGCGGAGCATATGCCTTTAGGCGATATCAAACAGGATGCTTTCCCGCTCAACCCCGGTGAAATCTGCCATGCCTATACCAACTGCGGTCTCTGCCAAAACAAAATGATAGAACGCGAGGACAATTACTATGAGCTGACACGCAAATTCCGCATTGACGAAACCGTTGCCTTCAATGGCGAAAAAATCGAGCATCCCAAATTCACCGAGGAAATGACTATTATTGAAGAGCTTGGCATGTTCTTCCTTACTAACCAACGTTTAGTTTACATTGGTAAGAAAAACGCCTTCCACATCCCGCTCAATGTTCTCAACGGTGCTGATTTTGACGGCATCAACATTGTAACCTTCCATCACACCGATGGTACCGACAGTATCTTTAAATTCAGTGACGAGGCTGCCGGAGTTTTATACATTCTGTTCGAAAGAACCTTAAAGGCTGCTAAAGCATAAAACAGCATATATACAAAATACCCCTGCAGAAATTTTTCTGCAGGGGTTAAATTTTTATCAGCTGTAAAATTTACAAGACAGCTTAAGCCATCAAAGAATTACATGCACTCTTTTATTGCTTTAGCCATGCGTTGGATACCTTCAACAATGCGGTCATCCGGCATGTTGGAGTAGTTGATACGCATGCTGCGGTCAGTCTTCCGGTTCGGATAGAAGGCATCACCGATAACGCCGGCAACCTTCATCTCGATGCATTTGTTGAATACTTTGCGTGCGCTTACGCCTTCAGGGAAGGTCAGCCACAGGAACAGACCACCTTCCGGATGAGTCCATTCGGTGCCAGCCGGGAAGTATTTCTCCATGGATTCAAGAATCAAATCACGACGATGTTTGTACAGAGCAACGATTTCTTTAACATGCTCGTCAAGATCATATTGTTCCATGTAAGCATCTGCAACGCCTTGGTCAAAGTTAGAGGTGTGCAGGTCAGCACTTTGTTTGATTTTTACAAACTCGCTCAGCAGGCTGTGCTCTGCAGCGATCCAGCCAAGACGCAGGCCCGGGCAGAAGATTTTGGAGAAGGTACCCAGGAACATAACCAAGCCTTTAGTATCCATAGATTTCAAGGACGGCAGAATAGTACCTTCATAGCGCAGTTCGCCGTACGGATTATCTTCGAGTACCGGCAGGTTGTGTTTGTTAACAACTTCCATAAATTTTTGACGGCGTTCCATGGACCAGGTACGACCGGTCGGGTTTTGGAAGTCAGGAATTACATAGATAAATTTGCAGTTTGGAGTGGTTTCGAGAATTTTGTCCAATTCTTCCGGAATCAGACCACCGTTATCGGTCGGAACCTCAACAAATTTCGGTTGGTAAGCGTTGAATGCGTTCAAAGCGCCGAGGTAGGACGGGCTTTCGCACAGAACAACGTCGCCGGGATCCAGGAACAGCTTGCCTGCGAAGTCCAGGCATTGTTGAGAACCGGTGGTAATCAGAATGTCATCTGGATCAACATTGGTGTGATATTTATCAGCCATGCGTTTAGCAATTTTTGCACGCAGGGACGGACGGCCTTCGGTAGTTGCATACTGCAGCAGCTGGCGACCTTCCTTCAGTACCAGGTCATGAGAAACCTTGGCAATTTCTTCTACAGGGAACAGCTCCGGTGCAGGCAGACCGCCGGCAAAGGAAATAATATCAGGCTGAGCAGTTAATTTTAACAGCTCGCGGATTTCAGAAGCTTGCATACGCTCCATACGTGTTGCGAATTTCATGTTTAAAAACCTCTCTTCATTGGAAACTATATTATTTTACCGTAACACTTATTGTAGCACCACAGTCCAAAACAAACAAGCAAAATATAGCTTTTGCTTAACTCTATCTATTTTCATGGTAAATTATGTTAACTTATTAACGGTTTACACGGAATTTTGTTTGTTTTAATATTTCAGATACTTCAGTAAGCCATCCAGACCTTCCATGATATCATTATAAGTCACTTCAAAATCACCGGTATACCACGGATCGGCAATGCTGGCACCTTTGCGCTCGGTATAATCCAAAAGCAGGTGTACCTTATCCTGCGTATCTTCACCGACTACTCTGCGTAAATTACGAATATTATTGCTGTCCATCACCAGCAGCAAATCATAATATTCGTAGTCACGCTTTGTTACCTGTACTGCATGCTTGCCTGCGACGCTGATACCAAGCTGCGCCAGCTTGTTGCGCGTGCCGTAATGTACGGGATTACCGATTTCTTCCCTGCTTGTCGCTGCCGAAGCAATTTCAAAATCAGCGGCAATGCCGCGCTTTTTTACAATGTCCTTCAATAAAAACTCTGCCATAGGCGAACGGCAGATGTTGCCATGGCAGATAAATAAGATTTTTGTCATTGCTTATATATCCCTTCAAAAGGCTCCAAGCCTTGATATTTCAGGGCTTTGGGCGCTTCTTTCATTTTTGCTGTCATGCCGGAAACCTACGCAGATTTCCGTAACTCTACACAGATTTTCGGGCAAATGGTGTAGTAATTGGTGTAGTGACTGCGATTGCTTCAACCTGATTTTCTCTGCGGCTCCGGTGTGGCAAGCCCTTTGAAATCAATGATCTTTGCCAGCTGCTCGGCAGCGCGGTCATAGCTCGCATGGGTGTAAACATTCAGTGTAACGCCCACATCGGATTGTCCCATGACATACTGCAAGGTCTTGATGTCCATGCCAGCGTTCGCCATGTTTGTACAGAACGTGTGCCGGAACACATGGGGCGTGATGTGCGGCAGAGGCTTGTCCGGGTGCAGTTTTTGATACTTCTTCATTGCCCAGCACATTTCATTCTCGATGTGCAGGGCAACCTTCGGACTGTCGTTTTTGTCCAGCAGAAGGAAACCGCTGTACCCGTCGATGATCGTTTCCGTTTTCACGCGCTTGCGGCGGGAAAGAATATTTTGTAGGCTTCGGTAAACCTCATCCGTCATGGGAATGTAGCGGCAGCCGCACTCGGTTTTGGTTTTCTCCACATAATACTTGCCGCCGCGCTCTCGGACGAGCTGGTGATCTACTCGGATTTTCCGCCCGGTAAAGTCCAGATCAGCCTTTGTCAGCCCGCAAAACTCGCTGATGCGCATCCCGGTTCCCAGCAGCACCACAAACTCGTCGTAATACTTGCAGTAGGTCTTGTCCTCCCGGATGAAATCCATCCAAAGCGTCTGCTGTTCCTCTGTCATGGCAATGCGCTTCTGTGAATCATTGGAAACTACATCGACCAGCTTGACGTCAAAGGGATTCCGACGGATCACATCCTCATTGTACGCCATCTGGAAAGCCGGTTTGACAACGCCCCGAACGCTGGTGAGGGTGCTGTATCCCTTTCCGTCCTCGTGTAGCTTCATGATCCATTTCTGCGCGTCCGAAACCTTGATGTCTCGGATGGAACGGTAGCCAAAATCTTCTTTCTTCACCAGATTCAGCACGAAGTTATAGCCAACCTTGGTATTGTAGCGCACGCCCTGTTTGATGCTGATGTAGCGTTCCAGCAGTTGAATGACGTTGATTTTGCCAGCCGCATAATCAATGCCATCGTCGAGCTGCTTCTGGATTTCCTTTTCTTTTTCCCGCAGTTCTTTCAGATCGGAGGAATACACTGTCTGCCGTTTGCCGCGAATGTCTGTGTACCGATATTGATAAATCAGGTCTTTTCTCTGGCTCTCTCCTGTCCGCAGGATGCGTCCCTTGTTGTCTTTGCGTTTTTCGGACATTGTCAAACTCCTTTCCGTGAGGGAAAGAGCCTTGATATGACACACTTATTGTATCATATCAAGGCTCCGATTTACACCACAAATTTCAAATAGAATACGCCTGCTCGATGAACTGATCGAACAGGCGGCGTTTAATCAGGCGCTTGTTGCCCACCCAGAGGACGAATTTGCACCGGTCCTCGTTGGTGATCTCTCGCAGTTTGTTGATACCAATGCCGGAGTAAGCCGCAGCATCCTCCAAGCTCAGATTGCTCTTTTCCCAAATCGGGATTTCCTTCATAGGCAGTTTACCCTCCATACAAAAATAGCCAGACAGGGCGAGGCGGCAACGAAGTCCGGCAACGGACTTCCAAAAACCTCGAAACATACCCGGTCTACCGGTTGATTTACGTTTTTCCTTTTCTTCTATTTTTCTGTTGTTTTGGTTGTCAACGGCAGAAAAAGCCTGACAGGACAGGGATTCTCCCGGCAACAGGGCAACAACATGCTTTACAACAAGCCGTGCTTTTCAGAACGGTATCTCAATCTGCTCCGTAATCTCTACAAAGCCGTCCAGGATTTCTGCGGCATGGTTGCCGCTGCCCGTTGCAGCCCTTTCACGCTCCCAGCCCTTTTGCCTGCCGTACCCGGCAAGGCTACGGGGATTGGAGAAATACGTCCAGCCAGTCACGCACTGGTTCATAATCTCGTTGATCTCGCGGATCTCCCACTGCTTCGGCTCATCAAATGTGTGATTCAGCGCCTCCTTGTAAAGCTGCTTGGAGCAGACGGTATCGCCCGTGTAGCTGTCCAGAAACGCCTGAATCATGCCTGCTTTCGTGTCCTCCGGCGTCTGCGGGGCATAATCCTCCTTCCAGCGGCATAACAGTCGGTAATAGTCCAACAGCACACGGAAGCAGTAGCGTTCCATGTGCTGATAATTCTGTTCGTCGGTATTCTGTTTTTGTGGCTTACATTGCTTATCTGCGCTGCCCTCATACGGAATGGCAAAATCCTGTGCCAGCAGAATTGCAGCTTCCTTGCTGCCGATCCCGCGAAGCCGGGAAACGAAGTCGATCACGTCCCCGGTGGTACCTCATCCGAAGCAGTAATATCGGCGATCCAGCTTCATGCTGGGCGTACTGTCATCATGGAACGGGCAGCGGCACATTCCGTTTCGCTCCACCCGGATGCCGTATCGCTCCGCAGCCTGCCGGGTGGTCACAGACTGCTTGACGGCTTCAAAGATACTCAATAGGCATTGTCCTCCTTAGTGTTCGATTTCCTGCTTTTTCTGCCTCGTCGCGGCGTTCTGGCGCTCTTGTTCATGCTGCACCTCGTAGATGTTGTAATGAATTACCCAGAGCTTTTTCGCGTCGGCATGGAGCGGCAAAAGCTCCGTTTGAATGTCCTTGTATTCCTGCTCCAACTGTTCGCGCTCCTTGCGCCATGCGGTGATGGGCAGCTTGCCATCCTTGAAATGTGGTCTCAGCTTGCGATCTGCCATGTAGAATGTCCGCAGCTGGCTTGCCGGACTTCTAATAATCCACCATGCGCAGCAGCTCGTCCACTTCTTTGATACGAGCTTGCTTTGTGGATGCAGATTTTTTCAACGTATCGATCTTGTCCTGCATGGCATGAAGCGTATTTTCCAGATCGTCCACGGTGTAAAGGTTTTTGGATTGTAAAAAGCTGAACGCCTCGGCGTAACGCTGCAAATTGGCGTTCTTCGCCTTATTGCTGTACGCGCCCTTGTTGCGGATGCTACAATGCAGCACCAGCAGATCATTCAGCATGGGCGGCTGGGGCTTGGCAAGCTCGGCTTTTACGTCCTTCAGCCAGCCAATCAGCGCGGCGATTTTTTCTTTTGCCTCACGCAGCAGCGCGTTTGTTTTCCGAATGAAACGGTTGAGATCGCCTTTGTCAGTGCGGATGCCCTTTGCCTCCATTACCCGGACGGTGGGACCCTCGTGCTGGGTGGGTATCTGCTCCACACCCTGACGGGCAAAGCTGCGGTGGTCAATGCGGCAGCCTAAGCCTTTTTCGGAAAACTTAGCATTGCACAGGTCAGCCCATGCCTGCCGCCACGCTTCCAGCGTTTCGGGTTTGCCCCAGTCGGTTGTAGGCACAGCGTTGAACACATAGTTGCCTGCCTCGTCCAGAACACGCTCGCCGTGTTCGTCCAGCACATATTCCCGCCGCTGTTTGTTTCCCCACCTGCCGTCCGGCTCAATGGGACGGATGGGACACATGACGTGAAAGTGCGGGTTGGAAATGCCGCCGTCCTCCTTGTCTGGCTGATGCACAGCGAAGTCCGCCACCATTCCCCAGTTCACGAAATTGTCCAATAAGAATTGCCTTGCAAGATCGATGTTCTCCTGCATGGAAAACTCATTCTGCAAGGCAATGTCAAAGCTGTAGGCAAGCTGTGCTTTCTTCCCACGCTCGGATTTCTCTACGGCGTTCCAGAGCGTTTCGCGGTCTGCATACTCAGGCGGCGCGTGTGACGGGAGTAGGATTTCAGAGCAGATCACGCCGCCTTTTCGGGTGTAGTCGCTGATCTCGCCGTAGTATTCGCTGTGCAGCTTTTCCCCGGCACGGTAGGCGGCAGCAGCCACAGCAGATTGCCCCGCGCTGCGCTTGATCTGCGTCACATGAAAATGAAATAACGCGATACTCAGTCACCTCCCGCATGATCTCTGACGGTTTTTGTGAGCAATCTTTGCGTGTCTGTCAGCGCAAAGACCTGTTCGGCAAAAGCATAAAACGCGCTTTCGCTCAAATCCTTTGTCTGCGGTGCGACGCTCTCGATGGCTGCACCACGGGTGATAAGCCGGTGCGCCCGCTTGCGCCGTTCTCCCTTTGCATAGTAGGCGGCGCGGTTTTCAAGCCGCTGGATTATGTGCTGTTCCTGTACAATCTGGCGTTCGATTTTCTCTTTCTCGGCTTGCAACTTCTCAATTTCTTTTTCGTGCATGATTTTAACCTCCTGACTGATAAATGATGGGGTGGATAGATACAAAAAGACCGCCTACGTTTTCAGTAGACGGTCTTGATAACGATATGGATTTTCAGGCTTTGCGGTGGAAATGATCTGCGCCAGCAGACGATTTCCACTGCAAAGTCCGCTGGGATAGGCGCGCAAGCGTCGCAAGGGGTGCAGCCCCTTGTTCGGAGCAAAGTGACGCAAAACAGCCCGGACATTTGGCTGTCCGGGCTGTCTGCCTCGCAGAGCGCACATACTCCCGTCAGGGGAGTATAGAAGTGCGCCCTTTGTTCCAAAGGGTTGACGTAGGCCGATCTTAGTCGAACTTGCTATTGACCATAGCAAAAAGTTTTTCAAATCGTCCTATTGTTTCGTCTGAAAATACAAGGCTACCAATATTCTTAGCCATATAATTTGCAGGTGAATAATGGTTAAAGGCCTTATTGCCGTTAAGCCGTTTTAACTGCGACATTATTGGTTTATTCGTATCGAGCTCACTAATTTGAACCGATTTTCCAAATGCTCCATTAAACAGCACAAGGTACTCTTCCTTGTCAAATAAATCCTCAATATCGGCGTAAGCTTGCCCCACGATCGAATGGTAATACAAAATTTTTTTATCGGCGATAATTTTTTGCTCGACCATGCGCTTCAAGCGAGCTTGGGCTGCCTGATCTGTAAAGGTATCAAGCAAACACACCGTGGATAGCTCGTTGCCCCGCATTAACGAAATAAAGGTTGCAATTTTATCTGCACCACCTACCGGAACTATGGTAATATCCTCAGACAATCCCTCTTTTCCCATATCTTTGAGAATTGTTGAGAAATGATTTAGGTACACCAAATCCGAGATTCCTTCCACCAAAAGATTTTTAGGTGAAACATATAGATTTTGGGCAATTGTATATCCTAATGCCGCTTACAGCGGAAACAATGTATCAGAATCCTTTTCCTCTACAGCATCGGATACAACACTACCAATCTTAGGATTTTGTGTATCATAAACAGTTCGCACCTCATTAAGCTTGAGAGAATCAATCATAAATGGGGAGTGCGTTGTATATATAACCTGATACTCCGGTGCCAGCTTCTCATCGATAAACCGTAGTAAATCATTCTGCGCAGAAGCATGAAGGCTTAGTCCCGGCTCATCAAGAAGTAAAATATATTTACTTTTCTTATCACCTTGAATCTTGCTGAACCACACCAAAAATGAAAAGAACCACAAGAAGCCTTTGCTACGATTTTTCAAAGGCAGAGTAACTCTGTGCTTTGAATTATAAATTCTGATGTTCAAATATCGAACACCGTTAGGCGCGTGTTCAATCTCAAAACGAATTTCAAGATTCTGATTTGTTGTCCAGTATTCAAACATATCATCAGTAATCGAATTGGAGGTTGCCTCCAATTGCGCCTTAAACGCTTCAAAATTACTTTCGTTTTGAATATCAGAGACCCGCAAACCACTCAACTCAAATAGAGCATTTGCAATTTTGACCTCTTCACGAGATAGATTATTAGTTGGCTGTCCCGCAGAAAAATCATCCAAGTTTATTCGGCATGGCAAGCTAAAATAGTCGCTGAAATACCATAGCTTCGGAATTTCCGGAGAAAGATACGTGTTGTAAATGTACCCCTCAAGTCTATTCTCAAAATCCCCAGCCCCTGTTTTAATCTCCCCCAGTTGAGCTTGGATTTGTTCCATCGCGGGGAGTTCTGCATTTTCAGATACGACACTCTCTAAAGTTGAGAAGGAATCTGCTGCCCGAATAAGCTGTTTCCCTTGATCACCAACGCCAAAAAATGAGATTAGCCAGTCCTTAAAGACAGTAAAATCACTCTCTACACCTGATGCCTTGCTTGTATTATCATAAAAAGAAGTTACGCAAAAATTTTTCCGTGGTATTATTCCTTTGGCGAACGCGGTTTCAACACGACTAATATCCTCGTCTGACAATTCATACTCACAAGTTAGGGCGGGTGGATTTTCGTTACGCACTTTTATGAGCTCACTACGAGGGTAGTCTAAGTCCTTGTTAAATCGGAACTCAGTATTATCTTCAAAATAATTTGATTTTGCCAGAGCTTCCAGCAAAGCAGTTTTCCCGGATTCGTTTTTCCCAACAATTCGTGTGATTTGCGGCTCTACTTCATAAGATTGCTCGGTTAAAAAACTCTTGTACTTGTGAATGCTAACTTTTTTGAGTAACATACTACCCTCCTTCCTCAGTCATACAGCGAATGGCGGATTGCATCACGGTAGACGTTTTGATCTGGCAAATCTACCGCAGAAAATGCCTCTTGCACCTTGTAAACAGTAGTGCAATACTCCTCTATTACTCCCAGCGGCTTGATTGTGCCGTCTTCAATCGCCGCGTCTGGCAGGTAATCATAAGCAACAAAATGGATTGCTGCGGGCTGTGTTGGAAATTGTGGTAATTTGTTTTTTCCTCCCAGCCGCTCAAGCACGCGCTCGTACACAGGTTTAGGACAGACAAAATACAGTCCGCTCCGGCATAATTCTTCTCTTTGCAGAACCTGCCCTTTATAGATAATCTGAGGTATAATTCTTTTCGATACGTTCTCCCAGTTTAGTCCGACCGTATCTTTTTCAATTTCATGGCGTTCAATTAACGCTCTACGCGCATTTTGATAAGTACCAGTAGTATCGATTGTTTGCACTTCAATTGCAGTAAACTCAACGAGCTCTCCGGTTTCATCCAGTCTAGCCAGAATCCAATCTACATAGTAGGAGCCTCTACCCTGACGTTTTGGGAGAGGAAGCTCACCGCCCCATCCATGCCCAAATACGGCAATTGCGCCACCTTCTTCTTTAGACTTTTCAACAGCCAAACGCCCCGAATAAAGATTGTAACTCCGGCCAAATGCTTTCAGTGCTATTGTGGCCAGCATTTTGTAGTTGTCTGCGTAAATTCTATTGGGGCAGCAAATCACAGCAGGAGAACCTTCTGATACCTGCCTTATGGCGCATACACCGGACAAAGTACGATTAGTCTTATCTCCGAGAGCCTTCGTGCAGTACGAGGAAAGAAAAGGACATACTTGTTTAGATGTATTATCAAGTGCAGTAACCGAGGAGTCCTCTGCCCGGTAACCAAAAAACTCTGAAATATAGCCCGACATGATCAATCCTCCGTTTCTAAAATTGAACGTAGTGACAGCCCTACAGCCTGTGCCAAAAGCGGCGGAACTGCATTGCCTACTTGTGCGAACTGTTCTGCAAGGTTTCCTGTAAAGACAAAATGATCGGGAAACGACTGCAAACGAGCCGCCTCACGGACTGTAAACGAGCGATCCTGTTCATAGTGGAAAAACGCTCCCCAATGTGGGTCGCATTTCGTGAGTATGGTTGACGCCAGTCCGTCTGGAAGAACTCGTCCATATCTCTTAGTGTGATCAGACTTTCGCGCCTTTTGCATTCCTTTTGGCAGCAGTTCATCCGGAATATCAGTCCAGTTTCCACCAGGTTGAATATACTCTAAGCGTTTAAGGTTTATTGGGGAAAGACGCGGCGCCTCGTGGTTCATTACACCTACGGAGCCTAAACGGGATCGGCGTTGATAGGCGCAGAACGCATCACAACGGTATTCTTTAATAACCTCTCCTTGCTCTCCGCTTACTAACGAAGGCAGGTCTCCGATTGCCTCATAAACGGTGACAAAATTAGCGTTAGCCTCTGGTGAAGGTTCTTTGATAATCGATTGTCCGTCAAAAGTGCTGGTGAAATTTGCTCGAATCGGAGCATGATAAATCGGTTCAGGATATGCCCCCGCAGGTAAAGTCCTTCCCCGTACTCCCAGTATAATGGTACGCCAACGCATTTGAGGAACGCCATAATATGGCGCACCCAGAATCCGAACATCTGCACCATATCCTAATTCGGCTAAAGCATTCAAAATCGCATGGAGCGTTGCACCATGCTCAAATGAAACCAAACCTGGAACGTTTTCAATTAGGACAGCACGCGGAGCAAAGGCGTCAACAAATCGAAGGTACTCTTTGAAAAGATGATTTCTTTCATCTAAAGTAGTTCGAACTGGGGCATTGATAGAAAAGCCTTGGCACGGAGGGCCACCAGCAATTAAGTCAAGTTCTCCACGTTCAATTCCCAATGTTGTACGAACTTCATTTGCATCTAATGTTCGAATATCGGCAGTAAATACGTTTGTGTCTGGGTGGTTTTTTTTGTAGGTTTGAGCATATACCGGAACAATTTCAGATGCAAATAAGCTATGGAAACCTGCCTCAGATAGTCCTTCAGAAAGACCACCTGCACCTGAAAACAAATCTATCATTTTTAATCTCTCAGAGTTCATAATTCAAATTCCTTTGTCCATTCGTGTCTTAAATACTTACATTATTCTTCTAACCGGCTGAAGCTCCATAATATCAGCTAAGTCACATTCTAAAACAGCACAAATACGAACAAGAATATCTGTGGTTACATTTTCATTTTTCCCTAATTTAGCCATTGTTCCAGAACTTAAACGGGCCTTAGTTCTCAAGTCTGTTTTATTCATGCCTTTATCAATTAACAACTTCCACAACTTGTTATAGCTGATTTCCATTTTACACCTCATCGTGCTTTTGAATTTCTTTTATTATATCGCAAAGCTCGAAAAAGTGCAATTAAAATCTATGATTATAGATTTTATGTTCATCCTATAGTGTCATTATCTGTTTCTTCGCTTCTGCCACACAATGTCATACCCCAGCGCATCCGCAAGCTCCACCGCCTCGCCATAGCGGAGCGAGCCGCGCTTGAGTTTGCCGGAGAGATTGTGAACGCTGCGGCTCCAGCCGTATTCATCGGAGAGATAGTCCACCACCTCGGTCATAGTCATGCCGGTGCGGACGATATAGGACTTGATTTCATTGCGATAGGTTTCAGATTTTCTCATATTCAAACTTTCCTCCTGTTTTTTCGATGCGCCCTATGGTAAAATGGATTTGTCAAATCGTGACACCCGTTCGCCATAGGGCGCTGGTTTTTAATACACGGCTTTTCGCTGGAAATGCCGCCGATGATACGTTGGTCACAGGCGACACCTTCCGCTTTTGCCGTTTGGTGTGTCTTTGCGTGAAACGGCGAAACATCATTCTGAATGGCAAACGCCGTTCGCTGCTGAATAGCACTCTGTTCCGTGCAGATAACCGCACAGAGCAGAAAACTATTTCGCCGTTTTCACTTGCTTTGATTTTTACATTCGATTTTGCCGCTCTTTCCGAACGTCGTTCCTGCCCGGAGGATCGCTCCCAGCGTTTCGTTCTCCTTGGTGCGCTGGATGCGGCACTTCGCCAGAGAACATATCCCGTTCGGACGGTCATGCAATTTTCAAGGTTCAGGTGCGATTGCAAGACCATTTTAGCGAAAAATATAGCCCTCTCCCGTATATCCAAGAGGTCGGAAAACGCGCCGAAAAATGTAAATTTTCACGCTTATGGACAAGACCGGAGAAAGGCCGAAATTTGAAGGGAGGACATCGCTATGCAGGCAAAGCTCACCATTCATGAACGGCTCAAAGACCTGCGCGTGGAGCGCGGTCTGACGCTGGAACAGCTATCTGCGGAAACAAGTATTTCAAAGTCCGCGCTGGGAAAATACGAAGCCGACGATTTTAAGGACATCAGCCCGTTCAGCATGGTGGAGCTGGCAAAGTTCTACGGCGTGTCCACCGATTACCTGCTGGGGCGGACAGAACAAAAAAATCACCCAAACACAGAGCTGGACGCTCTGCATTTGGGTGATGATGCAATCGAAGTATTGAGAACGGGCAAATTCAACCACCGGCTACTTTCGGAGCTGATCTGCCATAAGGATTTCCTGCGTTTCATGCTGGACGCCGAGATTTACGTTGACCGGATCGCGGATATGCGCATCAATGATATGAACGCCGTGCTGGAAGCTGTTCGGCAGATGGCGCTGATGAAAAACGGCGGCGAGGAAAATGATCTGCACCTGCGGACGCTGGAAGTCGCACAGATCAGAGAGGACGAGTATTTCGGAAGCTTGATTGCAGATGATCTGAAAGGTATCCCCCGTGACATTCGGAATGAACATCGTCCCGACACCATGACTGCGGATGAAACATCCCTTGTCGCAACCGTACAGGGTCAGTTGCAGGATGCGATGAACTTTGAGGGCAGTTCTGAGGAAAAGCAAGTCCGTGCGCTCATGGCAACAATCGGGCTTGATTATGACACACTTACGAAGGAAGAGTTTGTCTCAATCATCAGCGGACTTAAAAAGTCCAAGTACTTGAAAAGCCCCATCAGCCAGCGCGGAAAGGCAAGACCGCAGTTGCAGCACGGGAAAGGCAAAAAGAAACGCAGATAAAAATGGAGAGGACATATCCGGCACCGTGGATATGTCCTCTCCATTTTATTCAGAATGTGTAATTTGGGATTGTCACATCAAAGCTCTTTCGCAAATGGTGTAATTGTGGTGTAGTAAGCGCCATCTGAGCGATGAAAGCCATTGATATAGCAGGCTTTTTCGAGGCTTCTTAGGATAATGCCATGGCAGATAAAGAGAATTTTATGCATGGGTTTGTCCTTTCTAAAACTTAAGAATTAATTAGAGCCTTATTTAATCCGTTTCTGAATATCTTCAACAGATGGCAGTTGCTTTTCCAGATTATCCGGCAGGCTACTGGTTATTTTGTATTCGCTTACACCAATCGGCTTTGAAATATCCTTGAGTGAATATTCTGCAACCACATTGTTTTTGCTTTTACACAGAAGCAAACCAATGGACGGATTATCCTGCTCTTTTTTCAAAATGCCGTCCACGGCTGACAGATAAAAGTTTAGCTGACCAGCATATTCCGGCTTGAAATCACCGGTTTTCAATTCGATAACTACATAACAGCGAAGATTCAGGTTATAGAACAACAAATCAATGTAAAAATCATCGCCGCCTACGTTCAGGTGATACTGGTTTCCCAGAAAAGCAAACCCTGTTCCAAGCTCCAGAAGGAGCTTTGTGACATCCCTAACAAGTGCCTGCTCAATATCCCGTTCGAGCATATCCTCCCGGAAAGGAATAAAATCAAATACATATGGGTCTTTCATTGTCTGCACCGCAAGTTCACTTTGCGGAGACGGTAAGCGGTGATTAAAATTTGTAACTTTATCTGCCAGAACCTGCCGCTGATACAAACCGCTTTCGATTTGATGAATCAAAACATTGTGAGACCATCCATTTTCAGCAGTTTTTTCAATGTACCATATACGCTGTTGAGGGTCTTTGACTTTTTCCAAAATTGCAATATTATGGGACCACGGAATTTGTGCAGACACTGTCTGCACAAATTCCCGATCTGGATAGATCTCAGCAAATTTTGCCATGTATTTTAGATTACGAACAGAATATCCCTTACTTTCTGGAAAAGCAATCCTAATATCAGTGGCAAGATTGTCAATAAACTTGTTGCCCCATGATTTATGTTCATTAATCACACAACCTATATCATGATAAAGGAGCAACATATCTGCATTCGCATGAACTGCTGCACGGTACTGTGCAGCCCTAATTTCGCTCTTGATATTTTCGATAATGGAGAGATACTCAGTTGTATTCATTAGCACACTCATCGCCTCGCTTTCACATAATTCTTATCATTATTTTCTATATATAAGATGCTTTAATACTCAATCCTGAAATAATCAAGTTATTCCTTATATCTATCCTGCGCAGCAAGGCAGGTATCCGTCAGATAAGCGTTTTCTTTGCCCCACTCCTGCAAAAAAATTTTCAACAAATTTCTAATATCAGTATAGCATGTTGACGGCAAAAACTTCAATTAATTTATTCTTGCTGTGTAATCATTTTTGCCCTTGAAAATTTCTTTTTATTTTTTTATTATATTTACGCATTCTCACTCCTAGAAAAATACAAAGGAACTGCCACTTACGCGACAGTCCCTTTTAGCTTATCATTATTACTTCAGCAGTTCCTTTTCTTCCAGATACACAGCCAGCAGCTGCGCTACCTTATTCACCAGCTTCAGGCAATTTTTCAAATGCTCACGCGTATTAAACTCGTAAGGCATCAAATCACCGCAGGCACAGGAGCCGAATTCCTTGGCAAAGCGCTCATGAAATTCCAGCGTTAACGGATAAATTTCTGCCAACGGCTTCTCGCTCGGCTGATTGCGGCCTGCAAGCGTACTGATGACCATCACACAGCCTGCCATCGCACCGCACAAATCGCGCGCATGGCCAATGCCGCCGCCAAAGCCGGAGCACAGACGGAAAGCGTTATCATCAATATTCACGCCTGCCTCCTTGCGAAAGGTTTGCACAATCGCTTCGCAGCAGTTATAGCCGCTCTTAAAATTATTGCCTGCTGCCATGCCCATTTTTTCGCTAAATTCACTCATGCTTTTCTCCTCCTTGCATAACAATGTTAAAATACTTACTTTTTGTTGTTATCGCTTTCCGTTGCATACGGCCAACCGCTCATGCCTCCCTCCAGGCTGTAAACATCACTGAAGCCGCGGGCGCGCAGGATAACCTCTGCTTCGTAGCCGCGCAAATCAATCTGACAGGCTGTAACTATTTTCTGCTCTTTATCCATCTTGCTGATATCCGCTGTCCGCAAGGTATCAAGCGGCAGATTTACTCTCGACGGAATGTCGGCAATACGCTTAGCTGCTACCTCTGCCGGCGTGCGTACATCAACGAATAAATAATCCTCCTGCATGCGGTTCTTTTCAAAGTCTACAGGATTAATGCTGCGCAGCTGTCCGTCAAGTTTATTTTGCAGGACATTGGCTGCCGTTGCGATATTCTCAATCGGCGTATTAAACGGCGGAGCATAAGCCAGATCAAATCCGGACAAATCCTCCAGCGTTGCACCTAAAGAAATTGCCGCTGCCAATGTATCAATGCGCTTCGCTACGCTCGCTCCGACAGCCTGCGCCCCCAATACGCGTCCGCTGCTCTTTTCCGCCAACAGCTTCAGCACAATACGTCCTACTCCCGGCATATAACCCAAACGATCGAAGCCTGGTACAACTACGCTTGCAAAATCAATACCGGCCTGCCGCGCAGTCCGCTCGTTCAAACCGGTTGCCCCAGCTTCCTGCGCAAAGAAGCGACAAGCGGCAGTTCCCAGGACACCGGGATATTGCTTCCGCGCTCCGCAGATATTATCCGCAATTACGCGACCATGCTTGTTGGCGGTAGAACCCATAGGCACAAATACCTTGGCTCCGCTGACACGATGAGTATTTTCCGCACAGTCACCTCCGGCATAAATTGCATCATCGCTTGTCTGCAGGTATTCGTTAACCGCAATACAGCCGCTCGGACCTATAACAAGACCGGCCTCGCGCGCCAGCTCCACGTTCGGACGCACGCCGACGGCAACGATAACCAACTGTGCCGGGATTACGCGTTTATCTGTCTGCACTCCGCTAACTTTACCGTTTTCTACGGTAAAGGCACCCGCTCTTTCCTCCAGATAAATATCGAGCAGAGGATTTTTCGTATCACGCAGCAACAGTGCTGCCATATCCTCATCAAGCAACTGCGGCAGCAGTCTGTCCTGCTGTTCCAGAACGCTGGTATGCAAACCGCGGCGCACAAAAGCTTCTGCCAGCTCCAGACCGATAAAGCCTGCGCCGATGATAACTACATCCTTAACGCCGCCTTCGGTAATTTCCTTATCTACTGCTTCAACATCCCATGGGAACCAGAAGCTGTGAATGCCTGCGGCATCAGCATTAGGCAAGGGAAGCTTCACCGGCGTACTGCCGGTTGCCAACACCAGCACGTCATAAGACAGCTGTTTCGGCTCTCCATTTTCCATATAATGCACGCATTTTTGCACTCTGTCTATTTTTTGCACATTACAGCCACAGCGGGCATCAATGCCCTTCACGGCCGCAAAATAATCACTGTCGCGCAAGGCTCCCTGCGGTGTATGGTCAAAGCTGTCCATGCTCTTAACCTCACCGCTGATAAAATACGGAAAGCCGCATGCGCCATAGCTCAGTTGCGGTCCGCGTTCCAGCACGATAATCTCTGCTTCAGCATCCAGCCTGCGCAAGCGCGCCGCCGTTTTCATACCGGCGGCCACCCCACCGACGATTACTACACGTTTACCCATAATGTCACCTCCAAGAACGAATTCAACGTTGTCTTACTATTATGAAAATTTAATTGTCAAAACCGCTTCTGTCAGCAAATACTACTCTATAATCATTATAACAAAACAGCCTCCGAAAGCAAAGCTTCAGAGACTGTTTACCAAAATTATTATATACTATTTTGCTTCATACACACTCAAAGCTTCCATTGCCAAAGCATAGCCTGCAAAGCCCAGGCCGCAAATCTGTCCGACGCAGCCTGCCACCGTTACAGAATGATGTCGGAACTCCTCACGCTGATGGATGTTGCTGATATGCACCTCAATCGCAGGAATATTTACTGCCTTCAATGCGTCCAAAATTGCTACGCTGTAATGCGTAAATGCCGCCGGATTGATAACAATGCCGTCAAAATGACCGTAAGCATTCTGAATAGCGGTAACTATATCGCCCTCATAATTGCTCTGCAGCAGCTCCACCTCTACGCCAAGGCGGTCAGCCGCCGAGCGAATGTAAGCACACAGGCTGTCATAATCATCACGGCCATAGATATTTTTTTCACGGATACCCAGCATATTAATGTTAGGACCATTTAAAACTAAAATTTTACGCATCTTTATCCCTCCAGCTTAGCGGCAATATTCAGCAGTTCGCGCAGCACGCGACCGAAATCACCGTTATTGTCAATCGTATAATCCGCATATTGGCGGTACAGCGCAATACGCTCGTTATATAAAGTATAAAGCTTCTGCTTATCGGCAGCAAGCAACGGACGCGCATCCCCGGCAATACATCCGATGATGTTTTCCGGCTTGCGGTCGATAAAAACCACAACACCGCCGCGCTTCAGCAGCTCCATGTTTTCCGCACGCTTTACGGCACCTCCGCCTGTTGCGATAACAGCTCCGTCACATTCCGCCAGATACGCCAGCGTGCGCGTTTCTGCTGCGCGGAATGCATCTTCGCTTTCCGCGAAGAAAGCCTTTATCGTGCGCTGCTCGCGCTCTTCGAGGACAGAGTCTGCATCATAAAACGGCAGCTGCAAGCGCTTCGCCATGCGCTTGCCAAAGGTGCTTTTGCCGCAGCCCGGCATACCAATCAGCACAATGTTTTTCATATATTCTGCTCCAAATCCTGCATGATTTTGACGATGAGCTCACTGTCATATTTTTCGCCCTGCCAGATTTCCTGGGCAGCCACAGCCTGCGCCACAAGCATAAACAAGCCGTTGACAATCTGCATCTTCGCCTCGGCAGCCTGCTTCAAGAACAAAGTCTGCTTAGGATTATAAATTAAATCGACGGCTGCGTCAAAATTGCTGATTTCCTCAGGCGTAACCGGTGCAGCATTAACCTTGGGATACATGCCCACAGGCGTGCAGTTGACAATCACATCACCTGTCAAAGCTGCCAGGCCGTCATAATCAATAAACTTGCACTTAGGCGCAATTTTAAGGAAATCCTTATCAACATGCGCAACGTCACGCGTAACAAGATACAGCTTGCCGACACGCTTATCAACCATATATTTGACAACCGCACGCGCAGCGCCGCCGGTGCCCAGCACCGCAACGCGCTTAGCTCGTACATCAATATTATTGTATTCCAGCATTCTACCAAAGCCAAAGTAATCGGTGTTATAGCCTTCAGCACCGTTTTCGTCGAACTTAATCGTATTTACAGCGCCGATAGCCTTAGCCTCGCGCGTAATGCTGTCCAAAAAAGGCATAACGTGCAATTTATGCGGAATGGTAACATTGCTGCCTGCATAGTTGGCACGCAGCTCCTCCATGCGCTTAGGCAAGTCCTCCTGCGGCGTTTCCAGCAGCGTATAATCACCCTCGATACCTGTATACTTAAAAAACAGCTTGTGAATCTGCGGTGAAAGGCTGTGTCCCAGCTTACCGCCCAAAAGTCCGTAATGCTTCATCTGTTTATTCCTTTCGTTCATAAGCACGATAGTTGCCAAGAACCTTGCAATAGGTGCTCTTAGATTTTATTTCTTCCATCACATCGATAACCAGCGGATCTGCCAGATTACCGGTGACATCGATGTAGAAAAAGTATTCCCACGTTTTGCCGACAATCGGACGCGATTCAAGATTCAGCATATTCAGGCCCATATGGTAGAAGCTGGCGAGCATCTTATACAGCGAGCCTGTTTCGTGCTTCACGGCAACAATCAGCGTAATCTTATTTGCGTTCGCTACGATTTCCGGTTTTTTGGCAATAATAACAAAGCGGGTATAATTATTGCTGTTGCTGTTAATCGCCGGCGCAATAATCTTTAAATTATAAAGCTCTGCTGCCTGCTTACCGGCAATAGCACCCAAGCTTACATCCTGCTTTTCGGCAACCTCCTCCGCACTCTTAGATGTACTGAAATAAGGAACCTGCTCTATATCCGGATAGTCATGAAAGAAATCAGCGCACTGCTTCAAGCCCTGCGGATGCGAATACACTGTTTTAATCGTGCCAAGCGATGCACCCTCACAGCCTAACAGGTTTTGCTCAATCTTTACGCATTGCTCACCCACAATGCTGCAGTCATACTGACGCAGCAAATCATATACCTCGGTAATACCGCCTGTCGAAGAATTTTCAATCGGCAGCACGGCGTAATCCATCGTACCCTCGCTGATACTGGAAATCACTTCTTCGAAAGTCTGGAAATGATGACGGTTATATTGACGTCCGTGAAAATATTCCTCCAACGCCTGATGTGTAAAGGAGCCGGCAGGACCGAAGCAGGCCACCTCAAAGATTTTGTCATTTGCTTCAGCCAGAGCAGTTTCTTCCAGCAGACAAGCCTGGTCGATAATACCACGCATAATGTTTTTCACAGCAACGGAATAATCCTTATTCTCCAAAAAGCCTGCTACCTTTTCGATAACCTTGGCTTCACGGTTTTTGTCCTTAACCGGCAGTCCCTTGGATTTTTTATAGGCAGCCACCTGCATAACTAACTGCAGACGGCTTTCCAGTACGTCTGCCAGCTGCTGGTCAACCTTGTCTATTTCTTGGCGAATTTTTTCTAAATCAAGCTCCTGCATCTTATTTCTCCCATTTCTTCGCTTCTAAAAGTAAATCCCACAGCGTCCATGCAACCACCGATTCGATAACAGGCACAGCGCGCTGCACAATACAGGGGTCATGTCTGCCTACGATAGCAAGCGTTGTATCAGCCTGCTCCTTAAGGCTCACCGTCTGCTGCTCGCGTGCAATCGAAGGTGTCGGCTTAATGGCCACGCGCACTACCAAAGGCATGCCATTGGTAATACCACCGGTAACGCCACCGTTGTGGTTTGTCAATGTCTGCACCTTGCCGTCAACGTAATGCAAAGCGTCATTCGCTTCGGCACCCGTCATACCGGCAAAGCCAAAGCCGTCGCCAAACTCTATGCCTTTAACCGCAGGCACGGAAAACAGCGCATGGCTCAGCATGCTTTCCACGGAATCAAAATACGGCGCGCCGATACCTGCAGGCAAATGCAGTGCGATGGCTTCAATTACACCGCCCACGCTGTTAAGCTCACTCTTAGCCTGTAAAATGCGCTCCTGCATTTTTTCGCCGACAGCATCATCCATAACCGCAAACTTTTTCGCATGCAGCTCTGCCAATTCTGCATCACTTACGCCCATTGGATTGAAGCGCTCTTCTTTGATATCGTTAATCTGCAGAATATGCGAACCGACAACAATGCCGTATTGCGCCAACGCCTGCTTGGCCACAGCACCGGCAAAAACGAGCGGTGCCGTCAGTCGACCGGAAAAATGGCCGCCGCCGCGATAATCATTAAAGCCCTGATAACGTACATGGCCTGCGTAATCTGCATGACCGGGACGCATTTTATCGGCGAGAATGCTGTAATCCTTGGAATGCTGGTCGCTGTTGACTATACGCGCGCACAGCGGCGTACCTGTCGTAAAGCCATTGAAGAAGCCGCTTTGGATTTCTACCGTATCGCTTTCCTTGCGCGCGGTGCTCAAGGCATTCTGTCCGGGAGCACGACGCACCATTTCCGCAGCAATCTCTGCTTCATCAAGCGCCAGTCCCGGCGGCAGTCCGTCCAGCACTACGCCGATGGACTTGCCGTGCGATTCGCCGTATATCGCCATTTTTATATTCATGCCAAAAATTCCGCTCATGCCAGCACCTCAATTTTTCCGCCTACGCTCTTGTAATCCTCCCAGAAGTCAGGATAGGATTTACTTACACTGCCTGCGCCGGTTAATGTAATCGGTTCTGCGCAGCATTGTGCAGCAATTGCCAGGCTCATAGCAATACGATGATCGTTCCAGGCATCTACCTCTACGCCGCCTTGCAAGCCTTCCGGCTTGCCGGTAATTGTCAGGCCCTCCGGTTCTTCCGTAATTTCTGCGCCCATTTTATTTAATTCACTCGTCATAGCCGCCAATCTGTCGCATTCCTTGATACGCAGGCGTCCTGCATTGATAATCTTCGTTGTTCCCTCGCTAACTGCCGCCAGCACGGTAAGCACAGGAATAATATCAGGACAGTTCGAGGCATCTATCACCGTTGCCTGCGTTGCACCACTGTTTACGGTTACGCTGTCGGAAGCTTTTGTAATATCCGCACCCATGCGCTGCATAATTTCTACCACAGCCTTATCGCCCTGTAGCGAAGTAAAATCTACACCGCTTGCGGTAATGCCTGCGCCCAAAGCACCGCCGACAGTCCAAAAGGCTGCCTGCGACCAGTCGCCCTCAACCTTGCTGTCCTGCGCTTTGAAATGCTGCTTGCCAGGTACAAGATAATGACGGTGTGCGCCATCTACATTTTCTACTTTAACACCGTACTTCGCCAGGCAGTTCAGTGTCATATCTACATAAGAAGCAGATTCCAGCGACGAAGTAATGATAATTTCGGAATCGCCCTTTAATAACGGCAATGCAAAAAGCAGACCGCTGACAAACTGACTGCTGACATCTCCCGGCAGCTCAAATTTACCAGGCATCAGGTGACCGTTGACTGTCAAAGGCAGATTGCCGTTATCATTAAAATATTGCACAAACTGCTTATCCAGAATATCGTAATATGCCTGCAAAGGACGCGATACCAGCTTGCCGTGACCGATAAAGGTCAGAGGACAGCCAAGATTTGCTCCCAACGGAATGAAAAAGCGCAAGGTCGAACCGGATTCACCGCAGTCAACATTATCTGCCGCCGCAATCGGATGACCTGTGCCCGTAATCTGCAAAGCCTTACGTCCCTCTAGCATGCTGGGAATTTCGTCAACGCTCACGTTCATAGCACGCAAAACGCGCATCGTTGCTTCAATATCCTTGGACATGCTGATATTATCGACAATGCTGGTGCCGCCTGCCAAACCTGCACAAATGATTTCTCTGTGTCCCATGCTTTTTGATGACGGCACCTGCACCGTTCCTGCCAATTTTGCAGGATAAATTTTTACCTTTTCCATTTAGCCTCACCCCAAATACTTCGGCACTTCCTGCCAATCTACTTTCTGCAGTACGCCCTCGCCTATCTGCTGCAAAATAATGAGGGTAATGCTGTTGCCGTTCTTTTTCTTATCTCTTGCCATTGTATCAAGCAGCTGCGCTTTTTCTACGCCCGCAGTCAACGGCAAATTGTACTTTTCAAGCACGCTCTTAATACGCTCGGCGCTGCCTTTGGCTGTCATTCCCAGCTCTTCGGTGCGCTTAGTCAGCTGATACATACCAATCGCCACGCCCTCGCCGTGCGTGAAGCAGCTGTAGCCGAAATGCTGCTCCACCGCATGTCCCAAGGTATGACCGAAATTCAGCAGCATACGCAGGCCTGTATCAAATTCATCCTGCTCGACAATGCGCGCTTTGATAGCACAGCAGGTAGCAACCACACTGTCAATATCTGCCAAAAGCTCTGCATCATCAGCATAGCCTGCGATTTTTTCAAACAGCGCCGCATCCTTAATGCAGCCGTATTTAATCGCTTCTGCCAGACCATCGTGTAAAAAGCGTGTAGAAAGCGTTGCCAGTAAATCTGTGTCGATAAAGACAGCCTTGGGCTGATAAAAGGCACCGGCAAGATTTTTTCCGGCCTTCAAATCTACGGCAACCTTACCGCCTACGCTGCTGTCAATCTGCGCCAGCAGTGAAGTCGGTATCTGCACAAAGGCAATGCCACGCATAAAGCTGGCAGCGGCAAAACCACCCAAATCACCGACAACACCGCCGCCAAGCGTCAGCACAACGTCGGTGCGCGTGAGTCCTGCTGCAGCAAGCTGCTCCAGTACATCGCTGAGCACCTGCATATTCTTGCTCTGCTCACCGGCTTCAATTACCACCTTATGCACAACAAGGCCAGCCTCTTCGAGGCTAGCCTGTAGTTTTTCCGCATATAACGGTGCAACATTTGTATCGCTGATAATTGCAGCCTTGCGCGCCTTCGGCAGCAACGCTGCAACCTTAGAGCCGACCTGCGGCAGCAGGCCGGCGGCTATTTCAATATCGTAGGCATGAGCGCCTAATGCAACATGAATTTTCTTCATTAAAAAAGCTCCCTTCTCCGTGCTCCCGCCTTGCGCATCAGCTCCTTAAGCTTTTCGCCGTCGTCACCGCGCAGAGCGTCGCGCCACAGCGCCAACTGCTCCATATATTTGTCTATTTCATCCGCAACCTTTTCCCTGTTGGCAAGGAACAGATTGCACCATAATTCAGGATTGATATCTGCTACACGAGTGCCATCTCGGAAGCTGCCGGCAACGAAGTACTTAGTCTTATCATCAAAGGAAGCGCTGTCCATGAGCGCTACCGCAGTAACATGCGGCAAATTACTGGTATAGGCAATAGTTGCATCATGCTGCGCCGGTGTTACCTGCACCGTATGCTTGCAGCCAAGAGCCAGAGCAAATTGCTCCAGCCAGCTGATAGCAGCCTGTGTGTTATGCTTTTCCGGCACGATGATGTAATTTGCATTCTGAAAGATATGCGCATCGCTCATGCCCAAGCCGCTGCCCTGACGTCCGGCCATCGGATGGCCGGAAATAAATTCCATGCCACCCTTTAAAAGTGCCTGCCCTCTGCTGATCATATCGTTTTTAATGCCTGCAACATCAGTCAGCAAAACGTTTTCGTTAAAGAAATCAACGTTTGCAGCTATAAAGCCCACGATTGCTTCCGGATAAATAGCGCAGATGATTACGTTGGCCTCCTTAAGCCGGTTATCAGGCTCAGTCATGCCAATATCAACCAAGCCCTGCTGCTTTGCCTCCTGCAGTGTTGCTGCATCACGCTCTATACCGATAATCTGCTTAACGCCCAGCTTACGCAATGCTTTGGCATAGGAGCCGCCAATCAGCCCCAGGCCAACGATAGCAAAGCTGAGCTTCTGCCACCTTGTACTTCTATTTTCGCCACCAAAATCAGCTTCCAAAAAAATCACTCCTAATCTACCATACTACTATTATAACTCTCTGCCGACAATGTTCGCAATGCCTCTGAGGTCGCCCATCAGCTTAGCAAAACGGTCAGGCTTCAAGGATTGTGCGCCATCGCACCATGCTGCTTCCGGATCGTTATGTACTTCAATCAAAAGGCCGTCTGCGCCGACTGCAACTGCTGCTTTAGCCAAAGGTTCTACCATCCACCACATGCCTGCTGCATGGCTTGGGTCAACTACTACCGGCAGATGACTGAGTCTTTTTACTGCAGGAATAGCGCTTACATCAAGTGTATTGCGGGTGTAGGTTTCAAAGGTGCGGATACCGCGTTCGCAAAGGATAACGTTTTCGTTGCCCTCGCTCATAATGTATTCCGCTGCCATCAGCCATTCCTCAATCGTTGCTGCCAGACCGCGCTTCAACAGAATAGGCTTATTGGTTTTGCCCAATTCCTTCAGCAGATCAAAGTTCTGCATATTGCGGGCACCGACCTGAATCAGATCAACATCTTCAACAAAGCGTTCCACCATGTAAGGTGACATGATTTCCGTAACAATCGGCAGACCGGTTGCTGCTCTGGCATTTTTCAGGAAATCCAGACCTTTTTCCTTTAAGCCCTGGAAGGAGTATGGGGAAGTACGAGGCTTGAAGGCACCGCCGCGCATCAGCGTAGCGCCTGCAGCCTTAACATCCTTGGCAATTTCCGTAACCTGCTCCTGAGTTTCTACGGAACAGGGACCTGCGATAACCTGCAGCTTTTTGCCGCCGAATTTTCTGCCTGCAACATCAATAATGCTGTCCTCAGGATGGAACATGCGGTTGGCACGTTTGAAAGGCTCCTGCACACGCATTACCTTTTCTACACCCTCAACAACACGCAAAAGGTTGATATCCAAAGCGCTGGTATCACCAACTACACCAAAAAGTGAAGCATTTACGCCATCACTGGCATGAATCTGAAAGCCCTTGCTTTCTAATTGGTTTTTCAGCTTAGTTTTTTCCTCAACAGTTGCATTTTGTTTGAATACGATAATCATGATAAAATCTCTCCTTTAATCTAATCTGCTATGCTACAATACTACTCCCAGATCAGGAGTTATTACAAACCCTTACGCTTTTTTATATTGCTAAGGGATAATGCCTTGACTTACATATCTCTGCCGACAATTCTGGCAATGCCCTTCAACTCGCCCATCAGTCTGGCGAAGCGTTCAGGTCTTAAGGACTGTGCGCCGTCACAAAGTGCTGCTTCCGGATTGTTGTGGACTTCAATCAAAAGTCCGTCAGCACCGACTGCTACAGCAGCCTTCGCCAAAGGCTCTACCATCCACCACAGTCCTGCTGCATGGCTCGGATCAACTACTACCGGCAGATGGCTGAGCTTTTTCACAGCGGGAATTGCGCTTACATCCAGTGTGTTGCGCGTATATGTTTCGAAGGTGCGGATACCGCGTTCGCAAAGGATAACGTTTTCGTTGCCCTCGCTCATGATATATTCCGCTGCCATCAGCCATTCCTCAATCGTTGCCGCCAGACCACGCTTTAACAAAATCGGCTTATTGGTTTTGCCTAATTCCTTCAGCAGTTCAAAGTTCTGCATGTTGCGAGCGCCAACCTGAATCAAATCTACATCTTCTACAAAGCGCTCAATCATATACGGTGACATGATTTCTGTTACAATCGGCAGGCCTGTTTCTTTTTTGGCACCTTTTAAATATTCCAGGCCAACCTCCTTCAAGCCTTGGAAGGAATAAGGCGATGTGCGGGGCTTAAAAGCGCCGCCGCGAAGCATTGATGCTCCACCAAGCTTGATGGATTTGGCAATGTCCGTAACCTGCTCCTGTGTTTCTACGGAGCACGGACCTGCGATAACCTGAATCTTACGTCCGCCGATTTCAACACCGCCTACATTAATTACGGAATCCTGCGGATGGAACATGCGATTGGCTCGCTTGAACGGCTCCTGCACACGCATTACCTTGTCTACCGCATCATCAATACGCAGCATATTGATATCAAGTGTACTCGTGTCACCGATGATACCGAAGATGGTCATGTTGACACCGTTGATTTCGTTAATTTGGAAGCCCTTGCTTTCCAAATTGCTGCGCATCTTCGCTTTATTTTCCTCCGGAGCTCCCGGCTTGAATACTATTACCATAAATTGTCTCCCCTTCGTTCTGACACTCTTGTCATTAAATTTACCATACTGCTATAAGCTACCATGCTACAAAAAAAGCAGGCTCCCGTAAAAGAGCCTGCTGTAAAAGCTAAATCTTAATTGCAAGCACTGCGCTCGCAAATACTATTTATAGTCTCCAATACGATGATTACTGCTATATGATTTTTCCCATGCAAAATAACCGGTGCTAAAATAATAGTTAAATACCGGTGCGTAATAAAAACCATATTCAATTGCAGTGTTCATCATTTTAGATTCCATCATTTTCACCTGCAACAACTTCAGCATTTCCTTATGCTTCAAATTTTACCGCCGCAATCAGCGATTGAGGTTATTTTACTCCTCCTGCTCAGCAAACGTCAAGAAAAAAGCTTAATTTTATTTATTTTTTATCTTATCGCATAATTATTGTAAACTAGGTTACAGTAATAATGCTATCTACAAAGCAGTAACACATAGTTTTACTGCTGATTTATAAGACACATTATTTTTAAGCCAACTTATAAATTTTGCCAACCGCTCCACAAAAGCATCAGCGCTCCTACAAGCACCACCGCCAATGCCAGCTTACGGAACAGATGCTGATTCAGGCGATAGAAAAATTTTTCTCCCAACCAGATAGCCAAAAACATCACCGGTATAGTATACAGCAACAAACTCCAATCAATGGTACCGCTGACATTACCGTAAAAATAATTCACCAACACCGTCAAAAAGCCGCTTAAGCCAAAGAACCAGATCATGTTAGCCCGCATAACATCCTTCGGCAGCTTTTCGTTAAGAAAATATAAAACCAGCGGCGGTCCGCTGACGCTGGTAGATGCGCCGAAAAAACCGCTCAAAATTCCTGCAGCAAAACGTCCGCAGGTTTTATTTTTTATCGGCAGCGTAAGCTGCAGGCTAAGCAAAACCGTGGCAACCACGAGCACCGCTCCCAAAAACACCTCCAGCTGTGCCGCAGGCAAAACCTTCAGCACCCAGCTTCCTGGAACCATACCAACAACACTTCCCAAGGTCGTCAGGATAACCGTTGCTTTATCATAGCCTTCACGCACCCTGTACATAGTAATCGCCCGCAGGACCAGATTCAATAGCAACACAAAAATAACCGCCGCTTTGATCGACATCACCAAAGTAAGCACAGGCATGGCCACCAAAGCAAAGCCAAAACCGGAAACAGTAGAAAAAAACGACGCTGCAAAAATAATCCCGATTGTCAAAATAATCGCAGTACAATCCATTAGCTTCTCCCCTACAAATGAGATATTATAAATTTAATTGTAGCAAGTGCAGCAAAGGCAGTCAAATTAAATGTCATGCAAAAGCAAAAAATCCGTGCAAACCAAAGTCAAGCTTCTGTTTACACGGATTTTCTATTTCAGCTTTCTTCTAAAATACAGGGATTAGTCAAAGCACCTACGGCATCCGCACGACAGCGGTTGCAATGCAGCATCTGCGGCATCCACTGCCTGCAAACCTGACGCAGCTGAGAAATTTCTTCGGCCGCAGGCTCCGCAAGATGCGCAAAGGCAGTTTTCTCCACCGGCAGCATCGGTAAAATATTCTGCAGCTTCGCTCCCAGCAAAGCCATACGTCTGGCAATCGCCGGAATTTCCTGTATGTTCACGCCGGGAATTGCCACCGTATTTATCTTCACCTTCACGCCATATTCGCCAAGCAGCTGCAGGCCTTCTATCTGTCTTGCTAAAAGCAGCGCCGCAGCTTCTTCACCGACATATTTTTTGCCGTCATCATTGATAAAGCTGTAAATATGCGCTCCGGTGTTGCTTGTAATCGCATTCACCGTCACCGTAACATAATCAACGCCTAAGGCTGCAATTTTCTTGGCATACTTCGGCAAATACAGGCCGTTAGTCGAAAGGCAGAAGAACACATCCTTATCAACCTCACGAATCATGCTCAGCGTTCTGCTGACCGCTGGCCAGTTGGCCAGCGCATCGCCGGGGCCGGCAATACCTGCTACCGTCAGCTTCGGCACCTTGGCCTTCATCTGCAGATACCAGTCGACTGCATCCTCCGGCACCATAACCCGTGCCACGACACCGGGACGGCTTTCATTCACACAGCTGTATTTGCGCAGGCAATAATTGCACTGCATATTGCATTTAGGTGCCACAGGCAGATGAATACGGGCGTAATCGCTGCATTTTGCTGTAAAACAAGGATGTGTTTCAAGCTCACTCATGATTTACCTCACAAATACTTTCACGCAAGCCGGCATACAGCCCTTCCGCTTTGTACTGCTGCTGCAGGGCGCCGTTGACAATATGCTCAATAAATAAAGCCGCGCCACGCGCTCCGACCAACGTGTTATCGGTAAAGCACAGCTGGTCAAAGGCAGGATAAACGCAGCGCACTAACGGCACCTGCTGTGCATCGGCCAAATTCTTTAAGAACGAAGAACCGCACAGCAATACAGGTTTATATTGCTTAGCAGCCTCCGTCATTTTATCCAGGCTGAATTCCGCCGTATCCTCTGCAATAACAACGCGCATGCCCAGCTCTTCGGCAAAAAAGCTCTGCAGGCCCTCTAAATGTGCCTTATCCGCAGCCAAAGCCACAGGCAGCTGATACAAATTCACCAGATAATCGGCACTGCGATAAACGAGCTTTTTCGCAGCAGCTTCCAGTTCGGCAAGCTCATAGGAGAAATCAATTTTCAACGCTTCTCCTAGCTGACGCAAAAACTGCTGCATGCCTGCCACACCATAAGGATAAGCGCATTTGATATACGGCACGCCAAATTTTTCCTGCATCTTTTGTGCCAACGGCTCACCATAGCCAAAGCAGATATTCAGCTCTGCCTGCGGCATTGCTGCAATATCCCGCAAGTTGCAATCCTGCAGCGCGCAGTTAATTTTAACCTTAGAACCTAAAAATTTCTTCAGCTCGGACAAGTCATTATCAGCATAAGGATCATCGTTCATTATGCCAAAAATATTTATCGTGGCAGCTTCTTTTTTCTCCGCAGGTTGGAGCAAAGGCAGCAACGTCAGATAAGCTGCTTCTGCACCGCTGTCAATATTCCCTGCGTATCCGGGTGCTTTTACATGCAGCAATTTTTGCGAGCCTTCGGTAGTAGCCAAAATACCGTCGACATCATCGCCGATCATATTCGGTACACAGCCACTAACCACAAATACCGCACCGCAATGCGCAAAAATACGCTCCGCCTCTCGCAAGGCCTTGCGCAAAACCTTCTCGCCGCCATTAACAACATCCTCATCATAGATGACATCGGAGACCTGACGTACATCATAAGGCTTGCCCGCATAGCGGAAAGTCAGGCTGCCCCACTGACAGCCGACAACGGAATGCTGCAGAATTAAGGCATCCTTAATACCTCCGAGAGCACGCACAGCACCAAACAACGCACAGCTACTTAATGGTTTCATTATTTTCTCTGCCTCCATACTCTGCTATACAGTTCGCGTGATGCTTTACTGTCTTTATCAGCCTCGCGCATCGGATAAAATACCGGGTCATAGGCCAGTTTGCTCAGCAAAAGACTGCTGCCTGTACGCTGCGGTCGCTGCAGCATCTGCCAAACCTCTTCCATAATATTCACAAAGCCCTGATAAGACCACACCGAGCGGTCAAACAAATTATAAAGCACCGGCACATCCAAAGAAGCATAACGCGGATGACCGTTGCAGATAACAAAATCACAGCTCTGTGCTGCCTCACGCAAAGCCTCCGCAGAAGGCTCCAATAAAATTTCCGCCTCACAGCCATACTCAGCCTTAGCAAGCTCAATTCTGTCCTTAAACCTCTGCATCATTGCATCATCCAAGCCTGTTTCCGCCTGGTAAGAAGGATTCATGATAATGCATATTTTGCTTATAGGCAAACCATAGTCCTGCTGATAAACGCGCAGCGCATCCGGCAAATATGCAATACCATGCGCAATCAGGCAAAACTTATACTTGGCAAATTCTGCACACAGCTCCCGATAACGGACGGCAATCTGTTCATATTCTGCCTGCAGCACGCGTTCAACAGCATCCTCGCAGCCAAGCATTTTGCCAATCTGCCTGTATAAATCACTGATACCATCAATTCCATGCCACTCCTGCATATCGGCAACATGCAGAAACGGCGTGCCAAAGCGCTGCTCCATCGCCAGCGCCCACTTTTTGCGACGTACTATATTCAGCGCTGCCCGCGGAGCCTTTTTGATTGTCTGCAAATCAGCGGCAGGAAGATAAGCATTGACCTTGATGCCCATTTTCTGCAGCATATCACTCATGCCCTGCAGTTTATCCTCGCCATTATAACCCCAGGCAAATGTTTCGATATTTACGCTCTGCGGCTGTACGCTTTGAGGCTCCATCACCTGCTCAACTAAAGCGTCCATCACCTCTACATAACCGCAGCCTGGATAGACCGCACTGGAAGAAAACTTTTGCTTCTGCTTTTGGCAGGCCTTTTCACGCAAAACCTTGCGGCTGTTGCTCTTATCCATATGCGAAAAAACCTGCGACGTAATCGGCACGAGCTTTGCTTGGAACTGCGGCTGCAGGCTGCAGGCCAGACCTGCCAAATCATCATTGATAATATCCGACACCACGGATGGCAAGAGAAAAATAATCTCCGGCTTTTGCTCACGCTCCACCTTTTGCAGTAATGCCATCAGCTTTTTTTCACCGCCGAAAATTACATCTTTGTTGCGCAAATCAGCACATTCCAGCTCATAAACCGGGCTTTGACGGCTGCGCGCATGATAGCGATAATGAAAGCCGCAGCCACGCGGACTATACAAGACAACCGCAAGATTTTTGATTTCGCTGATGCAGGCAAGATTTCCCGACACCTTGCCGTTGACGGCGTAGCGATGCAGATAACTGGAAAGGTTCATGCCCAAAAGCATGTTATCCTGATAATATTGGTTCATAGAGTTTTCCTCTCTTCATAATATATCATTACAAATTTTACTCATCATCTGTTACAAGTTCAATTTTATTGATGGCACCGTAATTTTTTATACGACTGCTGGTCGCAGCTATCGCCATATCGTTAAACAAAGGAACAACAGGCTGCTCTTCAACAGCAATTTCTTGTATTCTATTGAATATCTCCCGTCGTTTCTGCTCATCTGTAGTATGCTTGACCTCGTTCATCAAACTAACAATTTCATCATTTTCATACGCAACGCTATTATTCTTGTTTAACGCTCCGTCAGGCATTACAAAGGGATACAAGGCAGTATACGGATCTCCGTTTGCCAAACCCTTTTGCAGACGAACTATATTACACTCTCCTTTCCGTATCATTTTTAATAAGGTCGCATACTCCAATACCCTTATTTTAACATCTAAGCCAATATCTTTCAGCCAATAAGCAATTATTTCTGCTTCACCTTTTTGCAAAGGCTCCGCACCGTTAATTCCGTAAACAATCTCTACACGCTTATCTCCCAGCACCTCATGTGCAAGACGTTTGGCTTCTTGCAGGTCATATTTTACCGGGAACTCTTTATATCCCGGACTGCAATAATTCAGAATGTTAACAGTCGGTATTGCATAGCCCATATATAGAGCATTAACTAAATCCTGCCTGTCAATTGCCAAGCTCACAGCCTGCCTCATTCTGACATCATTAAAAGGAAATTTTTTACCGTTTAATGCCAGATAGCGTACCATGGTTGATTTATTTTTATAAACGACAAAATTGTTATCCTTTTTCAATTCTTCCGCTAAAAAAGGCGGTATAGCATTCAAATCGGTAACGCCATCAATTTCGCCGGATTTTAACGCAGCATAACGTGTATCCGTATTAGGTATTTTACGCACAATAAATGTTTTTATTTTGCCTTTTTCACCCCAATAATTATCATAACGCTCTATTTTTACATGACTGTTCAGTTGGTTTTCTATTATTCTATATGGCCCGGTGCCTATTGCGAAGGTTTTAAAATTACCATCTTCCGCGAAGCATTCCGGAGCATAAATCGGACTGCCAAAATCTGTCATCTTATACAGTTCGTTAATATTCGCTTCTTTAAAGGTCAGTTTAACAGTATACTCATCTAATTTTTCATATTTCAACAGTGAGGGATAAAATGCATCTATATTCAAGCCATAAAAAGTTGAACGCTTAACACCTTTTTTCATTCGGTCAAAATTAGCAATCACCGAATCCGCATTAAATTTCGTTCCGTTATGAAACAGGACATTTTTACGCAGATGAAAAATCCAGATTTTTCCATTATCCTGCATCTCCCAGCTTTGAGCCAGACAGGGTGCAGGCTTGCTATCTTTATCCTTAGTAATCAAAGGCTCCCAAACACCCAAGGAGCTGCTGCAATAATAGGCATCCTTGTTACCTGGAGCAAGCTGACGATAGCCAGCCAGAGTCACTGTATCATTATCTTTTTTTATAGTATTTTCTTTAATATTTTCCTGCTTACCGCAACCGGTCGCAAGAACAAGTAATATGAGAGCAATAATACAATATAATTTTTTCATAACACTACCAAAAACATGTAATTTGAAGAAAAGAGGGCAGTAAAACCGCCCTCTTAAACATCATCAGTTAAATATCAAATTGAGCGGACAGCATAAAGGTTCTGGGGCTGGACAAATGCAGTCCGGAACCATAAGCAATCCAATAATCTTTACCGGTCAGATTATAGCACATTGCACTCAATGTAACAGGCATTTTGTTAATTTGTGTCTTGTAATTAACGCCTGCATCAAAAGTAGTATAAGAAGGAACTTCCCATTCAATCGCATTGCTTGCCGGGAAAATAGGAGTAGGACCAACATATACAGCTCTTGCCAAAAGTGACAAATCATTATTCGGTTTATATTGCAAGCCTGCAACAGCATTGAATCTGGGGATACCGCCTACTCTGTAGCCGTCATAGGTGCCTTTATTGGTTCTTACTCTCTCTGTATCAAGATACATTAAACCGCCAAAAGCATTCCATTTATCTGCAATAGCTCCGTTGAAAGACAGCTCAATACCCTTGTACTCGTTTTCGCCATCATTGGTAACCCAATACCAATCAGGCTTTTTGTCGTCATATATGTTTAAAGTAGAGGACTCTCTGTTTTTGAACAGGGCCAAGGTAGCCAAGAAGTTCTTGTTGCTGTATTTAACGCCGATTTCGTCCATTTTTGTTTTAGACGGATCTAAGATTTCATCTGCATTATAAACAGTGCTGCCGCTGACTCTGCTGCCGGCATCAAAGAATTCGGAATGGCTGGCATAAATTGATACTTCATCTGTAGGCTGGTAAACAAAACCGTAAGCAGGACAAACAGCGCTGGACTTAACACTTGCTACCTTACCGGATTTAGTCGGATCCGGATAGGTTACAGCATTGGATTCATGCTTATGAACGCCTAACATCATCTGAGCCTTGCCTAATTTCATAGTATCTAACAGAGAAACACCCCAGAAGGTTCTTGTACTGTTATGGAAATTACTGAAGGTAGGAATATTTACGCTCTCATTAGGATTAACGCCACCTGCTAAGGTTCCGCCCAAGCCCTTAAAGTTAGTCAGACCATAACCGCCGACAACACCGGTCCAGGACTTAGACCAGGATTTGTCAACTGCCAAAACCACATCATGTTCAACCTCACCGGTTTTAAAAGTATTCTCAATACCGGTCTGCACATAATACTTATGGCCAGGAGTTCTTCTGGTAAAATATTTGCCTGCATAATTGCCTGCATCATCAAGAATAGTCAAACGGCTGCCTTGACCGGTAATATTTTTACGTAAATTGCTTCTTGTCCAACCGCCGTTAAAGAAGGCCTTAGTGCCGTGACCGATTGCCTGCTCATGGTTCAATACCATCAATGCGCCTTCGGAGGCTTTGGTCATGCCGGGGAAGCTATAATTGTTTTTGGAATTCGGAGCAGAGGGAACGTGAGTCAAAAGACCTTTTTTTACATTATTAGCATCAAAGCCGAACCATCTCATGCCATCATCAACTTCATAATATTGATAACCGACGAGCAAATTGGATTTACTGTCAGCGTCCTGATGGTCAATGTTGGCAAAAATGCTGGAACCCTCTTTGCTTGCTTTATAATGACCGGGATTTCCATTTAATACCTCTGTATTTACTCTGACACCCCATTCTTTATTCTTACCGAATCTTTTACCGATATCCAGATATTCACCTAAGCCGCTTTCACCGGAAAATACTTGTTTATATCTGAATACAGGCTTATCAAGAGCTTTTTTTGTATCAACGTTTACTACCGCAGCAACACCGGTGCCTTCACCTGTGGGGAAGGAGCCGGAAATAGCTTTATTCGGTCCTTCGGTAACCTGAATGCTTTCAGCCATAAAAATCGGAACTGTAAACTGTCCTAACATTCCCGGAACGCCATTCAGATAGAAGAAGGAACCATTGGTAGATTTACCTCTTACAGAAAAAATCACCATGCAGCATGGTACCGGTCTGACGCACGGATGGAATATTTACCAGAATATTATCCAAAGGCTGGTTCATACCGCCAAAGGTTTCCATAGCATCAGCTGTAATATTTGTTTGAGAAAAAGGTACATCCATTACATTTTTATTACCAATGATACCAACGTTACCGGTTCTGGCAACCATGCCACCCGGCAATACATCTGCACTTCCCTCAACAATAACCTCTTCAAGATTACCATGCATAGTTTCCGCACTTGCGCCCATCACAAAGCCTACGCTTGCTACTGCGCACAGCACGGACATAGCCAATGCTTTTTTCTTTTTCATCATACTCATACACCTCATCAAAAATTTATTTTCTAACCTTCGCTGCCGAGCTGTCCTAGTTTCGCGTGCAGCGTCGGTTAAAAGCCATGTGTTGTGGGATTCTCGTTTTCCGGCAATCAAAAACGCCCTTCTGCCAAATTACAGAAAGGCGCACTTATCCCCTAGCAGCCTCCTGTCGCTCGCAGTACACTCCCGTTAACTTTTTCAGGCAATTCTTCTGGCTCAGTTTCCTCGCAAGCCTCGCCTTCCCGGTTGCCCAGTGACATTATTAAGGCTTACTCCACTTTACAGCTGCGTGACAGCGCAGGCTTCGCACCTGCTTATTTATTAAGTCTTTCGACACCTGATAGCTTTAGTTTATTAAGCTAATTTTGTAACATATGTTGCATTTTATATTCAGAATTATAGCACATCTTTATATTCATGTCAAGAAAACACGTTGCTTACGAAAGGTTCCAGATACAATCTATTAATTTCTTGCAAAATAAAAATCAATCATGCTCATTCAACAGTTCTACCTTACTCAAATCCACGCCATAGATTAAAGGCTTGTAGTTTTTCAGTCGTTTATTATACGCAACAATATTCACGTCATTAAAAAGTGGAATAACGGGCTGTTCATAACCAATAATAACTTGCACTCTGTCAAAAACACGCTGTCTTTCCTGCTCATCTGTTATATGCTTCACATTATTCATTAAAGTAATAATCTCATTATTTTTATAACCAAAACGATTGTTGACGTTCAACGCACCGTCAGGCATAACAAATGGATATAAAGCACTGAAGGGATCACCATTTGCCAAGCCTCTTTGAGTGCGCACAATATTGAAATCACCCTTGCGCAGCATTTTCGACAAAGTAGCATATTCTATAGACTTAATCTTTACATCCAAGCCGATTTTCTGCAGCCAATAAGCAATAAGCTCCGCTTCCCCCTTCTGCAAAGGCTCACTGCCGTTGATACAATAAGTAATTTCGCATCTTTCATCGCCTAATACCTCATGCGCTAATCTTTTTGCTTCCTGCAAATCATAGTCTAGTGGCAAAGCCTTATAACCGGGGCTGGTGTAATTTAAGATATTAACCGTCGGCTCAGCATAATCCAAGTACATATTATGCACCAGATTTTTTCTGTCGATTGCAAGGCTTACAGCTCTGCGCATGCGGATATCATTAAAAGGGAACTTGGTACCGTTAAGTCCCAAATAACGAATCATTGTTGATTTATTTGTTCTAACCTCAAAGCGTGGATCTTTTTTTATTTCCTCAGCCAAAAACGGTGGTATCGCATTGATATCTATGACTCCGTCTATTTCTTCCGATTTCAGAGCAGCATAGCGTGTATCCGTATTGGGAATCGTCCGCACAACATACTTAGCTATTCTGCCCTTTTCTCCCCAATAATTATCATTGCGTTGAAGAACTACGTATTTATTTAAAGCATTCTCTGTAATCTTATATGGTCCTGTACCTATCGCAACGCTCTTAAAATTGCCATCTTCTGCAAAGCACTCAGGTGCATAAATAGGACTACCGAAATCAGTCATCTTATATAATTCATTGACATTTGCTTCTTTAAAAAGCAGACGAATAGTATAATCATCCAGCTTTTCATATTTTATAAGAGTCGGATAATACGTTTCCATATTCAAGCCATAAAATGAAGACCGCTTATAACCTTTTTTCATACGATCGAAGTTGGCAATGACAGAATCTGCAGTAAATTTTGTGTCATTGTGAAAATACACATCCTGACGCAGATGAAAAATCCATTCTTTGCCGCCATCACGCATCTCCCAGCTTTGCGCCAAGCAAGGAGCCGGTCTATTGTCGGCATCTTTAGTAATAAGCGGCTCCCATACTCCCAGAACGCGACTGCAATACAATCCGTCTTTGTTGCCGGGAGCAAGATGCCTGTAAGCTGCCAGAACAACAACATTCTTCTCACTGCTTTTATCTATATGCTTTTGCTCTTGCTTTTGATTCCCGCAACCTGTTAATAATATAACCAAAAGCAGAAATATAATGCTTAAAAATTTTTTCATAGCATGCTTACCACCAATACAATCAGAAGAAAAGAGGGCAGCCTAAACCACCCTCTTAACAAATGAATTATTAAATATCAAACTGCGCAGACAGCATGAAGGTTCTGGGAGCGCCCAGAGCTACAGAAGTACCTCTGGAAATCCAGTAATTCTTGTCAAACGCATTATAGCACATTGCGCTAAAAGTTACCGGTACGGTGTTGATAGCAGTTTTATATTTCACACCCAAATCAACGGTCATATAATCCGGAGCTTTTACACCATTATCATTAACATGTGCTTCACCAACATAATTAGCTCTGCCGATAAAGGAGGTGTTTTTGTCAGCCTCATATTCAGCAGCTAAAACAGCATTCCACTTCGGAGTACCGGTAGCAAACTTGCCTTCCAAGTTTTCCTTACCCATGGTGAGTTTTTCACGCTTGCCGTTCAAATACAGTACACCGCCCATCAGGTTCCATTTATCGGCAACCTTACCGGTCAGAGAATACTCTATACCTTTGAAGCGGTTTTCGCCTTCTTGTGTATATTTTTGGCCGATTGCGGTATTGGTAGCTTCTTTGATATAGCTTGCCTGGTTCAGATCAAAGAATGCCAAGCTATGCAGAACATTAGCATTTTCGTATTTTACACCGATCTCGTTCTGTTTATTTTTGATAGGCTTCAGAATTTCGCCGGTGTTATCGTAACCGGTGCCAACCTCAACAGGTTTGGTATAAGCTTGTGCATGGCTTGCGTAAACAGATACATTTTCAACAGGTTTATAAGCAACTGCAAATGTCGGATTCAGGCTATCCTTGCTAACCTTTTTACCGGCAGCAGTTGTTGTTTCGGAATCACGATATTGTAACGCACCGAAAACAGAAACCTTGCCAATCTCTACTCTGTCAGCAAGAGTCATGGCTTTAGCAGTTTCTTTGCCATAACCGACAGAATCGATAGAAGGAGCAAAAATCGGCGTACCGCTCAGATGTACACCATTCCAGATATCACCGGAAAGATTGGAAGGATTCTTACCACCGGAGTTTACAGCCTTGCTCTTGTAATTGAAATAATCAACAGCTAAAGAAATGTTGTTTTTAATATTGCCTACTTTAGTTTCGTTGGAAACGCCGGCCTGCCAATACATGCTCTTGCTGTCGGAAATATAATCTCTGAACTTGCCGCTCAGCTTACCGTCATCACCCAAGGTTAAGGAACCACTGTTGGGATCCCATTTATGCTCGGAATATTGACCATAACCGCCGTTAATGAAAGCCTGCCAGCTATCGCTTAACTTTTGTGTATGATTCAAGGTCATCATATAGCCATGGTTATATTTTGTTTGGCTGTCAAAGCTCAGATTGTTTTTGCCACTCGGAGCACTTGCCAGATGGCCTGCTTTTACACTGCCGGCCTGCAGCCATCTTTGGCCGCCGTCAACCTTCCAGTCAAAGTAACCGCCAAACAGGTTAGTAGTGCTCTTCTCATCTTGATGATCTACGTTAATATAAACGCTCTTATCGGTAACCTTGGCACCTTCCATAGAAAGACCGCCGTTTTCATGATGAGCATTTACACGCACGCCCCACTCCTTATTTTCGCCGAAGCGTCTGCCAAAATCAATATCTTCGGTCAAAGTGCTGCGACCGGAAAATCTTTGGGTATATCTGGTAACATCCTTATCGGTCGCACGTTTAGTGGTAGCATTCAAAAGACCTGCAGGAGCATCTGTACCATTGGTACCGTTATTGGAGAAGGTTGCACCATTCAGAACTGTGTTAGGACCGGATACAATATCTACACTCTCCAAAGTATATGCAGGAATGCTTCTTGTCTGGTTGAACAGATTAGGAATACCGTTAATATAATAGTGAGCGGCGTTCATATTAACCCCACGCATACTGAAGTCAGTATACATCGGAGAAGGACTGCCAACTCTGATAGAAGGATTGTTAGCTAAAGTACCGTTTAACGGTTGGTTAGGATCATAAAAGGTTGCGATAGTTTTTTCGGAATACTGCTTTTGGGTGAAAGGAACATCAATAACCTTGATATCGCCAAGAATACCAACTCTGTCATTTGCAACAAGGAAACCGCCGGGCAGTACATCCTTGCTGCCCTCAACAATAATTTCATCCAAATTGCCATGAATAGTTTCCGCACTTGCGCCCATCACAAAGCCTACGCTTGCTACTGCGCACAGCACGGACATAGCCAATGCTTTGTTCTTTTTCATCATACTCATACACCTCATCAAAAAATTTATTTTTTAACCTACACTGCCGAGCTGTCCGAGTTTCGCGTGCAGCGTCGGTTAAAAGCCATGAATTATGGGTTCTTCGTTTTTTGGCAATAAAAAACGTCTTCCTGCAAAATTACAGAAAGACATACTCATCCCCTAGCAGCCTCCTGTCACTCGCAGTACACTCCCGTTAACTTTTTCAGGCAATTCTTCTGGCTCAGTTTCCTCGCAAGCCTCGCCTTCCCGGTTGCCCAGTGACATTATTAAGGCTTGCTCCACTTTACAGCTGCGTGACAGCGCAGGCTTTGCACCTGCTTACTTATTAAGTCTTTCGACACCTGATAGCTCTAGTTATTAAACTCATTTTGTAACATATGTTACAATTCGTTTGAAATTATAGCATACGTTCTACTTACTGTCAAGTGAATATTCTGATACTATAAACATAAAAAATGGGCAAACTAAAGTATAACTTTAATTTACCCGAGATTTTCTATCAGGCAATACATTTATCTAATCGTGATTTGTATAATCCAGATTAGATAAATTATACCAAGTGCCCCTGCTCTATATGCAAGACTCTGTCACAAAGCCACTCTGCGAGCTGTTTATCATGCGTAATAAACAAATATGCCAGTTGCTTTTCCTTGCGTATATCACGCAGCAAATGCAAAATCTGCGCCTGCACGGAGATATCCAGCATCGATGTAGGTTCGTCTAAAATGAGCAGCTTCGGCTCTAACAGCAGCGCTCTTACCAGACAGATACGTTGAATTTCGCCACCGCTTACCTGATGAGGATAACGCTGCAGAAGTTCAACATTCAGCTTTACTAAATCAAGCATCTCTTTGATTTTTTCTTCATCATAAGGCAGATTAAAAACAGTAAATGCTTCCCGCAGACTAGAACCTAAGGTCTGACGCGGGTCAAGAAAGCTTTCCGGACGCTGCGAAATAAACTGTACATTGCGTCTGAACGAACTTAAATTTTTTCCTGTCGCATTCGTAATATCTTGCCCCTGAAAATAAATTTTGCCGCAATCGCATGGCAACAGGCGCAGCAAAATACGTGCCAGCGTACTTTTACCGCTGCCGCTGCCACCCATCAGCGCCACAGCTTCACCGGGCTTGAGCTCCAGCGAAACATTATGCAGAAGCTCAAATGTTTTTCCGTTGCTGCGGTCAACAAAGCTTTTAGAAATATTTTCAGCCTTCAGCATACAAAAAGCACCTCACTTCCGCATCACCGACCTGCTGCATGGCAGGCTTTTCTTCCTTACAGCGTTTTGTAGAATAAGGACAGCGTGCCGCAAACTTACAGCCGGTAAAGCTTTCCCCCGGCATCGGTGCCTTTCCCGGAATGACCTGCAGACCATTCTTTGGTAAAGCCTGCAAAAAACCTTTGGTATACGGATGCAGCGGTTTATGCCAAATATCCGCATTATGCTCCAAAACCTGTCCTGCATACATCACCAGCACATCGTCACACACCTCTTGTGCCAAAGCAATATCATGCGTAATAATCAGCATACTTAAATGCAAATCCTGCTTAATCGTCAGCAAATTTTTGCGTACAACAGCGCCAACCTGTTCATCCAGACCTTTTGTCGGTTCATCAGCTAAAATCCATTCCGGCTTACTGCTGACAGCCATAGCGCACAATACACGCTGCAGCATACCACCGGAAAGCTCATGAGGATACGCTGCCAGAACACGCTCTGCTTCCTGCAGTCCAAACAAATGCAGACACTGCTTTTTATAGCTATTGTCACTATCGGCGATATTATGAACATTCAAAATATCCTGCATCTGCTTGCCTATTTTGCGCACAGGATTCAGCGACTCACTTGGGTTTTGCGGAATAATACCAAAAGCAGATAATATTTTCTTCACCTGCTCGCCATTATAAAGCACTCTACCCTTTTTTACGACTCCGGATGGCAAAATATTTAAAACAGCCTGCCCCAATACAGATTTACCGCAACCGCTTTCACCGATAATCGCAGTAAAATTCCCTCCGGGCAAGTTCAGGCTTACATCATCTACAGCATAAAATACGCCTTGCGGCAGCTTAAAGCCTACAGATATATTTTCTAACACCAGATTTTTTACCATTTGCGCACCTCATCAAGCTGATTGTCTAATCTGTCACGTAGATGCTCTCCGATGATATTCAGAGAATAAATCAGCAAAAATACAAACAGGCCGGGAATAATAATCAGGTGAGGCGAGCTGCGGTAATACATAATGGCATCATTAATCATTACACTCCAGTCGGGTGTAGGCGGCTGCACACCTAAGCCCAAAAAGCTCAAACCGGCAATCGCCAGTATTCCTCTGCCAAGACGAATAGTTACCAAAACCAGCAGCTTATTGGCAATATTGGGCAGCAAATGACTGAAAATAATCCGCCAGTCACTGCAGCCAAGGCAGTGCAGGCCTTCAATGAAAGGCTCTCCCATCAGCTGCAGCACTTCTGCACGCACAATACGCGAAAAGCCAGCCCAAGATGTCACAACCAAAGCCAAAACCAGACTATAAATGCTGGGACCGAGAATACCAGCCAAGGCTATCATAAAACAGCTTCCCGGTATACCTTGGAAAATATTGCTCAAAACGGTAAAGAACATGTCTAATTTACCGCCGTAAAAACCGCACAATAAACCAACGCCCACACCTAAAATCAACGCCAAAACAGATGAAATCAAGGTCAAAAGCATGGATGCCCTGCCACCATAAAGAATACGGCTGAACATGTCGCGCCCCAAAGCATCCGTGCCGAAGAAATGTTGCCAGCAGGGACTTTGCAGACGATTGGCCATATCCGGTTCAAAGGGATTATGCGTTGCCAGAAGCGGAGCTAAAATACTGCCGAGAATGATAAACGCAAGTACAAATATAGCAAAGTTAAGCTGTATTTTTTTAGTCATGTACTTCAGCGCCTCCTCTCAGCTTCGGATTCAGATAAAACATCAGTAAATCAACCGCTAAGGTTATCAATACCAAAAGCCAGCCTGTAAAAAGCACGTAGGCCTGCAATACAGGGTAATCGCGGAAGCGGATTGCTTCCAAAGCCATACTGCTGATGCCCGGCAAAGCAAAAATGCTTTCCGCAATAACAGAACCACCTAAAATACCTGCCAAATAATTACCCAGCAAAGCAATTACTGGCAGCATGGCATTAGGAAACGCATAGCAAAAAAGCAGCTTTATTTTGCTGATTCCGCGCACACGCGCTACTAGAAAATATTGCGAAGCAAATTCCGTCAGCAGCGAGCTGCGCATATAACGGCACACTGTTGCTGAAGTAGAAAACGAAACCGCCAACGCCGGCATAATAAAATACCGTAAGCTCTCACTGCCGCTTGTCGGAAGCAGGCGCAGCGTTTCACTGAACAGCAAAATCATCAGTAAAGCCAGCCAAAAACCGGGTACAGCTAAAAGTATATTAGTCAAAAACTGTACCGCATCATCCAGCCAGCTGTTTTTGTAAACAGCGCATAAGGTGCCCAAAGCAATGCCAACAACCGCAGCAATGGCCAATGCCAGTAGCGCTAGCTCCACCGTCACCGGCAGACGCAGCAAAAGCTCATGCAGAATATCCTTACCGGTAATGTAGCTGCTGCCGAAATTACCATGCAGCACCTGCATAAACCAGCTGAAATACTGCACATAAATTGGTCTGTTCAGGCCAAGCTCTTCCCGCATCGCCGCAATCTGTGCATCCGTAGGTGCATCCAGCCCATCCTGATTTAAAGCAAACTCCGCCGGATCGCCGGGTGATAATAGTCCTAAAACGAACGCCAGCAGACTGATGCCAATCATTACAGGCACTGCTAATAAAATTCGTCGATAACAATATCTAATCATAGTCCTCCGCCAATTCTACCTTGCTCAAATCCACACCGTAGATTAAAGGTTTATAATTTTTTAAACGCTTATTATAGGCAACGATATTCATATCGTTGAAAAGAGCCACTAACGGTTCTTCTTCTACCGCTATTTCCTGCACTCGGTCAAAAATCCGCTGGCGCTCTTTTGCATCAACTGTATGTTTTACCTCATGCATCAATCCCTGCAGTTCTTTATTCTGGTAGCCTGTGTGACTGCTTATATAGATAGAGCCCGTCGGCATCAAAAAGCTGTTAAGTACCTCATAGGGATCTCCGTTTGCCAGTCCCTTTTGCAGACGTGCAATATCATAATCGCCCTTGCGCAGCATTTTCGCTCTTGTAGCATACTCCAAAGACTGAATATGGACATCCAGTCCTATTTTACCCAACCAATAAGCAATCAGCTCAGCTTCGCCCTTCTGCAGCGGTTCCGCGCCGTTTATGCAATAGGTAACATCGCAGCGCTTATCCCCTAATACTTCATGTGCCAGCTGTTTAGCTTTTGCTAAATTATGCTCCAAGGGAAATTCCTTATAACCGGGGCTAGTGTAATTCAATACATTCATGGTTGGCTCTGCATAACCCATATATAATGCGTCGACAAGATTTTTGCGGTCAATAGCCAGACTTACGGCCTGACGCATGCGCACATCGTTAAAGGGAAAACGACTGTTGTTTAAAGCAAGATAACGTATCATTGTCGATTTATTGCTTGCCACAGCAAAGCGCTTATCTTGCTTGATTTCGTCAGCCAAAAACGGCGGTATCGCATTCAAATCCAATACTCCGTCAATTTCACCTGATTTAAGTGCTGCATAGCGTGTATCTGTATTGGGAATATTGCGAACAACAAAATCTTTTATCTTGCCTTTTTCACCCCAATAATTATCATTACGCCTTAAAACAACATACTTATTCATGACGTTCTCGGTTATTTTATATGGTCCGGTACCTATAGCTATATCCTTAAAATCACCATTGGCATCAAAGCATTCAGGAGCAAACATTGGACTGCCGAAATCCGTCATTTTATATAATTGATTAATATTCGGTTCTTTAAATACCAATCTGACAGTATATTCGTCCAGTTTTTCGTATCTGGTTAAGGAAGGATAATATAAGGCTAAAGATAAGCTGTAAAAATTAGAACGCTTCAAACCCTTTTTCATTCTGTCAAAATTAGCAATTACAGAATCAGCATTAAACTTCGTTCCATTTTGAAAATATACATTTCTTCTTAAACGAAATATCCATACCTTGCCATCATCCCGCATCTCCCAGCTCTCAGCCAGACACGGGGCAGGCAAGCCTGCTTCATCTCTCGTTATCAGCGGCTCCCATACGCCGAGTATCTTACTGCAATAATAGGCATCCTTATTACCGGGAGCAAGATGCCTGTAGGCAGCCAAGGTAACAATATTTTTGTTTTTATTATCTATGTGATTTTGCGATTCTTCCTGCTTGGCACAGCCGACACACAGTAAAAGCAACAGCAGCAGAAAAAAGCTCAATATTTTTCTCATATTCGCATACCATTATACATCTTGTTTATATAGAATAAAAGAGGGCAGAAAAACCGCCCTCTTTAAATTTTATTTTATTACAGACTAAATTCAGCAGACAAGAAGAAGGTTCTCGGAGTAGACAGGTAAACCTGATCACCGCGAGCAACAGTCCAATAATCCTTATCAAACAAATTGTAGCACATTGCACTGAATTTTACAGGAACGCTGTTCAGCTTAGTATTATAGGTTACACCTAAATCATAAACCATGTAAGCCGGTGCTTCCAGATGCTTGCTGTCTTTGGTAACAGTGCTGGAATTATAGTTTACAGTGTAGAACGGAGTGGTGCCGGTATAGGTTGCACGGCCGATTACGCTAAAGCTATCGTCTGCTTTATATTCCAAAGCTGCAGATGCACTCCATGCGCCCTGACCGGATTCGCGTACACCGTTTTTGTACTCATTGCCTTTACCCATGTTTTTATATTTAGCATCCAGATAAGCAAGGCCAACCATACCATACCATTTATCTGCTAATTTACCGTTAACAGATAATTCAAGACCTTTGTGGTTAACTTTACCATCTTGTACAAGGAAAGGTTTAGCGTAGCCTGCTACATCCTTGCTTACATTATTGGCTTGGTCAATATCAAAGTATGCCAAGGTATACATAGCACCTTTATTTTGATATTTCACACCAACCTCATTTTGTTTAACCTTGGTCGGCGGTAATACTTCACCGGAATTCTGGTAGCTGGTGCCGGCACTTGCACCGATATCAAAGTTCTCTGCATGGTTGCCATAGAACATTACATGCTCATCAGGTGCATAGCTCAAGGAATAAGTCGGGCAGGTTGCATCGGATTTAATTTCTTTACCCCAGGATTTGCTGGTTGCATTCCAGGATTTTGCCGTAGCAGCATGTTTGTGAATGCCAATCATAGCATCCCATTTGCCGAAGCTGATGCTATCCAGCAAGGAAACACCCCAAATAGAAGTTTTGTTGTTAGGTCTTGTAGTATAACCAATATATCTTGCATCAACATCCTGGAAGGAAGTTCCTGTGAAAATGTTGGAGCCGCCAACCAAAGTTGTACCGGGTACAGTTGTAGAACCGTTACGGTTTCTCCATGCCTTATCAGCAGACAGCATTACCTCATGCTTCAGCGCACCGGTTTCGAATTTATTCTTAGTGCCTAATTGAGCATAGTAAGAGCGTTGCGGAGTTGCACTGTTGGTCTGCAGGAAGTCATAATTACCTGCATCGTCCTTAATCCAATAGGAGCTCATATTCGGAGATACGTTTTGATTCAGCTTTTGTCTGCTGTAGCCAAAGTTAGCAAACAAAGTCCAATTATCATTCATGTATTGCTCATGATTCAAAGTTGCAAACCAGCCATAGCCTGCCTTCCAGGTACCTGCAGCAGCATAGTTTTTACCTCCGTCCGGAGCACTCGGAAGATGAGTTACACCGGGAATGGTTTGTTTAATGCTGTTACCGTTAGCATCCTTTACATTTGCTGTTCCGGGATTTGCCAATTTAAACCAGCGAATACCATTGTAAATATCCAGATCTCTATAGTTAGCAAAGAAATTAGTGCTGCTGTGTTTATCTTTATGGTCAACATTTACAGCAATGCCCTTTGCCTTCATATCTGCATCATTAACGGCTGTTTCACCATTCAGCAGCTCTGTATTCAGGCGCACGCCCCATTCACGTTTTTGGCCGAGACGTTGGCTGATATCCAGATATTCACCAAAGGAGCCTTTGCCGGAGAAGGTTTGTTTATACTTAACAAAGTCAGTATCACCGGCACGTTTTGTTCTGGCATTGATAATACCACCTGCAGTATTGGATTCATATTGAACACCGCTGGCACCTAACATAGAGTTAGGACCGGAAACAACATCAATGCCCTCCATAGCAAACATCGGAAGATTGAACTGAGTCATAACACCGTGTACACCATTTACGTACATAGCAGTACCATTGGTACGGAAGCCACGCACAGAAAAGTCACCGTGCAGAACACTGCCTGACGCTCTCACAGACGGAATGCCAACCAAAGCCTTATCCAAAGGCTCATTAGGTCCGAGGAATAAATCCATAGTCTTTTGCGCTACATTGGTTACGCTAAAAGGAGTTTTCATAACATCCTTTTCACCCAGCAGGCCGACAGAACCTTTAGCGTTAACCATTTCACCAGGCATTTGGTTGCGAGAACCTTCAACAACAACCTCATCCAGATTGCCATGAGCAACATCTTCTGCACTTGCGCTCATTACAAAGCCTACGCTGGCAATAGCGCACAGCACTGACATAACCAGTGCTTTTTTGTTTTTCAACATACTCAAACACCTCATTAAAAAATATATTTTTCAACCTTTGCCACCGAGCTGTCCGAGTTTCGCGTGCGGCTCCGGTTAAAAGCATGTTTTATTGTGGGCGTTCCGTATTCCGGCAAGAAAAAACGCCCTTCTGCACAATGACAGAAAAGCGCACTTGTACTTTACCATTCTCCTGTCACTCGCAGCATACTTTGGTCTTTTCTTTCTCAGGCAATTCTTCTGGCTCAGTTTCCTCGCAATCCTCGCCTTCCCGGTTTCCCAGTGACATCCTTTAGGCTTGCTCCACTTTACAGCTGCGTGACAGCGCAGGCTTCGCACCCGCTTACTTATTAAGTCTTTCGACACCCGATAGGTCTATAATATTCATTTGTTCATTATTGCAATCTACTTTTTCACGCAGAATTATAGCATAACGCACATACTACGTCAAGTAACATGAAATTGCATTAGCAATCAACAACAATTGATATATATCGCTGTTATGTTAGAACAGTTTACATATTATCATTACCTATAATATTAGTTTAATTAGTTTGCCAAAGTAAGTATATAGAATATTTTACTACTCTAAAAATAAATAACTCTGAGAAGTCAAAGTAAAACTTCGGTTTCTCAGAGTTTTTATGATTTTTCTATCCTACACACCTAAACCAACTCATCTAAGGAAACTAACTTTATTCCCTGTTCTGCCGCATAAGCAACCGCTTGCTCTGTATAACCGGCTTTTGAGAAGAAATAATAATATAAGCTTTTATCCTGCGCTACTTTTTTTGCTAAGAAATGCTTAAGATCCTTTACATCCACCGGTCTGTGCTTATATTTACACTCGCCCAAAAGTATTTGCGTTTGCCTGTAATCAACTGCCATAATATCTATCTCATCAGTCTTGTTCCACCAGCGACCAATCTTGGTAAAATAAAACGGTAAACTATGTTTTCTGTTCTGCTTACGTAAATATTGCTGACAAACATCTTCGAATACATATGATGTAAAACGCTCCAGCTCAGGCTTGACAACATATTGATAAATTCCTTCTGCATCGCCTGATTCCAGCTCAGATAAATTCGGGAAAACAAAGGCATACCAAAAACCGAAGAAATTGTCGGTAACCTTATATAAGCCTCTCTGTGTATTAGCTTGCTCCTTAATATTGGCATCCACAGAAAACTCTCTGCACAAAATTCCCAATTCCAAAAGATTTTTCAAATATACACTCAGCTTGCTTTTATCAATCTGCGTTTTTTGATAAATATCATTTAATTGGGTATTGCCTAACGCAACTGCTTCAATTACTGCATTATAAACGCTCGTCTCGCGCAGTTCCTGACGCATAAGAAACTCCACTTCACTGTAAAGCACACTGCCTCTGCTTAAAATACTACGCACAATATTTTCATCGAGAGAGTATTTATCGGAAAACTGCTTTAAATAATGCGGAATACCACCCAAAATTGCATAGGCAGTAATCTTATCCTCAATGCTGTAATTAGGAAAAAACTGTTGAGCAGAATAAAAATCCATTGCCTGCATTTTTAAAATTCCCGTAGCACGTCCATAAAGCGGATTTTTCTCTGCTAAAACTTCTTTTTCTATAAATGACATTGCACTGCCACACAAAATCAGCATTACGTTAGACTGCTTTAAAACCTCATCCCACAGCTTTTGCAAAATAGAAGGAATAGCATTATTCCCCTTAACCATATAGGGGAATTCATCAATAACTACAACTATTTTTTTATCTTTTGCCAGCTCCGTTATACTGAGCAAGGCCTGCTCCCAATCACTAAAGCGTGTAATATATTTTGCCGCCTGCTGATTCTTTTCCAATAATCGCTTACTAAACGCTTCAAGCTGTTTTTCATCAATAATTTCTGTGCAAGTATAAAAAATGTGCTCTTTATCTTGACAAAATTGACGCAGCAGCTCTGTTTTGCCTACACGTCTTCTGCCGTAAAGCACTACAAGCTGACCATCCGCACTGTTATATCGGTCCTCTAAAAATTTCAGTTCTTCCTCACGGCCAATAAACATCTTACTCACCTCATTTATCTAATCGTGATTTGTATAATCTGGATTAGATAAATTATATACCATTATAAGGAAGTCTGCAAGAGATAGGCAGTTGAAAGAGAAAAAATAAAGGTATGCTTTGAATTCTCAAATTTCTTTATGTCTTTTCCATTAATTTCTACATAAAGAAATACCTCGCTTTTATTTTTCTGCTACCTTAAGTCAACATTGTTACATTCTAAACACTTTCAGCTAATTATCTCCCTTAACCTCTTGCATTTTACATATTGATAATATATACTATAAATTAACACAATTCAGCTTGTAACATTTTTCAAAACAAGCTGTGGCAGTTGCTGCTGCCAAAAAATTTTTATGATGAGTATTTTTAGGAGGCAATTCATGGAAGCAATTCAACAAACAATTATGTATTTTCACAAAGGCGGTCTCGTTATGTGGCCGCTGCTTTTCTGCTCAATCGCAGTAATTGCGATTGCTATTGAGCGTTTTCTGTTTTACAAGGCAGAAGACAGCGGTCAGCCCTTTGCCGCTAAGTATTGCGAACTTTTGCGAGCTGACGAAAGAGAAGAAGCTTTTCAATTAGCTGAAGCAACCACCGGCGAATGCGCTAAAATCGTTGCTGATGCTGCAAAAATCACCGACGGCAGAGAACAGCAAAAAGCATTTTTGGAAAGCCAGGCAGGTATTTTCATTGCTAAACTGAAAAACAAACTGGACTACCTTGCTATTATCGTTACTATGTCCCCGCTGCTGGGCCTGCTCGGTACCATCGTTGGTATGATCGGCGCCTTCAGTATCTTCAATCTGGAATCCGGCGCTCCTATCGCTATTACCGGCGGTATCGGCGAAGCACTTATCGCTACCGCTACCGGTCTTTGCGTAGCTATTCTTTCCTTGTGCGCACACTCTTATTTTGCTCATCGTATGGATAATATGATTACCGACATGGAGCAATGCTTCAGTGCTCTTCTCGAAGCAGAAACAAGGAGTGGTAAATAATGCAGCTGCGCAATGTACGTGATAGAAAAACACCGGAGCTTATTATTATCCCTATGATCGATATCATGTTCTTCCTGCTGGTATTCTTCATGCTCAGCACAATGTACATGATCGACCTGAAAACCATTCCCGTAAAACTGCCGCAGGCAGCACATGCTGCTACTGATACAACGACAACCTTCGCTGTATCCCTGAAAAATGACGGCTCTCTTTATCTTGGCGATGCGCCGACAGATATCCAATCTTTAATAACCCAATCCTCAATCGAGCAAAAAAATAATCCTCGTTTTGCTATTGTTATCAGAGCTGACAAGGATGTTGATTACGGTCGTGTTATTGAACTTATTGATAAACTTAAAGGCGCAGGTATTACCCGCTTTGGTTTGGCAACGGATGGAGCTGGTAAATAATGAATTCTGGTCAACGCAGTAGAATCGGTTTTATCGGTTCTATCGTAACACATATTTTTATCTTACTTTTCGTAAGCTTCGTCGGACTGTTTAATTTATCGCATCCGCCTGCTAACGATATCGTAGAGGTATCACTGTTCGGCGGCGGCGGCGGTGGCGGCAATGATGCCGATATCGAAGACAGTAATGCAAACGACGAAGAAAACTCTACTGAAGAGGAGGTACAGGAAGAGCCTACACCGGATCCGGATGCTATCTGGAAAAACGATGACAACAAGCCTCAACCTGTACATAAAAAATCTGCTGTAAAAAAAGTTGCCCGTAAGGGCAGCGGCACCGGTCAGGGAAGCGGCCACGGCAGCGGTGTCGGCCCCGGCACAGGCTCCGGCAGTGGCGGCGGTAACGGCAGCGGCCACGGCACAGGCAATGGCAGCGGTTACGGTTCCGGCAATGGTAACGGCGCTGTAGCTGTTATGCCGCGTATTATCCGCAAGATTGACCCTGTATATCCTGCTGCAGAACGCAATGCAGGCATCACCGGTTCAGGCGTTGTACGCCTTCTGGTCAATACCAACGGTACTGTTGATGAGGTTACCCTCGTAAGCTCCAGCGGTAATGCTAACCTCGACCAGGCAGGTATCAATGCCGCTTATAAATGGCGCTTCACCAGCGCTGTCGGTACTAACGGCCAAAAGGTTCGCTGCTATTTGCGCTTACCTTTCACCTTCAGACTGCGATAATTAAAACCTGTTAGCTGAAAAACTCAGCTAACAGGTTTTTTTGTGCTTCAAATATTAAATTTACTTTTCTTGATGACCTTCAGTCAGATAGGTCCAGCCGTTCTCCTGACGCACCTTGCCCTCTTTCATCAGATGGCCCAGAGCACGCTTGAAGGCAGCCTTGCTGATACCAAACTTCTGCTTGATAATCTCCAGCGGCGTAGAATCGCAGTAAGGCATGCTGCCATTGCGCTTCACCAGGAAATCATAGATATCCTGAGCATCCGCAACAAGTGCATTCTCCTTCTGCAGACGCATAGAAACGTTAATACGTCCATCCTCGCGCAGATAGGTTACACGGCAGGTAACCTCCTGGCCGAAGTCAAGTCTGCCACCAGGCACTTCACTGCGATGCAAGAAAGCAATAAAGCGTTGGTTTGTAAAGAGGAAGAAGCCTTCCGGCAGAATGTTGTAAATCGTACCGGTAACCTTATCACCGATTTTCAAGCCTTCTGCAGGCTTCGAAGCCTTCACCATATCTTCTTCTACGCGCATCGTCACAGCCTGACGGCCGCTCTTATCGCGATACAGTCTTACCCATACGAGCTGACCGGGGTTTACATGACCGCGCATCTGGCTATAGGGCAGGAACACACCACGCTCTGCGCCGATATCAACGAAGCCGCCGTCACGGGTAACGCTCAGCACACGTACATAGCCTAATTGGCCTTCACGCATCTTCGGCAGCTTCATGCTGGCCGTCAGACGCTTGCTGGGATCAAGGTAAAGATATACCTTTACCTCATCGCCAATATTAACCTCAGAGGTCTGCTGCAGCTTATGCAGCATGATATCGTCAGAGGTGTTACCGGTGCCTGCGTCAAGGAATGCGGCATTTTCATTTGCACGCACAACCTTGAGGCTGACTACATCACCGGGACGGTATTTAGTATTGTTCGTAACAACAGGAGCCTTCTTGCTTCTGCTGAATTTTTTATTATCAATCATCCGTATTCTCCACAAAGCTTTCAGACGGAGCATCTGCCCACAGCTGCTCTAAATTATAAAAATCGCGTTCTTCCTCCAGGAAAACGTGAGCAACAACATCACCGTAATCCAACAGTACCCAACGTGCGTCAGCATAGCCTTCCTTGTGGGTAGGATGCACGCCTGCTTCTGCCAGCTTGTCTTCGATATTATCGGCAATTGCCTTAACCAGAGTGCTGTTGCCGGCACTGCAGATTACATAAAAATCGGTAACGGGAGATAAGCCTTCCATATTTAATAAAAGTATATCCTTTGCTTTTTTGTCATTGGCCGCAGCCGCAATTTTTTGTGCAATGTCTTTAGTTTCCATTAAACATCCTCCTTAATTATTGCTTGCCTTTTCAGCAAGCTTTGCTTCTTTTTCCAATTCATCTCTATCCTTAGGCTGCAGATGCTCCTTCGGCTCTTCTTCTGCTTCTGTTGCGGTATCTTCCTCATCTTTAAGATAAGGTATACCAAGCTCATCCAAGGATTTGTTTACGTCAGCCTGCTCGGCATTCCAATAGCTTACACCGGAGCTATCGTCAAATTTGCCATAAAGCATACAGCTGCGCAGCTTGTCATCACCAAACAGTTTAAAGCTGTTGGCAGCCTTAAGCATCGTCAAGGTATTAAGATCTGTTTCTACATATTTGTCCAGCGTTGCCAGCAGACTGCTTATTTTGCCCACATTTTGCACGGAAAACATCTGCTCGGCAGCTGCCTTCAGGAATTTCTGCTGTCTTTGCACGCGTCCGATATCACCAAGCTCATCCTTGCGGAAGCGCACATATTTACCGGCAGTTTCACCATCCATATGCTGATAGCCATGTTTGATATCAATAACCAAATCAGCATAAGGATCCTCGTAATACATATCCTTGTCTACATAAATATCTACGCCGCCGATTAAATTTACAACATCAATAAAGCCGCGCCAGTTTGCCAACGCATAATAATGGATAGGCACACGCAGCAGATTAGCCACGGTCTGCTTTGCCATCACAGCTCCGCCATAGGCATAGGCTGCATTAATTTTTTCCGGATCCTTGTGTCCCGGAAGCACTACCTTCGTATCACGCGGAATAGATAAAACCGCTACCTTATTATTCTGCGGATCAAAGCTCAGCAGAATAATCGCGTCTGTACGCTTAGGCTCGCTTTCCGCTGCCTCACTGTCGCCATCATCAATGCCCAGCAGCAGAACGTTGATGCGTTCATTGAGCTTCTGGTCATCACGTATTTTATCGTCTGCCGCAGTTACGCTTACATGCGGCGGATTGATAAAATTGTTATAAATCCAACAGGTTCCGAAAAAAAGTGCTGTTCCTAACAGACCTGCAAAAAGCAGTAAGCAAAGCAATCTTCCCCAGCGAAACTTGCGTCTGGTACGACGTTTTGCCGGCTGCTGTTGATTATTATTTTCTTCCATACTTGCCCTGCCTGCCTATTTGTTATCTGATTTCTGCGCCAGCATCAGCTCATTATAGCCGTCAATGCAATGCGGATGAATTAATTGTCCGCCGGCAAGCAGATATTCAATAGTATTGCTGTAAGCCTTAAGCATTGCTTTATCAAGGCTTTTATGTGCCAGCTTGCGCAAATCCTCTATCCCCGGGAAATCTCTTCCCGGTTCAATCATATCTGCCAAAAATACAACCTTTGCCAAATCCGTCATATGAGCGGCACCAGTTGTATGCTGCGCAATACCTGCCAAAATTTCCTTATCTGTTACACCATACTTGGTCTGCGCATAGTATACGCCTAATTTAGCATGCAGCAAAATCGGCTGGTTACGTTCTACATCATCGATAGCAATTCCCAGTGCATCTGCCTTCGCCGCACTTTCCTTGCTGGCAACCTCACGGCCACAATCATGCAGCAGCGCGCAAATCGCTATTTTTTCTTCCGGCAGCTTATGTGACTTTGCCAGTTCCAAAGCGGTTTCGTAAACGTGTACGGAATGCTTATAACGCTTCGGCGGCAAGGAAGCCTGCAAAAGCTGTTTCATTTCGTCTATTGTCATCATTTCTGCTTCATCCCTGCCTTTGATATAAATTGTGAGCATTGATATATTGCTCCACAGCCCGCGGCACCAAACCCGCCAGGCTCGCTCCTTCATGCAGCCTTGTCCTTATTTCGGTAGATGAAATATCATATTCGGGTGTATGCAGCAACATAATTCTTTCTGCGGCAGCAGCGCCCAAATGATGCACTACCTCTTCCATCACACCTTCGTAACCCGGTCTGCCGGCAGCTACAAAGGTTGCCAGCTGCAGCATTTCGTTGATAGAATTCCATGTATGCAGTTGAGCCACCGAATCAGCTCCGATAATAAAATAAAGCTCCTTATCCGGATATATCTGCCGCAGCTCACGCAGGGTATCTATCGTATAGGATACGCCGCTACGCCGCAGCTCCATATCCGACACGGTAAAATGCGGATACGGCTTTACCGCCAGCTCAGTCATCGCATAACGATGCTCTGCCGGCGCATAATCCTGCCCTACCTTATGCGGTGGTACAAAAGCCGGGATAAAAATAATTTGTTCCAGTGCAATACGTTCGTAAACAGCTTCAGCAATACGCAGATGCCCTATATGAATAGGATCAAAGGTCCCGCCTAAAATACCAAGTCCCTTTCCCGTCACAGTCATCCTCCTTGCTCAACACTTTTCTATTATTTTATTATATCAATCACTCAGCATTTGTACAACCTTCTGCAGCAGAATTATTATCGCAATAAGCAATAAAATTCCCTTTGTACGGTCTTTGAAATCAAAAACAGTTTTAGGCCTTCTCAGATAATCTGAAAAGGCCTGCAAATAATCTTTAAATGTAGGGGGTTTAGGTTCTCGTTTTGTCATTTTTTCTCCAATTTTAAAGATAAAGTGAAGATATCCTATCTTCACTTTATCATATTATTTTACTCGTATCTCAAAGCATCAATCGGGTCAAGCAGCGCTGCCTTACGTGCCGGGTAAATGCCGAAGAACAGACCGATGCCGACAGAAAAGAATACCGCAATAACAATCGCCCAAACGGAAATAACCGTATTCCAGCCTGCCATACTGCTGATGATGCAGGAAGCACCGATACCGAGTATTACACCTAAGGTGCCGCCGATAATACCTATTACCATGGATTCAACCAGAAACTGCAGCAGGATATTATTATATGTAGCGCCCAAGGCCTTGCGGATACCAATCTCACGTGTACGCTCTGTTACAGACACCAGCATAATATTCATAATACCGATACCGCCTACCAAAAGGCTGATAGCAGCAATGCAGCCGAGAAGTATTGTAATATTATTGGCTGTTTCCATCATAGTTTCCATAATCTGCGCCATATTGCCTACGGTGAAATCATCGTTAGCGCCCTCTTTAATCTTGTGGCGGGTACGCAATACCTGTTCTACATCAGCCTGTACATCATTAATAATATTTTCATTCTCAGCCTGTACCGTGATGCGCTGTACATTCGTAATACCCATCATGCGGTTCTGTGCCGTTGTCAGAGGAACATAAACCACGTCGTCCTGGTCCATGCCCATGCTGCCCTGGCCCTTGCTTTTCAAAACACCGATAACCTGAAACGGTGCCTTGTTAATACGCATAATCTTACCCACAGGATTGCCCTCGGGGAACAGGCTGTCAGCAACAGTCTTACCGATAACTGCCACCCTGCCGCGGCTTATGAGGTCGCGATCATTCAAAATACGTCCGTCATCAACCTCAAGACTGGAAATGGTAAAGTTGCTTGGCGTTGTACCTTCAACACGGCTGGTCCAGTTCTGATTGCCTGCAACCATCTGATAGCTTCTGTTGACACTAGCCGTAATGTTGGCAATGCCGTCAACCTGCTTCCCGATAGCCTGCATATCATCATACGTCAGCTTAACGCCTTCACCAGCTGCCAGACGTGCACCACTGGCAGTACGGCCGCCGGAGGTAATAATCAGCAGGTTACTGCCCAGCTTGGAGATATTGCTCTTAACATTCTCTTTCAGGCCAAAGCCCAAGCTGACCATCGCAATAACAGCACCAACACCGATGATAATACCAAGAAGCGTCAGGAAGGTACGCAGCTTATTGGAGACCATGCCCTGCAAAGCCATTTTAATGCTTTCATTCAACATAAATATCTACCTTCCTTTATCAGCTCTGCGTACCGTCACGCATCTGCTGCAGCTCTATAGCAGCATAATCAGTCTTGCCGCCGCTGCGTTCATCACTTACCAGCTGTCCGTCGCGCATTACCAGAATACACTTCGTCTGCTCGGCAATATCAGGCTCATGGGTAACCATAACCACAGTCTTGCCGCTTTCATTCATTTTCTTGAAGATATCCATAATCTCGTAACTGGATTTTGTATCAAGATTGCCTGTAGGCTCATCGGCCATAATAATCGCCGGATTATTGATTAAGGCTCTGGCAATGGCTACACGCTGACGCTGACCGCCGCTCATCTCCATAGGCTTATGCTCCAGCCTCTCGCCCAGGCCAACAGCCTCCAGCGCCTTCTTAGCGCGCTCCATGCGCTCTTCTTCATCCACACCGGCATATACCAACGGCAAAGCTACATTCTCCTGCGCTGTCAGCTTAGCCAACAGATTAAAGTTCTGGAAGACAAAGCCTATCTTTGCGTTACGTGTATGCGCCAGCTCATCGTCATCATAGCCGGCAATCTCCTTGCCATCAAGAAAATATTCGCCGGAGGTCGGTCTGTCCAGACAGCCAAGAATATTCATCATTGTTGATTTACCGCTGCCGGAAGGACCCATGATAGAAGTAAATTCACCTGGTTCTATCTTCAGATTTACGTGATAAAGCGCGTGTACCACGCTGTCACCCATCTGATATGTTTTCATAATATCTTTTAATTCGATAACAGACATAAAGCTAACGCCTCCTTAGTGCATCGGCGGTGGGCCCATTCTGTTACTGGTCTGCTTGCTGACAGCCTTCTTCACCAGCAGCTTGTCACCAACATTAAGACCGGTTGCCGTAACTGCTACCTCACTGTCGCTTGTCAGGCCGAGTTTTACGTCCACATCACGTGTTTCCTTAGTCTTTTCGTTATATACCTTTACGTAACGGCGGTTGCCCTCGCTATAAATGCAGTTCAGAGGCACAATCGTTACATCGTTTGCTTCATCGATAATAATCTCGGTTCTTGCTGTCATAGTCGGCAGCAGCTTGCCCTTAGCATCATCAACGGTAACATAAACCTTATAATAGATAACGTTGTTTTCCGTAGTTGCACTGCGGGAAATCAAGCGCACCTTACCGGTAAATGTTTCGTTTGGATAAGCATCAACAGTAAATTTGACCTTCTGTCCATCCTTGACCTGACCGATATCGGACTCGTCAACCATTGCTTCAATCTCCATATTATCCAGCGTTGCCACAGACATAATAACCTGCGGTGTGCTGATACCGGAGCTGATGGTCTGGCCAACCGGGGTAGGCTTACCAATAATATAACCGGAAATCGGTGTAGTAATAACAGTGTCGTTAACGTCAGAAGCAGCCTTTTCATAGTTACTCTTGGCTACAAGATAATCGGCCTCCACACCATCAAATGTTGATTGGCTGATTGCACCGCGGTTCAGCAGGTTCAGATTACGTTCATAGTTAGCCTGAGCGTTATGCAGCTTGGCCTGCATCTGTGCCAACGTTGCGTTCAAAGATGTAGCATCAAGGCGCACCAGTACGTCACCGGCATTAACATGCTGGTTTTCCTTAACCAGTACCTCAACAATTCGTCCGGTAATCTTGGAGCTGATATCAACATTATCCTGTGCGCTTAATGCGCCGGTTGCCGAAACAGTTTCCGTAATGTTGCCTTTTTTTACTTCGCCCATCTTAACAGCAGCAGTTGTAACCTGCGTGCTTTGATAATATTTATAGCCGCCATAGCTGCCTGCAAGCAAAATCGCAGCTGCTACGAGGATATATTTATTCTTTTTCACAAAACTCATCATTTGGCATCCCTCATTCTTAGATATATTCCTTTACTATTATAACCTCTACTCTTTTTGAGGTCAAAGCAAGTATAGCAAAAAGATGTGTTTTTTTTATGGCACCATTAACAAAATTCAACACACATAACAAAAACCCCCGTCACTTTCGTGACAGGGGTTAATTTGCATTTACGATAAAGCATATGGTGCTTTATTCGTCTTTAATTCCCCAGGCTGGCGAGAAAGTGCCAGAGGCGAGGAACGGATGCCGCCGGCGTACTTCCAGTACGTCAAGGCATTTGCGACGAAGCATATGGTGCTTTATTCGTCAGTCTGGAATTATTTGCCGGGGAAGAACGGCCAAACCATCGGAATAACGATCAGGGATACGATGAAGCATACGATTACGAGACCGCAACCAGCTTTCAGGTAGTCCATGAATCTGTATCCGCCAGGGCCAAGTACCAGAGTGTTCGGAGGAGTACCTACCGGAGTTGCGAATGCGCAGGATGCTGCAACAGCGATAGCCATCAGAACTGCTTTCGGGTCAGCGCCCAGGTTTTGGGAAATTGCAATACCAATCGGGCACAGCAGAGCTGCAGATGCGGTGTTGGACATGAACTGAGTCAGACCGCAGGACAGGATGAACAGTACACCGGTTACAACCAGCGGAGAAGGAGCGCCGCCCATCAGGCCAACAGTCCATTCAGCGATGAGTTTACCAGCGCCGGTTTTATCCATAGCGGAGGATACAGGCATCATGCCAGCGAACAGGAAAATGGTTACCCAGTCGATGGAAGCATAAGCTTGTTTTTCAGTCAGGCAGCCGGTCAGTACGCACAGCAGAGCGCCGATGATAGCAGCCATTTCCAGGGATACGCCCGGGATACCAACAGCCATTACCAGGATTACGCCCAGCAGGATAACGCCGGAAACCATTTGTTTAGATCTGGAAACTTCGTTAGCCTCTACCTCTTGCTCGATTTCTTGGTCAGCATCGAGTTGTTTGTTCGGGAGCAGATATTTGCCCAGGAACATCATGTAGAGCATACCAGCTACGGAGATAGGAACACCGATCCAAGCGAATTCGAAGAAACCGAACGGCTCGATACCAGCAGCATTCATTGCACCTACTGCAATGATGTTCGGCGGGGTACCTACCATGGTGATGATACCGCCCCAACCGCAAGCGAATGCCAACGGCATTAACTGACGGGAAGCAGGAATTTTAGCTGCAGAGCAGATGCCCAGTGCAACCGGCAGCATGCAAGCTGCGGTACCGGTGTTGGACAGAACTGCGGACATTACAGTACCAACGATCATCAGACCGAACATCAGGCTGTTTTCGCTGGTGCCGCACATTTTAACTACGGTGTTACCAATTTCTTGAGCCAGGCCGGTGTAGAACATGGAAGCGCCTACAACGAACATACCTGCAAAAAGTACTACAGTAGAGTTGGACAGACCGCTGAATACTTGCTTAGCAGGGATCAGACCTAACAGGCCACATGCCACAGAGGCACCAATAGCAGTAACTGCGAGAGGAATAAGTTCAGTTACGAAGAATAATGCAACTACTGCCAACAGAATAAGACATTTGATAGCTGGGGACATTGTTTTCCTCCTTAAAATAAATAAAAATGTTTTGTTGTCTGTGTGTCACTATACACACTGAAGGTCATCAATAAAATAATTCTACAAGTTATCAGTAAGTTCTATCATTAAAAAATTATAGAGCTTACATTTTAGCCAAAATTTCATTAGTTAAAGGCTTTTAGTTTTCCTCACTTACATAACTTACTTTATTGGCTTTTTCACTTACTTTAATTACTTAATTGTCAACAGTGTTAAGTTTAACACACTTCTGACAAATTTGCAAGCCTTTTTCATTTATTTTATTCCTGTGCTTTACATGTTCTTCCACTCAGCTTATTGTATATTTATGCATAAATTTGCTTGTTTATTATTATATTCTCTTGTACACCATTCTTTAAAAAAATATGTCTGTATGTTCACTCTTAGTTTCACGTATTCTGGCTGCTATTATCCCTATTTTGAACAACAAAAATCCCCGTCACTTTCGTGACGGGGATTGATTTGCATTTTAGCTTACTAACCTAACAAATTATTTGCCAGGGAAGAACGGCCATACCATCGGGATAACAACCAGGGATACTACGAAAGCTACCAGAACCAGACCGGTACCAGCTTTTACATAGTCCATGAATTTGTATCCGCCAGGGCCAAGTACCAGAGTGTTCGGAGGAGTACCTACCGGAGTTGCGAATGCGCAGGATGCTGCAACAGCGATAGCCATCAGAACTGCTTTCGGGTCAGCGCCCAGGTTCTTGGAGATTGCAATACCGATCGGGCACAGCAGAGCTGCGGATGCGGTGTTGGACATGAACTGAGTCAGGCCGCAGGACAGGATGAACAGAACTGCGGTTACAACCAACGGAGAAGGAGAGCCACCCATCAGGCCAACAGTCCATTGAGCGATAAGTTTGCCAGCGCCGGTTTTATCCATAGCAGAGGATACAGGCATCATGCCAGCGAACAGGAAGATGGTTACCCAGTCGATAGAAGCATAAGCTTGTTTTTCAGTTAAGCAACCGGTCAGTACGCAAACCAGAGCACCGATGATTGCTGCCATTTCCAGGGTTACACCTTTAATGCCGAGAGCCATTACCAGAACAACTGCCAGCAGGATAACGCCAGAAACGATTTGTTTGGATTTAGAGGTTTCATTTGCTTCGATTTCTTGCTCGATTTCTTGGTCAGCATCGAGTTGTTTGTTCGGGAGCAAATATTTGCCTACAAACATCATGTACAGCATACCAGCTACAGAAACCGGAACACCAATCCAAGCGAATTCGAAGAAACCGAAAGGCTCAAGACCAGCAGCGGTCATAGCACCGGTAGCAATGATGTTAGGAGGAGTACCTACCATGGTGATGATACCGCCCCAACCGCAAGCGAATGCCAACGGCATTAACTGACGGGAAGCAGGAATCTTAGCTGCGGAGCAGATACCGAGTGCTACAGGAAGTAAGCAAGCTGCGGTACCGGTGTTGGACAATACTGCGGACAGTACGGTACCAACGATCATCAGGCCGAACATCAGGCTGTTTTCGCCTGTGCCGCACATTTTAACTACGGTATTACCGATTGCTTGTGCGAGGCCGGTGTAGAACATGGAAGCGCCAACTACGAACATGCCTGCGAACAGAACAACGGTGGAGTTAGACAGACCGCTGAATACTTGTTTTGCAGGAATCAAGCCTAAGAGGCCGCATGCGATAGCTGCGCCGGTAGCAGTAACTGCAAGAGGGATAAGTTCGGTTACAAAGAATAATGCAACTACTGCCAACAAAATAAGACATTTGATTGCTGGGGACATTTTATGTTCCTCCTTTTAAAATTAATTTATATACAATGCCGAGGGAGACATTCTATATCAGCTATTAATATGTAGTTTTCAAAGAACTTACGGAAATCGCTTATGTATTTTCTTGCATTTCCATGTACCTATTATAACACTATAAGCGTAAAATAAAAAGTTATTTTATTGAAAAATTTACATTATTAACGTAAATAGTGTTTTTCTGTTACACACTTCTATATTGCAATTTATGGACATAACTGTCATGGTGTTTTATTTTTATACTTTTATATGCTTTCCCGGAATTAAGTTAAACTATGAGTGAATGATTTTTGAAACGTGTATAAGCCTTTTGTCTGAAAATTATCTTAATTCTCTTTATAAAATCTGCTCTGATAAATTACAGCTTTCTGCTCTAAACCCCATTATATCAAGGGTTTGCGATTCATATAATTTTTTTAGTACCTTCTATAAGTTATTTTTAACAGCTGATGCTAATTTTGCTTTTCGTATTGAATGTAATCCCACGGTACATGTCCACTGATTATGGACACAAAAATGCCATCTTTTTTGTTTAAAATGTGACAGTTTAGTATTTCAGACCGCTTTTTAGGCAAAAATTAAGAGGACGCGCCTTGCAGCGCGTCCTCAGGGGAGTTTCAGTATAAATTATTTACCAACAGGACCAATCATAGCCAGCATAGTACCTGCAGCAACTGCAGTACCGATAACGCCTGCTACGTTAGGACCCATAGCATGCATCAGCAGGAAGTTGGACGGATTTGCTTTTTGGCCAACAACTTGAGATACACGAGCAGCCATAGGAACTGCGGATACACCGGCGGAACCAATCAACGGGTTGGTCTTGCCACCGTCAACGATGCACATCAGCTTACCGAAGATAACGCCGGCAGCAGTACCACCGATGAAAGCAACCAGACCAAGGATGATGATCAGGATGGTCTGATAGTTCAGGAATGCATCAGCACTCATGGTCAGACCAGTACCGGTAGCCAGCATAATGGTTACGGTGTTCATCAGAGCGTTTTGTGCGGTGTCGGACAGACGATCCAGGCAGCCAGCTTCTTTGAACAGGTTACCAAGCATCAGCATACCAATCAGAGCGGTTACGGAAGGTAACAGCAGGGAGATAACGATGGTGCACATGATCGGGAATGCAACTTTTTCGAAGTGGGAAACCGGACGCAGCTGTTCCATAACGATTTTACGGTCAGCTTCAGTGGTGAACAGTTTCATGATAGGAGGCTGAATCAGCGGAACCAGAGACATGTAGGAGTATGCAGCAACTGCGATTGCACCTAACAGCTGAGGAGCCATTTTAGCAGCCAGGTAAATGGAAGTCGGGCCGTCAGCACCACCGATGATGCCGATAGCAGCAGCTTCTTGTACGGAGAAGCCAAGCATCATAGCGCCCAACAGAGCTACGAATACGCCAGCCTGTGCAGCAGCGCCCAGGAGCAGGGTTTTCGGGTTAGCCAGCAGAGGACCAAAGTCGGTCATAGCGCCTACGCCCAAGAAGATCAACGGCGGGAATACTTCGTGGTGAATACCATACATGATAACGGACATAACACCAGGTTCTTCGAAACCGTTTTTAGGAATGTTAGCAAGAATACAACCGAATGCGATCGGGGACAGCAGCAAAGGCTCGAAACCTTTAGCAATAGCCATATAAAGCAGAAGCAGACCAACGCAGATCATGATTACATGACCGCCTGTCAGTGCAGAGAAGCCGGAGTCTGCCCATACAGAAGACAAAGCAACAAAAAATGCCTCAAACATGTGAATTTTTCCTCCTTGTTTCCCTTAATTGGGATGTTATAAGTGCAAATAAGCTCCACAATAATGCTACAACACTTTCATTTTAACTGTATCACCACAGTCTCCCCTAGTCTACCTGTGGTCTGCTTGGCGAAGCAAGCAACACATCGGAAAATGTCATTTCTTCTTATGAAGCTGCTTAAAGCAGCAGCACTGCTTTGAAACCTTGTTTCAGCTAAATCTTATTTAGCCTTGGTAGGATCAACTACCTGGATTAAACTCATCAACATGCCTAATCCGATTAGAACTCCAAAGACAATGGTCATGTTGATTATGGCAATCAGCCATGGATTTGTTGTTACAGGACCCACTGTTTATCACCTCTTCCTAAGATAATTAAAGGGGAACTAAGTTCTATAAGCAAGATGCTTATCTTACTTTAATAAGTATAAAGTTATATTTTTTTATCTTCTGTTGCACAGGTCACACTGTTTTTTGCAAAACAGTTACTTTATTTACATTATTGTTTTACTTTAGCTTCTATACTATTTCAAAAGTTCATTAATCGTTTTTGTTGCTTGTGCAACAGATTGTCATATTCAGTTTGCTAAAATAAATACTGCAAAGCAACAATTTAATATCCTCTCAGTTTTCAATTTGTCTAAAGAGAGATTGGGAGAATGCTGAAACGACTGCGAATTTAGTTTTGGCAATAAAAAATAACCAGCTGCGAACTGGTTATTTTTTTTTGCTTTCAAACAGCCACAGCGTAGCGGCTGCAAGCATATTTATAGTTAAACAAAAGCAAAGCCCATCCGGTAAAAACCGGACGGGCTTCACTTTTTAGGGAGAGTCATCACAATAACTGTTTATTTAGCAACAGGGCCGATCATTGCGAGCATGGTACCTGCAGCAACTGCAGTACCGATAACGCCTGCTACGTTAGGACCCATAGCATGCATCAGCAGGAAGTTTGCCGGATTAGCCTTTTGACCGACAATCTGGGATACACGGGCAGCCATAGGAACTGCGGATACACCGGCGGAACCAATCAACGGGTTAGTTTTGCCGCCATCAACCATGCACATAATCTTGCCGAATACTACACCGCCCCAGGTGCCTGCAGCAAAAGCAACCAGACCTAAGCAGATAATCAGGATAGTCTGATAGTTCAGGAAGGCATCAGCACTCATAGTAAGACCGGTACCGGTAGCCAGCATGATGGTTACAGTGTTCATCAAAGCATTTTGTGCAGTATCGGACAGACGGTCCAGGCAGCCTGCTTCTTTGAACAGATTACCAAGCATCAGCATACCGATCAAAGCTGTTACCGGCGGCAGCAGCAGAGAAATAACGATGGTGCACATAATCGGGAAAACGACCTTTTCAAATTTACTTACCGGACGCAGCTGCTCCATAACAATCTTACGTTCTCTTTCGGTAGTAAACAGCTTCATTACAGGCGGCTGAATCAGTGGTACCAGGGACATGTAGGAATAAGCTGCAACGGCAATAGCACCCAAAAGATGCGGAGCCATTTTAGCTGCCAGATAAATAGCTGTCGGGCCGTCAGCACCGCCGATAATACCGATAGCAGATGCTTCCTGTACAGTAAAGCCCAAAGCCATAGCGCCCATCAAAGATACAAATACGCCAATCTGAGCAGCAGCACCTAAAAGCAAGGTTTTAGGATTAGCAATCAGCGGACCGAAGTCGGTCATTGCGCCAACGCCCAGGAAAATCAATGGCGGGAATACTTCGTGGTGAATACCATACATAATAACGGACATAACACCCGGCTGTTCGAAACCGTTTTTAGGAATGTTAGCCAGAATACAACCAAAGGCGATTGGAGACAGCAGCAAAGGCTCAAAGCCTTTGCCTATAGCCATATAAAGCAGAACCAAACCAACGCCAATCATAATTACGTTGCCACTTGTCAGAGCAGAAAAACCTGAGTCTGCCCAAACAGAAGCCAAAGCGACGATAAATGCCTCAAACATAGAATAATCCTCCTCTGGGCCCATATTGGGAAAATAAGTGCATTTTTTAATAGATTAGACAGGGCAAAACTTTGCATAATTTGCTTCAATGCTTATTTCTAGTAGGGTCAACCAACTGAATCATACTCATGAGTACACCTAAAGCAATGAGCACACCAAAAACGATTGTCATGTTGATAATAGAAATCAGCCACGGATTAGTTGTTACGGAACCCATATAAATCACCCCTTCCAAATAAATTTAAATATAATATTTACCGCAATATGCTTCCGGATATTTGACTTCAAACACCCCTTTTTGCCTTGCTGAATTAAGTATAAAAATAATTCTGCTGTTATTCCGTTGCTTATGTCACACATAATAAACGGACGGTCTTAGTTTACTTACAGATTGTATTCGTTTTAAATTTGTTATTGTTATTAAAATTTAAAAAGCACTTTTGTTATTGAAAAGGATTAGTTTACTTATGTAACTTAAAAAAGCAGGCTCTTTGAGCTTGCTTTTCATATCAGAATAACCATTAACTTCTATGCTATTATTTATGTATAAAATTAAAAATATGCATTTTACTGTCTAACATCAGCTATTGAAAATTAAAAACGCCGCTCGTTTGAGCGGCGTTTTTTAGCAGCATTACAGCTGTTCGGTTACATTATCTTCGGGAGTCCCCTTCTTTTTGCGGCTGAAGAAGCGTTCAACAACTACAAAGAGTACAGGAATCAGGAAGATACCAAAGAGAGTAGCAATGGTCATACCACCAACTACGGCGTTACCCATGGATACACGCGCGCCGGCGCCCGGGCCGGTAGCAATAGCCAAAGGCAGACAGCCTAAGATGAAGGCGAAGGACGTCATCAGGATAGGACGCAGACGGACATGAGCAGCCTCAACAGCCGCATGTACAACATCCATGCCCTGCTCCATATTCATCTTCGCATATTCGACGATCAGAATAGCGTTCTTTGCTGCCAAGCCGATCAATGTAATCAGGCCGATCTGCATATAAACGTCATTCTGCAGGCCACGTGCATACTGTACCAGGAAACAGCCGAAAACTGCGGAAGGTACGGACAGCAGTACAGCCAGAGGAATTGTCCAGCTTTCATACAGAGCTGCCAGACACAGGAATACGAAAATCAGGGAAATGATGAAAATCTGAGTAGAACGGTTGCCTGCTTCAATTTCGTCAAGGCTCTGACCAGTCCATTCGTAGGTGTAGGTGTTAGGCAGAACCTGCTTAGCAACTTCTTCAATGGCAGCCATAGCCTGGCCGGAGGAATAACCGCTGGCCGGGTCACCGGAAATATTAATCGCACTGGCACCGTTAAAGCGTGTCATAACAACAGAGCTGTTCTTAGGAGTAGGCTTTACGAGTGTATTCAGCGGAATAGATTTACCATCGTTGCTGCGTACAAAGAAGTAACGCATATCCTCTACACCGGTACGATATTTTTCATCAGCCTGCATAACAACCTTCCAGGTACGGCCGAAGTTATTAATATCGTTAATTTCATTACCGCCTAAGAAGGCCTGCAATGCGGAATAAACAGTAGATACAGGCACGTTCATAGACTGTGCCTTTTCACGGTCAACCTCAAACTGATACATAGGAGTATTGGTGTTCAAGGTGGTGTACAGCATACCGATTTCCGGACGCTTGCGGCAAGCAGCCAAAAATTCATTAGCACGCTCACCCATGGTGTTAACATCTTCACCGCCAAGGTTCATGAGATAAAGGCTCAAGGTACCGGTACTGGAAGCACCCGGCAGAGAAGGCGGCTGGAAAGCCATAACGGTTGCATCAGGAATCTGTGCGCCCATACCGAAAATCATCGGAATAATATCCTGTACGCTGTTGCTGCGCTGGCTGTAGTCCTCCATAGAAACTACTGCCAGACCGGCGTTAGCCTTCTGACCCATGGACAGAATATCAATACCGCTAACCTCCATAACATTTTTAACACCAGGTAACTTTCTCATATTTTGGGAAAGGCCTGCCATAATCTGCTGTGTACGATTACTGGAAGCACCTTCAGGCAGAGCAATAGATACAGCAGTCATGCCCTGGTCCTCGTTCGGTACAAAGCCTGTCGGCGTTGCCTTCGCCAGGAAACCGATGCAGATAACCACAATAACAAGACAGGTCAGGACAAGCTTAGATTTACGGATGCAGCCTTCAACGTTTTTCACGTATTTGGCCAGCGTTCTTGCAAACCAATCATCAAATGCTTTTACAGCCTTGCCGATAAAGCCCTTCGGTGCCTCCTCCTTCTTCACCAGAATCAAGGAGCAGAGCGCAGGAGTCAGGGACAACGCAATAATCGCAGAAAGCATCATGGATACGGAAATCGTAATCGCAAACTGCTTATACAATTCACCAACAGTACCGCCGGTAAAGGCTACAGGGATAAATACCGCAGACAGTACGAAGGCGATAGCCACAACAGGGCCGGAAACCTCGTTCATAGCGCGGTAGGTTGCCTCCTTAGGAGACATACCGTTTTCCTGAATATGATGCTCTACTGCCTCTACTACAACGATAGCGTCATCGACAACAAGGCCGATAGCCAAAATCATTGCGAAAGCAGTCAGAGTGTTGATAGTAAAGCCCAAAATTACGAAGGAAGCGAAGGTACCAATCAAGGATACCGGTACAGCCAGAATAGGAATCAAGGTTGCACGCCAGCTGCCCAGGAACATGAATACTACCAGAATAACCAGAATCAAAGCTTCAACGAAGGTATGTGCAACCTTCTCCAAAGACTCGGTAATAAACTGGGTGTTATCCTGAATAACAATCAGCTTCATATCGTCAGGGAAACGGCTTTCAGCGTCCTTTAATACCTCGCGGATATTCTTAACAGTTTCGATAGCATTCGCATCAGAGGTCAGGGATACCGGGAAGACAACGGAATCGCCGCCATTCAACTTGCTGACGATAAGGTCATTACGAGGACCTTCTTTAATAGTTGCGATATCCTTCAGCTTCAGGTTATCGCCATTGTTGGAACGAATAATTACGTTACCGAATTCCTCAGGTGTATTCAGACGACCTTGAGCACTTGCGGAATAGGTACGCTCCTGCTTGTCAACAGTAGGACGGTTACCGATAGAACCAACCGCTGCCTGAATGTTTTGCGTTTTGATAGCGTTGGAAACGTCGGTTACGGTTACGCCCAGTTGCGCCATTTTTTCAGGATTAAGCCAGATGCGGACTGCATATTCCGGACCATATTCGCCAACTGTAGATACGCCCTTAACACGCTTTACAGCATCCAAGAAGTTCGCATCCGCATATGTTCTTAAGAACATTGCATCATAGGTATTTTTAGGAGAATAAAGACCAAAATACATAATGGTCTCGGCAGATTCTTTGGCAGTAGTAACACCATAACCAGAAACCTCGCTCGGCAGAGAGCTGGTTGCCTGGGATACACGGTTCTGAACCTCTACAGAAGCGATATCTGCGTTTTTCTCCAGGTTGAACTCAACATTGAGCTTGTACTCACCACTGGAGGTACTTACAGAGGACATATTCAGCATATTTTCTACGCCGCTGACCTTCTGCTCAATGGTTTGTGCTACAGCCTTTTCAACGATATCGGCACTTGCACCTACATAGTTGGTGTTTACGCTGATACGCGGTTTAGTAATGTTAGGATATTGGGCGATAGGCAGGCTGAAGCCGGCAATCGTACCCAATAAGGTAATAATAATCGCCAGTACTATCGCAAATACAGGGCGATCAATAAAGAAACGAGCCATCTAGCCAACCTCCTTATTGCTTCTTGCCGGCGGTAGCACTGTTGTCAACAGTAGTATCCAGATCAGCCTCAGTCATCGGCTGCGGGTTAACCTGAGCACCCTGTCTGATCTTACCGGTGCCTTCAACTACGATTGTCTCATCGCCGGTCAGACCGCCTTCAACCATATAGAAACGGCCGACAGAAGGACCAAGAGTTACTTCTTTCATAGTAACCTTGTTATCGCTGCCAACAACATAAACAAATTTCTTGTACATCAATTCAACAACTGCACGCATAGGAATCAAGAGAGCATCCTTTTTGGTGCCTGCTGTAGCCTGTACGTGAGCAAACATGCCAGGCAGCAGACGATGTGCAGGGTTTCTGAACAAAGCCTTTACAGTCATGGTACCGGTGTTATCATTGATGCCACGGTTAACCTCTGCAACAGTGCCTTTCAAATCATAGGTACTGCCATCACTCAGAACAACAGTCAGGTTGTCAAGAGAAGCAGCGCCGCTGTTATCATGAGCACCGGAAAGCTTCAGATATTCCGGCTCAGCGATGCTGAACTGTACGAATACAGGGTCAGTGTTGCTGATTTTTGCCAGAGTAGTCTGACCTGCAGTTACATAGTTGCCAACCTCCAGCGCGGTGGTATCAATACGACCGCTGAACGGAGCGGAAACGCTGGTATCGGTCATGTTAATCTGCGCATTTTCCAGAATTGCTTCCTGCGCATTTACAGAAGCCTGAGCCTGGTCGCGCTGCATAATAGCGTTATCCAGAACCTGCTTGGAAATTGCATTCTGTGCATACAAAGTGCTGTAACGCTCTGCGTTCAGAGCTGCGTTGGCCAAAGCCGCACGAGCATTAGCCAGGCCTGCCTGCGCATTGAGTACGTTGGCCTGATATGTACGCTGGTCAATAGCATACAAGGTCTGACCTGCGCTTACAGTGTCACCGCCCTTGAAATACTTAGCTGTAATCTGGCCGCTTACCTGAGCTTTCAGCTCCATTTCCTGCTGAGCCTGTACAAAGCCTGTATAATCATATACCAGAGGGGTGTCACGCTTAATAACCTTCATGGTTTTAACCAATGCTGCCTGATTGCCGCCCTGCTGCTGTTTTTGACCGCAGCCTGCAACGCTCAGTACAAAGGTTGCCGCCAGCGCCGCAGCCATTGCTTTTCTCGCACGGCCGGAGCGAATAAAACTTAACATAAAAAAACCTCCTTCACCTTCACTCTGAAACTACTCAATATATATAATAACTAATAAGACTGCTATATTGTAGCGCCTTTACCTGAAAATATTCCTGCTCCAGTTTCAGAATACTACTATTATAATGGACATTTTTCAGAAAAGCAAACGTCATTTAAGCAGTTTTCGCCACTTTTTCTTGCATTTTCTCCCATTATCTTCTTCTCACAAATTTTACTGACTGACCAGTCAGCTTTTGCTGTTCAACAGCTCTTTTTTCAGCAAAAATTTATGCAGATTGCCCATGGCAAAACCGGATACCTGGTCCACACCATCAATACGCTGCATCAAGAACAGGTTATCTCCTTCAATATACCATTCATCCGGCAGTCTGTCCTTATATACAACCTTCTTATTGGTATTCAGCAGATTAAGCAGCGGCAGCAAATCCTTATCCTTGACATTGAGCACTTCATCCAGACGTATTTTTTCACCCGTCTTTGGATTTACGTTCAGCTGATGATGGATAAAGCTGTTTTTACCGCTGATCAGCTGCAAGCTCAGAATCTGTTCATCGGCACGCATCACCTTAAAAGCCATATCTGCCTCGCCATTGTAAAAATGCTCCAGATAATCTTTGCATTCATCCTGCAGCAGCTTATTCATTTTATTTTGCAGCTCTACGTCCTTACCGGCAAAAACCGGGAAGGTCGCTTCACCGCCGGGAACTACCATCTTGCGCACCAATATAGTACCGGCAGCAAAATCCTTGCCATCATTTACGGTATTATCCTTAGGCGTAGGCGCAAGCGTCATAATGGTCAGGGAAAACTGTTTCCATTCCTTAGTTTTCTTGTCCTGCTTCCAGATAGCACCCACATCTGCCAGAGGTTGCTTTTTCTGCACCAGCTGCTGACAGCCTAACAATTCATCTGCGCCGTCATTATCTACATCATGTGCCACCAGCGAATGCAAGCCGCCATACTCCAGCTTGCCGTCTTCAACCTCACTGCCTGCAGCCGGTGTTAAATCCGACTTATTGCCATCGATTAAAACTACATGCATTTTACCGTCCTTGGCATAGGCTTGCGTTACCAGTCCCATGCTTTCGGCAGCACCAAAGACCTCACGCACATTTTTCTTGTTGGCAAAGGAAAGCACACGATATTCACTGGGCGCATGCCAATCTCCCTGAGCAGCACTCACCAGCAGCTGCTGTCTGCCGTTTTTGCCTGCCCACAGCTTAATAGGCTGCAGCTGGCAATTATACCCTCCCTTAATAGAAGGTGCATGAGCCGTCAAAAGCTTCTTGTCCTTGTCCTTAATCATAACAAGCAGATCATTGGCGTAGCCGTTAGGCATCTTGTCACCCCAAAGCTCGGCAGTAACAGTCTGCTCCGCTGTCAGCTGCAGCGGCACCTGCGCCAGCAGCGTGTCAGCGGCAGCAGCAATAGTGCTGCAGAAAAGTACGCTGCTGCAGGCCAGGCCTTGCACCAACCATTTTATCTTCACGTCTCCACGTCCTTTCTTCAAACATACTATTATATTATAGCATTTTTTTGTTATTAAGAACCGTATTAACACAGATTTTTTACATAAAGGTGTCTAAAGCATCGGCAAATTCTGTTGCATTTCGTACAAAAAAGCTTTTTCTTAGTTTCCAAAACGATTTTTTCATTAATATTACTGCTTTTTATTGTTAAATAGTGTAGAATAAAAGCGGTATTTTATGAATTTTTGGGAGAAGGGAAGGATTTATTAATGAAGAAAATTGTTGCTCTTCTGCTCAGCCTTTGCCTATTAGTATTAGCTGCAGGCTGTGGCGGTAACGATTCAAAAAAAGACACACCCAAAGAAAAGACTAAGGTAAGCCTTGGCATGCTGCGCCTGACAAGCAGCGCTCCTTTATTTATCGCTATGGATAAGGGCTTCTTTGCTGAAGAAGGTATTGAAATTGAACCGCAATGGTTTGATGCCGCTCATCCGATTGCCGTATCCACCGCTTCCTCTAAGGTTGATGTCGGTGCTACCGGCATTACGGCCAGCCTTTATAACATGGCGGCCAACGGACAAAAGCTGGGCATTGTTGCAGATAAAGGCCGTGAACAAAAAGGCTATTCCTCTTCTGCACTGCTTGTGACCACCGACAATTATAACGCCGGCGTAAAAAGCCTGAAGGATTTGAAGGGCAAGCGTATCGGTATTACGCAAAAGGGCTCTACCTTCCATTATATGCTTGGCAGAATGCTGGAAACCCAAGGCATGAGCCTCAATGATGTGGAAATTGTTCCCCTGAGCAAGCTCAGTGCTGTTATGGCTGCTCTGGAAAGCAAGCAGATTGACGGCTGTATCTTAAACGAGCCCAACATCACCAAGGTGCAAAAAGCAGGCTACGGCAAACTGGTCGTACAGGTTGGCGACGTTATTCCTTACCAGACCTCTGCTATCTTCTACTCACCTGACTTTATGAAGAATAAGGATGCGGCTGTACGCTTCATGCGTGCTTACAACAAAGCCTGCAACTATTACTACGAAGCTGCAGTAGAAAAGAAGGATGCCAAGAAGCTGGAAGAAGTTGTTAATATTGTGGCCAAATACGTTAAGGCTCCGGCTGAAGACATTAAAGCAGGCTTGCCCTATATTGATAAGGACGGCAAGCTGCTTGTCAGCGATATTGCAACCCAGATTAAATGGTACACTGACAACAAGATGATTTCCGGCAAACTAGACGCGAAAGATGTTGCCAACACCAGCTTTCTTGATGAAGCTATGAAGAAATAAACTATTGTATTAAAGCAAGACTGGCGTAAATGTAACAGCTGCAAAATGCGTTGACGATGCTTTAGCACCAAAACGCTGCGGCTGATATATTAGCGCCAGTCTTTTTGGAGGATGGTAGAAAATGAAATTAGAAATCGCAAATATCTGCAAGGATTTCACCACCACCAGCGGTAAGCTTCTTCCTGTTTTGCAGGATATTAACCTCAGCATTAATAAGGAAGAATTTGTAGCATTGGTAGGACCGTCCGGCTGTGGTAAATCAACCTTGCTCAATATAACCGCCGGGCTTTTGGAGCCCACAAGCGGTAACGTAAAATTTACTGATGTCGCTGCAGGCTATGAGCCTCGTATGAGCATCGTCTTTCAGGAAACTGGTCTCTTCCCCTGGCGCAATGTGCATGATAATATCGCCTTCGGGTTGGAAACAGCAGGCATGAAAGCAGACGAAAAGGAAGCACGCATTAAGCATTACATTGAACTTGTAGGCTTAAAGGGCTTTGAAAAATCCTTCCCGCACCAATTAAGCGGCGGTATGCGTCAGCGCGTAGGCATTGCCCGTGCTTTAGCTATCGAGCCTGACCTGCTGCTGATGGATGAGCCGTTTTCTGCCTTGGATGCGCAAACACGCACCATCATGCAGGAGGAGCTGGTAACGCTGTGGGAAAAGACGCGTCTGACCACGCTATATGTTACACATAATATTCAGGAGGCAGTAATGCTTGCTGACAGAGTTGTACTGCTTTCGCGACGCCCCGGAAAAATCAGCAAAATACTGCAGATTGCCATTCCGCGTGCCGAGCGTGCTAAGCCTGAGCACACAGACGAAATTGCGGAATTTGTCCGTATCATCTGGGAGCATATCAGCAAGGATGCGCGTGCTGCCTTAATGGAGGTGGAAGACAATGCCTGAAAAGAAAACTGCTGCCAACGCAGCTAATGAATATATAGTGCGCAACCGTATGACGCATTGGCAAAAGACTTATCCGCATTGGGTAAGCGTTGCTTCCATCATCATCCTGCTGCTCTTTTGGGAGGCTATCTGCCGCTGCGGCCTGGTTTCTTCTTTGTTTTTACCGGCACCGAGCCAGATTATCAGCGCCCTGCTTACCATGCTTGCCGACGGTGAAATTGGTGTTAGCCTGGCAGCCAGCATATACCGTATCTTAATCGGTTTTGCTGTCGGCAGCCTTATCGGACTTGCAGTCGGTCTTGTTACCGGTACCTCGGCACTGGCAGATAAAATCGGCAATCCTGTTGTCAATGCACTTTATCCTATCCCTAAAATCGCTTTGCTGCCGTTGTTCATTCTCTGGCTGGGAATCGGCGAGCTTTCGAAAGTAACGATTATTGCTCTCGGCGTCTTCTTTCCGGTAGCAATGAACACCTACAGCGGCGTCAAAAATGTTGATACACTACTTATCAAGGTTGCAGTCAGCTTTAACGCCAGCTGGTGGAAGACAATGAAAAGTGTTGTTCTGCCTAACGCCTTACCTATGATTTTCGCAGGTCTGCGCCTTGCTGCCGGCACATCTCTGCTGCTGCTGGTAGCAGCAGAGATGATTGCCGCCCAGGTCGGCATCGGCGCCCTCATCCTGCATTACGGCGATTTGATGATTACCGACCGCTTGATGGCCGGAGTTATTGTATTGTCGTTGCTCGGCCTGCTCTTTAACCTGTTCCTGCAATGGTTGGAGAGAAAGGCTATCCCCTGGAAGAACTGATAAAAGCACAAAAGCACTGTCTGCTCACTGATATTCTTATATCAGATAGAGCTGACAGTGCTTTTTCTTTTTCTGCTAAAATCTTACAACAGTTTCTTAAAATACTGTTACGCTGATACACAAAAACTGCTTTCTGCTAAGCTATTACTGCAGCCTTGCCGAAGCCTCTTTTAAAACTGCTGTCACGGTTTCCGGCGGCAGCTCGCCTATCTTCTTGATCAGCTCAGGCTGCTTGGGATGTTCGGCAATAACCTTCTCCATCAACACCATGTCCAGCCAATGGCCGTGCTTGAAGCCTGTATTATTGAAGGTACCAATAATTTTATAGCCACACGCCTCATGCATTTTGACGCTGTGCTCATTGCTGGCAGTAATGCAGGCATAGGTCACAACTATTCCCTGCAGGCGCAGTAAAGCTTCCAGCGCCGTGTACATCACCTTGCCCAATCCGTGTCCCTGACCCTCAGGTGCCAGATAAATCGTTACCGCGGCACCCCACTGATAGGCAGCACGCTGCATATAAGGATGGGCATAAACATAACCCAACAGTCTGCCATCATGCTCACAAACTATATAAGGATAGTGCGCAGAAATATTTTTGATTCGCTCTGTAAATTCTTCTACCGACGGTACCTCATATTCAAATGATACATCACTGAGCGTCCTGTCGCTGCTGATGACAAAGGGCGCGTAAATTTCCAGCAGCTTTTCGGCATCGTCAGGCTTCGCAAAGCGAAGCGTATACTTCATCGACATTTTATCGCTCCACCTTTACTTCAAACATTCTGCTCCACGGCAGCGTAAATTTATATTCTTCGGCAGTATTGCCCATATACGGCTTGCTTACCTTGTTGATTTCCCGGGTAATAAACTCTTCCGCCGCAGTACGCTGCTCCTCATTCAGTCCGCTATTGGGCCAATAGTTAGGCCAGATAAGCTGCTGGTAGGTTTGCATGCGCACATTCGCCTGATAAGCCCAATCATCAAGATAACGCACATTAAGCAGATTTTCTCTTGCTTCCGGCATTAACTGCTTATACAGCAGTCCCTGCGCCAGAGCAAAGCCCAAGCTGTTGCCTGCGGTATTCCAACCGCCATAGGAAGCCAGACGATATGCCAACTGTTTGTCAAACAAGTTCTTGACCAAAGCATTGTCCGCACCATTGCCAAAACGGATGTCTGCCACAGTCACAGGATGATTATGCTTAAGAATGCGTTCAACCTTATTAACGAAATTTACGGTAGCAGGCAATGCCTTGTAGCTGTTGCTTGCATCAGACGCCTCATGCGTCACACCATCGGCAGGAGTGTTGACAGCCAAAACCAAATCCGCATTTTTGCGCGAATATACCGGGAAGGCACCTGCCGCATAGATATGCTGCTTGGCGCTCACGGCCACAGTATCATCCTCGTAGGTAGGCACTGTTTTACCGCCCATGCCGGCAGCATAGGTTACATTTACCAAAGGCAGCTCATACTGCAGACGGTTGGCAGCACGGCTCAAAAGCAGCAGGCCAAGCTGATCTGCGCCGGCGAAGAAACGGATTTTTTCCTTCGGCAGCTCATTTACCAGAATATCCATCTCGCGTGCTTCCCTATGTGCCTGAGAATAGGCTGCAGTATCATCACGTCCGATAAGCATATAGTCAAAATCGCCGCTTTCCACACCATGCAACAAAAGCTCTGTGGCGCGGATATTGTTGTTGCGGCGTGTAAACATATCAGCAAGTATTTCCCGGGGAATGCTGCTGCGCAGTTCCGCCAGCTCCTTGACCTCTTTACGCTTAATCTGCTTAAGCTCCAGCTTGTCCTCCAGCTCTCCCAAACGGAAAATCTTAGGACCCCATTCCTTATAATATGCAGGCTCTGTCGGCGCACTGCTGGCCTTAGGCGAACGCATAATAGTGGTAAAAACATAAACCTTCTGCCCACCATGCTGCTTTTTCAGCTCTACCAAGCGTTCGGCACGCTGCTGCAGAAGCTCCGGCGAAATTTCATGTGTGCGCGATGCTACCAGGCCGCCATAAAGCAAAGCATCGGAGGAAGCAACAATGGCTACCGATTCACCGGCCTTAGCCTCCAGCCAGTTAAAAAGATTTTCCGGCTGCCCTGCTGACTGAGCACCGGCAATATATTCGGCCGGCGGCAGCTGTACATCCCAGCCTGCAGCCTGCATCGTCTGCACTGTGTAATCAAGGCACACCGGTCTGTTGTCCATAGGTATATATAACAGAGTGCCCTTAGCGGCAAATGCTGTATGAGTAGTCAACAGTAAAGCGCAAAGCAAAACACTTCGCAAAACCTTCATCATTTTTATCACTACCTTTAACTCTTTCTAAGCAGAGATATTCCTCGCCTTAATAGAAATTCTACAGCAATAAATAAAATTCCTGCGTTGACTTATAATTTCTTCTTGCATTTCTCGGTTATGATAAAAGCTCATCGCAAAACAAAAGCTCCCTGCTTCAAGGTATACCTTGAAACAGAGAGCAAAGCTACGTTATAAAATTAGTTTAAGCGTTAGCAAATCTGCTTAAGAAATCCTGGGTACGTTTATTCTTCGGATGCGTAAACAGCTCCTGCGGCTCGCCTTCTTCAGCAATTACGCCTTGGTCGATAAAGATAACACGGTTAGAAACGTCACGGGCAAAAGCCATCTCATGCGTTACGATAACCATCGTCAGGCCTTCCTTAGCCAGGTCGCGGATAACGCGCAGAACCTCGCCAACCATTTCCGGGTCCAATGCGCTTGTCGGCTCGTCCATCAAAAGAACCTCCGGCTCCAGCGCCAACGCACGTGCGATTGCCACACGCTGCTTCTGACCGCCGCTCAGCTGGTGCGGTTTGGCATTTACATAGGTATCCATACCAACATGCTTCAGATATTTCAACGCAGTTGTGCGGGCTTCCTCCTTGCTTTTGCCAAGGACCTTAACCTGACCGACCATGCAGTTTTCCAGAACAGTCATATTGTTGAACAGGTTAAAGGATTGGAACACCATGCCTACCTTTGTACGATACATAGTGAGCTTTTTGAAAGCTTCGTTGACATCCGTACCACGGTAATCAATAGTACCGGCGGTCGGATGCTCCAAATAGTTCACGCAGCGGATAAGCGTAGACTTGCCGCTGCCGGAAGGACCGATGATGCAGACAACATCACCGCGACGGACATCAAAGCTGATGCCCTTTAAAATTTCACGCTCGCCAAAGCTTTTCTTTAAATCATGGACTGATAACAAAAGTTCCTTTTCCATAGCTTAGTACCGTCCTTTCGGCTTCTTAGTAGGCAGAGGAATATCACCGCAGGGATCCATCATCGGGTCATAGGTAACCAGCTGATAATCCTTCGGGCCATCCATCTTGCTTTCCAACCAGCGCAGCAGGCGGGAAGCGGTAAAGGTCATAATAAAGTAAATTACGCAGGTAATGAAGAAAATTTCAAAGTATTTGTAGTACACGCCTGCAGCAGACTTGGAAGCAAAATACAGCTCTGTTACGGAGATAACGTTCAATACAGAGGTATCCTTGATATTGATAATCAGGTTGTTGCCCAGCTGCGGCATTACATTGCGCAGAGCCTGCGGCAGAATAACGCAACGCATGGTCTGGATATGGTCCATACCGATAGCAATTGCTGCTTCCTTTTGTCCCGGGTCAACAGATTCAATACCGCCACGCACAGTTTCTGCCATGTAAGCACCGGTATTGATAGAAACAACCAAAAAGCCTGCAAACAGCGGTGACATATCGATATCAAACAGGCTCATTGCACCATAATAAACAACCATAGCCTGTACAATCATAGGTGTACCGCGGAACACCTCTACGTAAGCGTCTAATAAGCGCTGCACACAGCGCACCAAAGTTCTCTTAACCTTGCTGTCATTATCCTCCAAAGGAATTGTTTGGATAACACCAACAATAAGGCCGATAATACAGCCGATAAATGTGCCTACTACTGCCAGCAGCAGAGTAACGACCGCGCCCTTCAGCAGGACAGAGCCATATTGCTGCAGCAGGTAAACTACCCAGCCAAAAAATGTTTCCGGCATTACATACACCACCTTAATTTAATACAAAAAGGGGCGACAACCGCCGCCCCTTGCAAATGGCGTAACTCGTTATTGCAACGCAGCTATTCCATTCTTATACAGCTTATTTTGCCAAAGGCTGTTTCTTAATAGCTTCATCCATAATCTTATTGAAGTCAGCCTCGGTCATACCGCTCAGAACCTTGTTCATAGCGTCTGCCAGTTCCTTGTTGCCTTTTTTAATAGCAATACCGATTTCAACATCTTCTTTAGAAGTTTTGAAGCCTTGACCTTCAGGGAAGGTTACCATAGTCAGTTCGGGGTTAGCAAAAGCAGCAGCCTTAGCAGTCGGGATATCGGTTACAATCAGGTTGCATTTGCCGGATTTCAGCGCAACAATCATGCCGGGAACGTTGTCGATAGCAGGCAGCTTTTTAACGTCCGGAACCTGGTCAATCTGGTCATACCAGATGGTGTTCAGCTGAGAAGTAGCAATAGAGCCTTTGAGGTCGGCAACGCTCTTAGCCTGAGCTTGCGGGGAATCCTTTTTAACCAGTGCTACTACAGTTGCATAGTAGTAAGGTTTAGTGAAGTCAACGGATTCTTTACGTTTGGAGGTAATGGACATGCCGGCAATAGCAGCATCAATTTTGCCGCTTACTACTGCAGGAGCCAAACCATCCCATTCGATTTTATGGATTTCCAAGTCAGCGCCCATGGAATCAGCTAATTTTTTAGCAATCATAACGTCATAGCCATAAGCATATTCGTTAGAGCCGGCGATTTTTACAGCGCCGCCGTCAGCAGACGGTTGGGACCAGTTGTACGGAGCGTATGCGCATTCCATACCAACCTTCAGTACCTTTTTACCGCTGTCAGCTTTTTTATCGCCACCGCCGCAGCCTGCGGTAACAGCCATTGCAACAACCATAGCACTGCACAGAGCAGCTTTCAAAAATTTCTTCAAGTTCATCAAAAACACACCTTTCATTGTGAAATTATCTATTAAGTTACGTAATACTTTACTATATTACTGTCAAAAAAGCAAGAGTTCAAGCACAGATATAATGTATACATGAGCACTGCTACATAAAAGCCGTACTATCTCCCGCAAGAAACAGTACGGCTTGAAATGCTTAAGCTTATTTTTTCAGTCCGTTAATAATACGTTCCATAGCTTCGATGGTATTTTCACGGCTACCGAAAGCAGTCAGGCGGAAGAAGCCTTCGCCCATTTTACCAAAGCCTGCGCCCGGAGTACCTACAACCTGCAGTTTTTCCAGCAGGAAGTCAAAGAATTCCCAAGAGCTCATGCCGTTGGGGCATTGCAGCCAGATGTACGGAGAATGTACACCGCCATAATATTTAATGCCAACCTTGTCAAAGCCTTCCATGATAATACGTGCGTTTTCCTGGTAGTAAGCAATGCTTTCGCGACATTGTTTAATGCCTTCTTCGCTGAATACAGCCTCTGCACCGCGTTGGATAATGTAAGGAACACCATTGAACTTAGTAGTCTGACGACGCAGCCACATTTTGTTCAGTTCCATTTCCTTGCCGCTTTCGGTTTTACGAACCAGTGCATGAGGAACAACAGTATAACCGCAACGGGTACCGGTAAAGCCGGCAGTCTTGGACAGAGAGCACAGCTCGATAGCACATTTTTTAGCATCTTCGATAACGAAAATGCTGCGCGGAATTGCCGGATCGGTTACATATGCTTCATAAGCAGCATCGTACAGAATAACAGCATCGTTTTTCAGTGCATAAGCAACCCATTCCTCCAGCTGCTCTTTGGTATAAGCAGAACCGGTCGGGTTGTTCGGAGAGCACATATAAATTACGTCAGCCTTTACATTTTCGTCCGGCATCGGCAGGAAATCATTTTCCGGCTTGCCTTCCATATAAATGATGTGACGGCCGCACATAATGTTGGTATCCAGATATACAGGGTATACCGGATCAGGAATCAGGATAGTGTTTGCATTGCTGAAAATATCGGTGATATTAGCGCAATCGCTCTTTGCACCGTCGCTGATGAAAATTTCATCGCTTTCCAGGGTAACGCCGAAGGAAGCATAATATTTTACCAGTGCTGCATGCAGAAAATCATAGCCCTGTTCCGGACCATAACCGCGGAAGGTAGACTGTACGCCCATTTCAGCTACAGCCTTCGCCATTGCATCAACAACACATTTTGCCAGCGGCAGGGTAACGTCGCCAATGCCCAGGCGAATAATCTTTTTGTCTGGATGTGCCTCAGCATATGCGCTTACCTTGTGCGCAATATCAGCAAAAAGAAAGCTTTCTTTTAAGTTACAATAGTTTTCGTTTACAAATGCCATTGAAAAACCCCCATTATTAAAATCATTTTAAATTTATAGCAAACGCTTGAAAAATTACTAGCTGCAAGCATTGCGATACCTGCAGCCAGTAGTTCAAGCAATTTGTTTACTCGTTAATAACACTCTCAGGAATATCAATTACGCCGTCAAATACTGCGACTGCGTTACCCTCCAGGGTAACATGATCGTTCAGCTCATGCGTAACCTTGAGCAGGCCGCCCTTGCAATGTACATTGAGCGGTTCGCCCTTCTTGCCTGCTTTATTCAGCATAATGCAGGCTACGGTAACAGCGCTCGCACCGGTGCCGCAGGCCCAGGTTTCGCCGCTGCCACGCTCCCAAACGCGGAACTTGACAGTGTTCTTGTCCAGAACCTGTACAAACTCAGTGTTCACGCCTTCCGGGAACAGCTTATGATGTTCAAATTGCGGTCCCAGCTCTTCCAGGTTCAGGCTGTCCACATCATCCACAAAGGTAACAAAGTGCGGATTGCCCATAGAAATTGCCGTACCGTTATAGAAAACCTTTTCTTTGGTTACATCATCATGATTATCATTCAGAACAATTGCCTGGTCAACAAAAATATAATGATCGCAGTTCATCGGAATTTCGGTAGCACGGAAAACAGGCTTGCCCATATCTACCTTCGCACCTACAACCTCACCGTTTTCGACAACCATTTCAATTTCCTTAACACCGGAAAGAGTTTCCAGGGTAATAGTAGTTTTATCGGTCAGACCTTTGTCATGCACAAATTTAGCTACGCAGCGCACGCCGTTACCGCACATCTTGCCTTCACTGCGGTCAGCGTTGAACATACGCATTTTGAAATCAGCAACGTCTGATTTGCAAACGCAGATAAGACCGTCACTGCCAATACCAAAGCGTCTATGGCTTACATATTCGGAAATAGCACCCGGGTTCGGCAGCATCTCCTTGGTGCAGTCTACATAGACATAATCATTACCAGCACCATGCATTTTTGTAAATTCTATTTTCATGGCCCTTCCTCCTTTGAATCCTCTTTACTCATTATAACAAAAATATACTGAAATTCCAACCGGATAAACAATAAAGTTAGCTTTAGCGCACAAAAAAGCCGGCACATTTCTGTACCGGCATATTATAATGAGCAGTATTTCTTTTTATACCAGCAAAATATTCACATACAGCAGTATTTTGCTCCCAAAAAATGCTTCGAAATTATTTAAGCAAATCTTTTGGAAGGTCTGCACCACATCAGCGCTGCAAAAATCAGTACAGCGGTAACACCCATGCTTACAGGATAAACGTACATCAGGGAACGGAAATCATGATACACCGGGAAAACAAAGGCAACCCACAAGAAACGTACACCGCAGACACCTAAAATCGTAAGCAGCGACGGTAAAAACGATATGCCGAAGCCACGCAGATAACCTGACATAACATCATACGAAAGGCTGAAAATGTAGGCGCAAAATACAATAGAAGCTCTGATATAACCAAGCCTGATAACCTCGCTGTCGTCGTTGATGAGCGCAATAAGCCTGTCTCCGAAGATAAATACGATAAGCATACAAAAGCCAGTGCAGATAACATCCTCCAGCAGGCATAAGCGTAAAATCTCACGACAGCGGGCCAGTTGCCGTGCACCATAATTTTGTCCGACAAAAGTCGTACACGCCTGTGTAAAGGAGCTGAAGATACTGAACGCTACCATCTCCAGAATCAGTGAAGCACTGGAGGCAGCTATGACCTCTGTGCCCAAGCTGTTGATAGCACCCTGAATAACAACATTGGCCAGGCTGAAAACTGCGCCCTGGATGCCTGCAGGCAAGCCGATGCTTACTATTTCTTTCAGCGTAGGCATATCAAGGTGCAGCTTACTCCATTCCAACTTAATTATAGAATCTGTTTTCAGCAATAAGCGGAGCAGAATCAAAGCAGAAACCGCGTTAGCCAACACTGTAGCAATCGCTACACCGGTAACATCCAGCTTGCATACGCAGACAAAAAATAAATCCAGCACAATATTAACCAGGCTGGCTGCAATAAGCGCCATCAACGGTTTTTGCGTTTCACCGATACTGCGGAAAATAGCCGCTTCAAAATTGTACAGCAAAATAATCGGCATACCTAAAAAATATATCCTGAGGTACATCACAGCTGAAGGTAAAACTTCTGCCGGAATTTCCAACAAATCTAAAATCGGCACAACAGCAAACTGTGCAAAAACAGCTACCGCAATACCGATAATCAGCGAAAGGAGTACAGCAGTATGCACCGCCTTCTTTACGCCTTCCGTATCACGTCTGCCGATAGACTGCGCAATAACAACATTAGAGCCTAAGGCCAATCCTAAGAACAGAAAAATAATCATACCGATAATCGGCAAATCTGTTCCTACGGCAGCCATCGCTGCAGTTCTGTCGCTGTTAGCAAAGTTGCCGGCAATCACTACGTCCGTAGCGGTAAAAAACTGCTCTAAGATAGCTGTTGCAGCTACCGGCATAGAAAATTTAAATATTTTATCCCATAAGGAACCGTTAAGCATGTCCATGCTTGTCCGCATATCTTCAATACCTTCTCTTTCTTTTAGCTAGTGATAGATATTATAATACTAAAATCAGGCAATAGCAAATTGATATTTTCTCTGCCCGGTTATAGTTATAAGGCATAATATAACGCTTATGATAAGCAATGCTTAACATACAAAAAGCCGATACATTTCTGTATCAGCTTTTCGATCATAAAATATTTCGTTTAAGCAGCCTGTTTACGCATATAAGTACGCATAACCAGCAATGTTACGAATAATAAGCACAGCGTAATCGGCAAAGCAATCAGCGCTAAGGAGCTTTCCGTAAAGTACGCAATACCGCCGGCAATCAGATAGCCGGCAACGGACACAGCAGCTGCAGTCAAAGCATAGGGCAGCTGTGTGGAAACGTGGTTAACATGGTCGGAATGCGCGCCTGCGGATGCCATAATCGTTGTATCGCTGATAGGCGAGCAGTGGTCACCGCATACCGCGCCGCTCAGGCAAGCAGCTATAGAGATAATCAGCATTTCATAGGTATCGCCGGAACCGAAAACGTTGCAAACAACAGGAATCAGAATAGAGAAGGTACCCCAGCTTGTACCGGTAGAGAACGCAAGGAACATAGCAACAACAAAGATAATTGTCGGCAGGAACATTTTCAGGATACCTGCGGAGTTTGCAACAAGATCATGCACATAGAACTTCGCACCTAAAAGACCGGTCATACCGGACAGAGTCCAAGCCATGGTCAGAATCATAATCGGCGCAACCATTGCTCTGAAGCCTGCAGGAATACACTCAGTAAATTCCTTAAAGGTCATTACGTTGCGTACCATGTAAAAGCAGAAGGTGAAGAAGAAGGTTGCCATGCTACCGAGTACCAGGCCTTTGGGAGCGTCAGCGCCTGCAAAAGCATCAACAAAGGTTTCGCCTGTGAAGAAGCCACCGCTATAAATCATACCGATAATACAGCAGATAATAAGTACAATTACAGGCAGTACAAGGTCAATAACCGCACCGTTAGGCTTATCGGTATTGTCATCATCATCACCATACGGACGAGCAGCAGTAGTAAACAGGTCACCCTTATTTGCGTTATCCTCATGAACCTTCATGCTGCCGAAATCAAATTTCATGATAGTCAAAAGAAGCATCATAGATAATGTAGTAATTGCGTAGAAGTTATACGGAATAGTCTGCAGGAACATGTTAAAGCCGTTAATATCAGAGCCTTTAGGTACTGATGAAGTTACAGCTGCAGCCCAGCTGGAAACCGGCGCAATAATACAAATCGGCGCAGCAGTTGCGTCAATAAGATATGCCAGCTTTGCGCGGCTAACCTGATGTCTGTCGGTAACAGGACGCATTACGGAACCAACAGTCAGGCAGTTAAAATAGTCATCGACAAAAATAAGTACACCAAGCGCAATGGTTGCAAGCTGCGCACCAACGCGAGTCTTGATATTTTTAGAAGCCCACTGGCCGAAGGCAGCACTGCCGCCAACCTTGTTCATAAGAGCTACCATGATACCTAAAATAACAAGGAATACCATGATACCAACGTTACCGCTATCCGACAGCTTGGTAATCATGCCGCCGTTTTCATTGTACAGCATAGTATTTAAACCAAGCTCAAGATTACCGTTGGAATATAACAGTGCACCGATTGCAATACCTACGAACAAAGAAGAATATACTTCCTTAGTAATCAAGGCCAAAGCAATTGCGATAACCGGGGGCAGCAAAGCGCCGATTGTCGAATATACGGCAGGCTTATAGGTTTCAGGATCAACAGTGTTAGGATGCTGTCCGCTTATATAAAATAGGCCAACCATGATAACAAGCGTTACCGCCAAAAACAAATAATTGATTTTTCTCATCTAATTAATCACTCCATAATTTTTTTCTAAAAAGTCCGAAAAAATTATATCATGATTACGTAACTAAAAGCAAGTATATTATTAAAAATCGCTGACAAATTGTTAAGAATTATACATTGTTGTCTAAATAAGTGCAAAACAGGGCACTTTAACACTGATGTATATTGCTTTAATGTCTATTCACAGTTGACATAATTCAAGGCTTACATAGCAGGCGCATATATTCTTTATTCACGCATCCAAGAAGCGAGTCTGCAGGACGATGCTGATTGATAAGAAGACAAGTAAATTGAGCGATGGGTATATCGTGCAAGGAATAGCAATTTTAGCAAATGAGTGTCTGGAATCATCGAAGTGTTGCATTGTCTGAGCGCTAAGCTATCTACTATAGTAAAATCTCTTTGCATAGCGCGAGTTTTGCGACACTTCGTCTTGATTCCACACGAAATTTGCGTTAAGAAATTGCTGCTGACTGA
>NZ_CP072874.1:1327527-1328695 GCF_017968825.1 Phascolarctobacterium sp. Marseille-Q4147 | reverse complement strand
AGGCTTACTTCTTAAGTCAAGCCCTCGACATATTAGTATCGGTCCGCTGAATACATTACTGTACTTACACTCCCGACCTATCAACCTCGTCTTCTCCAAGGTGTCTTACTAGATTACTCTATGAGAGATCTCATCTTAAGGCTGGTTTCACGCTTAGATGCTTTCAGCGTTTATCCTTTCCGAACGTAGCTACCCAACTATACCTCTGGCGAGATAATTGGTACACCATTGGTTCGTCCACTCCGGTCCTCTCGTACTAGGAGCAGCCCCCTTCAAATCTCTTGCGCCCGCGATGGATAGGGACCGAACTGTCTCACGACGTTCTGAACCCAGCTCACGTACCACTTTAATGGGCGAACAGCCCAACCCTTGGGACCGACTTCAGCCCCAGGATGTGATGAGCCGACATCGAGGTGCCAAACCTCCCCGTCGATATGGACTCTTGGGAGAGATTAGCCTGTTATCCCCAGGGTAGCTTTTATCCGTTGAGCGATGGCCCTTCCACTTGGATGCCACCGGATCACTAAGCCCTACTTTCGTACCTGATCGCCGTGTTTGGCTCTCAGTCAAGCTCCCTTCTGCCTTTACACTCTTCGCGCGATTTCCGGCCGCGCTGAGGGAACCTTTGGGCGCCTCCGTTACTCTTTGGGAGGCGACCGCCCCAGTCAAACTGCCCGCCTGACACTGTCCCGAGTTTCGTTACTCCTACGGTTAGAATTCCGATACATCAAGGGTGGTATCCCAACGGCGGCTCCACGAAGACTAGCGTCCTCGCTTCCATGCCTCCCACCTATCCTGTACGTGATGTATCAGAACCCAATGTCAGGTTACAGTAAAGCTCCATGGGGTCTTTCTGTCCAGTCGCGGGTAACCTGCATCTTCACAGGTACTTCAATTTCACCGGGTCCCTCGTTGAGACAGTGCCCAAATCGTTACACCTTTCGTGCGGGTCGGAACTTACCCGACAAGGAATTTCGCTACCTTAGGACCGTTATAGTTACGGCCGCCGTTCACCGGGGCTTCGGTCGAATGCTTTGGATTGCTCCGGACATCCTTCCTTAACCTTCCGGCACTGGGCAGGTGTCAGCACCTATACGTCAGATTTCTCTTTAGCAGGCACCTGTGTTTGTGGTAAACAGTCGCTTGGGCCTCTTCTCTGCGACCGCCT